>NZ_JBBWWT010000002.1:0-406242 GCF_038321125.1 Pseudoxanthomonas putridarboris | reverse complement strand
AAGGCCGCCGCCAAGAAGACCGAAGACGACGCACCGGCCGCCGAGTAACCGGCGTGCAATGCCGCCGCGCCATGCTGCGCGGCGGCTTCCCGATCCCGTAGGAGCGCCCCATGGGCGCGACGGATGCCACGAAGCATCGCGCCCATGGGGCGCTCCTACACTAAGTTTTGTCAATTTCGAGGTATCCCGATGGAAATCACCGCTTCCCTGGTCAAGGAACTGCGCGAGCGCACCGGCGCCGGCATGATGGAATGCAAGAAGGCGCTCGTCGAAAACAGCGCCGACATCGACGCGGCGGCCGAATGGCTGCGCAAGTCGGGCCTGGCCAAGGCCGACAAGAAGGCCGACCGCGTGGCCGCCGAAGGCCGCATCGCGGTGGCCCAGGACGGCGGCAAGGCCGTGCTGGTGGAAATCAATTCCGAGACCGACTTCGTCGCCAAGGACGCCAACTTTCTCGCCTTCGCCGACGCCGTCGCCCAGGCCGCGCTGGCCTCCGGCGCCGCCGACGTGGAAGCGCTTAAGGGCGCCAAGCTGGCTTCCGGCGAAACCGTCGAGGAAGCCCGTGCCGCCGCCATCGCCAAGCTCGGCGAGAACATCCTGATCCGTCGCCTGGTCCGCGTGGACAGCGCCAACAATGTCGCGGCCTACGTGCACGGCGGCAAGATCGGCGTGCTGGTGGAAGTGAAGGGCGGCGACAGCGAGCTCGCCCGTGGCCTGGCCATGCACGTGGCCGCGATGAACCCGCCGCACATCAGGGCGTCCGACGTCCCGGCCGAATTCGTGGCCAAGGAAAAGGAAATCGAACTGGCCAAGATGTCCGACAAGGACAAGAACAAGCCGGCCGACATCCTGGAGAAGATCATCAGCGGCAAGATCGCCAAGATCGTCAACGAGGTCACCCTGTACGGCCAGCCGTACGTGCTGGACACCAACCAGACGGTGGAAGCCGTGCTGAAGGCCTCCGGCGCCGACGTGGTCGGCATGCAGCGCCTGGCCGTGGGCGAAGGCATCGAGAAGGTGGTGGAAGACTACGCCGCCGAAGTGATGAAGCAGGCCGGCCTGGCATAAGCGCCGGCTCCGCCTTGTTTGCGCACCGGAAAGCCGCGGGAGACCGCGGCTTTCCGCTTTCCGGACTCCGCCCGGCGATGCCCGCCAAGGCCGGCGGGCCGCACGCGGCGATCCGCGGCGAACAGGCCGGCGCCAGCTCAAGTTCGCGGGGATTTTGCCGACATTGTCCTTAAACGCGACATCCGTCGCAGCATTGCTGGCATGCTGAATGCCGCCACTCCCTGCATGGTCCCGCATACGCGATGCACCCCGAACTAGAGGCCCATCTGTCGCACTGCCGCAACCTGCCCAGTCCACCTGGCGTGGCATTGCGGATCATCGAGCTGGCGCAGAATCCCGACGTGGTGATGTCCACCGCGGCGGATACCATCGGGCTGGACCCGGCCCTCAGCGCGCGCATGCTGCGCATCGCCAATTCCCCGCTGTACGCCAGCCGCCGGCGCGTGGAGAACCTCAGCCAGGCGCTGACCCTGCTGGGATTGAACGCCACCCTGACCCTGGCGCTGGGCTTCTCCCTGTCGCAAGGCACCCGCTCCGGCCAGCAGCCTGCCGCGCAGGAACGCATCTGGCGCCGCAGCGTGATCGCCGCGCTGGCCAGCCGCCTGCTCGGGCAGTACACCGGCCAGCGCAAGCTGGAAGAACTGATGCTGGCCGGCCTGCTGCAGGACATCGGCATGCTGGCGTTGCTGCAGCTCTATCCGGACGACTATGCGGCGCTGACCGAACTCGCTTCGGACAATACCTCGCTGGTGCTGGCCGAGCGCGCCTGGCTGGGCTGCGACCACGCCGCCGCGGGCAACTGGATGGCGCGCCAGTGGAACCTGCCCGTCCTGCTGCAGGAGGCCATCGGCGAGAGCGAGTCGTCGGCCTCCACCACCCCGTTCAATGCCTGCGTGGCGGTGTCCGGCTACGTCGCCGACATCTGGCTGACGCATCAGCCCGAGTCCACGCAGCTCGCCCACGGCGTGGCCGCCGAGCAGGCCGCCACGCGGCTGGGGATGGACTATGCCGACTTCCTGGCCCTGACCGAACAGATGGTGAAGACGCTGCCCGAGGTCTGCGCCATGTTCGACGTGCCGGCCAGTTCCCCCGCCCGCATTGAAGCGCTGCTGGAACAGGCCCGCGAACTGCTGGTGGTGCGCAACCTGCGCGAGATCCAGGATGCCGCGCGCGCGCGCAAGGACGCCGACGAATCCGAGAGCCGCGCGCGCCGGCTGGCCGAGGAAGTCCGCCGCGACCCGCTGACCGGCGTGTACAACCGCGGCCAGCTCGAAACCGTGCTGGAGAGGGAGTTCGACACCGCCACCCGCCACGGCTGGCCGCTGTCGATCGCCTTCATCGACCTGGACGACTTCAAGCAGGTCAACGACCGCTGGGGCCACCTGGTCGGCGACGAAGTGCTGCGCAACTTCGCCAAGACGCTGGTCAAGCACGTGCGCGGCAGCGACATCGTGGCGCGCTATGGCGGCGAGGAATTCCTGGTGGTGCTGCCGGGGATCGCCGAAGACGCCGCGGCCCATGTGGTCCGGCGCATCCTGTCCGAAGTCTCGCAGGTGGCGATGGCCCAGGTGGACGGCGTGCCGCTGCACATCACCTTCTCCGCCGGACTGGCCACGCAGGGGGCGCTGGACCAGTTCCAGGACGTGGACAGCCTGTTGCGAGCGGCGGACGACGCGCTGTACGGGGCCAAGCGCGATGGCCGCAATCGCGTGGCCGTGGGCGCCATCAGCGGTTGAACCCGCTCCGGCCCATCGGGCCGGATGCGGTACAGACAGCGGAAAACGCCTTCCGGTACGCCGAACACGCGTCTGCCATCTGCCGAGTGGCCGGTTGCGGCTGGCGGAGACGACTGATTAGATCGTACCCGAAGCCGGCCAGGGTTTCGTGGCGCCGGCCGGCTTCAGCGTCACGCGGAAAGTGCCGGAAACGGCCCTCAAGTCCCATGCGATCCGCAAGCCCGGCGACGACAGGGGCCCGCTCGGCTAGAATCGCATCGTTTGCCCTCCACACCGAGACTTCCCATGCCCGCACCGCTCGCCTATCGCCGCATCCTGCTCAAACTGTCCGGCGAGGCGCTGATGGGGGCCGAGGACTACGGCATCGATCCGGTGGTGATCGGCCGCATCGCACGCGAGATCATCGAAGCCCGCGAGGCGGGGGCGGAAGTGGGCCTGGTCATCGGTGGCGGCAACATCTTCCGCGGCGCCGGCCTGGCCGCCGGCGGCATGGACCGGGTGACCGGCGACCAGATGGGTATGCTGGCCACGGTGATCAACGCGCTGGCCATGCAGGACGCGCTGGAGAAGCTGGGCGCCAAGTGCCGGGTGATGAGCGCGATCAAGATCAACGACGTGTGCGAGGACTACATCCGCCGCCGCGCCATCCGCCATCTCGAAAAGGGCCGCATCGCGATCTTCGCCGCCGGCACCGGCAATCCCTTCTTCACCACCGACTCCGGCGCCGCGCTGCGCGCCATCGAGATCGGCGCGGACCTGCTGCTGAAGGCCACCAAGGTGGACGGCGTCTACGACAAGGACCCCAGCAAGCACGCCGACGCCCAGCGCTACGACCAACTGACCTACGACGAAGTGCTCGCCCGCGACTTGCAGGTGATGGACACCGCCGCCTTCGCCCTGTGCCGCGACAGCGACGTGCCGCTGCGCATCTACGACCTGTCCGTGCCCGGCAACCTGATGCGCATCCTGCGCGGCGAGCATGTGGGCACGCTGGTGAAGGGACGGGGTTGAGGCGGGCCGCCGGCCGCCTGTAGGAGGGGCTTCAGCCCCGACCACAACGTTCGAAAAGCCATTCGCTGCATACACAAGAAGTCGGAATCGGAAGCGGTATGGACGAAGCATCTCCGATCCATAGCGATCCGCTTTGACGGTTCATTGCTTGCGCCTAGGCGACCGGGGTCGGGGCTGAAGCCCCTCCTACAAGGCCTGTATCTCTTGCTGTAATAGTGTCCGCCCTTCTCCACCGGCAACGATGACGTCCATGGGACACGATCACGGCGCGCACCCCCATCACCACGGCTCGTCCACGCGCGCGTTCGCGCTGGTCACCCTGATCAATCTGGCCTATACGGCGCTGGAAGCCGGTTACGGCTTCTACACCAACTCGCTGGCGCTGCTGTCCGACGCCCTGCACAACCTGGGCGACGTGCTGGGCCTGGCGCTGGCCTGGGCGGCGGCCTCGCTGGCCCGGCGGCCGCCCAGCGGCCGCCATACCTACGGCTGGCGGCGGGCGACCCTGCTGTCGCCGCTGGCCAACGCGATCCTGCTGATGGTGTTCTCCGGTGCGCTGGGCTGGGAAGCCGTGCGTCGCTTCGGCGCCCCGCCCGCGATCCCGGCCACCCCGGTCATCGTGGTCGCCACGCTGGGCATCCTGGTCAACCTGGGCGCGGCCTGGCTGGTGAAGGACGGCCATGCCCACGACCTGAACAAGCGTGGCGCCTTCCTGCACCTGGTGGCCGACGCCGCGGTATCGCTGGCGGCGGTGGTCGCCGGCGTGGGCATCGCGCTGTTCGGCTGGGCCTGGCTGGACCCGGCCACCGCCCTGCTGATCGGCATCGTGATCGCCATCGGCACCTACGGCCTGCTGCGGGACAGCTTCAACGCGGCGATGGACGCGGTGCCGCCGGACATCGACCAGGCGGCCGTGGCGGCGTTCCTGGCCGGGCAGCCGGGCGTTTCGGCCGTGCACCACCTGCATATCTGGCCGCTGGGCGCGGGCGAGATCGCCCTGACCGCGCACCTGGTGCGCCCGGAAGAACAGGACCACGACGCCTTCATCGACGCCACGATCCGGGCGCTGGAGCAGCGTTTCGGCATCAACCACGCCACCCTGCAGATCGAGCGCGGCGGCCCCTGCCAGCACGATCTGCACGATGCCGCGCCGCATCATTCGCATTGAACGCCGGCCGGACGGTCGGCAATGGCGGCGAATCGCCCTATAATCGGCCGTTTACTGGCTTTGCAATGGAATCGGCGATGCTCAACGACATCAAGAAAGACGCGCAGGCGCGCATGGCCAAGAGCATCGAGGCGCTGCGCCACACGCTGGTCAAGGTACGCACCGGCCGCGCTTCCACCGCCCTGGTCGAACATCTGAGGGTCAACTACTACGGCTCGGACGTACCGCTGTCGCAGGTCGCCACGGTGGCCATTTCCGACGCGCGCTCGCTGACCATCACCCCGTGGGAGAAGCAGATCGTCGGCGCGGTGGAAAAGGCCATCCTGGCCTCGGACCTGGGCCTGACCCCGAACACCGCCGGCACCACCATCCGCCTCAACCTGCCCGCCCTGACCGAGGAGCGCCGCAAGGAACTGTCCAAGGTCGTGCACGCCGAAGGCGAGGACGCCAAGGTCGCCATCCGCAACATCCGCCGCGACGCCAACCAGCAGGTCAAGGACCTGCTGAAGGACAAGCAGATCACCGAGGACGAGGAACGCCGGACCGAGGAAGAGATCCAGAAGCTCACCGACAAGTCCATCAAGGACGTCGATGACGTGGTCAAGGCCAAGGAACAGGAACTGATGGCGGTATGAGGGAGCGGGATTCGAGATTCGGGACCCGGGATTCGGCGACGCCGTCTCCCGAAACCATGCCGTGCCGATCCCGGCAGGCGCACCCGTTTTTGCGAATCCCCCATCCCGAATTCCCGCTCCCGGCCCCATGACCGTCCCCCGCCACCTGGCCGTCATCATGGACGGCAACGGGCGCTGGGCCGAGCGCCGTCGGCGTCCGCGCGCCATCGGCCATCGCGCCGGCGCGCGCGCGGTCAACGTGTGCATCGACTTCTGCCTTGAGCGCGGCATCGACGCGCTGACGCTGTTCGCGTTCTCCAGCGAGAACTGGGGCCGGCCGGAAGAAGAGGTCGGCGCGTTGATGAAGCTGTTCCTCGGCGCGCTGGACCGCGAAGTGGACGAACTGCACCGCCGCGGCGTGCGCGTGCGCTTCATCGGCGAACGCGAGCGCTTCGCGGCCGACATCCATCAGCGCATGCAGGCCGCCGAAGCGTTGACCGCCGGCAACACCCGGCTGCACCTGAACATCGCCGCCAGCTACGGCGGCCGCCAGGACATCGCGCAGGCCGCGCGCGCGCTGGCCGCCGATGCGCTGGCCGGGCGACTGCGGGTCGAAGACATCGACGAGTCCGCGCTGGACGCGCGCATCTCGCTGGCCGACCTGCCCGCCCCCGATCTCTTCATCCGTACCGGCGGCGACCACCGCATCAGCAATTTCCTGCTGTGGCAGTTGGCCTACACCGAACTCTGGTTCACCGACGTGCTGTGGCCGGACCTGGATGCCGACCTGCTGCAGCGCGCGCTGGACGACTACGCGCGGCGCGAGCGCCGCTTCGGCCTGACCAGCGCCCAGGTGGCCGGCGGCGCCACGGAGAATCTTCCCGCATGAGCACTCCCAGCGCGACCCGGGTCCGCGTCATCGCCGCGCTGGTGATGGCGCCGTTCGCCATCGGCGCCATCCTGCTGTTGCCCACCTCATGGCTGGCCATGCTGGCCGCGCTGGTCTTCCTGGTGGGGCTGTGGGAGTGGTTCAAGCTGGCCGAGATCGACGACACGCTGCCGCGCACGGTGCTGCTGACCGCCAACCTGCTGCTGATGGTGCTGCTGGTGTGGGCCTCGCGGGGTTCGCCCGACCTGGTGCCGCTGCGGCTGGTCTCGCTGCTGGGCGTGGTGTGGTGGCTGCTGGCGCTGCTGTGGCTGCTCCGCTTCAGTTTCGCGTCCAACCATGAAACCTGGGCCCGCGTGTTCAAGCTGGCCGCGGGCACGCTGGCGGTCGTGCCGGCGTGGTGCGCGCTCGGCCTGATCCATGCCAGCCAGCCGAACGGACATGTGTGGCTGTTGATCGCGCTGGCCATCGTGTGGGCGGCCGACAGCGGCGCCTATTTCGCCGGCCGCCACTTCGGCGGCCGCTGGTTCGGCGGCCGCAAGCTGGCCCCGCGCATCAGCCCCAACAAGACCCTCGAGGGCCTGCTGGGCGGACTGGCCGGCGGCGTGCTGGTGGCCCTTGTGGGCGCATCGATCGTCGGCGCCGGCCTGGCGCAGCTGCCGGCCGTCTTCGCGGTGGCGGTGGCGACGGTGCTGTTCTCGGTGGTCGGCGACCTGTTCGAGAGCTTGCTGAAGCGGCATGTGGGCGCCAAGGATTCCGGCGATCTGATCCCGGGCCACGGCGGCGTGCTGGATCGCCTGGACGGCGTGCTGGCCGCGCTGCCGGTATTCGCGCTGGGCAAGGAACTGTTCGGGTTCTGACATGCCAGCGCAGTCGCTCCACAAGGTGGCCGTCCTGGGTGCCACCGGTTCGATCGGCGCTTCGGCGCTGGATGTCGTCGCGCGCCATCCCGACCGCTATCGGGCCACGGTGCTGGCCTCCGGCCGCAACGTCGATGCCCTGCTGGCGCTCTGCGCCGTCCATCGCCCGGACCATGCCGTCGTCGCCGACACCGGCCTGTACGCAAGGCTGCGCGACGGGCTGAAGGAAGCCGGCCTGCCCACGCACGCCCATGCCGGTGACGGCGCACTGGACCAACTGGTCGCCAGCGGAGCCTGCGACATCGTGGTGGCGGCGATCGTCGGAGCGGCCGGGCTGTCTTCCACCCTGTCGGCCGCGCGCGCCGGCAAGCGCCTGCTGCTGGCCAACAAGGAATCGCTGGTGCTGGCGGGCGAGCTGCTGACGGCCGCCGCCGATGTGGCCGGGGCCGAGATCATCCCGATCGACAGCGAACACAACGCGATCTTCCAGTGCCTGCGTTCACGCCGGGCTCAGGCGGAGGTGCGGCGGATCGTGCTGACCGCCTCGGGCGGGCCGTTCCGCGGCCGCACGCGCGCCGAACTGGCCCGGGTCACCCGCGAACAGGCCGTGGCGCACCCCAAGTGGTCGATGGGCCCCAAGATCTCGGTCGACTCGGCCACGCTGATGAACAAGGGCCTGGAACTGATCGAGGCCCACCACCTGTTCGGCGTCCCGCGCGAACGGCTCGGTGTGCTGGTGCACCCGCAGAGCCTGGTGCATTCGCTGGTGGAATTCGTCGATGGCTCCACCCTGGCGCAGCTGGGCCTGCCGGACATGCGCACCTCGCTGGCGGTGGGCCTGGGCTGGCCCGAACGGATCGACTCCGGCGTGGCCGGGCTGGACCTGCTGGCCCATCCGAAACTGGAATTCGAGGCGCCGGACCTGGAGGCCTTCCCCTGCCTGCGGCTGGCCATCCAGGCCATGCAGGCCGGCGGCACCGCCCCGGCGATGCTGAACGCGGCCAACGAAGTGGCGGTTTCAGCCTTTCTTCAGGGCAAAATCGGTTTCCTATCCATTCCCGCGCTGGTCGAAAGCACCCTGGCCGCGCTGCCCGCGACGTCTGCCGACTCACTGGAGGCCTTGCTGGCCGCCGATGCGCAGGCCCGCCGTGTCACCGAACGCAACCTTGCAGGCCACGTCCCCGCCATGAGCATCCACCACCATGAGTGACCTGTTGGGCTCGATCTGGTGGATGATCGTGGCGCTGGGCGTGCTGGTCACCTTCCATGAATTCGGCCACTACTGGGTCGCCCGCCGCTGCGGGGTGAAGGTGCTGCGCTTCTCGGTGGGCTTCGGCAAGCCGCTGTGGTCGCGCCGCGACCGCCATGGCACCGAGTTCGCGGTCGCCGCGATCCCGCTGGGCGGTTACGTCAAGATGCTGGACGAGGCCGAGGGCAACGTGCCCGCCTCGCAGCTCGGCCAGGCCTTCAACCGCAAGCCCGTCCTGCAGCGCATCGCGGTGGTGGCCGCCGGCCCGATCGCCAACCTGGTGCTGTGCGTGGCCCTGCTGTGGGCCATGTTCGTGCTGGGCAAGCAGGATTTCTCCGCCACGCTGGGCAACGTGAAGGGCATCGCCGCCGAGGCGGGCTTCCAGCGCGGCGACCGCCTGCTGCGGATCGGCGACCGCGACATCGCCACCTGGACCGAGGCGACGATGGCGCTGACCAAGTCCGCCATCGACGCCGCCGACGTGCCGGTGCGGGTGGAAACCGCCGAGGGCCGCATCCAGTCGCGCACGCTGCCGCTGTCGCGCCTGCCGGTCGGCTTCGACCAGGAGAACGCCACCACGCTTGCCGGCTTGGCGTGGCGCCACTGGCAGACGCCGGCGGTGATCGGCGAAGTCAGCCCCGGCGGACCCGCCGACGGCAGGCTGAAGACCGGCGACCTGGTCACCGCCGTCGATGGCCAGCCGGTCAGCGACTTCAGCCAGATCTCCCCGCTGGTGCAGGCGCTGGGCGAGCGCGGCGGCAACGCCATGGTCGAAGTGGACCGCGCCGGCGAACGGCTGGCGCTGGAACTGGCCCCACGCCGCATGCGCGACCCGCAGACCGGTACCGAGTACTGGGGGCTGGGGCTGGCCTCGCCCAAGACCCGCGAACTGCCGCCCTACGACGCCATCCAGCAGTTCGGCCTGCTGGCCGCGGTCCCGGCCGCGTTCCGCGAGACCGGCAAGCTGGCCACCGACGCGCTGGGCATGATGCGCCGCATGCTGACCGGCGACGCGTCCCTGAAGAACATTTCCGGTCCCATCACCATTGCGCGCACCGCCAATGTGACAGCCAAGCGCGGGGCGGACTGGTTCCTGTATTTCCTCGCCCTGCTGTCCCTGAGCCTGGCGATCATCAACCTGCTGCCCATCCCCGTCTTGGACGGCGGGCACCTGCTGTATTACCTTATCGAGTTGGTCAAAGGCAGCCCGCTGAGCGAACGCGCCATGGTCACCGGGCAATACGTCGGCCTGGCCTTGCTGGCCGGCCTGATGGGCCTGGCGTTCTACAACGACATCCTCCGTCTGGTGACTTGATGCCCTTGAACTTTTTTGCGCCGGCCCGCTCCAAAACGGCTTGCTCCCCACCGGCAGGCCCCACGCCAACAAGCTCCACGCCAGCCTTTCCCCGGCAAACCCCTGCCTTGCAGGAACGACCCCAATCGGATGTGATGATGACGCGACCGCCTTCCCGCCGCCTGCTCGCCCTCGCCCTGGCCTCGGCCATCGCCATGCCGGCCCTGGCACAGACGACGGAACCGGCGCCCGCCGCCCCGGCGGCCGCACTGCGCGGCAACCAGGCCTTCACCGCCACCGATATCCGCATCGACGGCCTGCAGCGCATTTCCGCCGGCACGGTGCTGACCTACCTGCCGATCGAGCGTGGCGACACGGTCACCCAGAGCGGCGTGGTGGAGTCGATCCGTGCGCTCTACAAGACCGGCTTCTTCGAGGACGTCCGCCTGGACCGCCAGGGCGACATCCTGGTGGTGACCGTCACCGAACGCCCCGCCATCAACAAGTTGACGCTGACCGGCAACAAGGACATCAAGACCGACGACCTGCTGAAGGGCCTGAAGGACATCGGCCTGGCCGAAGGCGAAACCTTCGATCGCCTCAGCCTGGACCGGGTGACCCAGGAACTGGTCCGCCAGTACAACAACCGCGGCAAGTACAACGTGGAGATCACGCCCACGGTCAGCCAGCTGGACCGCAACCGCGTGGACGTGACCATCGCGGTGAAGGAAGGCAAGGCCGCCAAGATCCGCCACGTCAATGTCGTGGGCGCCGAGAAATTCCCCACCGAGGACCTGCTGGACAGCTGGGAATCCAAGGAAACCAGCTGGCTGTCGTGGTACCGCCGCGACGACCAGTATTCCAAGGAAAAGCTGTCCGGCGACATCGAGCGCCTGAACTCCTACTACCTTGACCGCGGCTACGTGGACTTCAGCATCGACTCCACCCAGGTGTCGATCAGCCCCGACAAGCGCGACATGTTCATCACCGCCGGCATCACCGAGGGCGAGCGGTACACGATCTCCGACGTCAAGGTCACCGGCGACACCGTGCTGCCGAAGGAAGAGATCGAGAAGCTGGTCATCGTGAGGAAGGACCAGACCTTCTCGCGCGTGCTGCTGGAACTGACCTCGGATTCGATCACCGCCACGCTGGGCAACATCGGCCATGCCTTCGCGCAGGTGAACCCCATCCCGACCATCGACCGCGAGAACCGCACCGTCGCCATCAACCTGCAGGTGGTGCCCGGCCCGCGCGTCAACGTGCGCCGCATCGTCTTCAAGGGCAATACCCGCACTTCGGACGAGGTCCTGCGCCGCGAGATGCGCCAGTTCGAAGGCAGCTGGTTCTCGCAGGTCGCCGTCGACCGTTCGCGCGTGCGCCTGCGCCGCCTGGGCTACTTCGAGACGGTCGAAGTGGAAACGCCCGCCGTGCCCGGCACCAACGACCAGGTCGACGTGGTGTTCAACGTCAAGGAAACCACGTCGGGCAGCTTCGTGTTCGGCCTGGGCTACTCGCAGCTGTCCGGCCTGACCACCTCGATCCAGCTGTCGCAGAACAACTTCCTGGGCGGCGGCAACCGCGTGTCGGTGGAGGCGCAGCGCAGCGATTACCTGCAGCGGTACTCGTTCTCCTTCATGAACCCGTTCTTCACCGACGAGGGCATGTCGCTGGGCTACAACCTGTGGTGGCGCGAGTTCGATTATTCGGACTTCAACACCGCCCAGTACTCCACCACCAGCGCCGCCGCGCAGGGCGTGCTGGGCCTGCCGATCACCGAGAACGATACCGTCTCGCTGCTGTTCGGCATCGACAGCAACGAGATCCTGACCTTCGGCGGCTCCACCCCGCGATCGATCATCGACTACATCGATGCGGTCGGCCAGCGCACCTTCCATGCCTGGCGCACCGAACTGGGCTGGGCGCGCGATACCCGCAACGACTACTTCATGCCCACCGGCGGCACCTACCAGCGCATCTGGACCGAGATCGCGCTGCCGGGCTCCACGGTCGAGTACTACAAGCTCAACTACGAGTTCTCCAAGTACTGGTCGCTCAGCCCGTCCTTCGTGCTCAACACCCGCGCGGAACTGGGTTATGGCGATAGCTATGGCTCGGACAAGGTGCGCTACATCTGCCTCGCCAATGGCTCCGATCCGCAGATTCCGGGGCAGCCGCCCTCCAGCGGCAACGCGGGCAGTGACTCCTCCTGCGCCGACGGTGGCACCCTTCACCGCACGCTGGTGGCCAACGGCCTGCCGTTCTTCGAGAACTTCTACGCGGGTGGCGTGCGCTCGGTCCGTGGTTTCCGCGACAACACGCTGGGCCCGCGCTCGGAGGTCATCGCTGGTTTCCGCGGACAGCCGCTGGGCGGCTCGCTGAAGACCACCGGCTCGGTGGAACTGGTCTTCCCGAAACTGTTCGACTCCAACGCAGCGCGCGTCTCCGCGTTCTTCGACTTCGGCAACGTGTTCGATGGCGTGGACAACTTCGAGACCAGCGAACTGCGCGCATCGACGGGCGTCGCGCTGCTGTGGCGTGCGCCGGTGGGCCCGATCTCGATCAGCTACGCCTTCCCGCTGCGCAAGCAGGACGGCGACGAACTGGAACGCCTGCAATTCACCTTCGGCGGCGCGTTCTGATAGATACGGGCGCAAACGTTTCCATGCCGACGGGGGCCTTCCATGGGCCCCCGTATGTTTTTGGGGCGTCCGTGCGAAGCGGCATCCCCATGGCCGCAGGCGCTAAACTAGGCGCATCATGACCGTTTCCAGTTTCTCCGCCGCCGAACTCGCCGAACGCTTCGGGCTTGCCCTGCGCGGCGATGGCGACCTGCGCATCGAGGGCGTCGCCACGCTGGCGCGCGCCGGAGTCGGCCAGCTCGCCTTCCTCGCCAACTCCCGTTACCGCGCGCAGCTGGCGGACAGCCAGGCGAGCCTGGTGGTGCTGCGCGCCGACGACGCCGAAGCGGCGCCCGGCGCCGTGCTGATCGCCAAGGACCCCTACACCGCCTTCGCCAAGATGGCGGCGCTGTTCGACAACAAGCCGGTGCGCGAACCCGGCGTGCACCCCAGTGCGGTGATCGACCCCAGCGCGCGTATCGCCCCGAGCGCCCACATCGGTCCTTTCGTCGCCATCGGCGCGCACAGCACGGTAGGCGATGGCTGCATCGTCGGACCGGGCTGCGTGATCGGCGACCACTGCGAAGTAGGCGACGGCAGCGAACTGATCGCGCGCGTCACCCTGGTCACCCGCGCGCGGCTGGGCAAGCGCGTACTGGTGCATCCCGGCGCGGTGATCGGTGCGGACGGCTTCGGCCTGGCGATGGACAGCGGCCACTGGATCAAGGTGCCGCAGCTGGGCGGCGTGGTGATCGGCGACGACTGCGAGATCGGCGCCAACACCACCATCGACCGCGGCGCGCTGGACGACACCGTGCTGGAAGAGGACGTGCGCCTGGACAACCAGATCCAGATCGGCCACAACGTGCGGATCGGCGCGCATACCGCGATGGCCGGTTGCAGCGCGGCGGCCGGCAGCGCGCGCATCGGCCGTTACTGCCTGATAGGCGGCGCGGCCGGCGTGCTCGGCCACCTGGAAATCTGCGACCGCGTCGTCGTCACCGCCATGTCGCTGGTGACCAGTTCGATCACCGAGCCGGGCGAATACTCCTCCGGCACGCCGCTCACCGACAACCGTACCTGGCGCAAGAACGCCGCCCGCTTCAAGCAACTGGACGTACTGGCCCGCCGCGTGCTGGCGGCCGACAAGGAAACCCGATGAACCAAGACGTGCAACTCCCCATCGACGCCACCACCATCCGCAAGCTGCTGCCGCATCGCTATCCGTTCCTGCTGGTGGATCGCGTGGTCGAGTTGGAACACAACAAGCGGGTGCTGGCCTACAAGAACGTCACCCAGAACGAGCCCTTCTTCACCGGCCATTTCCCCGAACGTCCGATCATGCCGGGCGTGCTGATCATCGAGGCGCTGGCGCAGGCCGGCGGCCTGCTGACCCAGCTCTCGCACGAGGGCGACACCGCCGGCCGCATGTTCTACATGGTGAAGGTCGAGAACGCGCGCTTCACGAAGATGGTGGCGCCGGGCGACCGCCTGGACCTGGAGGTCACCCTGAAGCGCCTGATCCGCAACATGGCCTTCTACTCCGGCGTGGCGTCGGTGAACGGCGAGCAGGTCGCCTGCGCCGACGTGCTGTGCGCCGAGGACACCCGCTGAGATGAGCGCCCCCACCGTCATCCATCCCAGTGCGGTCGTCGATCCCGGCGCGCGGCTGGGCGAAGGCGTGCGCGTGGGTGCGTTCGCCTACATCGGTCCCGAAGTGGAGATCGGCAACGGCACGATCATCGGCCCCCACTGCACGGTCACCGGCCCCACCCGCATCGGCCGCGACAACCATTTCATCGGCCACGCCGCGATCGGCGGCGACCCGCAGGACAAGAAGTTCAAGGGCGAGCGCGTGGAACTGGTGATCGGCGACCGCAACCAGGTGCGCGAGTTCGTCACCCTCAACCGCGGCACCGGCACCGGCGGCGGCATCACCCGCATCGGCAGCGACAACATGCTGCTGGCGTACACGCACGTGGCGCACGACTGCCACATCGGCAACCACTGCGTGTTCTCCAACAATTCGACGCTGGCCGGGCACGTGACCGTGGAAGACTGGGTGATCACCAGCGGCTTCTCCGGCGCGCACCAGTTCTGCCGCATCGGCGCGCATGCCTTCATCGGCATGGGCGTGCTGCTGAGCGGCGACGTGCCG
This sequence comes from Pseudoxanthomonas putridarboris, assembly GCF_038321125.1. Taxonomy (NCBI): domain Bacteria; kingdom Pseudomonadati; phylum Pseudomonadota; class Gammaproteobacteria; order Lysobacterales; family Lysobacteraceae; genus Pseudoxanthomonas; species Pseudoxanthomonas putridarboris. Next base: position 391,577 of record NZ_JBBWWT010000002.1, on the reverse strand, counting down.
CCGTTCACCATGATGGCGGGCGAGCCCTCCGGCCGCCCGCGCGGCATCAACAGCGAAGGCCTGAAGCGCCGCGGCTTCGATGCCGAACGCATCAGCGCCATCAAGCGCGCCTACCGCACGCTGTACGTCGCCGGCCTGCCGCTGGCCGAGGCCAAGCAGCAACTGGCCGAGCAGGCGCAGGCCAGCGACGACGTGAAGGCGCTGCTGCACTTCATCGAAAGCGGCGAACGGCCGTTGCAGCGGTGAATCCGGGGAATCGGGAATCGGGAATCGGGAATGGGCAAGGCGATGCATCGCGGCCGACGATCTTCGCTTCATCCATTCCCCATTCCCCGCTCCCCATTCCCGGCGCACGCGCCTTGCACGTGGCCCTCGTCGCCGGCGAAGCCTCCGGCGACGGCCTGGGCGCGGGCCTGATCGCGAAACTGCGCGAGCGCTTCCCCGATGCGCGGTTCGCCGGCATCGGCGGCGATGCGATGCGCGCCGCCGATTGCGAGACGTGGTTCGACGCCGGCGAACTGGCGGTGATGGGACTGGCCGAAGTGCTGCGCCACCTGCCCCGCCTGCTGCGTCTGCGCACATCCTTCCGTCGACGCGTGCTGGACTGGAAACCGGATGTCTTCATCGGCATCGACGCCCCGGACTTCAACCTGGGCGTGGAGCGCTGGCTGAAACAGCGCGGCGTGCGCACCGTGCACTACGTCAGTCCGTCCGTATGGGCCTGGCGCGAGAAGCGCGCGGAGAAGATCGGCCAGAGCGCCGACCGCGTGCTCTGCCTGTTCCCGATGGAGCCACCCATCTACGCGCGCCATGCCGTCGATGCGCGCTTCGTCGGGCATCCGATGGCCGATGCGATCCCCCTGCATCCGGATCGCGGCGCCGCGCGCGCGGTCTTGGGACTTCGCGCGGACGCTCCGGTCCTGGCCGTGCTGCCGGGCAGCCGGCTGGGCGAGATCCATCGCCTGGCGCCGGTGTTCCTGGAAGCCGCGCGCAAGGTGGCGGCTGAAATCCCCGAACTGCAGGTGGTGGTTCCCGCCGCCAATGCCGCATGCCGGCAGGCGCTGGAAAACCTGCTGTCCGACACACACTCCCCTCATTCCGGCTTCCGGCTCATCGACGGGCAAGCCCGCGAAGCGATGATCGCCAGCGACGCGGTGCTGCTGGCTTCCGGCACCGCCACACTGGAAGCGATGCTGTGCAAGCGCCCGATGGTGGTGGGCTACCGCATCGCGCCGCTGACCTACACGCTGGTGAAGGGGCTGGGCATGCTGAAGGTGGAACGTTACGCGCTGCCCAATGTGCTGGCCGGCGAGGACCTGGCGCCGGAACTGATGCAGGACGACTGCACGCCGGAGAAGCTGGCCGCTGCCGTGCTGCGCTGGTTCCGCCATCCCGACGCCGTCGCCGCGCTGCGGCCCGCCTACCTGCGCCTGCACGAGCAACTGCGACAGGATGCCTCCGCGCGCGCGGCCGATGCGGTGGCGGAGCTGGTCGCCGAACCGACCCCTGTAGGAGCGACGTAAGTCGCGACCGCACGGCATGAACGTCCTCGGCATCACACCGCCCCCGATGATCGATATCCGCATCCGCCGTGTGCATATACGGCGGACAGGCTATTCCGCGTGGCCCGGATCGATCCGGTCGCGACTTACGTCGCTCCTACAAGGAGGCACGGAATGACCACCGGCTCGCTGTTTCCCATGGCCGAGTTCCGCCTGATCGCCGGCGTGGACGAAGCCGGGCGCGGGCCGCTGGCCGGTCCGGTATCGGTGGCGGCGGTGATCCTGGACCCGCAGCGCCCCATCGCCGGACTGGACGACTCCAAGAAGCTCAGCGAAGCCAGGCGCGAGGCGCTGTTCCCGCTGATCGTGGAGCGCGCATTGGCGTGGCGCGTCGAATTCGTCGGGCCGGAGGAAATCGACCGGCTCAACATCCTGCAGGCCACGCTGGAAGGCATGCGCCGTGCGATCGCCGCGCTGCAACCCGCACCGGAACTGGCCCGCATCGACGGCAACCGCGCACCGAAGGGATTGCGCTGTTCTTCGGAAACGCTGGTGGGCGGCGACCGCCTGGACCCGGCGATCATGGCCGCGTCGATCCTGGCCAAGGTGTCGCGCGACCGCGCCATGGTCGCGCTGCATGCGGAATTCCCGGCCTACGGCTTCGCCGTGCACAAGGGCTATCCCACGCCCGCGCACCTGGCGGCCCTCGCGCAACACGGACCCTGCCCGCAGCACCGGCGCAGTTTCGCGCCGGTGCGTGCCTGCCTGGAACCCCGCTGAGCGCACGCGTCAGCGTGGGCGGATGATGATGGCCGGGTCCAGCCGCTTGCCGTTGGCGATGACGTCGTACTTCAATCGCGTTTCCAGGGCCACGTCCCGCGCCTCGATCTTCACCTTCTGCCGCCCGCCCTGCGGCGAGGACGGGAAGTTGCGCTGCTCGCGCCCGCTGGCGCCGAGCCGTGCCGTGCCGGGCGAACCATCGCGGAAATCCAGGTCGAACGCGGCCGTCACCGACGCCGGCGTGCGCCAGACGATTTCGGTGCCGGAAAGCACCCGGCAAACCTGCGGGTTGACCGCTGGCATGCCGTTGGCGGCATAGGTGATCTCGATATAGACATTGCCCTCGACGGCGGTGCCGCAGAGCGCGCCGTCCGCATCGGGCGAGGCGACGGGAGGCAATGGGACGGGCTTGACCTCGGGCGTACAGCCGGCAAGCGCCAATGAACCCGCCGTCGACAACACAAGCGACATGAGACGCATAACATTCTCCTCAGGCTGACCCGCACGCGCGGGATGGGTCTTGCGGGATTCCCCCTGGATGAGTCGTGGTCATCGCGTGGCCACCAATGGCTGCAATGCCGGCGCGGTGGCGATGCGCTGTTCCGGGATGCCTTCGCGCCGCGCGCGCGCGATGCGCTGTTGCGCCGCCGCCCTATCGCCAAGGCGCGCCAGCGACTGCGCGCCCCACAGCGCCACCTCGCCCGCCTGCGTGCCCGCGGCCTCGGCCCTGGCCAACCACTCGCGCGCCGCCTGCGCCTGGCCCAGGTTGGCGTGGTACCAGGACAGCACGGCCAACGCGTAGGCATCGTCGGATTTCACCGCCACGAAACCCTCGGCCTGGCGCGCCGCACGCGCATAGGCCTCGTGCGCCATGGCTTCGTTGCCCGGCAGCATGGCCAGCGCATCGCCCAGGTTGCCCCAGGTCAGGTAGTCGTCCGGCTGCAGGGCGGCGGCGCGGCGGTACATGTCGGCCGCGTTCTCGTAATCGCCCTGCTCGAACTTGATCGTGCCCAGGTTGCTCAACGCGGCGTAATTGGGCTCGATCGACAGCGAGAGCGAGAACGCGCGCCCCGCCTGCGTCGCATCGCCCTTGGCCAGATACAGGCCGCCCAGGCTGCTCCACAGCCGGCTGTCGCGCGGTTGCAGGGTCGTGGCGGTCGAATACGCCTGGATCGCCTTGTCCAGGTCGCCCCGCAGATAGTGGTGGTAGCCCAGTTGGCTGTAGATCAGGGCGTCGCCGGGCCGCAGCGCGGCGGCCTGCTGGAACAGGCGCAGCGCCGTCTCGTTCTTCCCCAGCGCCGCGTGCGTGCGCGCCATGCCGATGGAGGCATCGGCACGCAGCGAAGGATCCTCCATCGCTTGCTCGTACAACCGCAATGCGCGCTCGTGCTCGCCGCTGACGCGGGCGATCTCGGCCATGGCCAGGTTCACCTCGCGCAGCGTGGGGTCCATCTGCGACGCGAGGCGGCAGGCGGCCTGCGCGCGCGCGAACGCGACGGCTTCGCGCGCGCTCTCCAAGCGGTTGATCTCGGCGCGGCAGATGCCGGCCTGCGCGCGCGCGAACCCCTTGTCCGCCTGCAGCGCCGCGCGGAAATGGCGGATCGCGCGATCCAGGCTGTCCTCGCCGCTGGGACGCTGCAGCTCGGCCAGGCCACGCAGGTAACTGTCGTAGGCGCCCATGTCGGCGGTGGTGGCGAAACGTGTTTCCAACGCCTGCGGTTGCCCGGGCAGGTGTCCAAGCAGGGCCTCGACCACTTCGCGGGCGATGTCGCTCTGCAATGCGAAGACATCGGCGGCCTCGCGGTCGTAGGTGTCGCTCCACAAGGTGAAGCCGCTGCGGGTATCGGCCAGGCGCGCGTTGATGCGCACGCGCGGGCCATCGCGGCGCACGCTGGCGTCCAGCACCGCGGCCACGCCCAGGCGCGCGCCCTGCGCCCGCATGTCCTCGGGCTTGTCGCCCTGCCTGGCGCCAGCGCCGTGCGCGGCGACCTTCAGCCCCGGCACGCCGGCCAGCGCGTCGTGCATTTCCACCGCCAGTCCCTCGGCGAAGTAGCGATCGTCCGGATCGTCGCTCAGGCTGATGAACGGCAATACCGCGATCGAGGCTTCCGTCGCCATGCCCGCGCGCGGGTCGCGCCATGGCCCCCATCCCCACACGGCCAGCGCGACGACCAGCAGCAGCGCGGATCCGGCCCATGCCCATCGGTGCGGGAGACGCGCACCTGGCGGCATGCGAGCGTCGTCGTCTCGCGGATGGAATGGCACGGCCGGCTCGACCTTCGCACCAGAAGCTTCGGCCGTCGCTGGATCAGCGCCGGCATCCGGCGCCAAGGCGGGCGCCGCCGCATCCTCGCGGGTGGTCCGCAGCACGCCGATGAACCGGTAGCCCAATGCATGCTGGGTCTGGATGTAGCGCGGGCGCTGGGAGTCGTCGTCCAGCGCGCTGCGCAGTTGGGCGATGGCGCGGGTCAGCACGCCTGGGGTGACGTGGCGGTGCCCCCACACGTCATCCAGCAGTTCGTCCCGGCCCAGCAGCTCACCCGGACGCCGCAACAGTGCCAGCAACACGGCGAACGCCTTCGGCTCGAGCGGCTGCGGCCGGCCATCGCGCAGCAGCGTGTGCGCGGCCTCGTCCACCACCACGTCGTCGAAGCAGTAACGCCCGTTCTCCGCGCCGTTGCCGGGGGCGTGGCCGTCGATCGCCGGCTTCATCGCCACTTCCTCATGATTGCCTCATGAATTCAGCCAAGACTGGCGGAAAGGTCGCGCTTACCTCATGACTCGTCGTTGCCTTGCCGGGAATCTGGCCCGGCGCCGGCACTGCCGCGCCCATCCCCTTCCTGGAGAAACACCATGAACGCCATGCTGAACATCCCGAACCCGAGCCACCCGCTGCCGGCCATCCTGGATACCGTGCCGACCTCCAGCCTGCCGCGCCGTCGCAAGAGCATCGGCCACTACCGGCTGAACTCGGTGGACCTGGACCGCTTCAACCGCCTGCTGGCGCGGCTGGGCCGCCGCCAGGGGCCGTTGGCGATGGACCAGGTGGCCACCGCGGCCCGCCAGCTGGCGGCGCCGGGGGGCGACAAGGCGCCCGAATGTATTGCCCAACGGATTGCGCGGCTCGAATCGGTCGCGGCCATGGTCGGCGATACCGCCTGGGAAGCCGCCAACGACGCCGCCGACTGCGCACGGCTGGTGCTGGACTACGCCAGCGACCACGAGGACCTGATCCCGGACTGGCTGCCGCGGATCGGCCGGCTGGACGACGCCATCGTGGTGGAGGCCGCCTGGCCCACGCTGGCGCGCGAAGTGGCCAGCTACCGCGATTTCCAGCGCCTGCGCGCGCTGGAAGCCCATCTGCGCGGCTGCGCGCCGCAGGAGCTGCCCTTCAGCCGCGAGGCCTGGGAGGCCACCCGCCGCCACGAGGCCGCGTTGAACGCCCACCGCCGGCGGGTGCGCGAAAGCAGCTACGCCCCGGTCGAGGCCCCTTGCTTCCGCGTGCATTGAGTGCCGCCCCCATGACCGTCGGCCGGGTGGACCGGAACCACCCTGCCCATGGTCACGGTGGCTTCCAGCAGACGCCCGCGCGGTTCCGACCCGGCACCATGGAACCGCATCCCACCGACAAGGACGTCGGGATTCCCCCGTCCCCCGTGAGGTGTTCCATGTCCATTTCCCTTGTTTCCGCCCCGGCATTGCCGTCGGAGCGAACCGCACCCCGCGATGCGCCATCGGGCGCGGCCGGCGCCGAGCGCCTGCAGTTGCTGCGCTGCATGCTGGCCGACCGCGACTGGAGCAGCGATCCCCTGGTGCGTGCGCGCCTTGAGCGCATCGTCGAGCAACTGCGCCGGCCCGGCGGGGCGCCCGCCATCGACGAGGCCGGTTGGACCCTGCTGGCCGACGAGACCGCCAACTACCTGGACTACCGCCGACTGGGCAAGGTGGAAGCCGAACTGCGCGGCTGCGCGCGCAACGAGTTGCGCTTCACCCGCGCCGACTGGGAAGTCTCCCGCCTCGCCGAAGCCGCCCTGCACGCCCACCACCGCCAGGTCCGCGAAGGCAGTTACGCCCCCGAACCCGCCCCGCTGTTCCGCATCCACTGACCCCACTCAGCCAAGCGCGCCCCAGAGCGCGTCCGCAGCCCCCGACCCGAGCCCCCGAGATTTCCCCAATGCCGCCCACCCGGGCGGCTTTTTTTCTGAGGCAGCCGGATTTCCCGGGGCAGTGGCCCCGTTGATGGGAGAAGTTGGCCGGATAAGGGGGAGCGGAACCAGGCGACGCGACGCTCGTCGTGGCGGATAGAGCGCGCAAGGGGCTGGAATCCCGCACGCGATGCCTCTGCCGGGCACCGAATCGCAGCGGCGCCGTCGGCCCCCCACCCACCCGCCTCCGGCACCCTTTCCCCGCAAGCGGGGAGAGGGGAGCAACCCAGGCGATCCATGGTTGCCGGCCCTCATTTCCGCTGGCAAACCCGCGCCGTTGGGCGTGCGGCGATGTCAAGCCTTGCCCCACCCTACCCCCACCGGTACGCTGGCCCGACAGCATTCCCGAGTCAGCATGTCCCCCCGCTTCGTTCATCTCCACCTGCACACCGAGTTCTCGTTGGCGGATTCCATCATCCGCGTGCCCGAGAAACCGGATCAGGCCGACCCGAAAAAGGCCAAGCAGCCCAATGTGCTGAGCCGCGCGGTGGAGCTGGGCATGCCGGCGCTGGCGGTCACCGACCGCAACAACCTGTTCGCGCTGGTCAAGTTCTACAAAGCCGCCGAAAGCGTGGGCATCAAACCCATCGCCGGCGCCGACATCAGCATCGCCGAAGGCAACGAATCGCCGTGGCAGATGACCCTGCTGTGTCGCGACCGCACCGGCTATCTGTCGCTATCGCGCCTGCTGACGCGCGCGTGGATGGAAGGCCATCGCACCGACGGCGTGGCCATCGACCCGGAATGGCTGCGCGCCGACCATGAGGGCCTGTTCGCCATCGTCGGCCGCCCCAGCATGGCCGGCCGGCTGGCCCTGGGCGGCCGCCACGACCTGGCCGAACAGCACCTGGCCGACTGGCAGCGCTGCTTCGGCGACGACCTGCACCTGGAACTGACGCGCACGCAGCGCGACGGCGAGGAAGCCTTCAACGCCTTCGCGTTGCACGCGTCCTCGACGCGCAGCTTGCCGGTGATCGCCAGCAACGACGTGCGCTTCCTGTCGCCGGACGGCTTCGAGGCGCACGAGGCGCGGGTGTGCATTTCCTCCGGCCGCGTGCTGGACGACCCCAAGCGCCCGCGCGACTACAGCGCCGAGCAGTACATGAAGTCGGCCGAACAGATGGCCGGACTGTTCGCCGACGTGCCCGACGCCATCGACAACACGCTGGCGCTGGCGCAACGCTGCAACATCGAACTGAAGCTGGGCGAATACGCGCTGCCCGCCTATCCCGTGCCCAGCAACGAGACGCTGGACAGCTGGATCCGCAGCCAGTCGCACGCCGGCCTGGCGCAGCGGCTGGAGAAGAATCCGCTGGCGCCGGGCCACACGCGCGAGGATTACGAGCAGCGGCTGGACTTCGAGCTGGACACCATCTGCAAGATGGGTTTCCCCGGCTACTTCCTGATCGTGGCCGACTTCATCCAGTGGGGCAAAAGCCACGGCATCCCGATCGGCCCCGGGCGCGGTTCCGGCGCCGGCTCGCTGGTGGCGTGGGCGCTGCAGATCACCGACCTGGACCCGCTGCCGTACGGCCTGCTGTTCGAGCGCTTCCTGAATCCCGAACGCGTGTCGATGCCCGACTTCGACATCGACTTCTGCATGGACCGCCGCGACGAGGTGATCGAATACGTCGCCGGCAAGTACGGCCGCGACCGCGTCAGCCAGATCATCACCTACGGCACCATGGCCGCGAAGGCCGTGGTGCGCGATTCCGGCCGCGTGCTGGGCTATCCGTACGGCCTGGTCGATGGCGTCGCCAAGCTGATCCCCAACATCCTGGGCGTGACGCTGAAGGATGCGATGGGCGAAGGCAACAGCGAGATGGCCTCGCAGGAACTGATCGAGCGCTACCGCGACGAGGACGACGTCCGCGACCTGATCGACCTGGCGCGCCAGTTGGAGGACCTGACCCGCAACGCCGGCAAGCACGCCGGCGGCGTGGTGATCTCGCCGTCGCCGCTGTCGGACTTCTGCCCGCTGTACGCCGAACACGACGAAGGCGGACGCGGCAAGTCGCCGGTCACCCAGTTCGACAAGGACGACGTGGAAGCGGTGGGCCTGGTGAAGTTCGACTTCCTGGGCCTGCGCACGCTGACCATCATCGACTGGGCGGTGAAGGCGGTGAACGCGCGCCGCGCGCAGGGCGGGCTGGAACCGATCGACATTTCCGCGATCCCGCTGGACGATGCCAGCGTCTACCGCGACGTCTTCGCCAACGGCAATACCGGCTCGGTGTTCCAATTCGAATCCTCGGGCATGCGCCGCGCGCTGAAGGAAGCCAAGCCCGACCGGTTCGAGGACCTGATCGCGCTGAACGCGCTGTACCGTCCCGGCCCCATGGACATGATTCCCTCGTTCGTCGAGCGCAAGCACGGGCGCGAGGAGTTCGAGTATCCCGATCCGCGCACCGAGATCATGCTGAAGGAGACCTACGGCATCATGGTCTACCAGGAGCAGGTCATGCAGATGGCGCAGATCGTCGGCGGCTACTCGCTGGGCGGCGCCGACCTGCTGCGCCGCGCGATGGGCAAGAAGGTGCCGGCCGAGATGGCCAAGCACCGCGAGATCTTCCGCGAGGGCGCCGGCAAGGAAGGCGTGAGCGAGCGCAAGGCCGACGAGATCTTCGACCTGATGGAGAAGTTCGCTGGCTACGGCTTCAACAAGTCGCACGCCGCCGCGTACTCGCTGGTCGCCTACCAGACCGCCTGGCTGAAGAAGCACTACCCGGCCGAGTTCATGGCCGCCACGCTGTCGTCGGACATGGACAAGACCGACAAGGTGGTCGGCTTCCTGGACGAAGCGCGCGGGCTGGGCCTGACCGTCCTGCCGCCGGACGTGAACCATTCGGACTTCATGTTCGTCGCCGACGACGCGCGCACCGTCCGCTACGGCCTGGGCGCGGTGAAGGGCGTCGGCCAGGGCGTGTGCGAGGCGATCGTCGAGGGGCGCCGCGACGGCGGCCCGTACCGCGACCTGCTGGATTTCTGCAAGCGCGTCGATTCCTCCAAGCTCAACAAGCGTGCGCTGGAGGCACTGACCAATGCCGGCGCGCTGGATGCGCTGGGCAGGAACCGCGCCTCGCTGGCGCTGCAGTTGCCGGAAGTGCTGAAGGCCGTCGACCAGCTCAGCAAGAACCGCAGCGCCGGCATCGTGGACATGTTCGGTTCCAGCGGCGGCCACGACGACATCCACGTCGACCTGCCGGAAACAGACGAATGGCCGTTGTCGCAGAAGCTGCACGGCGAACGCGAAACGCTGGGCCACTACCTCAGCGGCCACCCGATGGATCCCTACCGCGACGACCTGCGTTCATTGGTCGGCAACGACCTGGGCGACCTGGACCGCATCTGGGCCTCGCAGCCCACGGGCGAGAAGAAGGGCTGGCGCCCGGAAGTCACCACGGTGATCGCCGGCCAGGTGATCGGCGTGCGCCGCAAGGGCGACAGCCAGGTGTTCGTGCAACTGGAAGACGGCCAAGGCCGGATCGAATGCAGCGCGTTCTCCGACGCGCTGGCCGAGTTCGGCCCGCTGCTCACGCGCGACCGCATCCTGGTGATCAAGGGCGGACTGCGCGAGGACGAATTCAGCGGCGGCTTCAGCCTGCGCATCCGCCAGGTGTGGGACTACGCGCAGCTCTGCCAGCACCACGCCCAGCGCCTGCAACTGCGGCTGGACCTGCGCGTGCCCGGCCTGTGGGAGCGCGTGGACGCACTGATGGCCAAGCACCGCCCCGGCGGCACGCCGTTGCGCGTGGACCTGCTGATGGACGCCGGCGACACGCCCATCGCCGGCATGCTGGACCTCAACGGCCAGAAGGCCGTGCGCGTGGACACCGAACTGCTGGACGCCTTGCGCGCCCTGCCCGGCGTGCGCACGGCCAAGCCGGCGTTCCACCGGCCCTGGGTCAACTGATCTGCCGACCCTGTAGGAGGGGCTTCAGCCCCGACCGCACTCCACGCAAAAGGCATCGGGGCTGAAGCCCCTCCTACAGGGACCCCTACCCCCCCGTACGTAACCGTGAAGCCGCTTCGGCTACACTTTCCCCCTTTCCGGCCCATGGCCCGCAGATGAATCCGAACTACCTCGATTTCGAACAGCCCATCGCCGATCTGGAAGCCAAGATCCAGGAACTGCGCAACGCCAGCACGGGTCCGGCGGTCAATGTCGATACCGAGGTACACGCCCTGCAGGACAAGCTGCGGGTGCGCACCGCGCAGATCTTCCGCGACCTGACCCCCTGGCAGGTCTCCCAGTTGGCCCGCCACCCGGCACGGCCCTATACGCTGGACTACATCCGCGTGTTCTGCGACGAGTTCCAGGAACTGGCCGGCGACCGCGCCTTCGCCGACGACGCCGCCATCGTCGGCGGCCTGGGCCGCATCGACGGCCGCAGCGTGATGATCATCGGCCACCAGAAGGGCCGCGACACCAAGAGCAAGATCGCCCGCAACTTCGGCATGCCGCGCCCGGAGGGCTACCGCAAGGCGCTGCGCCTGATGAAGATGGCCGAACGCTTCAAGCTGCCGCTGCTGACCTTCATCGACACCCCCGGCGCCTACCCCGGCGTGGGCGCGGAAGAGCGCGGCCAGTCCGAGGCCATCGCGCGCAACCTGCTGGAAATGGCCGAGTTGAGAATCCCGGTGATCTGCACGGTGATCGGCGAGGGCGGCTCCGGCGGCGCGCTGGCGATCGGCGTGGGCGACCGCACGCTGATGCTGGAATACGGCACCTATTCGGTGATCTCGCCGGAAGGCTGCGCCTCGATCCTGTGGAAGTCGGCCGACAAGGCCAAGGACGCGGCCGAGCAACTGGGCCTGACCGCCAAGCGCCTGCTATCGCTGGGCCTGGTGGACAAGGTGATCCGCGAACCCATCGGCGGCGCCCACCGCAACCCGCGCCAGATGGCGACGCGCCTGAAAGCCGTCCTGCTCAACGAACTGGACGCGCTGGAACGATTCCCCACCGACGAACTGCTCAAGCGCCGCTATGAACGGTTGCGCGGTTACGGCGCGTACGAGGCGGCCTGACCGAAGCCGACCGGATGGGCGCGTGGCCGAAATGGGTCTTCGCCGCTTCCCTGACCCTGGCATCGCTCTATGCCCTCGTCTGCTGGGGGCTGTATGCCTGCGGACGCGCCATGCTTCCGGACGAGGGCCTGGCGCCGACGACCTATCGGGCACCGGCGTCGATCCGCGCGCAGCTGACAGCCGTTGAATTCGACGGCACGCAATCCATTCCACGGTTGAATCCATTTACCGCCGTCCCTGCACTCCTCATGGCGGCGACGCAGCCATCATCGGATCGCGAGCGCGGACTGCGGATACTGAGCCATGCCTCCCGGGTCGCATCGCTGCGCGCACCTGCGATACGCGGGAACCTCCGTCGCCACCTGGCGGACATGGCACGCGCCATCGTCATCAGTCGCCACTGGTCATCCGGGCAGATCGGCAATACCTTGCTGGCCGAATCCCATTTCGGCCGGAGCGCGCGCGGCGTCGAACAGGCCGCCCTCGCCTACTACGGGTTGCCCGCGAACCAACTGCGTGCGGAAGAGTCGCTGGCGCTGGTGACGCTGATGCGCGGACCGCGCTATTACGATCCTGCCTGCCATCGTGAACGGTTCGAAGCCCGGTATCTGCGCGCCGCCGAAGCCACAGAGGCGAAGGCGCCCAACCTGGCATTGGACCGAGCCATGGAACGCATGCTGCAGACAGCGGATTGCGGTACCACCCGCAACCGGGCGACGGAAAGCTGATCGGCCCCGATGGCTCGTCAGCGATGTGCTTGCGATGGGACCGGGCATCTCATTTGAACGAACCTATCACCTTTCCGGTGATGTCCTCGCGCCGCGTCAACGGCTGCCATCGGCTGTCCATGCTGTTGTCCCGATTGTCGCCCATCATGAAATAGTGGCCCGCAGGAACCGTCACGGCCGGCATCGTCAGCGAATAGTCCGCTCGCCTGTTGTCCGGCGACACGTAGTTTTCCTCCAGCGGACGCCCGTCCACGTGCACCCTGCCCGCCTCTATCGCGATGGTTTCCCCGGGCAAGCCGACGATCCTCTGAAGCCAGACCTGTCCCGGATGTTCGGGGATCAACAGAGTGACCACATCACCCCGCGAAGGTGATTGCCTTGCGTAGTAACCCGCCCGCGTAACGAGTACCTGTCCCGGCATGACGGTGGGCTCCATGTTGGACGACGGCACGCGGTAGAGACCATGGCCGGTGATCCTCTGCCTGGGATCCAGCGAGCGGACGCCGAACGGGTTGATGAAGTAGACCACCGCCGATGCCGTGGGAATCACCACCATCAGGCTCACCAGCAACCTGACGATCCAGCGCCTTGCTCCGGTCATGCGTACTTGCTCCTTTGGACGCCGAGGCCGGCCGCAAGGATGCCCGAATCGATCCGCTCATGCGACCATGCCGGTCGTCCCGTCCACTCCCGCCCGCAAGGGATCATCGCCTGCCATGAGCCCCATCCTCATCCTCTCCATCGTCTTGCAGGTCGCCTGTTGCGTGCACGTCGTGCGCACCGGCCGGCCGCTGTACTGGGTGTTCATCCTGCTGCTGTTTTCCTACATCGCGGTGCTGATCTATTTCATCGCCGAGATCCTGCCCGACCTGCGCCACAACCCGTCGGCGCGCCGCACGGTGCGCAACGTGCGCAACCGCATCGATCCGGATCGCGACCGTCGCGATGCCGAGCGCCTGCTGAGGGCCGCCGACACCCCCGAGAACCGCCGGCGGCTGGCCGAGGAAAGCCTGCGCAGCGGCGATTACGCGCACGCCGCGGAGTTCTACCAACAGGCCCTCAAGGGCCTCTATGCCACCGACCCGGACCTGATGCTGGGGCTGGCCAAGGCGCAGTTCGGCATGGGCGAATCGCAGCAGGCCCGCGATACCCTGGACGCCCTGATCGCCGCCAACCCCAACTTCCGCTCCAGCGAGGGTCACCTGCTGTACGCGCGTGCGGTGGAGGACACCGGCGACACGGCGGCGGCGGTCCAGGAATACGAAGCCGTCGTGCAGGGCTACCCCGGCGAGGAAGCCCGCGCCCGCTTCGGCCTGCTGCTGCGGCGCACCGGCGACGCCGCGCGGGCGCGGCAGGTGTTCCAGGAGATCGTCACCCGCTCCGACGCGGCCCCCAAGTATTACCAGCGCGAGCAGCGCGACTGGATCGAAGTGGCCAAGCGCGAACTGGCCAGCCTTCCCGCCTGATCGCCGGAACCGGCGGGCGGCAGCGCTCCCGTTGATCACGATCAAGGCGCACACTGGACTCCGCCCACAAGATGGCGATGCCGGGCCGCCTCGCGCCCGGCACCTCGTCCCGGACCGGAGAACCGCCATGAACCTGCTGTCCTATCCCTGGTGGCTGCTGCCGTTGGCGCTGCTCGCCGTTCCGCTGGCGGTCGTGCTGGCCGTCAACCACTGGCGCTTCCACAAAAATGGCGCCAACCAGAATCTGGTGCTGGGATTGTTCGTCAGCGCCTGCTGGCTGGGCGCCATCATCCTGATCCTGCAACGCGTTCAGTAGCGCCGCCGCCCCTGCATCGGGGCATCGCAGCGGCTAGCATGGCGGGGTGAATCGCCAAGCCCCTTCTTCCGCACCCCTGCGCCTGCCGGCGCCCGCCCGGCAGGCGCCGGTCTGCGTGGGTTTCAGCGGCGGGCTGGATTCATGGGTATTGCTGCACGCGCTGGCCAACGACGCGCAACAGCGGCGACACGGGTTGCGTGCCGTGCATGTCCACCATGGACTGCACGCGCAAGCGGACGACTGGGCCGCGCACTGCCAGCGCATGTGCGATGCGCTGGGCATCGGACTGCTGATCGTTCGCGTCCATGTGGAACGCGACAGCGGCGACGGCCCGGAAGCCGCCGCGCGGCGGGCGCGCCATCGCGCCTTCGCCGATGCGCTCGACCCGGGGGACATCCTCGCCACCGCGCACCACCGGGACGACCAGGCCGAGACCTTCCTGCTGCGCGCGCTGCGCGCGTCCGGTCCGGACGGACTGGCCGCCATGCGCCCGTGGCGCGCGTTCGCCGGCGGCTGGCAGTGGCGGCCGCTGCTGGATACGCCGCGCGCCGCGCTGCTCGCCTACGCACGCCAGCATGCGCTGACGTGGATCGAAGACCCCAGCAACCAACGACTCGACTTCGACCGCAATTTCCTGCGCCACCAGGTCATGCCACTGCTGCGCCAACGCTGGCCGCATGCCGATGAAACCTTCGCCCGGAGCGCCATGCTCTGCGGCGAGGCCAGCGACCTGCTGACCGCCGAGGACGCCGCCGCGCTGGCGCAGGCGCGCACGGCCGATCCGGCGGCATTGCGGGTGGACGTACTGGCCACATGGCCCGCATCCCGCCGCGCCCGCGTGCTGCGCCTTTGGGTGGAACAGAACGCGCTGCCGCCATTGCCGGCCGAAGGCGTGGCGCATATCGAAACCGACCTGCTGACCGCCGGACCCGATGCCCGGGCCGAATTCGCCTGGCAGGGCGCGGTGATCCGCCGTTGGCGCGGCCTGCTGCACGCCGAACGCCAGCGCCCCGCGCTCGCCCCGGACTGGCAAGCCGAGTGGGACGGCCGCGGTCCGCTGGCGCTGCCCGATGACGGCGCGTTGGCGCTCGAAGGCGCCGCCGATGCTTTCGATGCCCCGCTGCGCCTGACCGCACGCCACGGAGGCGAGCGCATCACCCTGCCCGGCCGCAGCCATTCGCACGCGCTGAAGGATGTGTTGCAGACGCAGGGCATCCCGCCGTGGGAACGGCGCCGACTGCCGCTGCTGTGGGCGCCCGATGGGGCACTGTGGGCCGTCGGCGACCTGGTGCTGTCCGACGGCTGCGATGCCTGGCTGCGCCAGCGTGGTGCCCGCCTGCACTGGCGGCGCGGTTGATCCGCATGCGTTGACCTTGTCGGGCGCGGTCCGCACACTTGCCCCATGGCAAAGAAGAACACCCCCGACGCCTCGCCGGTCGCCCATTTCGAGCAGTCGCTGGACGAACTGGAAAAGCTGGTCGAGAAGATGGAACACGGCGACCTGAGCCTGGAGGAGTCGCTGGCCGCATACGAACGCGGCGTGGGCCTGTACCGCCAGTGCCAGACCGCGCTGGAGCAGGCCGAGCTGCGCGTGCGCCTGCTGAGCGATCCGGAACAGCCCGACAGCGGCGAACCCTTCGCCCCCGCGCCCGATGGCCGCTGAGCCGCCGTTCGCCCGCTGGGCGGCGCGACTGGAAGATCATCTGGACCATCTGCTGCCCCCGGCGGACGCGGCGCCCCAGCGCCTTCACGCGGCCATGCGCCATGCGGTGCTGGGCGGCGGCAAGCGCATGCGTGCGCTGCTGGTGCATGCCGCCGGCGCGCTGCTGGGCGCGGACGAGAAGCGACTGGACATACCAGCCGCCGCGGTCGAACTGATCCACGCCTATTCGCTGGTGCACGACGACCTGCCCGCGATGGACGACGACGACCTGCGCCGCGGCAAGCCGACCGTGCACGTCGCCTTCGACGAAGCCACCGCGATCCTCGCCGGCGACGCCTTGCAGACATTGGCGTTCGACCATCTCGCCACCGCCGATGCGCCCGCGCAACTGCGGGTGGACTGGCTGGCGACGCTGGCGCGGGCCTCCGGCGCGGACGGCATGTGCGGCGGGCAGGCGCTGGACATCGACGCCACCGGCACGCGGCAATCGCTCGACGCCTTGCAACGCATGCACGCGCTGAAGACCGGCGCGCTGATCCGCGCCGCCGTGCGCATGGGCGCGCTGGCCGGCGACGCCGACGACGCCGCGCTCGCTCGGCTGGATACCTTCGCCGCCGCGCTGGGCCTGGCCTTCCAGGTGCGCGACGACATCCTCGATATCGAAGCCAGCTCCGAACAGCTCGGCAAGACCGCCGGCAAGGACGTCGCACAAGCCAAGTCGACGTATCCGGCGCTGCTCGGCATGGACGGCGCGAAGGCCAAGCTGGACGAACTAGCGGCTATCATGCGCGATGCGCTGGCGCCCTGCGACGAACGTGCCGATGCCCTGCGTGCACTGGGCGAGCTTGCGATCCATCGCTCGCATTGAAGAAACCGCACTGTAGGAGCGACGTGAGTCGCGACCGGGATGTCCATTGGCCACGGATCGACGCAGATAAACGCGGATCAAAGCCATGAGCGCTCCATCAGTGTCCATCCGCGTGATCCGTGGCTATCGCTTCTGTTCGGCTCCCGGTCGCGACTCACGTCGCTCCCACAACAGGCGGCCAAAGAAAAAGCCCGGACATGCCGGGCTTTTTCGTGTTCCGCCGTGACCCCTTACTTGATCAGGCGCAGGGCGAACGGATAGCGATAGGCACTGCCCTTGTTGGCCTTGAGGGCACCGATGATGCTCAGCACTAAATTGGCGAGCGGAACCAGCAGGCCCAACAGCGAGAACAGGGCGTTCGGCGAGACCGCCATGACCAGCACGGTGATGAGTATCCAGATCGCGATGTAGGCGATCATGGCCGTGATCGCCCAGTTGAGGGCTTCGGTGGTCTGATCCTTCGCGAACGCTCCCTTGTCCTTGAAGATCGCCCAGCCGATGAGTGCGCCGATCACTCCCAGGAAAGCGGTCAGCAGATAGGTGGCAAAGGCGCCGGTGCGCTCTTCCGGGGACACAGTGGATGGGGACAT
Organism: Pseudoxanthomonas putridarboris; assembly: GCF_038321125.1. NCBI lineage: Bacteria > Pseudomonadati > Pseudomonadota > Gammaproteobacteria > Lysobacterales > Lysobacteraceae > Pseudoxanthomonas > Pseudoxanthomonas putridarboris. Next base: position 374,431 of record NZ_JBBWWT010000002.1, on the reverse strand, counting down.
GGAAACTCAACTCCGAGACAGGAAAGGGAAACGCGGAAGCGACCGACCGTTTTACCGGCACCGGCGGATTCGTTTCCGCCGCCGATCGGCTCCACGCGCAGCGACAATTCTAGGGATGGGCGCCACGGAATGCATGTAAATAGTTGATATTGTTAGTAAAATCACATTAACCGCATTCCGCTGGGACAAAGAAAAAGCCCGGACGTGCCGGGCTTTTTCTGTGCGCGCATTCGATAAAGCGCCTGTCTATTTCACCAGCCGTAGCGTCAACGGATAACGATAGGCTTCGCCATTGCTCGCCTTGATCGCGGCGATGATCGTGAACACCAGCCAGGCGATGCCGATGGCGCCGGCGGCGAGATAGAACAGGAAGCCGATCAGCACGATCAGCAGGATGGTGCCGACGATGGTCAGCGCGACGACGGCGATCAGCACCGTGATGTTGAAGTTCAGCGCTTCCTTGCCCTGGTCGTCGGCGAACGGCAGGGTGTCCTTCTTGACCAGCCAGACGATCAGCGGACCGATCACCGCACCCAGTCCGCCGGTAAACAGCGCGGTCAGCGCCGACAGATGCGCGAACATGGCCCACTGTTTCTCTTCGGCGGTCGGCACGCCGGGCGGCGGAGGCGGTGCAGCGGTTACGTTTTCGAACTCACTCATTGAAGATCCCCTTTCGATTCGGAAGAAAGATGTCTCTCGGACCGCCCGCGAACGCCGTCAGGCGGCACGCCGGGCCCTTCCAAGCATAACGTCAATCCCCGCCGGCAACGGTCATTCGTCCGCGCCGCGCTTCGCCGATCCCCATGGGTCCGCCATGACCGACGACGGATCGCTACTGCTCGCCCGCCACCATCATTTTCCCGATCAGGATAGAGCCGGTGCCCACGTGCGAGCGCGGGTCCACGTCGCTGCCCACCGCTTCGATGCCGGCGAAGATGTCCTTGAGATTGCCGGCGATGGTGATGCCGTCCACCGGGTGGGCGATGGCGCCGTTCTCCACCCAGAAGCCGGCCGCACCGCGCGAATAGTCGCCGGTCACCGGGTTGACGCCCTGTCCCATCAGCTCGGTCACCAGCAGGCCGCGCGTCATGCCGCGCAGCAGGCTGTCGAAGTCGCCGGCATTGGCCTTCACCTGCAGGTTGTGCACGCCGCCCGCATTGCCGGTGGTGGCCAGGCCGAGCTTGCGAGCCGAATAACTGCCCAGCACGTAACGCTGCAGCACGCCGTCCTGCACCAGGTGAGAGCGCTTCGTCGCCACGCCTTCGGCGTCGAAGGCGGTGGAACGCAGCCCCTTGCGCAGGTGGGGCAGTTCCTCGATGTCGAACCACGACGGGAAGATCCGCCTGCCGGCATGGTCCAGCAGGAAGCTGGCGCGGCGGTACAGCGCGCCGCCGGACACCGCGCCCAGCAGGTGGCCGATCAGCGAACGCGCCACGTCCGCGGCGAACAGCACCGGGTACTGGCCCGTGGCCACGGAGCGCGGCTGCATGCGCGCCAGCGTGCGCTCGGCTGCGATCCGGCCGATGACATCGGGCGCCTGCAGGTCCAGGTGCGACAGCGCCGTGCTGTACCAGCCATCGCGCTGCATGCCGTCGCCCTGCCCGGCGATCAGCGCGCAGCCGAGGGTGTGCTGGGTATCGCGCTCATGGCCGACGAAGCCGTGCGAATTGGCGTACACCGACAGGCTTTCGCCGCTGCCGACCGAGGCGCCGTCGGAATTCTCGATGCGCGCGTCGGCCTCGCGGCCGGCGGCTTCGCAGGCCAGCGCCAGGTCCACGGCCCGGTCGGTGTCCAGCGCCCACGGATGCCACACGTCCAGGTCGGGGAAGTCGCGCGCCATCAGCGCGGCGTCGGCCAGGCCGGCGGCATCGTCGTCCTCGGTGTAGCGGGCGATCGCGCAGGCCTGTTCGACCGTGGCTTCCAGGCTCTCCTCGCGCAGGTCGGCGGTGCTGGCGCTGCCCTTGCGCTGGCCGAAATAGACGGTGACGCCGATGCCGCGGTCGCGGGTGGATTCCACCGTCTCCACCGCACCCAGGCGCACGCTGACGTTCAGGCCGGTTTCCTCGCTGCAGCTGACCTCGGCCTGGGTGGCGCCGCGCGCCTTGGCGCGCTCCAGCAGGCGCTGGGACAGCGCGGCCAGGCGCTCCAGCCGGGCCAGGCTGTCGTCGGTGGGAATCAGGGCGGTGGCGTTCAATGCTTTATCCTTGTGGTCCTGTCGATCCGGCGGCATGCCGCCCCGGACACCTGTTCTTGAATTCCCGCCGCGCAGCGCCCGGCCGGAACGTTGTGGAGGCATCACCCATGCGCGGACGCGACCCCGAAACCGGCGAATTCTATAGCCCCAGCCGGTCCCAGCAGCGCGAGGACGCGCTGGAGATCCGCAGCCTGGCCGAGAAGCTGGTGGCGCTGCCGGCCGCGCAACTGGCGCGCCTGCCGATTCCGGAAGACCTGATGCCGCACATCGTCGAAACGCAGCGCATCACCTCGCACATCGCGCACAAGCGCCAGTTGCAATACCTGGCCAAGCAGATGCGCCGCGAGGACGATGAAACGCTGGAAGCCATCCGCGATGCGATGGACGAAGGCGGCGACGCTGCGCGCCGCGAGACCGCGCTGCTGCACCGTGTCGAACACTGGCGCGATCGCCTGCTGTCCGACGGCGACGTCGCGCTGGGCGACCTGCTGGCCGAACACCCGGCCGCCGACCGCCAGCACCTGCGCCAATTGATCCGCAACGCCGGCGAGGAACGGGCGAAGAACAAACCGCCGCATGCGTTCCGCGAATTGTTCCGGGAGTTGCGGGAGTTGCTGGTCGCGACCCGTGGCAACGACACAGAAGAAGAAGACGGCGACGGCACGCTTTAGCCCCTCTCCCCCCGGGAGAGGGGTTGGGGTGAGGGTTCGGCGAAGTCCGGCTGGTTTGAACGCCATTGACTTCGCCGTACCCTCATCCGCCCTACGGGCGCCTTCTCCCGAAGGGAGAAGGGAAACATAAAGACGCTTCACGCCTTCGTACCACCTACCGTCAGCCCTTCGATCAGCAGCGACGGCTGGCCCACGCCGACCGGCACGCTCTGGCCGTCCTTGCCGCAGACGCCGACGCCGGCGTCCAGCGCCAGGTCGTGGCCGACCATCTTCACCTTCTGCATGGTTTCCGGGCCGTTGCCGATCAGCGTGGCGCCCTTCACCGGCGCGGTGATCCGGCCATCCTCGATCAGGTAGGCCTCGGTGGCCGAGAACACGTACTTGCCGCTGGTGATGTCGACCTGGCCGCCGCCGAAGTTGACCGCGTACAGGCCCTTCTTCACCGAGCGGATCATGTCTTCCGGGTCGTGCTGGCCGGCCAGCATGTAGGTGTTGGTCATGCGCGGCATCGGCAGGTGCGCGAACGATTCGCGGCGGCCGTTGCCGGTGGGCGCCATGCCCATCAGGCGCGCGTTGAGCGAGTCCTGCATGTAGCCCACCAGCACGCCGTCCTCGATCAGCGTGGTGCAGTTCGTGGGCGTGCCTTCGTCGTCGATGTTCAACGAGCCGCGGCGGCCCGGCAGCGTGCCGTCGTCGACGATGGTCACGCCCGGCGAGGCCACGCGCTGGCCCATGCGGCCGGCGTAGACGCTGGTCCCCTTGCGGTTGAAGTCGCCTTCCAGGCCGTGGCCCACCGCCTCGTGCAGCAGCACGCCGGGCCAGCCGGCGCCCAGCACCACCGGCATCACGCCGGCCGGCGCGTCGATGGCGTCCAGGTTCACCAGTGCCTGGCGCAAGGCCTCGCGCGCGAGATCCTCCGGCTTGCCGTCGGCGAACAGTTCCGTGTACGAATAGCGCCCGCCCATGCCGGCATAGCCGGATTCGCGGCGGCCGTTCTGCTCCACGATCACCTGCACGTTCAGGCGCACCAGCGGGCGCACGTCGGCGGCCAGCACGCCGTCGCTGCGCGCGACCAGCACGGTGTCGATGCCGCCGGACAGGCTGACGGTGACCTGTTGCACGCGCGGGTCGGCGGCGCGAACGTAGCGGTCCACCGCACGCAGCGCTTCCACCTTGGCGTCGTTGCCCATCGCGTCGATGGGATCGTCGCCGGAATACAGCGCCCGGCCATCGCTGCGCACCAGCGCGCGCGGCGCATGCGCCGCGCCGTCGCGGGCGATGGCGCGCGCCGAGTGGGCGGCGCCCAGCAATGCCTGCGCGTTGATGTCGTCGGAATAGGCGAAGCCGGTCTTCTCGCCGGAAATCGCGCGCACGCCGACGCCCTGTTCGATCGAATGCGCGCCGTCCTTGACGATGCCGTCCTCAACCGTCCAGCTCTCGCGCCGCGCATGCTGGAAATACAGGTCGCCGAAATCGATGCCCGGCCCCAGCAGGGTGCCGAAGGCGCGATCGAGGCCGGAGGGATCCAGGCCGGCGGGCAGGAGAAGACGGGATTCGGCGAGCGCGAGGGATTGGGTCATGGTCTGGGCCTGTTAACGCTATTGGGGCAGGTCACGTTGCCGCTCCCAAGCCGCCAGGGGTTCGTGCGTGGCGCAGCGGCAGGCTGGCCGCCTGTCCAAGCCACGCGCGGGCGGCTGGCGGCTTGGGAGCGGCAACCCTTCGGGCCGTGCCTGGGTGGGCGCGGGACTGCATCATCATTCGGTCTTGTATCGGCATACACTTCCTCATTCTTCCTTGCCACGCACGCATCCAGGCGCGGCGTGGCCTGTCCCAATAGCGTTAACAGGCCCTAGATGGGGGCGCCGCCCGCCGACGGCAAGGTCGCGGGCGCCGGGTCGGGGTCAGGGAACGCCGGCGTTGCCGGCGCTTTCGGCGGCACGGGCCCGCGACTGTTCGCGGCCCACCACTTCGACCTTGGGCGATTTCCAGGGGCCGGTCACGCGGTACGTTTTGGCGCCCATCTCGCCCAACGGCTTCTTCAGCACGGCATTGGCAACCGCTCCGACGGCGGCGCCGACCGGGCCGCCGGCCACCGCGCCGACCGCGGTCAGCACATTGGCCGACTTGGGTTTCACATCGACTGTCTGGTCGAAACTCTCCGCGCGCAGGTCGGTATCGCCGCGGATGCGGATTTCCGCCGCCGGGCCATCGATCACCAGATTGTCGCTGCTGGCCAGTCCGGCGGACAGGCGGATGTCGCCTTCCATCGTGTTGAAGGCGAAGCCCTTGGCGAAGAAGTCGCTGAAGTCCAGCATCAGGCGGCGGCGCACTTCCGCCACGCTGAGCAGACCCAGCACGCGGCCGGCGCCGGGTTCCACTTCCAGCAGATGGCCGTCGCGCGCCGCCAGCCGGATGGTGCCTTCCAAGTTCCCCAGTTGGAATGCCGCCGGGCTGCCCGCCCAGCCGGCATCGATGCGCACGTCGCCATGGCCGCCGCCCACGCGCTGGCCGTAGCCCAGGTCGTTGAACAGCCCGCCGAAGTCCGCGCTTTTCACCTGCACGTCCAACCGCGTGCGGGCGGTCGCGCCCAGTCCCGTCCATTGCCCGCTGGCATCGATCTGCTGGCCCGGCGAACGCAACTGCAACTGTTCCACATGCATGCCGTCGGCCTGCTGGTGCGTGCGCAGCCTGGCGTTGCCCAGGCGCGCATCGTCGAAACGCAAGTCCTCGATGTCCAGCGACAGCGATGGAATCCCGGCCGGGTCGATGTCGTCCGTCATGCTGCCGGGCCTGGGCGTGGACGCTCCACCGTCGGCCGCGGTGCCTGCGTTCGCGTTGCGCCAGTGCATCCGCGCCAGCCGGCCGGCGATGGGAGCGCCCTTCGCATCCGGCACCAGCAGCGCACCGGACAACGCATCGCCGTCCAGCGAGACGGCCAGCGCCTGTTGCGCGGGCGCCAGTTGCAGCCGCGTATCCGGGAAGACGGAACCGATCATCAGCAGGCGCTCGGCGGTGACGTCCACGCGGCGCAACGCCAGCTTGCCGCCTTCGCCGCCGCCCTTGGCCAGGGCCACCCATTCCAGCGCGTCCAGCGTGCCGGTGCGGCCGGTCGCCACCAGGCCCGAGGCCGGTGCCGGCTCGCCGACCTGACTGCTGCCCAGCACCACCCGCACGCCGGTCTGGCCGTTGGTCTCGCGTGCGCGCAACGCCAGCCGCTCGCCGAAGGCCACGTCGATCTGGCCGCTGCCCATCGGCAACGGTGCTCGCACGGTGGTGCTCAGTGGCGTTGCGGCCGGCTTGCGCAGCGGCGCGGGCAGTTCCATGGCCGTGCCCACCAGGTCCGACGTCAGGTTCAACTGGGTCGGCGCATCGGGCTTGCCGGCGGCCGTGCGCGGTATCGTCACCCCGACCGTCCATTGCGACGCCCCTTGCATGTACGGCTTCAGCCAGGCCAGTTCGGGTGCGCGGTCGAGCAGTTCGCCGGCGCCGATGCGCGCCGTGAGATCCGCCTCGAACGCCTGGGTGCGATCGTGCGCGCCGCTGCCGGCGCGCAGGGCCAATACGCCCGGCTGCCCCTCATGCACCACCTGCAAGGCGTCGGACGCGAAGCCGCCGTCGTCGTAGCGCGCCTTGCCGCGCACCTGGTCGAACAGCAGGTTCCAGCGCTTTTCCGACAACTGGGCGCCTTTCAGCTCCACCGTGCCGGCCAGTTTCCTTCGCGTCGGCTTCTGCGCATGCAGCGGTTGCAGCAACGCGAACGTGGCGGATACCGGACCCTTGGCCTGCAGGTGGTCCATCGTCTCGCCATAGGTCTCCTGCAACGGACTCTGCCGCAGCAGGGCCAGCAGCTTGCCGGCGTCGGTGTCCACGCGCGCATCGATCTTCAGCTCGGCGTCGCCGAAATCGGCGATGCCGGCGTCGTAGGCCGGGATCGCCACGCCCGCCAACGCACCGCGCCCCTGCAACTGGAAGCCGTCGCCGATGAAGGCGATGTCGGCATCGACCTGCTCCAGCACGGGCCAGTCGGGCTGGAACTTGAACCGTCCGCCCTCGATCCGCGCGGTCGCCTCGAAGCGGCCGTTCCGCTCCACGAAGGGCCAGTCGTCCAGGTCGCCGCTGACGATGGCGCGGCCGCCCCGCACGCGGCCGTCCACCAGCGCCGCATTCAGCCATTCCACCGCCGCTTCCGGCATCTTGTGGTGGATCCAGAAACCCTTGGCCGCCGACACCGGCGCGTCGTCCAGCTCCGCGGCCAGTTCGATCCACGGCCGCGTGCCGTCGCCCTGGAACCACAGGCTGCCACGCACGTGCGCACCGTAATCGGCGCCACGCACGTCCAGCGAAGAGGTCCCCATACGCCAGCCCGCGCCCTCGCGCCAACCCAGCAGCGCTCCCTGCAGGCGCACGTCGTGCGCCACGCCGAAACCGCGCGGCCAGTCGAAGCGCACCGGCGCCGCCTGATCCAGCGTCAGCGCGAAGCCCTGCGCATCGCCGGTGAACCCGCCGGCCAGCCCACTCAGGCCGGGCGCGTCGCCCACGGCGGCGAAGCGCACATCGCGCAACTGGCCCTGGCCCTGCATCGCACCACCCCGCTGTCCCGCCAACGACACATGCGCCAGCTTGGCACCGGGGCGCGCCTGCGCCAGCCAGTCGCGCAGGCCGGGCTCGATGCGGTCCGACAGGCCCAGCACCGCGAACAGCGGCTCGGCATCCACATTGTCGGCCAGCAGCGCGTAACGCTCGCCGCCGGCCAGTATCAACCCGTCCAGCGTCTGCGCCGCGGGCCCGCTGCCCACGCGCAGGTAAGGTGCGTCGAAACGCCAGCCGCCGGACACCAGCCGCCAGCGCATGCGGCCCTCGATCCGGTCGAAGCGCACGCGCGGCGCGTCGGCCTGATCGGGCAGCGGCGCGCCGCGCAGGCCCAACTGCTGCACGTTGGCGTCCGCGGTCACCATCACCACGCGGTGCTTGCGCAACTCGGTCCAGCCGCGCACACGGCCGTTGCCGCGTTCGGCCACGATGCCGGCGTAGCGCAACAACGGCGACCACGCGCCGATGTCCTGCGCGGCGACATCCAGGTAGGCGCGGCCGTCGCCGGCCCTGCGGTCGAAGTCCACCGCCACATGCAACGGTGCGGCGTCCTTGCGGATCCACGCGCGCGTACCCGCGCGCACGCGGTCGCCGTCCACGCGCAGGCGCAGGTCGATCTCCGGCAACTGGATATCCCAGCCCAGCGATGGCGCCTGGATGGACAGCCGGCCGTCGATCACCTGCAGTTCGCCCAGGCCTTCCAGGCTTTTCAACGGGTCCCCGCTCGTCTGCTGCCCCGGCAAGCCGCGCACCGACCACGCACCGTCGTCGTCGCGCTGCAGGGTCAGCGACAATCCGCGCAAGCGCAGTTCGGTGAAGGAGCGCCCCGGCAGCAAGCCGCCATATATCGCCACCAGCACCTCGGCCTGGCCGATCCGCACGCCGGCCCCTCCCTCGTCGCCCACGCGCAACCCGTCCAGTTGCAGCAGCGGACCGCGCCGCGTCCATTGCGTCTTCACCGCATCGAACGCCACCGGCCGCCCCGCCCGTTCGCTCAACCACGCCGCGATACGATCGGGATTGCGCTCCACCAGCGGCAACACCTGGCTGGCGACGCCCAGCACCACCGCCAGGCACACCAGCACCAGCGCGATGCCATAACCGGCACCACGGCGGGCCAGACGCAGACGGCGGCGCAGGGGGGTGGGCATCAGCGGAATGCCGGGATTGGGGATTCGGGATTGGGGATTCGGAAAATCAAGGTCCGGGCATCGCTTCCACGAATCCCGAATCCCGTCTCCCGAATTCCCGTTTCAGAGCAGTACCACATCGAACTGCTCCTGCAGGTACTGGTCGTCCGCCTGGAAGCGGATCGACTTGCCCAGGAATTCCTCCAGTTCCGCCACCGCCGACGATTCCTCGTCGGTGATGCGCGCCACCACCTTCGCCGACGCGATCACCAGCAGCCGCGCCGCGTCGAACTGGCGCACCGCGCGGGTGATCTCGCGGAAGATCTCGTAGGTCACCGTCTCGGCGGTCTTGATGCTGCCGCGCCCGCCGCATTCCGGGCACGGCTCGGACAGCTGGCGCTCCAGGCTTTCCACCGTGCGCTTGCGGGTCATCTCCACCAGCCCCAGCGGCGAGAACTCGTACACCGTGGTCTTGGCGTGGTCGCGGGCGAGCGCCTTTTCCAGCGTGCGCAGCACCTGGCGGCGATGCTCGGGATCGTCCATGTCGATGAAGTCGATGATGATGATGCCGCCCAGGTTGCGCAGCCGCAGCTGGCGCGCCACCGCCTGCGCCGCTTCCAGGTTGGTGCGGTAGACGGTTTCCTCCAGGTTGCGCTGGCCCAGGAAGGAACCGGTGTTGACGTCGATGGTGGTCATCGCCTCGGTCTGGTCGATGACCAGGTAGCCGCCGGATTTCAGCGGCACCTGCTTGTCCAGCGCGCGGCCGATCTCGTCCTCCACGCCGTAGAGGTCGAAGATGGGGCGGTCGCCGGTGTACAGCTCGATGCGCTCGGCCAGCACCGGCATGTAGCGCGCCACGAACGCCTGCAGGCGCTCGTAGGTTTCGCGCGAATCCACCTTCACCTTCTCCACGTCCTTGCGGATCAGGTCGCGCACGGCGCGCAGCGGCAGGCTGAGGTCTTCGTACAGGATGCTGCAGGTGGGCAGCTCGCGGCTGCGCCTCTCGACGATGTTCCAGACCCGCGACAGGTAGGCCAGGTCCTCGGCCAGCGCCTCGGCCGGCTGGCCCTCGGCATTGGTGCGGATGATGTAGCCATGCCCGCCATGCTGCGCGGACAGCTCGGTGACCACGGACTTCAGGCGCTGGCGTTCGGCTTCGTCCTCGATGCGCGCGGACACGCCGACGACCCTGGATTGCGGCAGCAGCACCAGGTAGCGCGAGGGAATGCTGATCTGCGTGGTCAGGCGGGCGCCCTTGCTGCCGATGGGGTCCTTGACCACCTGCACCACGATGTCCTGCCCGTCGCGCAGCAGGTCCATGATCGGCATGGCCGGCGGGGTCGGCAGGGGTGCGTCTTCGCCCTCGGTGATGGCGGCGGGCGCGGCGCGCACGATGTCGTTGGCGTGCAGGAACGCCGCGCGGTCCAGCCCCACCTCGACGAAAGCCGCCTGCATGCCGGGCATCACCCGCTGCACCTTGCCCTTGTAGATGTTGCCCACCACGCCACGGCGCCAGCCGCGCTCGATGTGCAGTTCCTGCAGCATGCCGTTCTCGACCACAGCCACGCGGGTTTCGCGCGGGGTGACATTCACCAGGATCTCTTCGGACATCGGGGTTCCGTCCCTCAGGCGGCCGCGATCGCGGCGGGTGCAGGTGCGTGGATGCCGAACTCGCGCAGCAACTTCGCCGTCTCGTACAGCGGCAACCCCATCACGGCCGAATAACTGCCGGCCAGGCGGGTCACGAACTGTTCGGCGCGGCCCTGGATGCCGTACGCGCCGGCCTTGCCCATGGCTTCGCCGCTGGCGACGTAGGCTGCGATGTCGTCGTCGCCCAGTTCGGCGAAACTCACCTCGGTGGCCACCAGCGCCTGCGCTTCGCGTTCGGCGTTGACCACCGACACCGCCGAGACGGCCAGGTGGGTGCGGCCGGACAGCCGGCGCAGCATGGCGGCGGCATCGGTTTCGTCCCGTGGCTTGCCGAACACTTCGTCGTCCAGCACCACCTCGGTGTCGGCGCCCAGCACCACCGCGCCGGGGCTGGCCACGACCTTCAGCAGGCCGGCGCCGGCCTTCTCGCGCGCCACCCGGCGCACGTATTCCACGGCGGCTTCGCCGGGCTGGCGGTGCTCGGGGATGTCCAGGTCGATACGGCCGAACGATAGCCCCAGGCGGGTCAGCAGTTCGGCGCGGCGGGGGGATTGGGAGGCGAGATAGAGCATCCGTCGAAGGATAACCCGCGCCGCCTGACTGAATGCTCCTTGATCATGGCTGGTGTCCCATAACCCTGCACGGGATCACGGCGCGTTCATGTCATCGTGAACACCCTTCCCGTCCAAGATGACCGGGTGCGCCACGCCCCGACCCCGTGCTACCACAAGGAGACGCCATGCACCTGCCCCTGATCCGCCCCCTGCTGCTCGCCCTGACCCTGTCCCTGGGAACCACCGCCACCATGACCACACACGCCCAGACCGCCCCCGCCTACGCCGTGCCCGCCGACGGCACCCTGTTGAACGTGTCGGCCCAGGCCGAGGCCTCGCGCGTGCCGGACGTGGCCGCCATCTCGGCCGGCGTGGTCACCCAGGCCGCCGACGGCAACGCCGCCATGCGCCAGAACGCCGAGCAGATGGCCCGGGTGGTGGCCGCCATCAAGGCCGCCGGCATCGCCGACAAGGACGTGCAGACCAGCGGCATCAGCCTGAACCCGCAGTACCGCTACGTCGAGAACGAAGCGCCGAGGATCACCGGTTACCAGGCCAGCAACAACGTCAACCTGAAGGTCCGCGACATCGCCAAGCTGGGCAAGGTGCTGGACGCGCTGGCCTCGGTGGGCGCCAACCAGATCAACGGCCCCAGCTTCGAGATCGACCAGCCCGAGCCGGTCTACGACGAGGCCCGCCTGGCCGCGCTGAAGAAGGCCCAGGCCCGTGCCGAGACCTACGCCAAGGCGCTGGGCCTGAAAGTGCGCCGCATCGTCAGCATCTCCGAGGGCGGCGGCAACTTCCGTCCGGTGCCGATGATGGCCATGCGTGCGCAGGCCATGGACAAGATGGAATCCACCCCGGTCTCGCCGGGCGAAACCACGCTGTCGGTGAACCTGGACGTGGTGTTCGAGCTGGGCAGGTAAGCCACCCATCACTCCCGCTCCACGGAACGGCGTCCTGCGGGACGCCGTTTTCGTTACGGGTCGGGTTACGCCGTCTGTCACACCAGCCTACGCCGATGGTCGAATCCCACCCCTCTTGCGGCCACCGTGCGCCGGAGTACAGTCTGGGCTTGCGGCGCGGGGGCGTTTGCAACCCCATTCCCCGCGGCCGAGCGTTGTTCCGTTCACAGCCCTCAGGAGGTGGATCATGGTTCGCGCACTACCCTTCCGTCCCGATTCCCGCATCGACTTCGGCCGCGTGGCGGCCATCGCCGCCGCCATCGCCCTGCACGCCGCCGCCCTGCTGATGCTGCTGATGCCGATGGCGGCACCGCCCATCGCCGCGGTCGCCAAGCCCAAACCCATCGTCCAGTGGTACGACAAGGAAGTGATCAAGCCCGAGGTCGTCCCTGTCGTCGAGGAACGCAAGATCACGCCGGTCCGCGAAACACCGAAGGTGGTGCAGACCCGGCCGACCATCGCACCGCCCGTCGCGGAAACACAGGTGATCGTCGATGGCGGCACCGAGGCGGTGATCGAAACCCCGGCGGAAAGCACGGGCGACGTGGCAGGCCCCGCCATCACCACGGGCCCGATCGCTTCCGCCTCGCTGGAATACGTGAAGGCATCCGCGCCCCGTTACCCCATCGCCGAGATCCGCAACGGCGTGCAGGGCACGGTGATGCTGCGCGTACTGGTGGACACCGACGGCACGCCGATCGACGTGCAGATCGAAAAGAGCAGCGGCAACCGCAACCTGGACAAGGAAGCCCGCCAGCACGTGCTGCGCACCTGGCGCTTCAAGCCCGCCCTGCGCGACGGCGTGCCGGTACAGGCCTACGGCCTGGTGCCGATCGACTTCAGCTTGCAGTAACGGCCCAAAGGCACAGCTCGAAGCCCGCCGCCATGGCGGGCTTCTTCGTTCGGCCGCACGCTGTAGGAGCGACGTCAGTCGCGACCGACCACCAGCATGTCGTTAGCCACGGATCGACACGGAATGCGCGGATGAAGCGAAGGTGTGTCGTCCGCGCTCGTTCGCAGCAACGGGTTTCTTGTCTCGTGCGGTCGCGACTGACGTCGCTCCTACAGGGCGCTTCACCATCACGCGCGATGGTAGGGATGGTTCGCCAGCATCGCGGCGGCGCGGTAGACCTGCTCGGCCACCACCAGCCGCACCAGCATGTGCGGCAGGGTCAGCGGACTGAGCGACCATTTCTCGTGCGCGGCGGCCACGACGTCCGGGGCATGGCCCTCTGGGCCGCCGATCAGCAGCGCGATGTCGCGGCCCAGCGTGCGCCAGTGTTGCAGCCGTTGCGCGAGCTGCTCGGACGAATACGGCTTGCCGGTGACTTCCAGCGCCACGATGTGCGCGCTCTTCGGCAACGCCGCCAGCACGCGCTTGCCTTCGTCCTCGATGGCGCGCTGCGGATCGCGGCCCTTGCCGCGCAGACCCGGCTCGATCTCCACCAGTTCCAGCGGCAGCCAGTGCGACAGGCGCTTCTGGTATTCGGCGAAGCCCTGCGCCACCCAGGCGGGCGCGCGTTCGCCGGTGGCGATGAGTCGGCATTTCATGCGTCGATGATAGCGGCCCGCCGCGCCGTGCGCCGATGCACCGCGCCCGGCTGAAAGCCGGTAAGTCGTGCGCCGCGCGCACGGGCAAGTCGGCGGCTTTGCCGCCTGCAAGTCAGGAGCAACGGCGCTTCTCCTTACCCTTTGCAGGCGGCGAAGCCGCCGACTTGCCTCTTATCCCTTACTGCTCTGACTTGCAGGCCGCGCGGCAACCGACTTCGCCCCAGGGCGCTGTCGCGTGCATCGATTCGGCAGAACCGGCGCCTTCAGAGCTGCGATTCGTCCGCCGTCTCGACGTCGCTCGGCGGCTGGTCGCCCACCGTCCACAGGCGCTCCAGCGCGTAGAACTCGCGCACGCGCGGCAGCATGATGTGGACGATCACATCGCCCAGGTCCACCAGCACCCATTCGGCCTCGCGCTCGCCTTCCACGCCCAGCGGCATCACGTCCAGTTTCTTGGCGAACTTGACCACCTCGTCGGCGATCGACTTGACATGGCGGGTGGAGGTCCCCGAGGCGATCACCAGGTAGTCGGAGACGCTGGACTTGCCGCGCACATCGATCTCGACGACATCCTTGGCTTTCAGTTCCTGCACCGCGGCATGCACCGTGGCGAGCAGGTCCGGCAGGGCCGGCGGGGGGCTGGGGAGGCGGGTCTTGATGACTTGGGCTTGGCTGGACAAAGGTTTGCGGGCTCCGGGAGTACGGTCGAGATTATAGCGGACCGGGATCGGTGGCCCGTGACAAGTACAGCCTTTCGTCGGTTATGGCGGCTGCGACCGCCGGCGGCACCAGGTGCCGCCAGGGCCGGCCGGCGGCGATGCGAAGGCGGATATCGGTGGCCGATTCCGGCTGCAACGGCTGGCGCAGGCGGAACACGCGGCCCGCCGGAGCATCGGACAGGGCCATGGGCGATGGCGCCCAGCGCGCCGCCAGCTCCGTCGCCAGGATGTCCGGCAGGTCTGCGTCCAGCGGGCTGCCGGTGCGTTCGGCGACGACGAAATGGGCCAGGCCGAACAGCGCGCGCCACTCCCGCCACGTCGGCAGACCGATCAGGCTGTCGGCGCCGATCAGCAGGGCGATGGGGGCGTCCTGGCCGAGTTCGGCACGCAGTTCGCGCAGGGTGTCGACGGTGTAGGAGCGGCTGTCCGGCTCGCGTTCGGCGCGGCGCAGTTCGCGGCGGTCCACGGACAGTCCCGCTTCGTCCTGCACGGCCAGATCGAGCAGGTGCGCCCGCTGGCGCGCATCCGCACCCGGCGGCGCCCGGTGCGGCGGATCGGCGGCGGGCATCAGCCGCACCGGCACGCCAAGTTCGTCGCGCGCGGCGCGCGCGATGGCGAGATGACCGTCGTGGACCGGGTCGAAGGTGCCGCCGTAATAGAGGCGGAGCAGGGAATGCGGAGTGGGGAGTGGGGAATGGGAAGAATCCATGGCTTCGGACACCGTCCGCACTCCGCTTTTCCGATTCCCCATTCCCGACTCCCGATTCCCGGCCGTCACGCCACCAGCAACCGCACCGCCTTGGCGTCGGCGATGGCCAGCAGCAGGCGTTCCATCGCCACCCAGGCGTCGCCGTCGCCGCGGCCCTTGGCGATGCGGTCGATCTTCGAGGCCTCGGCGACGAAGCGGTCCCAGCGCGCGGGCGAGGCATGCCGTTGCAGCGCGCGCTTGAAGGGCGCCTGCTTGGCTTCCCAGATGCCCTGCGCCTTCATCTCGGCGCCCAGGTTGCCGCCGTTGGCCTGCACGCGGGCCAGTGCGGCGGTGCGCAGCAGTTCCTTCACCACCATCGGCATCAGGCCGGCGACCACGTCGCCTTCGGCGCGCAGGCCGGCGATGATGCGCGACACCTGCGCGCCCTGCCCGGCCAGCACCGCGTCGGTCAGGCGGAACACGTCGTAGCGCGCGGCGTTGGCGACCAGCGACTCCATGCGCTCCAGGTCCAGCGTGCCGCCGTCGGACAGCAGCGCCAGCTTGTCGATTTCCTGCGCGGCGGCCAGCAGGTTGCCTTCCACACGGTCGGCCAGCAGTTGCACGGCGTCGCGATCGGCGCGCACGCCCTTGCTGCGCAGGCGGCTTTCGATCCAGCCGGGCAACTCGTGCGGCTTGATCGCCCAGGCCACGGCGACCACGCCGACGCGGGCGATGGCATCGCTCCACTTGCCCTGATAGGCCTTGCCCCATTCGCCAGCGGTGATCAGCAGCACCACGTCCGGCGGCGGGTTGGCACAGAAGGCGGTGATGACCTCGGCACCATCCTTGCCCGGCTTACCGCCCGGCAGGCGCACTTCCACCAGCCGGCGCGCACTGAACAGGCTGGGCGCGTTGAATGCGGCATCGAGCGTGTCCCAGTCGAAATCGCGGCCGTCGGCATCGAAGACTTCACGCTCGCCGATGCCCTGCGCCCGCGCCTGCGCGCGCACCGCGTCGGCGGCTTCCAGCACGCGCAGGGTTTCCGGCCCGGCGATCAGGTAGACCGGATGCAGCGGTTCGGACGCGCCGCGCGCGGCCAGCTGTTCCGGCTTGAGTTCCATCAGCGTGCCGGGTTGACCTGGCCGGAACGCACCACGCCGTCCACGCGGCGCAGGATGGAGGCGGCCATTTCCCGGCGCAGTTCGTCGGCCAGCACTTCGCGCTCGGTGGTGGTGCCGGTGGCGTTGTCGGGCTGGGACACGTAGTCGCGCGACAGTTCCACCACCTGCCGCGGAACCAGGTCGGTGCCATCGGCCTTCTTGAACACGAACACCACCGCATAGCGCAGGTTGTACTCCTGTGCGCGGCCCACGGCGTCGATGGCGATCGGCAGATCGCCCCAGCGCTCGGAAACGATCTGCAAGGTCGCAATCGGCTCCTTGCTGGTGGACCGCTCTTCGCCGATGCCGGTATCCAGCGTGGCGCCCGCCGCCTGGAGACCGCGTGCGACGCTGGTCGCCAGCTCGCTGTAGGAGGAACCGGACGCAGTCACCCGCACGGGACCCAGGTCGGCGGGCAAGGCGATCTTGCTGCGCAGGTGGAAGCCGCAACCGGACAGGACGATCAGGGCGATGGCGAGGACAGGCAGGCGGAATCGTGTCATGTGGGAAGTCTGGACGAGCCCGTCATGGGCGGCAATAGCCTAGCCGGACCGGAGGTGAACGCCGGGGCAAGACCCGGTGGGAGCGGCCGCCGGCCGCGAGTGCCTTCCTGCAAATCCGGGGCGAAGAGCTCGCGGCCGGAGGCCGCTCCTACAATTCAGGTCAGCCCGCCACGATGTTGATGATCTTGCCCGGCACGATGATGACCTTGCGGATCGTGCTGCCTTCCAGGAACTTGGCGGTGTTGGGTTCGGCCTTGGCCAGCGACTCGATCAGGTCGCGCGGCGCATCGGCCGCGACCTCGATGGTGCCGCGCAGCTTGCCGTTCACCTGCACCGCCAGCGTCACCGAATCGCGCACCATCGCATCCGGATCGGCCTGCGGGAACGGCACGTCCTCCAGCAGCGTCTCCTCATGGCCCAGCGCCTGCCACAGCGCGTGGCTGGCGTGCGGGGTGATGGGGTTGAGCAGCAGCACCGCCGCTTCCAGCGCTTCCTGGCGCACGGCGCGGCCCTGCGCGCTGGCGTCGTCGAACTTGCCCAGCGCGTTGGACAGTTCCATCACCGCGGCGATGGCGGTGTTGAAGCTGTGGCGCTTGCCGTAGTCGTTGCCGACCTTGTCGATGGTCTCGTGGGTCTTGCGGCGCAGCGCCTTCTGATCGGCATCGAGCGCAGCCACCTCCAGCGCCGGCACCGCGGTGCCGTCGACGACGTGCTTGTGCACCTGCGTCCACAGACGGCGCAGGAAGCGCGCCATGCCTTCCACGCCTGCCTCGTTCCATTCCAGCGACTGTTCCGGCGGCGCGGCGAACATCGAGAACAGGCGCACGGTGTCGGCGCCGAACTTCTCCACCATCGTCTGCGGGTCCACGCCGTTGTTTTTCGACTTGGACATCTTCTCGACCGGGCCGAGCTTCACCGGCTGGCCGTCGGCCTTCAGCATGGCGCCGACCATGCGCGCCTTGTCGTCGCGCTGGATCTCCACGTCGGCCGGGTTGATCCAGTCCTTCGAACCGTCCGCGTTGTCGCGGTAGAACGTCTCGGCGATCACCATGCCCTGGGTCAGCAGGTTGGTCGCCGGTTCGTCGCTGTCCACCAGCCGCGCGTCGCGCAGCAGCTTGTGGTAGAAGCGGAAGTACATCAGGTGCAGGATGGCGTGCTCGATGCCGCCGATGTACTGGTCCACCGGCAGCCAGTAGTTGCCGCGCTTGTCCACCATGTCCTTCGCGCCGGGCGAGGTGTAGCGCGCGTAGTACCAGCTGGACTCCATGAAGGTGTCGAAGGTGTCGGTCTCGCGCTCGGCCGCACCGCCGCATTCCGGGCAGGTGGTCTTGCGCCATTCGGCGTCGGCCTTGATCGGCGACTTCACGCCGTCCAGGGTCACGTCTTCCGGCAGCACCACCGGCAGTTGCGAATCCGGCACCGGCACCGCGCCGCACTTGGCGCAGTAGATGACCGGAATCGGGCAACCCCAGTAGCGCTGGCGGCTGACCCCCCAGTCGCGCAGGCGGTAGTTGACCCGGCGCTGGCCCTGGCCCTTGCGTTCGAAACGCTCGGCCAGCGCCTCGAAGGCGCCGCGGTAGTCCAGCCCGTCGAACTCGCCCGAATTGACCAGTTCCAGGTCGTCGCGGGCCTTGTCGCCGTACCAGTCGCGCCAGGTGTCGGGGTCGTAGGTCTTTTCTTCCTCGTTGCGCGGCGACTTCAGCGCGATGACCTGCTGGATCGGCAGCGAATACTTATGCGCGAACTCGAAGTCGCGCTGGTCGTGGCCCGGCACCGCCATCACCGCGCCGGTGCCGTAGCCCATCAGCACGAAATTGGCGACCCACACCGGCACCTTCTCGCCGGTGACCGGATGCACGGCCTTCAGGCCGGTGTCCATGCCGCGCTTTTCCTGCGTTTCCAGTTCGGCCTCGGACACGCCGCCGTGCTTGAGTTCTTCCAGGAACGCGGCCAGCGCCGGGTTGGACGCCGCCGCCTTCAGCGCCAGCGGGTGTTCGCCGGCGATCGACACGAAGGTCACGCCCATCAGCGTGTCCGGCCGCGTGGTGAACACGTTCAGCACGTCGCTGCCGCCTTCGACGGCGAAGGCGATCTCCAGGCCTTCGGAGCGGCCGATCCAGTTGCGCTGCATGGTCTTGACCGATTCCGGCCAGCCTTCCAGCGTATCCAGGCCGTCCAGCAGTTCCTGCGCGTAGTCGGTGATGCGCAGGAACCACTGCGGGATCTCGCGCTTCTCCACCAGCGCGCCGCTGCGCCAGCCGCGGCCGTCGATGACCTGCTCGTTGGCCAGCACGGTCTGGTCCACCGGGTCCCAGTTCACCACCGAATTCTTGCGGTAGGCCAGGCCCTTGCGCAGCAGGCGGGTGAACATGCGCTGCTCGTGCACGTAGTACTCGGGCCTGCAGGTGGCGAACTCGCGCGACCAGTCGATGGCGTAGCCCAGCGACTTCAGCTGGCTGCGCATGTGCTCGATGTTGGCGTAGGTCCACTTGGCCGGTGCGGTCTTGTTCTTGATCGCCGCGTTCTCGGCCGGCAGGCCGAACGCGTCCCAGCCCATCGGCTGCAGCACGTTGTGGCCGGTCATGCGCTTGTAGCGGCTGATCACGTCGCCGATGGTGTAGTTGCGCACATGGCCCATGTGCAGCGCGCCGGATGGGTACGGCAGCATCGACAGGCAATAGAACTTGGGCTTGTCGGACTGCTCGTCGACCTCGAAGGCGCGGCGGTCCTCCCAGAAGGCCTGGGCATGGGACTCGACGGATTTCGGATCGTAGGGGATGGGTTCGGCGGCAGTGGACATGGCGAAAGCGTGCGGACGCGGCTACGGCAAAGCCTTAAAGGGTACCGCAGCGCACCATGGGCCGCCATGCCACGGGTTAGGATGGCCCGGTCGAAACCCGGGGAACCCGCATGCCGCCACGCTTGATCGCCGTCGCCTTCGCCAGTCTGACCGCCCTTCCCGTCCATGCCGCCGAGCCGGCCGCGCCCGCCACTCAGGCCCTGCATTGCGGCAAGCTGTTCGATGCCCGCAGCGGCCGGGTCCTGGGCGAACACACCGTAGTGGTGCGCGACGGTCGGATCGCCGAGGTGTTGCCCGGCCGGGTCAAGCTGGCCGACGCCGAGTCCATCGTCCTGTCCGACCGCACCTGCCTGCCCGGCTGGACCGACCTGCACGTGCACCTGGGCAGCGAATCCAGCCCGCAGAGCTATTCCGAAGGCTTCCGGCTGGACCCGGTGGACTACGCCTACCGCTCGGTCGGCTACGCCGAGAAGACCCTGATGGCCGGCTTCACCAGCGTCCGCGACCTGGGCGGCGAAGTCAGCCCGCACCTGCGCGATGCGGTCAACCAGGGCCTGGTGAAGGGCCCGCGCATCTTCGCCGCCGGCAAGTCCATCGCCACCACCGGCGGCCATGCCGACCCCACCAACGGCTACAACGACCGCCTGTCGCACCTGATCGGTCCGCCCGGCCCCACCGAGGGCGTCATCAACTCGCTCGACGACGCCCGCCAGGCCGTGCGCCAGCGCTACAAGGAAGGCAGCGACGTCATCAAGATCACCGCCACCGGCGGCGTGCTGAGCTACGCAAAATCCGGCGACGCACCGCAGTTCACCGTCGAGGAGGTCAAGGCCATCGTCGATACCGCCAACGACTACGGCTACAAGGTGGCCGCGCACGCGCACGGCACCGAGGGCATGAAGCGCGCCATCCTGGGCGGCGTGACCAGCATCGAGCACGGCACCTACATGACCGATGAGGTCATGCGGCTGATGAAGCAGCACGGCACCTGGTACGTGCCGACCATCTACGCCGGCCGCTTCGTCGCCGACAAGGCGAAGATAGACGGCTACTTCCCCGCCGTGGTCCGCCCCAAGGCGGCGCGGATCGGCGCGCAGATCCAGGAAACCGCAGCCAAGGCCTACCGCAACGGCGTGAAGATCGCCTTCGGCACCGACATGGGCGTGGGCCCGCACGGCGACAACGCCCGGGAGTTCCTCTACATGGTGGAAGCCGGCATCCCGGCCAGCGTCGCCCTGCAGGCCGCCACCATCCGCGCCGCCGAAGTGCTGGGCGTGGACGACCAGGGCATGCTGGAAGCCGGCAAACGCGCCGACATCATCGCCATGCCCGGCGATCCGGTCGCCGACATCGACGCCGTGCTGGGCGTCGACTTCGTGATGAAGGACGGCAAGGTCTACCGGCTGCCGCGCCTCGATTAGCCCTGCCCGATGATCGCGATGATGGGCGCCCCGCAGCGCGCCCGACTGTGGAGCGGCCGGCCTTGGGCGTACCTCATGACGCCCGGTCGGGGCTGAAGCCCCTCCTACAGGGATGGCTGGACTGCAGGAGGGCTTCAGCCCCGACCGGAGATTCCGGTGAGGCATGACTCCGCCCGCCTCCCCAGCAGGCGCCGCGCTACCGCGATCCCCGCGCCGCGACACACAGCCAGCCCAGCCATGCCGCATAGCCCAGCCGCTGTGCGGCGCCGGCAGGCATCAGTTCCACTGCCAGCAGAGCCACGAACAGCACCAGCAGCGCGGCGACCACGCTGGCCCACGCCAGCAGGCGCCATCCTCCGCGTCCACGCAGACCTGCAGCGAGCAACAGCGCGCCCGGCACGAACGCCACCCACCACAGCATCCACGCGGTCGCATGCAGGCTGCTGGCGTTGTTGTGCAGGTCCGACGGATCCAGCGGCAGCAACCCGAGCGCGATGAACCCCAGCGCCGCCAGGAACGCCAGTTGCGACCCCACGCGCATCGGCCAACCCGCATCGCGCGGCAGACGCTGGCGCAAGTCCATCGCCACCACGCCGGCCAGCATGCCCGGCACCACGAAGGCGACCAGGTTGAACGCCAGGGCATGGGGAATGCCTTTCGCACCCAGCACGGCGACCGGATGGAGCGCGTGCGAATAGCCTTGCAGCGACAGGCCGAAGACGACCAGTGCGGCGATGAACAACACCGCGGCGGCGATGCCGGCATGCGGCAGCCAGCGTTTCATTTCGCTTCCCAACGGAACACCTCTTCCACGCCCACGCCAAAGGTCCGCGCAATGCGGAACGCCAGTTCCAGTGAGGGTGCGTAGCGCCCCGCCTCCAGCGCTATGATAGTTTGCCGCGTCACCCCGCACGCATCCGCCAGCGCCTGCTGCGTCATCTCGCCCCGCTCGAAGCGCAGGCGGCGGATGTCGTTGGTGATGGGGGTGCCGGTCATCGGCGGTCGCGCCAATAGTGAACCACTCCCACCAGCGAGTGAATGACCAAAGAAGCAAACATCAGGAACATCAGCCCGCTTCCCAGCCAAGCCGGCGATCTTGATCGCCAGAAGACGTCGTAACCCTCCAGTCCCAGCGTCGCGCAGACGACGATCATCAGCGCCAGGGACATATATCCGGCATTGGCGCGCCTTGCCTCTATCGACCTGTCGCGCTCGTCGGCGAGCGGAGACGCATCGCGCCGCTTGATGAAGTACGCGGCCAGCAGGAACAGGATCATCAGGCGCGCGGCCGTCGATGCCGTATCCGGGTCGGGTCCCTCGATCGGGAGCACGGATACCGGGAAGAGATGAACCGCCAGATAGAAACATCCCGCCAGCGACACGGCCAATCCAAGCCGTGCCAACTTTTCCTGTTTGCTCAACGATACGGCTCCTTCGCTTTCCATCACACCCTCCTGTCCGTCCAGTCCATCACCATCGTGGCCGCGTACTCGCACAACCATCCTCCATTCAGGACAAGGACCAGCAGGTTGGCGATGTGAAGACGAACAGCACTACGGCGGTGCCGGCATTGCCCAAGGCTGGGACCGCCATGCCGTAGCACCATGGTGTCACCTTCAACGGACTCTATGTCCGTTATAGATTACATTCGACGCAAGTGATGTCAAACACTTTTTACATCACCTTGTATCCTGCCTCGCACGACACCATCTCAGCGCCAAACCTGAACCCGGGACCCCCATGAGCGATCTGCCCCACGTTTTCGACGCCACCACCGAGACTTTCGAGGCCGAGGTCCTGCAGAAATCCCTGCAGGTGCCGGTGCTGGTGGATTTCTGGGCGACGTGGTGCGGGCCGTGCAAGACGCTGGGGCCGCTCCTGGAAAAGCTGGCCGGCGAATACAACGGCGCCTTCGAGCTGGCCAAGGTGGACGTGGACAAGGAGCAGGAGATCGCGGCTGCGTTCCAGATCCGCTCGGTGCCGACCGTGTTCCTGGTCAAGGGCGGGCAACTGGTGGACGGCTTCCCCGGCGCGCTGCCGGAGGGCCAGTTGCGCGAATTCCTGAAGCAGCACGGCATCGAGCCGGCCGAAGCCGCCGAGGAGGACGTGGCCGACGCCGCTCCCGTCGACCCGCATGCGCAGGTGCTGGCGCTGCGCCATGCCGTGGAAGCCGAACCGGACAAGGCCGAACTGAAGCTCGACCTGGCCCTGGCGCTGCTCAAGATCGGCGCCGCCGCCGAAGCCGAGACATTGCTGGACGGCCTGCCGGCCAACCTCGCCACCGACGACCGTGCGGTCAGCGCGCGTGCGCGGCTGGGCTTTTCGACCGCGTTGAAGGACGCACCGCCGGTCGAGGTGCTGCAGGCCGCCATCGCGGCCAACGCCGACGACCTGCGCGCGCGCCACCTGCTGGGCGTGCACCACCTGGTGGCGGGCGAATCGGAAGCCGCGCTGGAACAGTTCCTGGAGATGCTCAGGCGCGACCGCGCGTTCGGGGACGGACTGGCGCGCAAGAGCCTGATCGATGCGTTCCGGGTGATCGAGGATGAGGCGCTGGTGGGCCAGTACCGCCGGAAGATGTCGTCGCTGCTGTTCTGATCCGCGGCGCGCAGCACGCCTTCCCTTCTCCTGCCCGAAACCGCACCGAATGAAACCCAGCACCCTGCGCCACGTCTTCAACCTGTGGCCGCCTTTCCTGTTCTCCGGCATCCACGTCACCGAGATGGCCAACGACTGGAGCTTCGCGCGCGTCGAACTGCGCATGCGGCCCTGGAACCGCAACTACGTGGGCACGCACTTCGGCGGCAGCCTGTTCGCGATGACCGACCCGTTCTGGATGATCCTGGCCAAGGAACGCCTGGGGCGCGACTACTACGTGTGGGACAAGGCCGGCGAGATCGAGTTCGTGAAGCCCGGCAAGGGCACGGTGCACGCCGAATTCCGCCTGGACGACGTGGTGCTCGATGAGATCCGCGCCGAAGCCGCCGACGGTCAGAAGCACCTGCGCTGGATGCCGGTGGACGTGTTCAACGCGCGGAACGAAGTCGTCGCCCGCGTGCGCAAGCAGATCTACGTGCGCCTCAAGCCGGAAGCGCGCGGGCCGGCCGGCTGATCAGGGCAGCGGCTCGCCGGCCATCCAGCCCGGCACCGGCAACTGCCACGCGTCGCCGTTGGATCGTTCGTACATCGCGATCGCCAGCGTCCTGCCGTCCTTGCCGACGCGGATGTCGCGACTGGCGCGCTTCAACGCTTCCGGCCGCGACGCCAGCCGCTCCGCGAGCGAGCCCTTGTCGGCCGCGTGGTCGCGCAACCACAACCAGCTGGCGACCAGTTGCTGGCGCGCTTCGGCATCCTGCAGCCGCAGGCCATAGTCGGTGTACGCAGGGGCCTGGATATCCGTCAGGATGCAACCGATGGCGTTGGACGCGCAGCGCAGGGACCAGCGCGATGGCGGTGGCCCGGGACGATGCAGCGGCCGGTCCGTGCCGATCAATCCACGCGCTTCCTCGCCACAGAACCAGGTGAAATCCGGCGCGACGCGTGCCGCGGTCCTCTCGACATCGAACAGGAGGCCCGCGCTCCATCGCGGTTCGATCTGTCCCTGGCCCAGGGAACGAAAGCTGCCCGTGGCGAACCGCCCTTCCCCGATCATCGTCGGACAGATGCCCGCCGCCATGGCGCCGTCGGGTCTGAACACGCGCCCGCATCCGGCCGGAACGGGGTGATCGGCGGGCAGCTCCGCCAGCATCTCCACGAAGAGACGGCTCGCTCCCTTCATCATCGCGGCGCCGATCATGCTGCCGATGAGAGTATCGCCGCTGGCGATTAGCTTGCGAGCGATCGAGGCATCGCGGCAGACGCCCTCCAGCGCCAGCGCGGCGTCGCCGCGCACGAACGCATGCGCATGCACCGACAGGTTGTGCGTCAGCCACTGGTAGGCGGGGATCGGCATGTCGAAGCGCGGCGTGAACGGACTGCGGAAGTAGTCGTACGCATCCAGCGCCGCCACGCGCGAGGCGATCTTCCCACGCTGTTCGATCCGGGCTTCGTACTCCGGCAACGACGCACGCACCTTGTCCAGGCAACCGGTCTCGTTGGACCGGCACTCGAGCGTGGAGTCCGCAAGCCCCTCGTCCAGCCGTGGCAGCGAATCCAGTACGGGCGTGAAGACCGCCGAATCGTCGCCGCCATCCGGGACCGGCGTGGCGGCGAAGCGGGCGGCCTCCCGCTCCAGCAAATCCTCCGCCTGCTCCATCGGCACGTCGTAGGCGAGCAGCCACACGGCGGCGAATCCGTTCCTGCCGGGCAGCGGGTCGGGCGCATCCAGCATCGCCAGCGCGGCGGCCTCCCGCTCCGGAACCGGCATCGACCGGCTCACCGCGTAAAGCAGCGCGACCGACACCACCAGGCCGAAAACGACGATCCCGCCCCACTTGAACACCCTGCCCATTCCATTCCCCCCGACGCCAGTGTCCTATCCCAATAGCATCAACAGGCCCTATGGCTATACAGCCCGATGCCCGCGTAACCCTACAATACCGGCATGCCCCCCGACTCCCACGCCCCCCGCCCCTCCCTGCAGAAGCTGTTCCTGACCGGCCTGCTGACCCTGCTGCCGATCTGGCTGACGTGGGTGGTGATCAAATTCGTCTTCGTGCTGCTGTCCGGCATCAGCAAGCCATGGGTGGAGCCGTTGTCGCACCAGATCGCGGCCAGCTTCCCGCAATCCATGGGCTGGTTCAACGGCGTGTGGGTGCAGAACACCATCGCGATGATCGCCACGCTGTTCGTGATCCTGGCGGTCGGCGCGCTGACCCGGCGCGTGATCGGGCAGCGGCTGCTGGGCTGGTTCGAGAAGCTGGTCGCGCGCATCCCGCTGGCCAACGTGATCTATACCAGTGCGCGCAAGCTGCTGGACATCCTGCAGACCCAGCCCGGCAGCACCCAGCGCGTGGTGCTGATCGATTTCCCGCACCGGGACATGAAGTCGGTCGGCCTGGTGACGCGGGTGATGCGCGAGGAAGGCACCGGCCGCGAACTGGCCGCGGTCTACGTGCCCACCACGCCCAACCCGACCTCCGGCTACCTGGAGATCGTGCCCGTGGAACTGCTGACGCCCACCGACTGGACGGTGGACCAGGCCATGAGCTTCATCATCTCCGGTGGCGCGGTGGCGCCGGAGGCGATGCCGTTCACCCGCGCCGGAGATCGCTGACCGCATGCCCGTGGGCCGCACGCTGGACGATCGCGCGGTCAAGCTGTTCATCGCGCTGGCCGCGTTCTTCTGCGTCAACGCGGTGCTGGCTGAGTTCATCGGCGTCAAGATCTTCGCGCTGGAAGACACCCTGGGCATCGCGCCGCTGGAGTGGAACCTGTTCGGCCGGAGCGGTTCGCTGAACTTCACCGTCGGCACGCTGCTGTGGCCGTTCGTCTTCATCCTGACCGACACCATCAACGAGTTCTTCGGCAAGCGCGGCGTGCGCTTCATCTCGTGGCTGGCGGTGGCGCTGATCGTGTTCGGCTTCGTGTTCGCCTTCCTCGCCATCGCCGCGGCGCCGGCCCGCTGGTGGGTGACGGCCGCGCAGGACCAGGGCGTGCCGGACTACCAGGCCGCGTTCGCGGCGATCTTCGGCCAGGGCATGTGGTCCATCGTCGGTTCCATCATCGCCTTCCTGATCGGCCAGCTGATCGACGTGTCGGTGTTCCACCGCATCCGCAACGCCACCGGCGAGCGCTGGGTGTGGCTGCGCGCCACCGGTTCCACCGCCGTTTCGCAGCTGGTGGACAGTTTCGTGGTGATCTGGATCGCCTTCGTGCTGGGGCCGCAGAAGTGGCCGACCTCGCTGTTCCTGGCGGTCAGTTCGGTCAACTACGCCTACAAGATGCTGGCGGCCGTCGCGCTGATCCCGCTGCTGTACCTGATGCGCCACGGCATCCGCCGCTACCTGGGCGAAGCCCGCGAGCGCGAACTGCGGGCGGAAGCCGCCGCGGATTGAGATCGCGCGGACGCGTTGCCCTTCCACGCCGGCACAGGGACGGGGATGCGGACATCGGCCGAGGCGGTCCGGCCCGGGTTTGTAGTCACATTAAACGGGCCATGGGGACGAGGCGGGCGCATCGACTCCCCGAAGCCCCGCCCCTCCCTGGCCCGGCCCGCCCGTGGGGCGTGCCCGCGCCCATCTCCCGACCGGCCGTCATGCGCTTGCACCCGTCCGGATGCAGAATGCCGGCGGGGAGGTGTGGGACGTCCACGCAATCCATTGCCGCAACCGGCCATTTCCCGGGCCGTCCTCCCCTATAATTGTGACCGCTGCAACATTTTCCACCAGGGGGATCACTTGAAGGACGTCGGTTCTATCCAGCGGGCCGGGAAGCGCGTGGCGTTGCTCATCGCACTGTGGATCGCCTGCCTGCCCGCCTTTGCCGAGGACTGGGCCTATCGCGTGCGGCCCGGCGACACCATCTGGGACCTGGCCGGCGAATACCTCAAGCCCGACGTGCCGTGGCAGCGGCTGCAGGAATACAACCGCATCACCAACCCCTACCAGCTGCCGCCGGGCTCCACCTTGCGCATCCCGTTGGCCTGGCTGAACCGCCAGCCGGCGCGGGCCAAGGTCGTCGCGGTGCGCGGCGATGCGGTCGCAACGGACAAGGGCCAGAATGCGCCGATCACGGCGGGCATGTCGCTGGGTACCGGCGCCGTGTTGAAGACATCGCCCGAAGCCTCGCTCAGCCTGCAGTTCGCCGATGGCTCGCGGCTGATGCTGCTGGGCGACAGCGAACTGCTGCTCGACCGCCTGACCCGCTTCGGCCGCTCCGGCATGGCCGACACCCGCCTGCGCCTGCAACGGGGCCGCATCAGCAACGAAGTGCGCCCCACCCGCGGTCCGGCGGCCTCCTTCATCGTCGACACGCCCAGCGCATCGTCCGCCGTGCGCGGCACGCAGTTCCGGGTGGAGTCCAGCCAGGCCGTCACCTACACCGAAGTGCTGGAAGGCCGTGTGGCCGTCAGCTCGCCGCGCAACAGCGCGCTGGTGAAACGCGGCTACGGCACCGTGGTCGCCGCCGGACAGGCCGCCATCAAGCCGGTCGCCCTGCTGCCGGCACCGGACCTGTCCCGCGTGGCGCCCACGCATGTCCGCGCGCAGCCCGAGCTGGCCTGGCCCGCGGTGGAAAACGCCCGGCAGTATCGCGTGCAGGTGGCCGACAACCGTCGGTTCGACACCCTGCTGGCCGACCTCGAGACCGCCACGCCCACCGTTGCGCTGCCGACACTGGAGGAAGGCGCCTACTTCCTGCGCGTGCGCGCCGTCGACGCCGATGGGCTGGAAGGCCTGGACGCCGTGGTCCCGTTCCGCATCGAAGGCCAGCCGGAACCGCCGTACACCATCGCGCCCACCGAGGCCGCCGTGGTGCGCACGTCGGCGGTGCGCTTCCAATGGACGAAGGCCCCGGCGGCCACCGGCTACCAGTACGAGATCGCCGGCGACGGCGATTTCACCGCGCCGGTGGCGCAGGCCACGACGAAGGACAGGACGTCCGCCGAGATCGCCTTGCCACCCGGCGAGTACGCCTGGCGCATCCGCAGCGTGGATGCCGGCGGCAAGGCCGGCCCCTACAGCGACGCCCTGGCCTTCACCGTGCGCCCCCTGGCCGAAGTCACCGACATCGACAGCAGCGCCGCCGGCCAGAGCCGGCGCGACGTGACCTTCCGCTGGCCCGCCGGCCAGCCGGGGCAGCGCTACCGTTTCCAGATGTCGCGCACCGCCGACTTCAAGGAGCCGCAGATCGACCGGACGGTCGATACCGCCGAGATCACCCTGCCCCGCCTGCGGACCGGCACCTGGTACCTGCGCGCGCAGACCATCGACGTGGACGGCTTCGAAGGCCCGATGCCGCCGCCGCAGATCGTGGAAGTGCCTTGCCGCCTGTGCAAGATTGGCATCGGCGCCGGCGCCTTGCTCATACTGCTGGCCTTGTGAGTACTCCTTCGCCCGTACCCAAGTTCAAGACCCGCCTGCTGACGGCGGTGGGCGCGGCCGCGCTGGTCGTGCTGGTCACGCTGTCGGGCCTGACCCGCAATGCGGACGCCTGGGTCTACGACGTGCTGGTGCGCAGCGCCGCCCCCGCCGCCGACGGACGCATCGTGGTGGTGGACATCGACCAGAAGAGCCTGGCCGAACTGGGCCGCTGGCCCTGGTCGCGGCGCCTGCATGCGCAGCTGATCGACCGCCTGCACCTGGCCGGGGTCAAGGGCGTGGCATTCAACGTGCTGCTGTCCGAACCGGCGCTGTTCGATCCGGAAGGCGATGCGCTGCTGGCGCGCGCCCTGGGCCGCAGCGGACGCGTGGTGCTGCCGGTACTGGCCGAACAGGTGCAGCTCAACGGTCCCAGCGTGGAGCTGATGCCGATCCCCGAGTTCGCCGCCTCCGCCGCGTCGCTGGGGCATTCGGAAATGATGCTGGACGACGACGGCGTGGCGCGCAGCGTGTTCCTGCGCGCCGGGCTGGGCTCGCCGCACTGGCCGGCGCTGGCGTTGGCGTTGCACCAGTTGGACACCCCGCCCGGCGGCACGCCCGAGCTGCCGGGACGGCGGATGGCTTCCATCGACAAGGACGCCTCTCCCTACCAGTGGGTGCGCGACCATCAGGTGCTGATCCCCTATGCCGATCCGCCGAATGCCTTCCGCCATGTGTCCTACACCGATGTGCTGAACCAGCGCATCCCGCCGACGATGCTGCGCGGCCACTGGGCGATCGTGGGCATGAATGCCACCGGCGTGGGCACCGAGGCCAAGGTGCCCGGCCATTCGGCCAACGCGCGCATCAGCGGCGCGGACTACCAGGCCAACCTGTTGAACATGCTGTTGAAGGACGCCGCCATCACGCCCATGCGGGAAGGCGGGCAGGCGCTGCTGTCCATGCTGATCGTGATGCTGCCATTGCTGCTGTGCAGTCTGCCCGGCCTGCAGCGCATGTGGCGGCCCACGGTGCTGACGATGGGACTGGCGAGCCTGCTGTCGGTACTGCTGCTACGCTTCGCGCACCTGTGGTTTTCACCAGTGCCGGTCCTGCTGGTGCTGGCCCTGGCCGCCAGCCTGTGGCTCTACCGGCTGCTGCGGCGCACGCACAAGCAAGCGCAATCGGATGCGCTGACGGGCCTGGCCAACCGCAACCGCTTCGACCATGCGCTGGACCAGGAACTGCGCGTCGCGCGGCGCACGGGCCAGCCGCTGTCGCTGCTGGTGATGGACATCGACCACTTCAAGCAGCTCAACGACACCCAGGGCCATGCCGCCGGCGATGCCGCGCTGAAGGCATTGGCGCGCGTGCTGCGCAGCCGCGCGCGCAGGCCGCGCGACCTGGTGGCGCGGTTGGGCGGCGACGAGTTCGCGGTGCTGCTGCCGGAAACCTCCGCGCAGGCCGCCGCCACCATCGCCACCACCATCCACGTGGACCTGGCCAACCTCGCCACCCGGCCGCATGGCGCCAGTGTGGCCGCGGTGCCGGCGTTCACCACCAGCATCGGCATCCATACCACGCAGCCAACCGGCGACGAGCTGGGCCCGGAAGACGTCTTCGACCGCGCCGACGCCGCGCTGTACCGGGCCAAGCAGGCCGGCCGCAACCGCAGCTTCAGCCATACCGGCGAGCACGAGCCGATGGGGGCCGTGGCGGGCCGGGTCGGATAGACAACGGCCAGGGCGCATTCGGGAAGGCATCCGGATGCGTCGCCAGCGGTGGGCCGGGCCCGCCCTACACGTCGATCGCCATTCCCGGCCTTGCCAACGCGACATCCACGCCGTGGCGCTCGCCGATCTCGCCGGCCAGTGCTTCGCGCGCCTTGTCCTCGCCGTGCACCAGGACCAGCGGGGGCGATGGCTGGAAATGGGCGTACCAGTCCATCAGGCCGCGCTGGTCGGTGTGCGCGGACAGGCCGCCGACGGTGTGGCGCTGCGCGTTGACGCGGTAGTCGCGGCCGTGGATACGCACCCACGCCGCGCCATCCACCAGCCGGCGGCCCAGCGTACCCGCGGCCTGGTAGCCGACGAACACCACGTGCGCGTTGCGGCGGCCCAGGTTGTGCTTCAGGTGGTGCTGGATGCGGCCGCCGTTGGCCATGCCGGAGCCGGCGATGATGATGGCGCCGTTCTCGATCAGGTTGATCGCCATCGACTGCTGCGTGCTTTCGGACACGTGCAGGTTGGGCAGGCGGAACGGATTGGGCGATTGCCGCCAAACCGCCTGTGCGTCCTCGTCGAACAGGCCGTGGTGGCGGGCGTACACGTTGACCACCTTGGCCGCCATCGGGCTGTCCAGGAAGATGCGCCAGCGAGAAAGCTTCCAGGCGTCCCAGTGGCGGGCGAACCAGTACAGCAGTTCCTGGGTGCGGCCCACGGCGAAGGCGGGAATCAGCACGTTGCCGCGGTCGCGCCAGGCGTGCTCGAAGATGTCGCCCAGTTCGCGGACCGTCTCCGGGCGGTCGCGGTGGTTGCGGTCGCCGTAGGTGGATTCCATCACCAGCAGGTCGGCCTGCCGCACCACCGCCGGGTCGCGCAGGATGGGCGTGCCCTTCGGCCCCAGATCGCCCGAAAACACCAGCTTGCGGCCGTCGGCCCACAGTTCGACGATGGCCGAGCCCAGGATGTGGCCGGCATCGCGCAGCGCGATGTCCACGCCCGGCAGGATCGTCGTGCGTTCGTCGTAGGACTGCGGGCGCACCTGCCGCAGCGTGGCCTGCGCGTCCTCGGCGGTGAACAGCGGCTGCGCCTCGGGTTCGCCGCGGCGACGGTCGCGGTTGGCGCGCTCGGCTTCGGATTCGGACAGCGAGGCTGCATCCAGCAGCATCACCGGCATCAGTTCGGCGCTGGCGTGCTGGGTGTGGATGGGGCCGCGGAAGCCGCGCTTGACCAGCAGCGGCACGCGGCCGATGTGGTCGATGTGGGCGTGGCTGAGCACCACCGCGTCCAGCGTGGCGGGGTCGAACGGGAATGGCCCGGCATTGCGCGCCTCGGCCTCGCGGCTGCCCTGGATCAGGCCACAGTCCAGCAGGATGCGCCGGCCGGCCGCATGGACCAGGTGCATGGAGCCGGTGACCTCGCCGGCGGCGCCGTGGAATTCGACGTGCATGGGGGTTGTCCTCCTTGCTTGCGGGGCAAGTATGGGGGTGTGGGGGGCATGGCGCCGAAAGCCGTTGGTTCGCCATTCGGGCGCGTTGCGACGCGCTCAAATTCACCTGCGCCGACGGTTTAAGGGGGCGCCCCCATGACCTTCGACACACCTGCCGACGCGTGCAGGGGCGTAGAGTCGCGCGCACGCCCCCGATGGGGGTTTCCTTTTTTCATTGCCTCCTCAAGGGGGCCGGAGTAGACCGTGATTGCCCGCAAACCCCAGATCCTGCTGCTGTCGCTTGCCGTAACCGCCGCGCTGGCCGCCTGTTCCAAGAAGGAAGACGCCGCGACCGCCACGCCCGCCGACAGCGCCGCGCTGGAGCTGAAGCTGGATGAAGCCGCGCTGCCGGGCGTCAACCGCTTCCAGCTGGCCGACCTCGACGGCGACAAGAACGCCTGCACCGACTTCGCCGGCTACGCCAACGGCAAGTGGCTGGCCGCCAACGCCATCCCCAGCGACCGCACCAGCTGGGGCGCCTTCGAGATGCTGGCCGAGCGCTCCACCGCCGTGCAGCGCCAGCTGGCCGAGCAGGCCGCCGCGCACCCCGAGGCGACCGGCGTGGAGAAGATCGTCGGCGACCTGTGGGCCACCGGCATGGACGAGGCCAAGGTCAACGCGCAGGGCATCGAGCCGATCCAGCCCGAGCTGGCCGCCATCGACGGCCTGCAGGACAAGGACGCCATCGTGGCGTACCTCAACGACAGCGCCGCCAAGGGCCAGGCCTTCCTGTTCGGCTTCGGCGCCGAAGCGGACTTCGACAAGCCCGACACCAACCTCGCCTACGCTTTCCAGGGCGGTTTGGGCCTGCCGGACAAGAACTTCTACTTCGACGCCGACAAGAAGGACATCCGCGACGGCTACCTGGCCCACATCGCCACCGTGCTGGAGCTGTCCGGCGTGGCCGCGGACGACGCCAAGCGGCAGGCCGAACAGATCATGGCATTCGAGACGCGCCTGGCCAAGGCGTCGAAGTCGCGCGAGGAGATGTCGCGCGACGTATCGCTGTACTACAACCCGGTGACCCTGGCCGACGCGGACGCGCTGACGCCGAACTTCTCGTGGACCCGGTTCTTCGAATCGCAGGGCGTGGCGCCGCAGGAGAAGTTCTCGCTGGCCATCCCGGCCTTCCACCAGGAAGTCAGCAAGATGCTGGGCGACACCGACGCCGCCATCTGGCGCAGCTACCTGCGCTTCCACACCGTCGATGGCGCCGCGCCGTACCTGAGCGATGCGTTCGCCAACGAGAACTTCAACTTCTACAACAAGACGCTGCGCGGGCAGAAGGAAATCCAGCCGCGCTGGAAGCGCGTGCTGTCCACCATCGAGAACCAGACCGGCGAGGCGCTGGGCCAGTTGTACGTCAAGGTGGCCTTCTCGCCCGAGTCCAAGGCGAAGATGGAAACGCTGGTGGCCAACCTGGGCACCGCGCTGAAGGCGCGCATCGAGAACCTGGAGTGGATGGGCGACGAGACCAAGGCCAAGGCGCTGACCAAGCAGGCCGCGTTCACCACCAAGATCGGCTACCCGGACAAGTGGCGCGAGTGGACCGGCCTGACCACCGGCCGCGACAGCTACATCGGCAACGTGCTGGCCGCGCAGGAGTTCAACTACAAGTGGAACCTGGGCAAGATCGGCAAGCCGGTGGACCGCACCGAATGGGGCATGCCGCCGCAGATGGTCAACGCGTACTACAACCCGCTGCAGAACGAGATCGTGTTCCCGGCCGCCATCCTGCAGCCGCCGTTCTTCGACCCCGACGCCACCGATGAGATGAACTACGGCGGCATCGGCGCGGTGATCGGCCACGAGATGACCCACGGTTACGACGACCAGGGCAGCCGCTTCGGGCCGACCGGCAAGTTCGAGAACTGGTGGAGCGAAGCCGACGCCAAGGGCTTCGCCTCGCGCACGGACAAGCTGATCGCCCAGTTCAACGGCTACCGCACCGACGCGGGCCAGGCGATCAACGGCAAGCACACGCTGGGCGAGAACATCGCCGACCTGGGCGGGTTGGCCACGGCCTACGACGCGATGAAGAAGGCCACCGAGGGCACGCCGGACCCGATGACCGACGGGCTGACGCGCGACCAGCGCTTCTTCCTCAACTGGGCCACGGTGTGGCGCCGCAACTTCACCCCGGAAGAGCTGAAGAACCGCATCGCCACCGACGAGCACGCCCCGGCGCAGTTCCGCGCGATCGGCGCGCCTTCCAACCTGCCCGCGTTCGCCGCCGCGTTCTCGTGCAAGCCGGGCGAGCCGATGGTGCGCGCAGGCGACCAGCAGGTCGTGATCTGGTAGGCCTGTTTACGGCACTGGCGGTACCAACGGAGCCCGGCATGTCCGGGCTCCGTCATTTCCTGCGTAGAACGTTCGAGACCCCGTGAATGAGGGCCACGAAATGACACAGGGAATCCGCGTACTTCTCTTGTCGGCAGCCGTGGCGACAGCGGTAGCCGGCTGCCGTCAGGAACAGTTGCCGCCATCGACGCAGGCACCAAGCGTGCCTTATCTCCTCGACCCGGAAAAGCTGGCACCGCTGGTGGAATTCGATGCCGCCGCTCTCGACGAATCCCGGGAACCGTGCGTGGATTTCGATGGCTACGCCAACGGCAAGTGGCTGGCGGCCAATGCCATCCCCGCGGACAAGTATGCGTGGGGCGCCTGGGACATGCTGATCGAACGCTCGCAAAGCGTACAGCGGCAACTGGCGGAACAGGCGGCGGCCCGGCCCGACGCAGCGGGCGTGGACAAGATCGTCGCCGACTTCTGGAGTAGCGGCATGGACGAGGAGCGGCTCGACGCGCTGGGCATCGCCCCCCTGCGCGACGAGCTGGAACTCGTCCGCACCCTGTCCAGCCCGGCGGACATCGCAGGTTACCTGTACCGGAGCGCCGCGCAGGGCCGCGTCCGCCTGTTCGCTTTCGGGCCGTATCCGGATTTCAAGGACGCCACCGTCAACATGGCCTATGCCGAACAGGGCGGACTGGGCATGCCCGACCGCAGCCTGTACCTGGACGCGGACAAGCAGGCGATCCGCGACGCCTATCTGGTCTACATCTCCCGGCTGCTGGTCCTGTCCGGCGGGACGCCGGACAGCGCGGCGCGGCAGGCCGGCGATGTGCTGTCCTTCGAGACGCGCCTGGCCAAAGCCTCGAAATCCCGCGAGGAACTGGCGCGCGACGTGTCCCTCTACTATCACCCGCTCTCGATCGCGGAGGCCGAGAAACTCACGCCCAACTTTTCCTGGACGGCGTTCTTCCGCGCCCAGGGCATCGAGCCGCCGGCGGCGTTCTCCCTGTCCGTCCCCGCCTTCCACCAGGAATACGACCGGATGCTGGCGGACGTCCCCGTGCAGCAATGGCAGCACTACCTGGGTTTCCACGTCATCCATGAAGCGGTTCCCTTCCTGCCGGAGCCCTTCGCCGACGCCGCGGCCGACCTGCTGAAGGTCGCCGCGGGCGTGCAGGAAAAGAGTCCGCGCTGGAAGCGCGTGCTCCGCGAGATCAACCGTCACGTGGAAGAACCGATGGGGCAGTTGTACGTGCAGGTCGCCTTTCCACCCGAATCCAAGGCGAGGATGGAGTCCCTGGTGGAGAACCTGCGCACCGCGTTGAAGGTGCGCATCGAAAAACTGGACTGGATGAGCGACGAAACGAAACACAGGGCGATCGCCAAGTGGGAGAGTTTCACCCCCAAGATCGGCTACCCGGACAAGTGGCGCGACTGGGATGGCCTGAAGACCGCACCGGATGCCTTCCTGGCCAACATGCTGGCCGCGAAGGAATTCAACCACGCGTGGAACCTGAGCAAGATCGGCAAGCCGGTGGACAAGGACGAATGGTTCACCAGCCCGCAGACCGTGAACGCGTTCTACGACCCCCAGGCCAACGAAATCGTGTTCCCGGCGGCCATCCTGCAGCCGCCGTTCTTCGGACTGGCCGCCGACGATGCCCTCAACTACGGCGGCATCGGTGCCGTGATCGGACACGAAATGACCCACGGGTACGACGACCAGGGCTCGCGCTTCGGTCCCAGCGGCGAATTCGAGAACTGGTGGGCCGAGAGCGACAGCATCGCTTACAAGGCCCGCACCAGGAAGCTGATCGAACAGTTCGATGCCTACGAAGTGGGCACCGGCGACAGAGTCAACGGCAACCTGACCCTGAGCGAGAACATCGCCGACCTGGGCGGCCTGGCCACCGCGTACGATGCGATGAAGCTGGCTACCGGCGACCAGGCCGACCCGATGCTGGACAACCTTACCCGCGAGCAGAGATTCTTCCTCGGCTGGGCCACGGTATGGCGCAACAAATACACGCCCGAGTACCAGAAGATCCAACTGGTGGTCGATACGCATGCACCGTCGAGCATCCGTTCGATCGGCGCCCCGTCCAACCTGCCGGCCTTCGCCGCGGCGTTCAGCTGCAAGCCGGGCGCGCCGATGGCGCGCACCGGCGACCAGCAGGTGGTCATCTGGTAAATCCGCGCCCGACCGTGGCGTAGGAGGAAGGCCCGGCTTGCCCGGGCCTTTCCTTTGCCGGGACGCGCGCGCGCCTGCCTGCGATCCGCCCCCGCATGCGGGAAGAAGGGCGATGAGCCGCACCATCCCGCGCAAGATGCGCGCCGGGTGCCGGGGCGGAAATCCCACCCGGCACCCTTCCCCCAACGACCAGCCGCTCGGCGGCGCGGCGCCCCCTTCCCTCTTCGCTCTGTGACGCAGGGCGGAAAATGCCGCCGATCCCGGCGGGAATCGGGGCGTCCGCATTCGGAGTGGGCACGGGCGACTTGCTAGAATCGCCCGACCCTGAACTCTGGACACTGCTGATGCCCACCCTGCGTACCGCGCTCGGCCGCCCCACCTTGATCGCCTTCGCCCTGATTTTCGCCTTGGGCGCCCCCGATGCCGAAGCGCAACGCAACAAGCGTGCCGCCGTACCCGCCGTCAGCCCGCAGTGCAGCGACTTCTATGCCGCCACCAATGCCGACTGGCTGAAACAGAACCCGTTGCCGGCCGGAGTCGGCACGGTCAGCGTGCTGGGCCAGTTCCGCGACCGCACGCTGCAACAGCAGCGCCAGTTGCTGGACGCGGCCATGCAGTCGCCGCAGGGCAACGTGCAGAAGCTGCTGGGCGACTTCTGGGCCAGCGGGCTGGACGAGGCCGCGGTGGAAGCCGACGGCTCCCGCCCGATCGCGCCGCTGCTGGACCGCATCAACGCCATCAAGCGCGCCAAGGACGTGGCCCCGGCCATCGCCGCGCTGCACCAGGTCGGCATCCCGGTGGCGTTCAACTTCAGCCCCGACGTGGACCTGCAGCACCTGGACCGCCACATCGGCTACTTCATGCAGGGCGGCCTGGGCCTGCCCGACCCGGCCTACTACACCCGCACCGACGCCGACACGCGCGAGCTGCTGGGCCGCTACCGCACCTACGTGAAGCAGGTGCTGGCGCTGACCGGCACCCCGGCCAACAAGCTGGACGACGAATCGGCGCTCGTCATCGATCTGGAGACGCGCCTGGCGCAGGTGTCCAAGCCGCTGCTGGACCTGCGCAGCCCCTTCGCCAACTACGCCGCGATACCGACCAAGGACCTGGGCAAGCAGTACCGCAACCTGCAACTGGATGCGTTCCTGAAGGCGCAGGGCGTCAGCGACGACACCGTGTCGATGGCCGACCCGGAACTGTTCAAGCGGCTGGACGAACTGGTCGCCGGCCTCAAGCCGGACCAGTGGAAGAGCTACCTGCGCTGGCGCGTGGGCGATGCGATGGCGCCGTACCTGGCCAAGCCCTTCCGCGATGCCGAATTCGAGTTCCGCGGCCGCGTGCTGCGTGGCGAGGCCGCGCCGGCGCCGCGCTGGCAGCAGGTCCTGGACGCCATCAACCTGGCCGCCGGCCCGATGCTGGGCAAGGAATACGCCGCGCGCTACGTTCCCGCCGACCACACGCGCCGCGCCGAGCAGATCGCCGCGCAGGTGCGCGACGCGCTGGGCCGCGGCATCGAGCGCAACACCTGGATGAGCGAGGTCGCCAAGACCGAAGCCAAGGCCAAGCTGGACAGGCTGAAGATCGAGGTGGGCACGCCCAAGCGGGACCTCGACTACAGCGTGCAGCCGATGGGCCGCGGCAGCTTCGGCGGCAACATGCTGATCGCGTCCACCTGGCGCCATCGCGAGGAGATGAAGCGCATCGGCAAGGGCAATGCCGACCGCCGCTGGGACGTGCTGCCGCAGCAGCCCGCGCTGGCCTACGACATCGCGCAGAACCGCCTGATCGTCACCGCGGCCGTGCTGCAGGAGGAGATCTTCAACGCCAAGGCCACGCAGCTGCCGCCGGCCGTGCTGTACGGCGCCTACGGCGCGCTGGTGGGCCATGAACTGAGTCGCGGCTTCGACGGCAAGGGCCGCATGGTCGACGCCAAGGGCCAGTTGCGCGACTGGTGGACGCCGGCCGACGTGGCCGCGTGGACGGCGCTGGGCGGCAAGGTCGCCGCGCAGTACGACGGCTACGCGTATCCGGGCCTGAAGAGCGTCAATGTCAACGGCAAACTGACCCAGGACGAGAATCTGGCCGACCTGGCCGGCATCGAACTGGCGTGGGACGCCTTCACCACCGCCGAACCGCAGGCCGACGCGGCGGCCAGGCAGTCCTTCTACCAGGCCTGGGCCGGGCTGTGGGCGCAGCAGGTGTCGGAAACCGAAGCGGCGCAGCGCGCGGCCGTGGACGTGCACGCACCCGGCCACTGGCGCGCCAACGGCCCGCTGGTGCAGCAGCCCGCGTTCGCCCAGGCCTTCGCCTGCAAGGCCGGCCAGCCGATGCAGGCGCAGGAAGCGACGCAGATCAGGATCTGGCGCTGACGACGCGCCGTGGGAGGGACGTGAGTCGCGACCATACGAGGAAAAGAAAGGTAATTCCCAAGCAAACCGGACCAGATCTGAGAGGATTTGGTCATGAAGCAATGTCCTGCTTGCGGTGGTAGCCGACACTACGGCCTGTCGGATGGACGACTGAAATGTCGCGCTTGCGGCAAGCGGTTCACCTGGACATCGGTGTGGGACTCGGTGCGCTTACCAGGCACCAGCAAGCACCGCCTGCTGGAGTTGTTCGTGCTCGGTGTGCCGTCCTACCGGCAGCGTTTCCGGAGTGATACCACGGCCGCCACACGTGAACGGTTCTACCGGCTGGTGCGCGCGTGCTGCGCGATGGTGGAGCAACTGCGGGAGCCGTTCGAGGGCGCGCTGGAACTGGACGAAACCACGTTTGGGGGCGCCAGGAAGGGCAAACGTGGTTGGGGTGCTGCCGGCAAGGTGATCGTCTTTGGACTGATCAAGCGCAACGGTCAGGTCAAGGCCATGCCGATCGCGGCGCATGACCGGGCCTCGGTCATGCAGCAGATCGATGCGCACAGCCGTGAAGGTTCGCTGTACTACACCGACGAGTGGCAGGCCTACGCCACCTTACGCTTGCGCGGCGAGCATGTGATGATCCGCAAGGAGAAGGGACGGCCTCTCGGACGTGACCACATCAATGGCATCGAGGGCTTCTGGAGCTATGCCAAGAACTGGCTGTATCCCTACCGGGGCGTGCCCTCCCAATACTTCCATCTGTACCTGGCCGAAGTTTGCTATCGCTTCAACCACCGCCAGCAGGATCTCAAACCCCTGCTTTTAAGGCTTTTGAAGGCCACTTCGATCCAGGAACTGCGGCCCATTCTGGTCCGGAAAGCTTAGGAATTACCAAAAGAAAACGGCGCGGGAAACCGCGCCGTTTTCTTTCCGCTCCGCGCACCTCACTTCACGATGCGCATCCGCGGCGGTGGCGGCCGGCGCTTGCCGAACGGCGGCTGCCCGCGCCAGTAGCGGATCAACAGCCAGCCGAACAGCATGCCGCCCAGGTGCGCGAAATGCCCCACGCCCGGCTGCCAGCCGGTGATGCCGAACAGCAGTGTGGCAACCGCATAGATGATCACCAGCGTGCGCGCGGTGATCTCGACCGGGAAGGGGAAGATGATCATGCGCCGGTTCGGGAACAGCATGCCGAAGCCCAGCAGCAGGCCGAACACGCCGCCCGACGCGCCCAGCGACGAATACAGGCGCCCGGTCTCGGCGGTGAACCACGAGATCGCCAGCAACTGGCACAGGTTCGCGCCGATCAGGCAGACGAAGTAATAGACCAGGTAGCGGCGTTCGCCCCAGGTCTGCTCCAGCGGCGAACCGAATATCCACAGCGCAAGCATGTTGAAGAACAGATGGCCGAAGCCGCCATGCATGAAGCCGCTGGTGAGCAACTGCCATGGCTGGAAGCCGTAACCGGCGGCCGCGGCCGCATCATTGACGGGCCACATCACGAACAGATCGGTGATCGCCGGCGCCAGGAACACCTGCAGCATGAACACCACGCCATTGGCGATCAGCAGGGCCTGGGTGGCGGGGGGAAGTCGGGGGAACATGGAAGTCCTCGCGTCGGCAGACCGCCATGATACGGCTCGCGCGTTAACGCTTGCCGGGTCCCCATAGCGCGGCGTCCAGATCGTCCGCGGGCCGCGCGCGCTTCACCCGCCCGTTCACCACGGTGACGCCCTCGGCGCGCAGCCGCTGGCTCTGCTCACGGTACGCCTTCGAACCCTCGGGGAACGCGATGCGCCCGTCCGAGCGCAGCACGCGGTGCCAGGGCAAGGCCGGATCGTCGTTCTGGCTGAGGATGCGCGCCGCCAGCCGCGCGCGCCCCGGCAGGCCGGCACGATGCGCCACTTCGCCATAGCCGGCGACCTGCCCGCGCGGAATGGCGCGGATCGCGGCGAGGATGCGGTCTTCGGGAGACTTGGCGCTCATTGGGGATTAGCATAGCGGCACTGCGCAACACAGGAGCATGCCATGCAGAACTTCGAACAGGTCCGCGGACACCTGCACTCTTCCGGCTACAAGGTGACCATGCAGGATCCTTACGTCGCCTGCGTGGAACTGTCGCTGGGCAACGGCAAGCGCCACCAGGCGATCTTCCTGTCCGAACTGGGCAATGACGACGAACGCGGCTACCTGCGCGTGAGCACCGTGATCGCACCGATGACCGGCATCGACGCCAAGCGCGCGCTGACCTTCAACTGGCAAAGCAGCGTGGGCTACCTGGCCATCGGCGAACTCGACGGCGTGCCCTACCT
Source organism: Pseudoxanthomonas putridarboris (assembly GCF_038321125.1). Lineage (NCBI taxonomy): Bacteria > Pseudomonadati > Pseudomonadota > Gammaproteobacteria > Lysobacterales > Lysobacteraceae > Pseudoxanthomonas > Pseudoxanthomonas putridarboris. The sequence goes on along the minus strand of NZ_JBBWWT010000002.1, from coordinate 333,512 downwards.
GCAACTGTGCGAGAACCGCCCCTACGAAAGCCTCAACCCGGCCGAGGTGGACCGCCTGGTGCTGGAGATCGGCGGCCTGGGCGACAGCATGGAACGCGCCCTGTCGGCGGAGGGCGACCTGCTGTGAATCCGGGATTGGGGATTGGGGATTGGGAAAGCGGCAGATTTCGTAGGGTGGGCCCTGGCCCACCATCAGGGGCCAACATCCAGAATGAAAAGCGCCGGTGGAAGCCGGCGCTTTTTGTTGGTGCAGGAGAACGCCTCCGCGAATCCCCAATCCCGCCCCCGCTCCATCACGCCCAGCCCATCCCCCGCAACAGGCGCAGCAGGCCGTAGGCGATCAGGCCGGAAGCCGGAATCGTCAGTATCCACGCCCAGATGATGCGCTCGACCACGCTGAGCTTCAGCGCGCGCGGGTTCTTGGCGAAGCCCACGCCCATGATGGCGGTGGAGATGCTGTGGGTGGTGGACACCGGCATGCCGAAATGCGCGGCCACGGTGAGGATGGTGGCCGAACTGGTCTCGGCGGCGAAGCCGTTGATCGGGTGCAGCTTGACCATCTTGTGGCCCAGCGTCTTGATGATCTTCCAGCCGCCGGACGCGGTGCCCAGCGCCATCACGATGGCGCAGGTGATGACGATCCACAGCGCGATGTCCTGCCCGCCGCTGGCGCTGCCCGGATGCATGAACGACAGCCAGGCCGGCAGGTCGTCCAGCGCGCCGGAGGCCTGCGCGCCGAACAGGGTCAGCGCGATGATGCCCATGGTCTTCTGCGCGTCGTTGTGGCCGTGCGCATAGCCCATGTAGGCGGCGGACAGGATCTGCGCCTTGCCGAAGAAGGCGTTGACCCAGCGCGGGCGCGCCATCCGGCCCAGCAGGCCGCCGGCCCTGGACATCGCCGCGATCAATCCCCACAGCAACAGCATCACCCCGATGCCCAGCAGGAAGCCGGCGATGGGCGAAGTGATCATCGGCAACAGCACCTTCCACAACAGGCCCTTGTTCTTGGCCCAGTTGCCGACGCTCTCCGACCAGATCAGCGCATCCCAGTCGTTGTGGGCGGCGGCCAGCGCCGCGCCGCACAGGCCGCCGATCAGCGCATGCGAGGACGACGACGGCAGGCCTTTCCACCAGGTGATCAGGTTCCATACGATGCCGCCCAGCAGCGCGCACAGGATCACCTGCGAACTGGCCTCCACCACCTGGGTGTTGACGATGCCGCTGGCGATCGTGGCCGCCACCGCGGTGCCGGTCAGCGCGCCGATCAGGTTCATGACGGCCGCCAGCGCGACCGCCCACCCGGGCGACAGCACCTTGGTGGCCACCACGGTGGCGATGGAATTGGCGGTGTCGTGGAAGCCGTTGATGAATTCGAAGACGAGCGCGGCCAGGATCACCACCAGGACAAGCGTAAGCATCGGCGCGATCCGTCAGCTGTTCTTGAGGATGATCTGGTACGCCACCACGCCGGCCTCGCGGCAGCGGTCGATGGCCTTCTCCAGGATCTCGAAGAACTCCTTCAGCAGGAACATCTGCAGGTTGTCCAGACGGCCGGAATAGATGTCGCGGTACAGTTCCAGCATCAGCCGGTCGGCCTCGTTCTCGATCGCGCGCAGCTTGTCGTTCAGCGCGGTCATGCGGTCGATGTTCATCTTCTTCAGCTCGTGGACCATGTCCACCACCACCGCCGCCGCCTGCTCCAGCATGGCCGCGCGCGGCGCGAAGTCGATGCCGTCCAGGTGCTGGATGGCCAGCGAGTAGCGGTCGGCGAACTTCTCCACCTGCTTGGGGATCTTGTACAGCGCCGAACCCAGCGCCTCGATGTCCTCGCGCTCGATGGGCGTGATGAAGCTGTCCACCAGCGCCTTGCCGATCTTCTCCGAGGCCGCCCGCTCGCGCAGGCGCGCCAGCTTGAAGGCGTCCAGCGCCGGCTGGCGGTCGGTGGCCTTCATCATGCTGTGCAGGGCCTTGGTGCTGTCGTGGGCGGCTTGGGCGGCCTCGTCCAGCAGGGTGTAGAACTGCTGGCCGGAGCCGAAGATCGTCTGCAGGGAGAACATCGGGCGGTCCCACCGTCACGGGATGGACGGCTTCAGGGACAGAATTATGACCGTTTCATGACGGTCCGCGACAGTGCCGGGGGCCCTGTGCGGCTTGCCGACGCGGCGAAAAACGGCCTGTTCAGGCAAGTCCGCACGGTCGCGGGGGTTTGATAAACTGCCCCGGCGCCCACAGGGTGCACCCTATGGACGACGACGACCCTTCTTCCCCCGCCCACTGTCCCCCGCGACGGACCTCGCCCGCTTCGCCGGCCGCCCACCGCCCTGACCGGAGGCCGCCGTGCTGGAGCTGATCCTGGTCGTTTTCGCCTTGATACTGCTCAACGGCTTCTTCGCCATGTCCGAGATGTCGGTCATGACCTCGCGCAAGAGCCGGCTCAAGCAGATGGCCTCTTCCTCCAAGCGCGCGGCCAAGGCGCTGGAACTGTCGGAGAAGCCCGAGAACTTCCTGTCCACCGTGCAGATCGGCATCACCGTGATCGGCGTGCTGACCGGCTTCCTGGGCGGCGAGGCGCTGGGCGAGGCCATCGCCCGCTGGATCCAGGGGCTGATGCCTGGCTTCGCCTACGCCGACTGGATCGGCAAGGCGTTGGCGGTCACCCTGATCACCTTCTTCACCCTGATCTTCGGCGAGCTGGTCCCCAAGCGGCTGGCCCTGACCCGCTCGGAGGACATCGCCGGGCTCGTCGCGCTGCCGATGGGTTGGCTGGCCAAGCTGGCCTTCCCCTTCGTCTGGCTGCTGTCCAGGACCACCTGGCTGGTCCTGCGCCTGCTCGGCCTGGGCAAGGACGAGTCGGCCTCGGTGACCGAGGAGGAAATCCGCATGCTGGTGGCCGAGAGCCACGAGGCCGGCGTCATCGACATCCATGAGCGCGACATGATGAATCGTGTCATGCGCCTGGGCGACCGCACCGCCGACAGCCTGATGACGCCGCGCAAGAAGATCGTGTGGCTGGACGTGGCGGCGAGTTATGCCGAGAACCTGGAAACCATGCGCGAATCGCAGTTCTCGCGCTTCCCGGTCTACCGCGCCGGCGACCATGACGTGATCGGCGTGCTGGAGGTGAAGTCGCTGCTGGACCGCTTCGCCGAGCCGTCGCCTGAAATCTTCCGCGACCTGCGCGAGCCGCTGTTCGTGTCCGAATCCACCCATGCGATGAAGCTGCTGGAGATCTTCCGCGAGGAACAGCAGTCGCTGGCGCTGGTGGTGGACGAATACGGCGAGATCCAGGGCCTGGTGACGCTGAGCGACCTGATGGGCGCGGTGGTCGGCCGCCTGCAGGCCAGCGAAAACACCGAGGACGCGCCGCTGGTGGTGGTGCGCGACGACGGCTCGCTGCTGGTCGATGGCTCGTTGCCCAACGACGACCTGCGCGAATTGCTGGGTGGCGTGACGCTGCCCGACGCCGACGAATACAACACCCTGGCCGGCATGATGATCGAGCGCTTCGGCCGCATCCCCCACGTGGGCGAGCAACTGGAATGGGCGGGCTGGCGCTTCGAGGTGGTGGACCTGGACGGTGCGCGCATCGACAAGCTGCTGCTGCAGCGGCTGCCGCAAACCGACGGCGAAGACCTGGCCGTCTGACATGACGGACGACGCGACACCCCGGCACACCAGTACGGTGGCCCTGCTCGACAGCTTCGCCACCGGCGATCCCGAGGACGTGCTGCGCCTGGGCGACCTGCTGAAGGACTTCGGCCCGGCCGCGTTCGGCATGCTGCTGTTCCTGGGCGTGCTGCCCGCCTTCATCCCGGTGCCGGGCGTGGGCGGCGCGGTCGGCGGCCCGCTGGTGATACTGGTGGGCGTGCAACTGCTGTTGGGCATGCGCAAGCTGTGGCTGCCCGGCTTCCTGGCCCGCCGCGGCCCGCACCGCAGCGCGATGATGCGCTTCCGCCAGCGCATGGCGCCCTGGCTGCGCCGCCTGGAGAAGCTGGTGCGCCCGCGCATGACCGCCTTCCTCGACAACCGGCTGGCGCTCTGCTTCACCGGCCTGCTGCTGGTGCTACTGGGCGTGCTGCTGGCGCTGCCGATCCCGTTCACCAACTATGTGTTCGGCTTCCTGCTGCTGCTCTACGCGCTGGCTCTGCTGGAGCGCGACGGCGCGCTGATGCTGGTGGCGTGGGTGAGCGGCGCGGCCGCCATCGTGGTGTTCGGCTTCCTGTCCGGCAACCTGGTCGGATCGCTGACCGCGCTACTCGCCCGCTGGTCCTGATCCGGACCCGGGATGCCTGCGTGTAGGAGCGACGTAAGTCGCGACCGCGGAAACGAAAGCGCATTCGCCACGGATCACGCGGATGAACGCGGATAGGGCTTTCGACTTCGGTTTGCTCCATCCGTGTACATTCGCGTGATCCGTGGCTCCATGGCTCTTGTACCGTGCGGTCGCGACTTACGTCGCTCCCACAGAGAGGGAAGAGGAAACCGGTGCTTCAGGTCACCAGTTGCGCGAACTCCGCGGCGGTGACCGGATACCCCAGCCAGTAGCCTTGCGCCAGGTCGCAGCCGCGCTCGCGCAGCAGGTTGAACTGGCCTTCCTTCTCCACGCCCTCGGCCACGACCGTGATCCCCAGCGAGTGCGCCATCGCGATGATCGCGGTGGTCAGGGCCAGGTCGTCGGGGTCGCGCAGCATGTCGGCAATGAAGCTGCGGTCGATCTTCACGCCGTCCACCGGCACGCGGCGCAGGTGGCTGAGCCCTGAGAAGCCGGTGCCGAAATCGTCCAGCCATACCTTCACGCCGGTGCGGTGCAGCGTGGCCAGCAAGGCGCTGGCGTGGGCCTCGTCGCTGATGACGGCGGTCTCGGTCAGTTCCAGGTGCAGGCGCGACGAGGCCAGCCCGGTCTCGCGCAGGCATTCGGCGACGACGTCCGGCAGATCGCCGCTGCGCAGTTGGCGCGGCGACACGTTGACCGACACGAACAGCTGGTCCAGCGCGTCGCGGTCGTTGCCCCAGCGCGCCGCGGCGGCGCAGGCCGCGCGCAGCACGCGCGGGCCGATGCTCTCGATCAGGCCGCTCTGCTCGGCCACGTCGATGAATACCGACGGCGCCACCATGCCCAGTTCAGGATGCTGCCAGCGCAGCAGCGCCTCGGCACCGACGATCTTGCTGTCGGCGAGGCGGAACACCGGCTGGTAAAGCAGGCTCAGTTCGCCGCGTTCCCAAGCGCCGCGCAGCTCCTGCTCCATCCGCACGCGGCGCTCGACCGCCTGGTCCATCGCGCGGCTGTAGAAGCGGTAGCAGTTCTTGCCCGCCACCTTGGCCTGGTACATGGCGATGTCGCCGTTCTTCATCAGCGCCGTCGCGCCGGAGGCGTCCTCCGGGAACAGGGTGATGCCGATCGACGTGCCCAGGAACACCTGGCGTTCCTGCACCACGATCGGCCTACCCAGCTCGGCCACCAGCTTCTCGGCCAGCAGCGTGGCGCTGGTGCGGACATCGCCGTCCTGGATCAGGATGACGAATTCGTCGCCGCCGAAACGCGCCAGCAGCGCATCGTCGCCGCCCATCTGCTCGACCGCGTCGCGGATGCGGTGGGCGAACTGCTGCAGCACTTCATCGCCGGCCTCGTGGCCCAGCGTGTCGTTGACGCGCTTGAAGTCGTCGATGTCGGCGAACAGCAGCGCCAGCTGCCGGCCCGCGCCGCGCAGCATCATCAGCCGGTGGTCCAGGCTTTCGCGGAACGCCAGCCGGTTGGTCAGCCCGGTCAGGGAATCGGTGTAGGCCATCCGTCGCACGTCGCGGTCGTGGCGCGCGATGCTGTCGCTCATGGTGCCGAAGGCGCGCACCAGTTCGCCGACCTCGTCCTGGCGCTCGCTGGCCAACCGCTCGGCGTTGTAGTTGCCCACTTCGATGGCGTGCGCGGCCTGCGCCAGCTGGCGGATCGGCCGCACCAGCGTGCGCTGCACGTACAGCATGATGGCCACGCAAGCGATCACCAGCGCCAGCAGCAGCAGCGCGACCCAACCCAGGTGGCGCGCCCCCAGTTCGTTGAGCCGCTCGCGCGCGGCGTTGATCGCCTTGTCCTCGTAGGCGCGCACCGAAGCGACGGAATACCCCACGCGCACGCCGCCGATCCGCTGGGACCCGATCATGATCGGTTCGGACACATCCACGATCTGCGTCGACCACTGCGTATGCGTGCGCTGGGCGTTGATGGCCTCGTAGGCCAGCGGGTCGGTCATGGCCTGGCCGTACACCGCGATGTCGGCGCTGCCGTCGTGGATGATGCGGCCCTGCGGGTCGTAGACCAGCACGTAGCTGACATCCGGCTCCTTCTGCGCCGAGCGGACGATGCCGCCCATCGCGTCCAGGTCGAAGTAGTACAACGGGTTGGCCAGCGCGTCGGCCAACTGGTCGACGGTGGCCTCGCCATGGCGGCGCAGGCTGTCCTCGACCATGCCGTGCATGGCGTCGCGGCCCAGTTCGGCCACTTCCGCCTGCATCACCTTCTGCCGGTGCAGCAGCGTGGCCAGCAGGGCGATGACCACGGCCAGCATGATCGCCATCGCGACGATGAAGCGCGCCTGCAGGCCGAAACGCAACGCCTTCATTCCACCTGCTCGCGCACGCGCGCCACGCCGCGGCGCAGGTGGTCCAGCGCCTGCTGCGATTCCGGGTCCACCGGCAGGAACCGGGTCGTGCGGAAGAACGTGTTGAGCGCCTCGCGCGCGGCCGGATCGTTGGCCGCCTCCAGCAGCACTTCGCGCAGGCGCGCCTCCACCTTCGGCTCCAGGTCGCCGCGCACCATCTCCAGCGCGCGCGGGAAGTCCTGGGTCTCGTGGATCACGCGGAAGTCGCGGCGGAACGCCGGCGGCATGCGGCGCACGTCTTCCCAGTCCAGGTTGCTGACCACGCCGGCGTCGACCAGCCGCTTGTGCACCCACGCGGCGATGTTGAGTTCCGAGCGCGCGAACACGTAGCCCACCGATTCCGGCGCCGGGCGGTCCATCGGCGAAAGCAGGATCTCCAGCCGCTGGCCGGCATCCAGCAACGCCACCGAAGGCGCGAAGTAGGCGCTGGTGGAGGCGGTGTTCTGGAACGCGACCGTGCGGCCCTTCAGGTCCCCCAGCCGCTCCAGGCCGCTGTCGCGGCGCACGAAGAACACCCCGTGGTAGCGGCTCACGCCGCCACGTTCGGTCAACAGCAGCGGGCGGGCGCCGGCGCGCTCCTGCAGGCGCATGCCGGTGCCGGCGGTCTCGGTCACCCAGTCCACCCGGCCGCGGCGCAGGTAGCTGGTCATCTGCTGGGCATCGCGGGCCATCAGGATGCGGCCCTCGGTGATGCCGACATCGCGCATGCGCGGGACCACGTAGTCCAGCAACGGCTTGAGCTGTTCGTAGTGCGCCCTGGGGTCGTCGCTGATCCGCCCCAGCACCAGGATCCGGTCTTCACCGGCGGCGCTGGCCGGAGCGATGCTGGCGGGGAACAGGGCCGCGCCGATCAGGACCAGCGCCAGGCCGAACCAGGTTGTACGCAACGATAGGAGCCCGCCGAAATGATGCGGGCAGCCTATCGGAAAATGTGACTCGGGGACAGTGATTCACCCCGGCAGGCCGCGCGCCAGCCGCGCCATCCGCTGCGCATCGGCCAGGATGCCGCGCAGCAGGCGGACCTCCTGTTCGTTCAGGTTGGCGCGCAGGTAAAGCCGGCGCAGCTTGCGCATCGCCGAGTCCGGCATGCGGCCCTTGTGGAAGTCGATGGCATCGAGGGTGTCGCCGAGCTGGGCGAAGAAACCTTCCAGGTGCGCATGGCTGGCCGGCGCTTCGTCCGGATGGCGGTCGTCGCCGGTGGCGGGGGCGCCGTCCAGCGCCAGCAGGGCCAGCCGCAGTTCGTAGGACAACACCTGCACGGCCGCGGCCAGGTTCAACGAACTGTATTCGGGGTTGGCCGGGATGTGCACGGACGCGTGGCACAGCTGCAGTTCCTCGTTGCTCAGCCCGGTCCGTTCGCGGCCGAACACCAGCGCCACTTCCCCGCCCCGCGCGGCGGCCTCCACGGCCCGTTCCGCCGCCTGCCGCGGGACGTGTTCCTCCAGCGCCACCCGGCGGCTGCGGGCGGTGCAGCCCAGCACGAAATGGCAGTCCGCCACCGCCTCGGCCAGCGTCGGCAGCACCTGCGCCCCGGCCAGCAGGTCGTCGGCCCCGGCGGCGCGGCGGAAGGCCTCCTCGGCCGGGTAATCCTCGGGGTCCACCAGCACCAGCCGGGGCAGGCCCATGGTCTTCAATGCGCGCGCGGCGGCGCCGATGTTGCCGGGGTGCTGGGTGCCGACCAGGACGATGCGGATGCGCGCCGCGGCGCGCTGGAAAGGGGTCGGCACGGGGAAATCGGGCGAGTTCATGGGTGCAAATGGTAAACTGCGCGGGCCGGCCTCCGCGCCGTGCCGCTCTTTTCCACTCGTTTGCCCCACCCCACGCCTGTCCGAGGTCCGTTCGCATGCAGAAGCCCGTCGTCACCGTCATGGTCAAGGCCGCCCGCCTGGCAGGCAACGTGCTGTTGCGCAGCATCAACAAGCTGGACGCGCTGAACGTGGTGCAGAAGGAGCGGATGGATTACGCCAGCGAAGTGGATTCGGACGCCGAGAAGGTCGTCATCAAGGAACTGCGCAGGGCCTATCCCGATTACGGCTTCGTCGGCGAGGAAAGCGGCGCCCAGATCAATGGCCGCTACACGTTCGTGATCGACCCGCTGGACGGCACCAGCAACTACCTGCGCGGTTTCCCGCACTACTGCGTCTCCATCGCGCTGGTGGACAACGGCGAACCGACCGACGCGGTGATCTTCGACCCGCTGCGCAACGACCTGTTCACCGCCAGCCGCGGCGCCGGCGCCCAGCTCAACGAGCGCCGTATCCGCGTGGCCGACCGCAAGGACCTGGCCGGCGCCGTCGTCGCCACCGGCTTCCCGCCGCGCGAGCGCGCCCGCACCGGCGCCCAGTTGGAATGCGTGCGCGAGCTGCTGGTGCACGCCGAGGACGTGCGCCGCACCGGCTCGGCCGCGCTCGACCTGGCCTACGTGGCCTGCGGCCGCGTGGATGCCTACTTCGAGGCCGGGGTGAAGGACTGGGACATCGCCGCCGGCGTGCTGCTGGTGCGCGAAGCGGGCGGCAAGGTCTGCGATTTCCGCGGCGCCGGCCTGACCCGCATCGACGGCCGCACCGCCCTGCCCCGCCAGATCGTGGCCGGCAACCTGAAGGTCGCCGAAGCCCTGCAGAAGACCATCGTGTCCTCCGGCTACGCCGCCGCGTTCAACGCCTGAACAACACACCTCTTCTTGCAGGAGCGCCCTCGGGCGCGATGCTCTTGAGTCGGTGTAGAAGGTCGGCGTGAAAGCATCGCGCCCGAGGGCGCTCCTACGATGGAACTCCCATGAAAAAGGCCGCGCGATGCGCGGCCCTTTTCTTTTCCCGTCAACCGACTGGGTTACGGACGGCGCGCCAGCGCCTCCACGTCCTTGGCCTTGGGCAGCAGGTCCTGCTTGGTGACCTTCAGGAAGCCGATGGTCAGCAGCGGGCAGGCGATGAAGATCGAGGACAGCGTACCGATCACCGCGCCGATCATCTGCGTCAGCGCCAGGCCCTGCAGCGAACCGCCGCCGTACAGGTACAGCGCCAGCACCGACAGGAAGAACACCAGCGAGGTGATGATGGTGCGGGACAGCGTCTGGTTGATCGAGCGGTTGAACACTTCCAGCGGATCCACGCGCAGGCTGCGGAAGTTCTCGCGCACGCGGTCGAACACCACGATGGTGTCGTTGATGGAGAAACCCATCACCGAAAGCAGGCCGGCCAGCACGGTCAGGTCGAACTCGCGCCCGCTCAGGGCGAAGTACCCCGCGACCACCAGCACGTCGAACATCGTGGTCAGGCTGGCCACGATGGCGAACTTCAGCTCGAAGCGGAAACCGATGTAGATCAGGAAGCCCACCACCACGAAGATCGCCGCGTACAGGCCGTTCATCGCCAGCTCCTTGCCCACCTGCGGACCGACGAACTCGGTGCGCAGCAGGGTGGCCTGGTTGTCCGGCGTGCTGATCGCCGCCTGGACCTCCTGCGCGGTGCGGTTGTTCGCATCGCTGCTGGTCTGGCTGTCGCGCGGCTGCAGCCTCACCAGCAGGTCGCTGCCGCTGCCGAACCTCTGGACCTGCGCGCCCTCGTAACCGGCTTTCGCCAGTTGCTCGCGCACCAGTTCCACGTCCGCGAGTTTCTGGAAGCGGACTTCGACCACGGTGCCGCCGGTGAAATCCAGCGCGTAGTTGAAGCCCTTGTAGCCGATGGCGCCGACGGCAGCGACGAACAGGATCGCCGCCACGGTCATCGCGACCCAGCGGATCCGCATGAAATCGATGCGGGTGTCGTTGGGGATCAAGGTCAACGGGAAAATTTTCATGGACTCGGTTCTCCCGTCAGATGGCCAGTGACTTGAGCTTGTTGCGGCGGCCGTAGATCAGCACCGCCAGCGCGCGCGAAACGGTGATCGCGGTGAACATCGAGGCGATGATGCCGATCACCATGGTCACCGCGAAGCCCTTCAACGGGCCGGTGCCGAACGCATACAGCGCCACGCCGGCCAGGATGCCGGTCAGGTTGGCGTCGAAGATGGTGCCGGACGCCTTCTCGTAGCCGCCGGCGATGGCCGCCTTGGGCGGCACGCCCGCGCGCAGCTCTTCGCGGATGCGCTCGTTGATCAGCACGTTGGCGTCCACCGACAGGCCGATCGAAAGGGCCAGGCCCGCGAAGCCGGGCAAGGTCATGGTGGCGCCGAACAGCGACATCACCGCCACCACCACCACCAGGTTGAGCATCAGCGCGATGCCGGTGATCACGCCGAACATGCGGTAGTAGACCGCGAAGAACACCAGGGTGAACAGGAAGGCGTACAGCACCGCCTGGGTGCCGCGCGCCACGTTCTCCTTGCCCAGGCTGGGGCCGACCACGCGCTCCTCGATGAAATCCATCGGCGCGGCCAGCGAACCGGCGCGCAGCAGGCGGGCCAGGTTGTCGGCCTCGGTCTTCTCCAGGCCGGTGGTCTGGAAGTTCTTGCCGAACACGCCGGCGATGCGGGTCGGCGACAGCGCTTCTTCGCGCACGCGCACGGTGCGCACTTCCTTGCCGTCGACCATGGTCACCTGCGGGATGCGCTCGATGTACACCACCGACATCAGCTTGCCGACGTTGGCGCTGGTGTAGTCGAACATGCGCTGCCCGGCGACATTGTTGAGCGTGACGTCCACCGCCGGCAGGCCGTTCTGGTCCACGCCGACGCGGGCATTGACCATCTCGTCGCCGGAGGCCAGCACGCGCTTGTTCAGCAGCACCGGGACCGGCTTGCCGTCCAGGCCCGTGTCGCGCAGGTAGTACACCTTCGCTTCAGGGGGGATCCGACCACTGGCCACGGCGTCGGCGGCGTTGCCTTCCACCACGGCGCGGAACTCGAGCGTGGCGGTCGCGCCGATCAGGCGCTTGGCCTCGGCGGTGTCCTGCACGCCCGGCAGCTGCACGACCACGCGGTCGTTGCCCTGGCGCTGGATGATCGGCTCGGACACGCCGATCTCGTTGACGCGGTTGCGCAGCGTGGTGAGGTTCTGCTCGATGGCTTCGCTGGCGATCTGGTCCAGCTCGGCCTGCGGCAGGCCGATGGTGATCTGGTTGCCCAGGGACTGGAAGGACAGGCCCGCACCCGGTATCGCGCTGGCATTGCTGCCGCGCGCGCTGAGCGACTGCGACAGCGTGGTCTGCGCCGCCTGCACGTCCTGGTCGTCCGCCAGCGTGACCACGATGCTGTTGTTGGGACGGCGCTCGACCGAGGTGTAGCGGATGCGCTTGTCGCGCAGCGTCACCCGGGTGTCTTCCATGTAGCCGTCCACGCGCTTGTCCAGCGCCGCCTTCTGGTCCACCTGCAGCGCGAAGTGCACGCCGCCCTGCAGGTCCAGGCCCAGCACCATCGAACGGGCGCCCAGCCGGCTGAGCCAGTCGGGCACGGTGGATGCCAGGTTCAGCGCCACCAGGTAGTCCTCGCCCAGCGCCTGGCGCAGCGCATCGTTGGCCTTGGTCTGGTCTTCCAGGTCGGACAGGCGCACCAGCATGCTGCCGGTCTCGGCCTCCACGCCCTTCGGCGTCACGTCGACCGATTTCAGCGCCGCGTCCACGCGCCCGCGCAGGGCGTCATCGATGGCGAAGCCGCGGTTGGCGGTGATCTGGACGGAAGGGTCCTGCGGATAGATGTTGGGCAGTGCGTACAGCGTACTGACCAGCATCACCACCAGGATGAGAACATATTTCCAGCGTGGGAATTCAAGCATCGCGGCAACCCGCGCATGGCCGTCGGCGGCATGCGCTCAGCAGTGGTGAGGAAGGTGTGGCATCCGGGCCGCCGCGGCAGGCGGCGGCCCGGCGTGGTATCAGGCGGACTTCAGCGTGCCCTTCGGCAGCACATTGCCCACGGCGGCCTTCTGCACGCGCAGGCGCACGTTGTCGGCCACCTCGACGGTGATGAAGTTGTCGCCGATGTCGGTGACGGTGCCGGCGATGCCGCCGGAGGTGATCACTTCATCGCCCTTGGACAGCTTGTCCAGCATGGCGCGGTGTTCCTTGGCGCGCTTCATCTGCGGGCGGATCATCAGGAAATACATGATGGCGATCAGCGCGATCGGCATCAGCAGGCCGAAGCCGCCCATGCCGGGCTGGGCCGGAGCCGCCTGCGCGAACGCGGGCGCAATGAAGAAATCGAGCAGATTCATGGACTTGTCCATTCAGTGTTAAAAGCAGCCGGGGATTATGCCACGCGGGGCGCACCCCCGTCCGGGCCTTGCGCACACCCCGGACCGGAAGAGACCGCGCCACCGCCGGATGGTTCCCCGGCCCGCGCGGGAGTGGGAGCGCCGTCCCGGCGCGAGCTGTGCGGCCCCGCCCGGGAAAGCTCGCGGCCGGAGGCCGCTCCCACAGCCCCTGGCCCCTACAGCGGCGGCGCGTCGATCCCGCGGGCGGCGTAGAACCCGGCCCGGAAGTCGGCGAAGCGCCCCTGCTCGATGGCGGCCCGCATCTGCGCCATCACCTGCTGGTAGTACCAGAGGTTGTGCAGGGTGCCCAGCATGGGCGCCAGCATCTCGTTGCAGCGGTCCAGGTGGCGCAGGTAGGCGCGGGTGAAGCCGTTGCGGCAGGCGTAGCAGCCGCAGCCGGGCTCGATGGGGTCCAGGTCCCGTTCGTACCTGGCGTTGCGGATGCGCACGGTGCCGAACGAGGTGAAGTAGTGGCCGTTGCGCGCGTTGCGGGTGGGCATGACGCAGTCGAACATGTCCACGCCGCGCGCCACCGCTTCCACCAGATCCTCCGGCCGGCCCACGCCCATCAGGTAGCGCGGCTGGTCCTGCGGCAGCAGCGGGTGCACGTGCTCGAGCATCGCATTGCGTTCCTCCTCGGTCTCGCCGACCGCAAGGCCGCCGATCGCGTAGCCATCGAAGCCGATCGCCTTCAGGCCTTCCGCCGAGCGCGAGCGCAGGTCCGGGTGCACCCCGCCCTGCACGATGCCGAACAGGGCGGCGTCGTTGCCCTCGTGGGCGCGTTTGGAACGTTCGGCCCAGCGCAGCGACAGTTCCATGGACCGCTCGACCACGCGCCGGTCCACCGGCTTGCCGTCGACGTTCACCGGCGGACACTCGTCGAAGATCATCACGATGTCCGAGCCCAGCACGCGCTGGATGTTCATGCTTTCCTCGGGGCCGAGGAACACCTTGCCGCCGTCCACCGGCGAAGCGAAGGTCACGCCCGCCTCGGTGATCTTGCGTCGGTGCGCCAGCGAGAACACCTGGAAGCCGCCGGAGTCGGTCAGGATGGGCTTGTCCCAGCGCGCGAAGCCGTGCAGGCCGCCATGCGCCTCCATCACCTGCAACCCGGGCCGCAAATACAGGTGGAAGGTGTTGCCCAGGATGATCTCCGCACCGAGATCCTCCACGTGCTCCGGCAGGATGCCCTTGACCGAACCATAGGTGCCCACCGGCATGAAGGCCGGGGTCTCCACCGTGCCGCGCGGGAAGGTCAGGCGGCCGCGGCGGGCGACGCCATCGGTCTTGTGCAACTGGAACTGGAGTCGGGACATGGAGCGGATCGGGCGGATAGACCCGCTATTGTCGCGGATATCGGCCACGGGAGCGACGCAAGTCGCGACCGCGCCCCGCAATCCGTGAGCCGAATCCGGCCATGAACGCGCCGCAGCGCGCCGGAATGGCGAACGACCGCGCTTCCGGCACCCTCGTGAGGCAGGCATCGGCCACGGATCAACGCGGATCAAAGCCTTGAAGGCTCCATCAGTGTCCATCCGCGTGATCCATGGCTTTCCGCTTCCATTCGGTTCCCGTTCGCGGCCCATGTCGCTCGCACGATCCGCTATTGGCGCGGGAAACGTACCGGCGCGGGGTCGGTCCAGCGCAGCCCGAGTTCCTGGCCCGCAGGCGGCGGGTCGGCTTCGCCCAGGTCGATTTCGACGATCTCCCCGGTCGCCAGCCGCACCTGGCCGCTGTAGCCCGGCCCGCGGAAGGCTCTCGCCAGCAGGCGTCCGCGCACCGGACCGGCCGGGTCGAGGCGCAGGTGTTCCGGCCGCAGCAGCACCAGCGCGTCTTCGCCCTCGCCCAATGCCGCGCCGGACACCAGCGCGCCGCGCCCGACGAAGCCGGCCACCGTGCGGTCGGCGGGATGGCGGTACAACGCCTCGGCGCCGTCCCATTGCAGCAGGCGGCCACCATCCATCACGCCGATGCGGTCGGCCATCGCGAACGCTTCGGTCTGGTCGTGGGTGACCAGCAGCACCGTGGTGCCGGTGGATTTCAGCAGCACCCGCAATTCCTCGGCCAGGCGTTCGCGGGTGTGGATGTCGAGGTTGGAGAACGGCTCGTCCAGCAGCAGCAAGGCCGGCCGCGGCGCTAGTGCGCGCGCCAGCGCCACGCGCTGCTGCTGGCCGCCAGAGAGTTCGTGCGGGTAGGCCCAGGCGGAACCGGCCAGCCCCACCAGTTCCAGCATTTCCCGCACGCGGGCGTCGCGCTCCGCCCGCGGCAGCCGGCGCAGGCCGAAAGCGACGTTGGCGGCCACATCCAGGTGCGGGAACAGCGCGTAGTCCTGGAACATCATGCCGACCCGGCGCCGCTCCGGCGGCATCGCGACGGCGGTATCGACCAGCACCGCGCCGTCCAGCACGATGCGGCCCGCGCGCAACGGCTCGAAACCGGCGATGGCGCGCAGCACCGTGGTCTTGCCGCAGCCGGACGCGCCCAGCAGGCAGCCGATCTCGCCCGCGGGCAACGACAGCGACAGGCCATCCACCACCACTCGCACGCCGCCTCCGGACGGGTAGCCCACGCCGATCTGTTCCAGTCGCAGCCAGGCCGGATTCATCGCGTCGCCACCCCTCCTCCGAAACGCTGGCCGGTGCGCGCCAGCAACGCCACCGGCAACAGGCCGGCCAGCACGATCAGCAACGCCGCGATCGCCCCTTCCTCGTAGGCGCCGCGCGCGGCATCGGCGTACAGCCAGGTCGCCAGCGTGTCGAAGCCGATCGGGCGCAGCATCAGCGTGGCCGGCAGTTCCTTCATCGTATCGACGAACACCAATAGCGCGCCGGCCGCCAGCGAAGGCCGCAGCAAGGGAAGATGCACGTCGCGCAGCATGCCGCCCGAGGTCCGCCCCAGGCTGCGCGCGGCCTGGTCCAGAGAGGCAGGGATGCGCGCCAACCCGGCCTCGGCGCTGCCGGCCGAAATGGCGAGGAAGCGCAGCGTGTAGGCGATGACCAGCGCCGCCATCGAGCCCATCAGCCACATCCGCGGCGGCACGCCGAACACCGCCAGCGATGCGGCCAGGCCACTGTCGAACCACGCCAGCGGCGTCAGCAGGCCCAGCGCCAGCACCGTGCCCGGCACCGCGTAACCCAGGCTCGCGGCGCGCAGGCTGACCGCTTCCACGCGACCGCGTCGCCGGGCCTGCGCCAGGCGCATCGCCCAGGCCGCCACCAGCCCGGCCAGCAGGGTGACCACGGTCGCCAACAACGCCACCGTGAGCGTGTTCCACAGGCTGGCGAGCAGTTGGCGCGACACCCCACCCGCCGCCCCCCATCGCCGCAGCGCGCTCCACGCCAGGTACAGCGCCGGCAACGCGAAACCCAGCGTCACCGGCACCAGCGTCAGCAGCAACGCCAACGCCGCGGGAAATCCACGCAATCGCTGCGGTCGCATCGGTCGCGGCCGCTGCTGCGCCGCGTAGCGTTGGCGCCGGCGCGCGTGGCGCTCCAGTACGATCAGCGCCACCACGATCGCCAGCATGCTCAGCGCGATCTGCGCGGCGCCGGCCAGGTCGCCGCGGGTGATCCAGGTGGTGTAGACCGCCACCGTCAGCGTCTGCACGCCCAGGAACTCGGAGGCGCCGATGTCGTTCAGCGCTTCCAGCAGCGCCAGCACCACGCCCACTGCGATGGCCGGCCGCGCCAGCGGCAGCGCGACCCGGTGGAACAGCGCCGCGCGGCCGACGCCCAGCGAGCGCGCCGCCTCCAGCAGGCCGGCCGCCTGGGTCATGAACATCGCCCGCGTGCTGAGGTAGACGTACGGGTACAGCACGAAGCCCAGCAGCAGGATGCAGCCGGCCAGCGAACGCACGTCGGGAAGCCGCAACCCGCGCGGATCGTCGATGCCCAGCAGCGTGCGCAGCACGCCGTGCACCGGCCCCAGCGGATGCAGCAGGTCCAGGTAGACGTAGGCCACGATGTAGGTGGGCACCGCCAGCGGCAGCAGCAGCGCCCACGCCATCAGGCGACGGCCCGGGAACTCGTAGGCGGTCACCAGCCAGGCGCTGCCGGTGCCGATGGCGACGACCAGCACGCCCACCCCGCCCAGCAGCAGCAAGGTGTTGAGGCTGGCGCGCGGCAGCACGTGCACGGCGATGTGCGACCACAGCCCCTCGCTGCCCGGCAGCGCCGCCCAGGCCAGCGCCAGCAGCGGCATCGCCGCGACCAGCGCGATGCCCACCGCCGCCGACTGCCAGGCGCGGTCCGCGCCCGCGAGGGCCAGCCTCATCTAGGGCCTGTTAACGCTATTGGGATAGGCCACGCCGCGATCAGTTGTCGAAACCGACGCGGTCGACCAGTTCGCTGGCCTGCTTGCGGTGCTCCACCACCTCGGTCAACGGCAGCGGATCGACCTTCAGCTCGCCGAAGCTGGCCACCACCGGGTCCAGTTCCACGCCCGCCTTCACCGGGTATTCGTAGTTCGCCTTCGCGTACAGGCTCTGCGCCTCGTCCGACACCAGGAACTCCAGCAGCTTCACCGCGTTGTCGCGGTTGGGCGAGAACTTCGCCACCGCCGCGCCGCTGATGTTGACGTGGGTGCCGCCGTCCTGCGCCGAGGCGAACACCGGGCGCACCACCTGGATGGCGTCTCCCCACTGGCGCTGCTCGGAACCTTCCGGGCTGTTCTTCATCCGGCCCACGTAATAGGCGTTGGCGATGCCGATCTCGCAGATGCCGCCCAGGATGTCGCGTGCGACTTCGCGGTCGCCGCCGGCCGCCTTGCGCGCCAGGTTGGCCTTCACGCCGCGCAGCCACTGCTCGGTGGCCGCTTCGCCGTCGTGCGCGATCATCGCCGCGATCAGGCTGGTGTTGTACGGGTGCTGGCCGGAACGGATGCAGACCTTGCCCTTCCATTCCGGCTTGGCCAGGTCTTCATAGGCGAAACCCGACAGCGACAGGTCCTTGCGCGCGTACAGCACGCGGTCGCGCAGGGACAGCGCGTACCACTGCCCGTCCGCGCCGCGCAGGTGGGCGGGGATGGCAGCGTCCAGCACCTCCGAGGCGATCGGCTGGGTGTGTCCGCCATCGACCAGGTCCAACAGGTTGCCGCTGTCCACCGTCATCAGCACGTCGGCCGGCGAACGTTCGGCTTCGGCGCGCAGGCGTTCGGGCAGGCCGTCGCGCACGAACACGGTATTCACCTTGACGCCGCTCTGCTGGGTGAACGCATCCAGCAGCGGCTGCACCAGCGCCGGCTCGCGCGTCGTATAGAGATTGACTTCGCCCGCATCGGCGGCGGCGGCCGCGCCGGAAGCTGCATCGCCCGCCGGTTGCGGCCGGCAGGCGGCCAGCGCCAGCAGCAGGCCGGCGGCGACGAAAATATGCGGAATTCGGGCGAAACGGGAAGCGCGTGCGACAGGACGCATCGGGAGTGTCTCCTTGGAAAGGGGGATATCCGGCTCTGGCGTTGCCTGAAGCGGGTAGGCGCGAGCAGCGAACGGGAATACTAGTGGCTTTGCCGCAATGGAGCCAATCGCGCTCCAAGCCCCCTGTAGGAGCGGCTTCAGCCGCGACCGCAAGAACAGAACAAGCATTGGCCACGGATTCGCACGGATCACACGGATGAGATGAAGCGAAAAGAACTTCATCCGTGCTTGTCCGCGTCAATCTGTGGCCAAGGGTTTCTTTATTTCACGGTCGCGGCTGAAGCCGCTCCTACAGGGGATCGCCCTGCGGGAACAGCAGCATGGCGTCGCCGTAGGAGAAGAAGCGGTACTTCTCGCGCACCGCATGTTCGTAGGCAGCGAACACGCGCGCCTTGCCGGCGAAGGCGGAGACCAGCATCAGCAGCGTGCTTTCCGGCAGATGGAAATTGGTCACCATCGCATCGACGCTGCGGACGCGGTAACCCGGGAAGATGAAGATGCGGGTCTCGCCGGCGAACGGCTGCAGTTCGGCCTCGCCCGCGGCATTCTGGCGCGTCGCCGATTCCAGCGCGCGCACCACCGTCGTGCCCACCGCGATCACCCGGCCGCCGCGCGCGCGCGCGGCGCGGACCTGCTCCACCAGTGACGCGCCGACGTTCAGCCATTCGCTGTGCATGCGGTGCTCGCGCACGTCGTCGACCCGCACCGGCTGGAAGGTGCCGGCGCCGACGTGCAGGGTGACGTGGCCGAATTCCACGCCCTGCGCGCGCAGCGTGGCCAGCAGCGCATCGTCGAAATGCAGGCCGGCGGTCGGTGCCGCCACCGCGCCCAGTTCGCGCGCGAACACGGTCTGGTAGCGCTCGTCGTCGTCCTTGCCCGGATCGCGCCGGATGTACGGCGGCAACGGCAGGCGGCCGGCCTTCTGCAGCCAGCTCTCCAGCGAGTCGGGCACATGGAAGCGGAGCTGGTAGAAATCGCCTTCGCGGCCCAGTACTTCCGCCTCGCCACCGGCATCCAGCTGGATGCGGCCGCCCGGCTTCGGCGACTTGCTGGCGCCGATCTGCGCGCGCGCGACGTTGTCCGGCAGCAGGCGCTCGATCAGGATCTCGACCCGCCCGCCGCTGGCCTTCTGGCCGAACAGGCGCGCCGGGATCACCCGGGTGTCGTTGAACACCAGCAGGTCGCCGCGGTTCAACCATTCCGGCAGGTCGCGAACGTGGCGGTCGGCAAAGGGCGCGTCGCCCGGCGGCACCACCAGCAGGCGGCTGGCGGAACGCTCGGGCAAGGGTGCCTGGGCGATCAATGCATCGGGCAGGTCGAAGTGGAAGTCGGATTTCTTCATCGCGGGGGGATTTTCTGGCAGCGCATTGTAGCCGTCCGCCCGGACGGTCCGCCGTCAGACCACCCGTTCCAGCAGTTGCGGGAACACCTTGCCGACCTTGCCCAGCAGGTAGTCGCCATAGGTCCCGTCGAACGGCGCCAGCACGCTGGCGCCATCCCAGCGGTCCGCGCGGTCCGCCGCCACCTGCGTCGCATCGATGCGCGCATGCTGCGGCAACGGCGTCACCTTCGCCGAGAAATCCGGGTCGAAGAACAGCGGAAACGAATAACGCTCGCGGCCGCTGGCGTTGAGCACGCGATGCGGCGTCGAGCGATAGACGCCGCCGGTCAGGCGGTCGAGCATGTCGCCGATATTGCAGACCAGCGTGCCCGGGATCGGCGGCGCGGCGATCCAGCCCTGCCGGGTCTTGACCTGCAGGCCCGGCACGGCGTCCTGCAGCAACAGCGTCAGCAGGCCATAGTCCGTATGTTCTCCCACGCCCCACTGCACTTCGTCCGGCGCCTGCGGGGGATAGTGGAAGATCCGGAACAGCACCGTCGGATCGGCGGTGTAATGCCGCAGGAACCAGTCGTCGTCCAGGCCAAGGCTCAGCGCCACGCCTTCCAGCACGGCGTGCGCGGCGCGTTCGGCCACCGCCATGTAGTCCAGCACGGCTTGCCGCAATTCCCGCGGCCGCTCCGGCCACAGGTTGTCGCCGTGCAGCGGCCAGCCGGCGCGCACGCGCGGATCGCCTTGCGGCAACGGAGTGCCCAGGTACAGGCCCTCCTTGCGGTCCGGCTTGCCGCTGGTCAGTTCGCCGCCGACCGGGAAGTAGCCGCGCCAGGCGCGACCGCCGCGCAACATCCCGATCCGCATCTTTTCCGCCTGCGGCAGCGCGAAGAACTCCCGGCTGGCCGCCTGCAGCGCCCGCTGCAGTTCCTCGGCGATGCGATGACCGGTGATGTAGAAGAACCCCTGCGTGCGGCACGCCTCGCCGATCCGCGCCGCAGTCCGCTCGCGATGGTCACGTTGCGCCCGGTCGAACAGGGCGGAGATGTCGATGATGGGAAGCATGGCCTGCGGCATGGTGTGCCCGTCGGGGTCCTTCAGCGCTCGAACTTCGTCGAGAGGATGATGGACGAAGTCGTCCGTTCGACGCCATCGATCGCGCCGATGCGGTCGGTCAGCACATCCATCTCCGCGACCGTCGGCACCACCCCCATCGCGACCAGGTCCCAGCCGCCGCTGACCGAATGCAGATGGCGCACCTGCGGCATCTCGCGCAACGCCTTGACGACGGCCGGCATCTGCTTGGGATGCACGGTGATCATGATGTGGGCGCGGATGTTGCCGCGCTCGTACTCGTCGTGGACGCGCACCGTGTAGCCGCTGATCACGCCCTCGCGTTCCAGCCGCTCGATCCGGCTCTGCACGGTGGTGCGCGACAGGTCCAGCCGGCGGGCGATCTGCGCGGTGGAGGCACGGGCATTCTCGCGCAGCACTGAGAGCAATTGTTCGTCGGCGGCGGTGAGCTTCATTCGGACGGCAGTTTTCGGCGGATCGACGAAATATCGACGAAAAATGCGCGGATCACAACTGTCAAACGACGAATTTATCCCGATAATAACTGTTTCACGCTTCCAGCCGGAGGAATGCCATGGCCCCGATCGACTCGCTTGCTCCCCTGCGCGCCCACAAAGGCAAGCGCCTGACCCACGGCCTGGACGACGCCACGGTGATCCGGCTGGCCAAGTCGCATCCGGAGCTGCCGGCCGCCATCGAGGCCGCCGCCGCCGAACACGCGCGCCTGCGCGACGAGTTCGCCGAACTGTTCGACCTGGACGAGAACGCGCAGCTGCGCGCCGTGCAGGCCGGCTACGTCAATTTCTACGCCGACGACGCCATCAACCCCTACATCGCACTGGCCGCTCGCGGCCCGTGGGTGGTCACGCTGAACGGCGCGGTGCTGTACGACGCCGGCGGCTACGGCATGCTCGGCTTCGGCCACGCGCCGCAGGCGGTGCTGGACGCGATGGCGCGCCCGCAGGTGATGGCCAACATCATGACCCCCAGCCTGTCGCAACTGCGCTTCGACCGCGCACTGCGCCGGGAGATCGGCCACACTCGCGGCGGCTGTCCCTACGCGAAGTTCCTGTGCCTGAATTCCGGCTCGGAATCGGTCGGCCTGGCCGCGCGCATCGCCGACATCAACACCAAGCTGATGACCGATCCGGACGGCCGCCACGCCGGCCGCGCCATCAAGCGCGTCGTGGTGAAGGGCAGCTTCCATGGCCGCACCGAACGCCCGGCGCTGTATTCCGATTCCTCGCGCCAGGCCTACCAGCAACACCTGGCCAGCTTCCGCAACGAGGATTCGCTGATCGCCATCGAGCCTTACGACGTGGAGGCGCTGAAGCGCGCCTTCGCCGACGCCGAGGCCAACGGCTGGTTCGTCGAGGCGGTGTTCCTGGAGCCGGTGATGGGCGAAGGCGACCCCGGCCGCTCGGTGCCGCCTGCGTTCTATGCGGCCGCGCGCGAACTGACCCGCGGCCACGGCAGCCTGTTCCTGGTCGATTCGATCCAGGCCGGCCTGCGCGCGCACGGCGTGCTGTCCATCGTCGATTACCCGGGCTTCGAGGGCCTGGACGCGCCGGACATGGAAACCTATTCCAAGGCGCTGAACGCCGCGCAGTACCCGCTGTCGGTGCTCGCCGTGAACGAGCGCGCCGCCGGCCTGTACCGCAAGGGCGTGTACGGCAACACCATGACCACCAACCCGCGCGCGCTGGACGTCGCCTGCGCGGTGATGGACCTGCTTTCGCCGCAGGTGCGCGACAACATCCGCAAGCGCGGCGTCGAAGCGGTGCAGAAACTGGAGAAACTGAAGGGCGAGCTGGGCGGCCTGATCACCAACGTGCAGGGCACCGGCCTGCTGTTCTCCTGCGAACTGTCGCCGCAGTTCAAGTGCTACGGCGCCGGCTCCACCGAGGAATGGCTGCGCGAACAAGGGCTCAACGTCATCCACGGCGGCGCCAACTCGCTGCGCTTCACCCCGCACTTCATGATGACGTCCGACGAACTGGACTTGCTGGTGGGCATGGTCGGCAAGGCATTGCGCGAAGGCCCGCGGCTGTCGCAGTCCGCCGCGGCCTGAAGCCACGAGCGGCCGGCGCTCCCGCCGTGGCGCGCCGCCAGCGAAGATTTCGCGCTGCAATCGGGCGAAGCACGCTACGACCCGGCCTTCGCGTTACGCGCCGGCACCCTCGACGTCATCCCGGCGCAAGCCGGGACCCAGTGACTTGGCATCCGCGATAGTCGGAAAAGCATGAGGCTCTGGGTCCCGGCTTGCGCCGGGATGACGGGCCTGTCCATCGATACGGGCCGATATCCGCCCTACGGCCTCTTGGCGTCGAAACGCTCCAGCGACGCGCGGATCAGCGCCTTCGCCTCCGCGGCATCGCCAAAGCCATCCAGTTGCACGGGATTGCGCCCTTTCGGCAGGTCCTTGTAGACGCGGAAGAACGCCTCGATGCGGTCGCGCTCGATCTCCGGCAGGTCGGACAGGTCGCGGATGTCGGCGTAGGTGGGATCGACCTTGTCGGTGGGGACGCCGATGATCTTCTCGTCGTGTTCGCCGTCGTCGATCATGCGCAGCACGCCGACCGGGCGGAACTTGATCAGCACGCCCGGATGCAGCGGCTCGCGCGTCAGCACCAGCGCGTCCAGCGGATCGCCATCGCCGGCCAGCGTGCGCGGCATGGAGCCGTAGTTGGCGGGATACGCCACCGGCATCGACTGGAAACGGTCCACGAACACCAGCCCCTCGTCATTGATCTCGTACTTGGTGAAACTGCCCGCCGGAATCTCCACGGCCAGCAGCACTTCCTCCGGTGCGGACCTGGGCTGTTCGGCCAGGAAGGGATGGCGGATGTGTTCTTCCCTCGCCACGGCGGCACTTGCCAATGCGCACAGCAGCGCTGCGAGTACGAAACGGTTTCGCTTGGACATGGGAATTTCCCGGAGATTGGAGAGGGTGGTGAAACCGTGCCCCTGCAGGAAGGGCTTCCGCCCCGACTGCAATGCACCTCGCGCGCGGAACGGTCGGAGCCAAAGCCCCTCCTGCAGACGCTCATTCCCAGCAACGGTCGGCACGGCCCTTGAGCGTCTCGGCGCGCGCGCAGTCGCGCTCGTCGATACGCTCTTCCGCATGTTCGACCAACTGCTTGCCCGTAGCCCCCTGATCGACCAGCTCGAACGCATCGTAGAGCCGGCCCGTCGCCGTGCGCGCTTCGTAGCGCAGGCGCGGCCCATCGAAGCGCAGCACCTGGAACAGTTGGGTGTCCTCGGCCACCGGCTTCATCGTGGTCCGGGCATCGTCCGACAACCGGTACTGCTTGGCGCCGGTGACCGAGACGACGAACACGGGCGTGGGTTCGTCGCCCGGCAAGCGGCGTCCGTACACATGGTCGTGGCCCTGCAACACCAGATCGACCTTGCGCTTGCGGATGACCGGCAGCAGGTGCTTCCGCAGCAACACGTTGTCGCGCCCCTCGCGCGGCGAATAGAACGGCTGGTGCGTCAGCACGATGCTCCAGCGGTGCGGGTTGGACGCCAGCACGCCATCCAGCCACTGTGCCTGCGCCTTCGCGGTGCCGAGATCCAGCGCCGACGTTCCATCGATGACGACCACGCGCACGTCCTGGTAATCGAACCAGTACGTCGTTTCCGCCGCCTGCGCCACGCCGTTGCGCGGCAGGGCGAACTGGACCGGCCAGTGCGCGCCCAGCACGCGGCGCTCCTGAGGCGTGTCCTCGAATTCCTCGAAGTACTCATGGTTGCCCGGCGCCGGCGCCACGGCCATCGAGGTGGGCAGCGTTTCGTTCGACTCGAACCACTCGCCCCACTCGTTGTCGTCCTCGCCGTCGCCGCCGCTGACCAGATCGCCGGCATACAGCGCCAGCCGCGCGTCGGGCGCATGGCGCATGGCCTCACGCACCACGCGGGTGGTCAGGCTGACGTTCTTGTTCTGGGTGTCGCCGAAGTACAGCAGCGTCAGCGGCGCCTCCGCGCCCGCGGCCGTGCGCGTGTGGTGCCAGGCGCTCCATGTGCGCTCGCCCTGTACGCGCCAGGCGTACAGCGTGTCAGGCCGCAGGCCGTCCACGTCGGCGCGGTGATGGTGGGCAACGCCGTTCTCGGTCTCCAGTACGCGGGTGGTGGCGCGCACCTGGCGCGGTTCGCCCATGTCCGGCGAATCGCCGGCCACCACCACCTCCAGCAGCGGCGACTCCACCGCCGCGCTGGTGCGCCAGGCGACCGCGAAACCGGTCGCCGCATCCGCCGCCGGCGAAGCGACGATGCGGTCCGGGAAGCCCGTCGGCGCATAGCGCATCACGCCCTTCGGCACGCGCGTGTTCGGCTCGTGCTGGCGCCAGGCCGCGTCCTGCGCCCATGCGGCCGGACACGACATCGCCAGCAATGCGGCCAGCAGGCCGCGCGACATTCGCGGCGCCATCACGGCCATGGTCATTCCCCCCGGCAGGCGGGCAGCGACAACGCCTTGGCGATATCGCGCCAGTCGAACGCGGCCACCGCCTGGTCGTCGTCCACCGCATAGAAGATGCCCTCGGGGAAGCGCGCATCGACGCTCTGGTCCAGCCACACACCGTCGGTATTGGCCGTCTTGTCCCCGGCGAACGCACCGCGATACTCCAGCGTCCTGCGTTCGAACACATGGAACACGCTGCGGTCCTTGAACTGGTCCGTCGCGATCCAGTAGCCGCCGCCATCGCGGCACTTGGCCAATGCCATGCCCTCGGCCTGTGCCTTGAACAGGTCCGCGCCGATGTCGCGGTCGCGATACCTGCCATCCAGGCCGTACTCGCGCAGGCGGGTACCGCTGGCGACATCCTCCTCGGCCAGGAGCAGGCGGTCGTTGTCGGCGTCGCCGAACACCGACTCGGCGATGCGGATCGCGCCAGCCTCGGTGGTGTCGCCAAACATGTCCATCAATGTCGCCTGCCAGCCATCGGGCACGCGGCGCAGCTGGTAGCGCTTGAAACGCTTGTCCAGTTCGGCCAGGGGCGGCGGCAGGTCCTTGTCCTGCGGCGACATGTAGTTGTCGCTGACGATCACCTCGTAGCTGTCCTTCTGCGGACGTACCCACAGCCCATAGGGCTGCTTGAGATCCTCGGCGCCGAACGCCAGCAGCGGCTCGAAATCCGGCAACTGGAAGACCTGCACGCGCTGGTTGTCGCGTTCCACCACCAGCACCAGATCGTCGATCACGGCGATGCCGTTGGGGCGCCGCATCTGGCCCAGCGCCGTGCCGGTGCCGGACACGGTACGCACCTGCTTGCCGGTGCCGCCGTCGTAGACCACCAGCCTGTTGGTGGCCTTGGCCGTCGCGATCAGCCAGCGCTTGCCGTCCGGCGCGCGCCAACTGGCGGGGGAATCCACGTTCTCGTCCGGCGTGGCGGCCGTGATGAAGGCTTCCGTCACCACCACGTGCGGCACCTTCGCTTCGCTGAGCAGCGGGTCCTTCTCGACGTTCTCGTCCGGTTCGCGGTCCACCGGGGTCGCGCTCGCTTCCGCCGTCGACGCGGGCGAAGGCGCCTGCGTGGCGGAGCACGCGGCCAGCAACAACGGAAACGCGAGCAGGACAAGGCGTGGCTTCACTGGATTTCTCCCACGGCGATTGCGCCGTCAACAAACCGTCATTTTTTACGCAAGCTCCATGACGCTTTCGTGTCATTCCGGCCGCGACCCGGAAGTGTCATCGAAATGGAATCCTTGTGTCATGTTCCCGCCATGCGGCATGCCTACAAAGTGGCGTTTACTTTTCATCACGGGGACGCTACACGATGAAACGCAATGCCCTGGCCGCCGGCCTGTCGCAGGCCCTGTTCTGCATGGCCATGCTGCCGGCCAGCCTCGCCGCCATCGCGCAGGACCAGGCGCCCGATGCCGGTGCCGCGGCGGATCCCAAGCAGCTCGACACGATCGTCGTGCAGGCCGAGATCGCCTACCGCAACCGCACCGACGACACCGCCCCCACCCTGGTCTACGACCTGGAATACTTCCAGCGCTTCGAGCCCAACACCGTGGGCGACATGCTCAAGCGCGTGCCCGGCGTCGGCTTCGTCGGCTCGGACATCATGGAATTCGACGGCGCCCAGATGCGCGGCCTGCCCGGCGGCTACACCCAGGTGCTGATCAACGGCAAGAAGGTGCCGGGCGCCGGCGACGACCGTTCGTTCTGGGTCGACCGGATCCCGGCGGAAATGGTCGACCGTGTCGAAATCCTGCGCAGCAACAGCGCCAACCGCAGCGGCGACGCCATCGCCGGCGCGATCAACATCGTCCTGCGCGACGCCTACGAGTTCGACGGCAGCTATGTCCGCATCGGCGCGAACCGCTGGTACGACGGCGAAGTGAACCCGACCTTCGGTGCGGTGACCAGCGGCGACGCCCTGGGCGGCCGCATCCTCGCCGGCGTCAACGTGCAGGACCGCTACCGCGCCAAACTGAAGCGTTCGGACCGCTTCGAAGATCCATCGATGGAAGAACTGGTCAGCTGGGAGGACCAGACCGAAGTCAAGGACGGCCGCGACTACTCGGCCAACCTCTCCTATACCGCCAACGTCGGCGACACCGGCCGCCTCAGCATCGACGGCTTCTACGTCAAGACCGACCGCGACGTGACCGAAGTGTCCTTCGAGGAAGAGTACGACGACGACGACGTGATCACCTCCGACGTGCCGGGCCTGGCCACCGTCGACCAGGCCAACTGGGGCGTGGGCCTGGAATACCGCTTCGACATGGCCGGCGGCACCACCAAGTTCGAGCTCGACCACGCCCGCTTCACCGACAAGAGCTGGGAAAGCGAGGAAGCCCACGCCTACGAGAACGGCGAATGGGACGAATCCGAGGCCGAAGCCGAATACATCGATGCCAAGGACACCGAGAGCAGCTTCAAGATCGCGCACAAGCGCCCGGTCGGCGCGGCCGAGATGGAGTTCGGCGTGGACTACCGCCGCAAGAAGCGCGACTTCGCCTTCACCACCTACGAGTGGGAAGCCGATGACGAAGGCGACCCGGTGGTCTACGAGCTGGACGGCGTCGTCGCCAGCGTGATCGAGGAAAAGCGCCTGGACCCGTACATCCAGTTCAACGGCAAGGTGGGCATCCTGTCGTGGGAAGCCGGCCTGCGCTACGAAACCACCAAGTCCGACATCCGCTACATCGAGGACGGCGAAGTGGAAGGCAGCGCCAGCAAGGACTACAACGAGTTGCTGCCGTCCGCGCACCTGCGCTGGGACCTGACCGACGCCGACCGCATCAGCCTGTCGCTGGCCAAGAGCGTCAAGCGCCCGAACTTCAACGAGCTGATCCCGGCCCTGCTGGACGGCGAGTTCGGCGACAACGACTATATCGGCAACCCCCGTCTCGACCCGGAAACCGCCAACGGCATCGATTTCGGCTACGAGCGCCGCCTCGGCAAGAAGGGCGTGGTCGGCATCAACTTCTTCTACCGCGACGTCAAGAACCTGATCGAAGTGATCAACACCGGCGCGCCGAGCGAGGAAGCGCTCGACAACTGGGAGGAAATGGTCGAGGACGGCGACTACGAGACCATCGAAGAGGCCATGGCGGCAGAGCCGGCGGAAAGCTGGGTGTTCACCTCGGCCAACGTCGGCGACGGCAAGGTCTACGGCGTCGAGTTCGACCTGTCCACGCCGCTGAGCGTGTTCGGCCTGGACAACACCGGCGTGTTCCTGAACTACTCGTACGTGAAGTCCAAGGTCGACGACTTCCTGGGCCAGCGCCGCTTCAACGAACAGGCGAAGTCGGTCTTCAACATCGGCTTCATCCAGGACCTGCCATCGCTGGCCGCCAGCTTCGGCGTGAGCTACCGCAAGCAGGGCGACGCCTACGAGCGCGTCCTGGGCGAGGAAGTGACCGTCAAGTACGGCGAGGACCTGGAAGCCTTCGTCGAGAAGCGCTTCGGCAAGAACGTGTCGTTGCGCCTGTCGGCCGCCAACCTGCTGGATGCGTCGAAAGACGAGTTCTTCCACAAGTTCGACACCCTGGGCGACCAGATCGCCCGCGACTACGACGAGTACGAGCTGGAAACCGAAGAAGCCGGCCCGAGCTACCAGCTGGTCCTGCGCTGGGCGTTCTGACCATCGGCCATCGACCGATGCCACGAAGCCGGCGCCTGCCGGCTTCGTTTTTTCCGGCAAGCCGCGCGCACCGCAAGACGGAAAAGATCGTTGTTCTTGTGGGAGCGACGCAAGTCGCGACGGCAATCCTCCATGGATCGGGCTTCCGGGAGCCATCCGTGACCCCTCGCAATGGCCTGTAGGAACGCGCTTCATGCCCCGGGGGTACATGGGCGCGATGCTTCTGGACGAAGAGCATCGCGGGCATGGCCCGCTCCTACAAACCCAGGGTTGTTATGCTCGCGCCTACACGGCCCGCGCCGTTTGTTGCAGACTTCGCGCATACGCTCTGGAGCCGCCCCATGAAAACCGTCGAAGTCCGCCATCCCCTCGTACAGCACAAGATCGGCCTGCTGCGCGATGCCGGGCTCAGCACCAAGGGATTCCGCGAACTGGTGACCGAACTCGGTACGCTGCTGGCCTACGAGGCCACCGCCGACCTGGACACCGAACCGGCCACGATGCCGGGCTGGGCCGGCCCCGTGCAGGTGAAGAAGATCGCCGGCGCCAAGATCACGCTGGTGCCGATCCTGCGCGCCGGGCTGGGCATGCTGCCCGGCGTGCTGGCGCTGATCCCCGCCGCCAAGGTCAGCGTGGTCGGCCTGCAGCGCGACGAGGAAACGCTGCAGCCGGTGCCGTACTTCGAACGCCTGACCGGGCGCCTGGACGAGCGCGACGCGCTGATCCTGGATCCGATGCTGGCCACCGGCGGCACCCTGATCGCCACCATCGACATGCTGAAGCGCGCCGGGGCGAAGCGGATCAAGGGCATCTTCCTGGTCGCCGCACCGGAAGGCCTGGCCGCGCTGGAAGCCGCGCATCCCGACGTCGAGATCTATACCGCCGCCATCGACGAACGGCTCAACGACAAGGGCTACATCCTGCCCGGCCTGGGCGATGCCGGCGACCGCATCTTCGGCACGCGGGTGGAGTGAGGGCCGTCCACGGCTGCGCCATAGACCGGACAGGGCAACCGGCAGCATTGTGAGAACGTTGCCGGGGAAAGTCACTGCCGGGTGATCTTGCCGTCGCGACTTATGTCGCTCCCACGGTTTTGCTTTCATGCGGCCTCATCCGGATCGCGGGCAAGGCGTGGATCGGGAACGCGGCTACCGCGCGCGGAGCTGCGAGACTTCCCTTGCATCGGCTGAGTGGGACCGACTGCGGCTGCCATGCGCGCTTCTGCATGCTGGACGATGCACGCGCATCCAGAGCATTTCGCATCGGGCCATGACGCATCCGTCGTCCCGGCGCAGGCCGGACCCAGCGACTTTCTGCCGTCCGGGGTTCAAGGCACTGGGTCCCGGCCTGCGCCGGGACGACGGTGGATTATGGAGACGGTGGACTATGGATTTCCAGTCAACATTCGATACGACAATGCGCTTGCGTCAACGGACCCTGGCCCGCTTCCGCTCACCCCTTCCGGGAAGCGGGCTCCACCAGGCGCGACTCCATCAGGTCCAGTTCGCGTACCAGTCGGCGCGAGGTTTCGTCGGAGATCCGACGATGCCGGGCCAGGCTGAACAGCGCTTCGCGTTCGGCGCGCAGTCCGGCCAGCCGCAGCGCCCGTTCCGCCGTATCCGCCCGGCGCAGTTTTTCCGCCTCCACGCCGCCGGCCGAGCCATCCAGCCGTCGCTGGTAGGTTTCCATCGCGCGGGTGGCGGCGCTGACGTAGAGTTCGGCGTCGGTGCCAGCCTGCTCCGACAGCGCGTGCTGCGCCTCCTGGATGGCGGCGATCGCGGCGCGGCCCGCTTCCAGCCGCGCCAGGTCCTCTTCATGCCGTTCGGCCGGTTCTGGCGGCACTTCCAGTCCTTTCAGCAGGCGCGGCAGGGCGATGCTGGCGGCCAGCAGCGACAGCAGGATCACCGCCATCGCCAGGAACACCGCCAGGTCGCGCGCCGGGAACGGCGTGCCGTCCGGCAGCGCCAGCGGCAGGGTCAGCACGCCGGCCAGCGTGATCGCGCCGCGTACGCCCGCCAGCGACGTCGCCGCCACCAGCCGCCAGTGCGGCCGCTTCACCGGTTCGCCGCGTCGCTGCGCCGTCCACATGCCCCAGCGCAGCGACACCCACACCCAGACGAAGCGCAGCAACGCCAGCCCCAGGTTGATCGCCAGCGCGTAGACCACCAGCCAGCCGGGATTGAGATGGCCGCTCTCGCGCACCGTCGTCGCGGCCGAACTCAGGATGGCGGGCAACTGTTCGCCCAGCAGCACGAAGACGATGCCGTTGAGCGAGAACTGCACGGTGTCCCAGACCGCCGCGCGCTGCACGCGCGTGGTCGCCAGCGCGCGGCCGCTGAGTTCGACGTAGCTCATCGTGATGCCGGCCGATACCGCGGCCAGGATGCCGGAAGCCTGCAGGTGCTCGGCGATCAGGTAGGCGCCGAACGGGATCAGCAGGCTGATCAGGATCGGCGAGCCGCTTTCCTCGCCGAACTGCCTGGACAGCCAGCGCTGCGCCAGGCTCACGCCCCAGGTGAAGCCGACACCGACCGCCAGCCCCGCCAATGCCACCCACAGGAAGGTCAGCGAGGCGGTGGCCAGCGAAAAGCCGCCGGTCATCGCCGCGGCCACCGCGAAACGGAAGCACACCAGGCCGGAGGCGTCGTTGAGCAGCGATTCGCCTTCCAGGATATGCATCAACCGTTTCGGTATCGGCACCCGCGCGGCGATGGAGGACACCGCGACCGGATCGGTCGGCGACACGATCGCCGCCAGCGCGAACGCCACCGCCAGTGGCATCGCCGGGATCAGCCAGTGGATCAGCAGGCCCACGCCGACCACGGTGAACACCACCAGCCCCAGCGCCAGTTCCAGGATCATCGCGCGGTCGCGGAACAGGCCTTCCTTGGGGATGCGCCAGCCGTCCAGGAACAGCAGCGGCGGCAGGAACAGCAGGAAGAAGATCGCCGGATCCAGCGTCACCGCGCTGCCGGACATGCCGGCGATCGCCGCTCCCAGCCCGATCTGCACCAGCGGCAACGGCAGCGAGAACGGCAGCACCCTCACCAGGTAGCCGCTGCCGATCACCGCCAGCAACATCGCCAGCACCACTTCTATCGAATGCATGCCGTCATCCGCCAACCACGCCCGTAGAGTTTAGACCTTCCGGCACGGAAAGCGTCCTGTAGGAGCGACGTCAGTCGCGACCGGGAAATCAAAGAAAGCAATAGGTAGCCACGGATCGACGCGGATAAGGCTTTTTGCCTTGATCCGCCATTCCCGCCTTGGCACGTGTCGTAATGCTGTGCCGCGATCCGTTTTATCCGCGTTGATCCGTGGCTTCAAGGCTTTCCAGGCTCCCGGTCGCGACTGACGTCGCTCCTACAGGGGTGATCACGCCGCCAACGGGCGGGCGTGCAGTTCGGCGACTTCGTGCGCGGTGCCGAACCTGCCCTTCTCGTCGCGGGTCACCTGCGCCAGTGCGCAGCCCGGGTCGTGGGTAAAGAACAGATGTACGTTGCGCGCCAGCTTGTCTTCCAGGAAGACGCGCTTCTCGTCGATCAGCAATTCGGCGTTGCGGTCGTAGCCCATGGTGATAGGCACGTGCACCCACGAACGGCCGGGGATCAGGTCGGCGCAGAACACCACGCCGCCATGCGGCTGGCCGTCGGTGCGCTCCGGCCCGACGATTTCCGCCAGCATCAGCCCCGGCGTATGGCCGTCGCTGAAGCTGAAACGCACGCTGTCGCCCAGCGCCCGCGAATGCCCGCCCGGGACCAATTCCAGCCGCCCGCTGGCTTCCAGCAGCGGCGGCAGTTCGGGGATGAAGCTGGCGCGGTCGCGTGGATGCGGCTTCAATGCGCGCTGCCAGTGCTCGGCGCCGACCACGAACGTGGCGTTGGGGAACAGCAGTTCCGGGGTGCGGCCTTCCCGCCAGGGCGCCAGCAGGCCGCCGGCGTGGTCGAAGTGCAGGTGGCTGAGCACCACCACGTCGATGTCCTCGTGGCCGAACCCGGCCTGCCGCAGCGAATCCAGCAGCACGTGGCGGTCTTCCTGCACGCCGAAGCGTTCGCGCATCTTCGGCTCGAAGAACGCGCCGATGCCGGTCTCGAACAGTACCGTCTTGCCGTTCAACGGGCTGGCCAGCAGCGCGCGGCAGGCCAGCTCGATGCGGTTGTGCGCATCCGGCGGCGACCACTTCTCCCACATGGCGCGCGGCGCGTTTCCGAACATCGCGCCGCCATCGAGTTTCTGGGAATTGCCCAGCAGCGACCAGAGTTTCATGCGACGATTCTACTCCCGCCTGACGGCGCGGGAAGGCGTAGGGTGCGCCCTGGCGCACCGCGCACCGATGGCTCTTCCGCCTGCATGATGATGAACGCGCCGCATCGCGTCCGGATGGCGAACGGTCGGACTTCAACACCTTACTTGCGATCACAACGGTGCGCCAGGGCGCACCCTGCCTCGCTCACATCGATGATGTGGGAGCGCCGTCCCGGCGCGAGCTTTACCTGCCTGCCAATGAAGCTCGCGGCCGGAGGCCGCTCCCACCGTTGCCGGCCGTCAGCGCGGGCTCTCCGCCGCCGGCTCCACCTTCGCCGAGCCCACCGGATTGCGCGGATCGCTGCCGCCGCTGAGCGTGTTGGCGGCCTTGTCCCATTCCACCGTCTGCAGGTTGCCCCACTGGTGGCTGGAGGCGCGGCCGGAGACGCCATCGCCCGGCAGGCTCAGCGTGTGGCCCATCGCCTGCAACTGGCGGGCCACGTCGTCGGAGAACATCCCGCTTTCGGCCTGGATCACGTCCGGCATCCACTGGTGGTGGAAACGCGGCAGCGCCGCGACTTCCTGCGCGCCCAGGCCGGCGTCGTAACCCAGCATGCCCAGCAGCACCATGGTGATGATGCGGCTGCCGCCGGGCGTGCCCAGCACGGCGACGCGCTCTGGCGACTCCATGAAGCTGGGCGTCATCGAACTGAGCATGCGCTTGCCCGGCTTCGGCGCGTTGGCATCGAAACCCATCACGCCGAACGCATTGGGCGTGCCCGGCTTCAGCGCGAAATCGTCCATTTCGTTGTTCAGCAGCACGCCGGTGCCCGGCGGGATCAGGCCGGAACCGAACAGCAGGTTGACCGTCTGGGTGGCGGCGACGCGGTTGCCTTCGGCATCGATGATGGAGAAATGCGTGGTCTCCTCGTCCTCCAGCGGCGTCTGCTGGCCGGACAGCAGGTCGCTGGGCGTGGCCTTTTCCGGGTTGATGGTGGCGCGCAGGCCGGCGGCGTAGTACGGGCTGGTCAGCGTCTTCATCGGGATGTCGACGAAATCCGGATCGCCCAGGTAGAACGTGCGGTCGCGGAACGCGCGCCGCATCGCTTCCACGATCAGGTGCGCGCGATGCGTCTCATCCAGCGCGGAAAGATCGTACGCGTCCAGGATCTGCAGCATCTGCGTCAGCGCCACGCCGCCGGACGATGGCGGCGGCGCGGTGGTGACCTGCCAGTCGTTGTAGTGGAACTTCAACGGCTCGCGTTCGCGCACGGTGTAGGCAGCCAGTTCCTGCACGGTCCACTGCCCGCCTTCGGCCTTCACCCCGGCCAGCAGCTTCTTCGCCGTCTCGCCGCGGTAGAAACCGTCGAAGCCCTGCGCAGCGAGGCGTTCCAAGGTACGGGCCAGGTCGGGTTGCTTGAGCAGGTCGCCTTCCTGCAACGGCTTGCCGTTGGCCAGGAACACCGCGCGCGTACCTGGGTAGCGTTCCATCACCTCACGCCGTGCGGCGTAGCCTCGCGCCAACCGTGCGTACACCGGGAAGCCCTCGCGGGCGATGCGGATGGCCGGCGCCAGCGAGGTCTTCAGCGGCAGGCGGCCGTAGTTTTCCGCCAGGTGCACGAACGCGGCCGGCAGGCCGGGAATGCCGGCCGCCCACGGCCCGTTCTCGGCGCGGTCGCGGTCGAACTCGCCGTTCGGCAACAGGTACTTGTCCGGCGTGGCCGCCGCGGGCGCGGTCTCGCGCGCGTCGATGAAGACGTCCTTGCCGGTCCTGCCATCGTGCAGCAGGAAGAAGCCGCCGCCGCCCAGGCCGGAACTGATCGGTTCCACCACCGACAGCGCGGCCGATACGGCGATCGCGGCGTCGAAGGCATTGCCGCCCTGCCGGACGATGTCCAGGCCCGCCTGCGTGGCCAGCTCGTGCGCACTGGCGATGGCGGTACCGGGCGGATGGGAGGGCGCGGCGGGACGGGTGTCCGCATCGGCGGCGAAGCCGGCGGGGATGAAGGCGACGGCAAGCAGCAGGGCAACGACTCGGCGGAAGATCACGACTTCTCCTGGACGGGGACCGGAACGAAGCGCGCGACGCGCGCAGGGAGTCAGTCGCCCTGCAGCCGGAGCATCTTCGCCAGCAGCTCTTCGTGGGTCTCAGGATACGCCGGATCGGGGTCGATGCACTCCACCGGGCAAACGACGACACATTGCGGTTCGTCATGATGGCCGACGCATTCGGTGCAGCGCGCCGGGTCGATCACGTAGATGCTCTCGCCCATCGAGATGGCCTGGTTGGGACAGGCCGGCTCGCAGACATCGCAATTGACGCAGAGTTCGTTGATCTTGAGGGACATGGTGTTTCATCGTCCCGCGCATGCGGGAACGCCTACGACGGCCGCGGGCCGGTCAATGCAACGACTTTACGCGTGGGACCTGTCGAAGTCACCGGGGCTGGTGCAATGCACTGGATCATTGTGCGAGCGAATACGGGGCTCCTCGCGACGGCGGGGTGGTTGCCCGTTAGGTGCACTTCCAACCGAAGCGTCATCCCGGCGAAAGCCCGGACCCAGTGCCTTTTGGCACGACGGTCCGCATTCTGGTGGGCGCGGGCTGGGTGGGAAGGCCGTTCCCGCACTGCGCTGCCGGCCTGGATCAAGGAGAAGCGTGGGTGGCCCGGCGTGTTGGCTTGGGGATGGGCGGCGGAAGGCGCTGGGTCCGGGCTTGCGCCGGGATGACCTTTCCGATGGTAAAGGCGCTGGGTGCCAGCTTGCGCCGGGATGACCTCCAGCAGCAAAGGCACTGGATCCCGGCCTGCGCCGGGATGACCTTTCCGCAAAGGCGTGGCCGCCAGGGCGGCCACGCGCGGAAAGGTCACTTGGCTTCGACGAAGACGTATTCGGCGCCGCTCGGGGTCACGGCGGCCTGCACGCGCTCACTGTCGGCGGCCTGGCCGATGAACAGCACGCGCACGCCCTTGAAGCTGTCGGCTTCGGCGCCTTCGAACGCGGCCACGGCCAGGTCGGCGATCTTGGTGCTGGCCGGCGAGCCGAACGCGATCAGGTTGCCGCTGCTCACGCCACGCGCCACGGCGCCCTTGGCCTGTTCCAGCTGGCGGCCGTACTTGGCCTCGAATTCCGGATCGGTCTCGGCCGGCAGGTAGTACATGTAGGGCTGGTTGGTGATCGTGCCCATGTTGTTGTCGACCACCTTGACCAGGTATTCCTTCCACTCGCCATCGCCGGTCGTGGTGGGCGCCACCAGCGGCGCGGCGGCCGGCTGAGCCGGGGCCTCCTCCTTCTTGCAGGCCGCGAACGGCGCCACGAGGCAGGCGATCAGCAGCATACGGGTTGCGATGTTCTTCATGGGTCTTCCCCCTCCTGTTGGAACTGTTGTTGGTCTATTCGATTTCAGCCGACGTTGCGGCCACGCTGCCACTGCGCCTGCAGCGCCGCCGCCACCGCCGGCGGCACGAAGCCGGACACGTCGCCGCCCAGCCGCGCGATCTCGCGCACCAGCGACGAGGAGATGAAGCCATACTGCTCGGCCGGCGTCAGGAACAGCGTTTCCACTTCCGGGATCAGGTGGCGGTTCATGCTGGCCAGCTGGAACTCGTATTCGAAGTCGGACACCGCGCGCAGGCCGCGCAGCAGCACGCCGCCGCCCACTTCCTTGACGAAGTGCGCCAGCAGGCTGTCGAAGCCGCGCACTTCCACGTGCCTGTGCCCGGCCACCGCCTCGCGGGCCAGCTCCACGCGCTGGGCCAGCGGCAGCGCCGGACCCTTGCCGGGGCTTTCCGCCACGCCGATCACCACCCGCTCGAACAGCGGCGCGGCGCGATCGATCAGGTCGATATGGCCATTGGTGATCGGGTCGAACGTGCCGGGATAAACCGCCGTCCGGTTGCGTGCCACAGTCATTCAGTCGTCGCCGGCGAATCGTCGGGGCGAAGTGTAGCAGCGCCTTGCCCGGCGGGGGCCCGGTACAGGGCGAAGCGCACGTCGCGCGTGCGGCCTTCGCGATGCAGCGCCCAGCCGGCGGGCACCGGCGGCACGGTGTCGGCCGGCGACTCCAGATAGACCCAGGCGCCAGAGGCCAGGCGGGGCTCCAATCCGGCCAGCGCCTTTTCCCAGAGCCCGTCCGCGAAAGGCGGGTCGAGGAAGACGAGGTCGAACTTCGCATCGCCGCCATCCAGCCACGCCAGCGCGTCCTGCGCCTGCACCTCGGCAGCCGCGGACAGCCGGGCGACCGCATCGCGCAGCGCGCGCGACAACGCCGGGTCGCGCTCCACCAGGGTGGCATGCGCGGCGCCGCGCGACAGCGCCTCCAGGCCCAGCGCGCCGGTGCCGGCGAACAGGTCCAGCACCCGAGCGCCCGGCAGCGCCGGCATCAGCCAGTTGAACAGCGTCTCGCGCACCCGGTCGCTGCTGGGCCGCAGGCCGGGACTGTCCGGCACGGCCAGCCTGGTGCCGCGCCAGCGTCCGCCGATGATGCGCACGCTGCCGGCCCCGGCGGGTTTGCGGGCGGGCTTCATGGACGTGTGACCGGAATGGAAGGCTGCATGGCGCCATTGTCCGCGATCGGGCAGGTCGCGGGACACTGTCGTGTCTCCCGCATCTGCGGGAAAAGGGAACAACGCCGCATCCCGCCCATCCAACCACCGCGCGCCTCTCATCCGGCCTGGCGGCCACCCCTTAGAACCTGTTCA
This sequence comes from Pseudoxanthomonas putridarboris, assembly GCF_038321125.1. Taxonomy (NCBI): domain Bacteria; kingdom Pseudomonadati; phylum Pseudomonadota; class Gammaproteobacteria; order Lysobacterales; family Lysobacteraceae; genus Pseudoxanthomonas; species Pseudoxanthomonas putridarboris. The sequence goes on along the minus strand of NZ_JBBWWT010000002.1, from coordinate 295,821 downwards.
CGATCTCAAAAAAGTGAGTTCGTCATTCCGGCGGCTTTCAACAGCCGAATGGCTGGTCAAGCCGGAACCCAGCGACTTTCATTGAGTCGACGCGAACATTCCGAAGATCCCAAAGACACTGGGTTCCGGCTTGCGCCGGAATGACGGGTCTTTTTTCTCGAATACCGGCCGCGCTGCTCGAGCCGGCCGCGCCGCTCGGGATCGTGAACAGGCTCTTAGCCAAGGGTCAGGCGCTTCTTCCCATCTTCCCGCCGAGCGGGGAGAAGGAAACGGTGACGCCCCGTGCCGACCAGCTCGAATGCATCGCCAACTCCGCCAGGAACATCCCCTCTCCCCGCCACGGGGAGAGGGTGCCGAAGGCGGGTGAGGGGCGAACGGAGCCAAATCAACGGACTTGCCGGTGTCGCATCCGCGTTCGCGTATGACCCGGATCGTCATGCGCACAGCTGGACGTGTGCCGGCGACTCGATTACCCCCTCTTCGCCCCAGGATCACGTTCGAAAAAGGCTCTTCGGGCCTCTTCTCCCACTTTCGGGGAGAGAGGAGCATCCCGCGCTACGCCCTCACATCCAGCAGCCGCCCCAGCGCCTGGTCCGCCACCTTCAATACGAACACATTGGCCCCGGCCATCGCCCGGTAGGTCAGCATCGCGGCGACATCGTCCAGGGGCGCGGCTGGATCAGCGGGTGCATCCGTCGTGCGGACCGACACGCCGCCCGACGGGAGCGAAGACAAGACCACACCCTGCCGCGCCGCCTCCGGCGTGGCCAGGTTGGCGACGTTGTGCGCGGCCGCCCGCATTCCCAGCGACGCGGCGCGCAGGCCCGAAGCGGCGATACCGGCAATGTCGGACATGGCTTGCCTCCACGGGGTTTCCCACTGTCGTTATCGGCCCGGCCTGCCCCGGCTTTAGGCCGTCCTGCACGGGCCGGGAACGGCCGGGTGGTAGCATGTCGCCCTCTTTTCGATACCCCCTGAAATGATCGGTTTTTTCCGCCGCAAGAAGCCCAAGAACAGCCCGGACGCCGGCCCTGCCCCCCTCTCCACCGAGGAAATCGCCGCCGCCTTCCCGCGTGCACCGGCCGAGGCCTTGCGGGAAGCGACCGACGCCACCCCGCCCACTGGCGGATCAGGGGCGGCGCCCCCGCCGCCCGAGAGCCCCCCTTCTCCCCCACCCATGGAGGAGAAGGAGCCCGAAACCGCCGCACCTGCCCCCGCCGGCAAGCCCGGCTGGCGCGACCGCCTGCGCCGCACCAGCGCCGCCCTGGGCCTGGGCGGCCTGTTCTCGCGCAACCCGCGCCTGGACGACGACCTGCTGGACGAGATCGAGACCGCGCTGCTGACCGCCGACGTCGGCGTGCCGGCCACCAGCGCGCTGGTGGAGGATCTGCGTAAGCGGATGAAGGCGCGCGAATTCGCCGATGCCAATGCGTTGCTGAAGGCCCTGCGCGCCGATCTGGTCGCCCTGCTGCAACCGGTCGCCAAGCCGTTGGTGATCGACGCGGGCGCCAAGCCCTTCGTGGTGCTGACCGTCGGCGTCAACGGCGTGGGCAAGACCACCACCATCGGCAAGCTGGCGCGCCGCTTCAAGGAAGACGGCCACCAGCTGATGCTGGCCGCCGGCGACACCTTCCGCGCCGCCGCGGTGGCGCAGTTGCAGACCTGGGGCGAACGCAACGGCGTGCCGGTGATCGCGCAGGGCCAGGATGCGGATGCCGCTTCGGTCGCGTTCGACGCGTTGCAGGCCGCCAAGGCGCGTGGCTTCGACGTGCTGATCGCCGACACCGCCGGCCGCCTGCACACCCAGCAGGGCCTGATGGCCGAACTGGGCAAGATCCGCCGCGTGCTGGCCAAGCTGGACGAAACCGCGCCGCACGAGGTGCTGATGGTCATCGACGGCACCACCGGCCAGAACGCGCTGTCGCAGTTGCGCCAGTTCCATGCCGCCGTCGGCGTCACCGGGCTGGTGGTCACCAAGCTGGACGGCACCGCCAAGGGCGGCGTGGTGTTCGCGCTGGCGCGCGAGTTCGGCATCCCGATCCGCTACGCCGGCATCGGCGAGCAGCTGGAGGACCTGCGCGTGTTCGATGCGGAATCGTTCGTCGACGCGCTGCTGCCGGAAGCGTTGGGTGGCTGATCCGGCTTGGTGCCCTGCAGGAGCGGCTTCAGCCGCGACAGACGACCCGACGTGCGTTGGAAGTGGTTGTTCGCTATCCAGACGCGCTGCGGCGCGTTCATCATTGTGCGCCATGGACTGCTGTCGGGGCGCGGCCGCGGCTGAAGCCGCTCCTACAATGGCTTCGTTCTACGCCTTCGCATGAAAGCAGCCACCACCGACACCTTCGCGCACCGCTTGCTCGCCTGGTTCGACGTCTCCGGCCGCCACGACCTGCCGTGGCAGCACCCGCGCACGCCGTACCGCGTGTGGCTGTCGGAAATCATGCTGCAGCAGACGCAGGTCGCCACGGTGATCCCGTACTTCCAGCGTTTCGTCGAGCGCTTCCCCACCCTGCCCGACCTGGCCGCGGCGTCCACCGACGACGTGATGGCGCACTGGGCGGGCCTGGGCTACTACGCCCGCGCACGCAACCTGCACGCCGCCGCCAAGGCCTGCGTGGCGCACCACGGCGGCGAGCTGCCGCGCGACTTCGATGCGCTGCATGCCCTGCCCGGCATCGGCCGCAGCACGGCGGGCGCGATCCTGGCGCAGGCGTGGGACGACCGTTTCCCCATACTCGACGGCAACGTCAAGCGCGTGCTCACGCGCTACCACGGCATCGGCGGCTGGCCCGGCCTGCCCGCGGTGGAGAAGCAACTGTGGGCGCTGGCGCACGCGCACGTCGAACACGTGCCCGCCGGCAGGCTGGCCGACTACACGCAGGCGCAGATGGATTTCGGCGCCACGCTGTGCACGCGCGCCAGGCCCGCATGCGTGCTGTGCCCAGTGAACGAGGATTGCGTGGCGCGTCGTGAAGGCCTGACCGAGGCACTGCCCACGCCCAAGCCCGGCAAGCCACTGCCCGAACGCGAGGCCGTGGCGCTGCTGCTGGAGAACACCGCCGGCGAACTGCTGTTGCAGCGCAGGCCGCCGACCGGCATCTGGGCATCGCTGTGGACGCTGCCGCAGGCGGACACCGACGCCGGGATGCGCGACTGGTTCGCGCAGGAGATCGCGGGCGACTACGACAATGCGGAAGAGCTGCCGCTCATCGTCCACACCTTCAGCCATTACCGGCTGCACCTGCAGCCGCTGCGCGTGCGCAAGGTCGCCCTGCGCGACACGGTGCGCGACAATGACGACCTGCGCTGGGTGGCGCGGACCGACCTGGCCACGCTGGGCCTGCCGGCGCCGATCCGCAAACTCCTGGGAAATGGAAGCTGATGCCCCGCACCGTCTATTGCGAATACGAAAAGCGCGAAACCGAAGGGCTGGATTTCGTGCCCTACCCCGGCGAACTGGGCAAGCGCGTGTTCGCCCACATCGGCAAGCCGGCGTGGGCGGCGTGGCTGGCGCACCAGACCATGCTCATCAACGAGAACCGGCTGTCGCCGCGCGATCCCAAGCACCGCGCCTTCCTGGAAGCGGAACTGGAGAAGTTCCTGTTCGGCGGCAACGCGGAAAAGCCCACCGGTTACGTACCCGAAGCCTGATGCTGCAGGCCGGGCCGATGGGCTGGCGTTTCCGGCCCTGTCATGGGTCATCGCATGTCGGCAAGCAGGGTATCCCTGCCTGATGCATGGCCCAGGATTGCGAAGTACCGCAGGTCGGGCTACGGCCCTACATCGCTATCTTCAATCGTCCCCGACCGTGCCAATCCCGCACGCTCTTCCTGTCCCGGTCATCGGGGACAACCCCGACCCGCCGGCGTCACGGTGCGCCGGGGCGCACCCTACTTCGCTTCGCGCTCCACGGCGGCGGCTTCGCGCATCTCCTTCTGGCTGGCGCGCAGGGCCTTCACATCCAAGGGACGGATGGTCTCGATGCGGCACGGGATGCGGATGCTGCCGGTGCCGCCGCCGCGTGGCACGACGTCGTCGAAGCGGGCGGACACGCGGTTCATGTGGTGGGTGATGGTGATGGCCGGCGCGTAGTCCAGATCGTTGCAGGGACCGGAGAGTTCCAGCAGGTAGGCTTCGCTGGGCTTGGTCCACACGGCCAGGGCGGTATTGCCCAGCGGGGTCCAGCCGTTGATGGTGCCGAAGTAATGGAAATCCCTGACCGGTCCGCCGGCGTGGCCGCGGTACATGTCCAGGCGTTCGGCGTCGGTCTGTTTCGGGCCGGTGGCGCAGGCGCCCAAGACGGCGGCCATCAGGGCAAGGGGAATCAGGCGTTTCATGGGGCCTCCTGTCGATGGTGTCGGGGCTCTCTCTTGCACGGAATGATGCACCTGCCGGCCGCGACCGGCGGCGCCCCAACGGGCACACGTTCAGCGCGGGTGCGGCTTGCCATCCCCCCGGCCGATCCGTATCATTGCGCCTCTTCGCACCGGCTCAGCCGTAACGCGACAAACCTTGGCCGGGTAGCTCAGTTGGTAGAGCAAGGGATTGAAAATCCCTGTGTCGGGGGTTCGATTCCCTCCCCGGCCACCATGTAGTTTTCCGTAGCAGTTCCCGAAAGGCTGGAACCCCTGGATGCACAAAGGGTTTCGGCCTTTTTCGTTTGCGCGATTGTCCATCTTCTTCCGTATCAATCCCCGTGACAACGGGGGCATCGTCGGGGGCATCCATGACGCCACGCACCGTGCGGTCAGCTCGTTCCGACAGCCTGCCCCATGGAATCAGAGGCAGGCCAGCGCCTGCCGGGCCGCGATCCATTCTTCGTTGGTCGGTTCGACCGCGACACGCACCTTGCTGCCATCGGTCGAGATGACCGTTCCATCGCGCGCGTTCGCCTCTTGGTCGAGCGCGACGCCCATCCACTCCAGCGCCGCGCAGACGCGTTCGCGGACGAAGGCGTTGTGCTCACCGACGCCGGCGGTGAACACCAGCATGTCGAGGCCGCCGAGCACCGCGGCCAGCGCGCCGATCTCGCGGACGATGCGGCGCACGTACAGGTCCAGCGCGATGCGCGCGCGTTCGCCGCTCTCGCCTTCGTCGTTCTCGTGACGGACGACGACGCGCGGCTCGGAGGAGATGCCGGAGACGCCGAGCAGGCCGGACTCGTGGTAGAGGAGGTGGCCGACCTGCTCCAGGCTCAGCTTCTCGATCTCCATCAGGTACAGCACCGCGCCGGGATCGAGCGCGCCGGTGCGCGTGCCCATCATCAGGCCGTCGAGCGCCGAGAAACCCATCGTGGTGGCGACGCTCTGGAGATCGCGCATCGCGCACAGGCTGGCGCCGCTGCCCAGGTGCGCGACGATGGTGCGCCCGCGCGCGGCATCGCCATGGCGCGCGGGCAACTTCTCCGCGATGTAGGCATAGGACAGGCCGTGGAAGCCGTAGCGGCGCAGGCCGCGCTGCCAGGCCGAGTACGGCAGCGGCAGGATCTGTTCGACCTTCGGGATGGTGTGGTGGAAGCCGGTGTCGAAGCAGGCCACCTGGGGAATGTCCGGGCGCTCGCGCAGCAGGATCTCGACGGCCTCCAGCGCGAACGGCTGGTGCAGCGGCGCCAGCGGCACGTAGCTCTTCAGGTCGGCCAGCACGCCGGCATCGACCCGCACCGGGTCGAAGTACTTGTTGCCGCCGTGCACCACACGATGCGCGACCACCGCCAAGCGGCGGCCATCGAGGCGCGCGACCACGCGCTCGCGGATCAGCCGCAGCGCGTCGCGATAGGGATGCGCGGGATCCAGCGCGATGGCGAACGGCGCCACGCCGGTCTCGCCGAAGTCCGGGCGGGGTCCGCCGATGCCCTGTACCTTGCCGTTCCAGGCCGGGGCGTGCGGTAGCGGGTCGCGGCCGGCGTCGAACAGCGCGAACTTGATGCTCGACGAACCGCAGTTGAGCACCAGCACCAGATCGCCGCGGGTCGCGTGACGGTCTTGCGCGCCGCTCATGGCGGCGAGGTCCGGTAGTGGTGGGCCAGCATCAGCGCGATGGCGCAGGACGCGATGCGCGATTCGCGCGAGTCGGCGCGGCTGGTCAGGATCACCGGCACCTTCGCGCCCATCACGAGGCCGGCGCTGGCGGCCTCGCCCATGTACATCAGCTGCTTGGCCAGCATGTTGCCGCTTTCCAGGTCCGGCACCACGAGGATGTCGGCCTGCCCGGCGACATCGGAGACGATGCCCTTGGTGCGCGCGGCGGCGATCGACACCGCATTGTCGAAGGCCAGCGGGCCATCGAGCACGCCGCCGGCGATCTGGCCGCGGTCGGCCATCTTGCACAGCGCCGCGGCATCCAGCGTGGCCGGCATCGTCGGGGTCACCGTTTCCACCGCTGCGAGGATCGCCACCCTCGGCTCGGCCACGCCGATCACATGCGCCAAGTCGATCGCGTTGCGCACGATGTCGGCCTTCTGCTCAAGGTCTGGGGCGATGTTGACCGCCGCGTCGGTGAGGATGAACGGCCGGGGGTAGAGCGGCGTCTGCAGCACGAAGCAGTGGCTGACCCTGCGCTTGGTGCGCAGGCCGGACGCGGACGACACCACCGCGGCCATCAGTTCGTCGGTATGCAGGCTGCCCTTCATCAGCGCTTCGACGCCGCCCTGCTTCGCCAGCTCGGCCGCGCGCGCGGCGGCGGCGTGGCTGTGCGGCACGTCCTCGACGACGATCCCCGACAGGTCCAGGCCCGCTTCCGTGGCAACGGACTCGAGCTTCGCGCGTGGCGCGACCAGCACCGGGACGATCAGGCCGGCGTCGCGCGCGTCCAGCGCCGCCGACAGGCTGAGTTCGTCGCAAGGGTGCACGACCGCGACGCGGACCGGTTCCAGTGTGGCCACATGCGCGAGCAGGCGTTCCAATCCCTCGTGGCCGGCGACGTCGAGGCGGATCTCGGGCAACGCGGTGCGCGCGCGCTCGATGCGCTCGGCCGGCGCCACGACTTCCGCGTCGCCTTCGATGACCACCTCGCCATGCTGGTTGGTGCAGGTGCAGGCAAGCGTCACGTTGCGCGTGGCCGGCTCCTTCGCGGCCACGCTGACGCGGACCGTCAGGCGGTCGCCCACCTTCACCGGCGAGCGGAAACGCAATGTCTGGCTGCGATAGACCGTCCCGGGGCCGGGCAACCGGGTGCCGAGCACCGCGGAGATCAGCGCCCCGCCCCACATGCCGTGCGCGATCACCTCGTGGAAACGGGTGGTCGCCGCGAACGCCCGATCGACGTGGTACGGATTGATGTCGCCGGACGCCACGGCGAACAACTGGATGTCCTCCATCGTCAGCGTGCGCTCGATGTCCGCGCTGTCGCCGACCTCGAGTTCGTCGAAGGTCCGGTTGCGCAGCAGCTTCAGGTCGTCATCCACGGGATGTGCGCTCATCGGGATCTCCATTGTCCTGCCCGGAAGCGGCGACGACCGTCGGCACGCATGCCGTCACGCCCGCACGACCAGCGTGTCGGCCGTCGTGGTGGTGACGATGCGCCGGGCGACGCTGCCCACGACCAGCTCGTAGACGGCGCCATGGCCGTGGGTGCCGACCACCACGAGATCGGGCGAGAACGTTTCCAGGTACTGCTGCACCAGGCGCGCCGGATCGCCGTGCTCGACGAGCAGTTCGACTTCGCCGAAATCGGCCAGGCCGTCGTGCAGGAACGCCTGTCCTTCCTCGCGCAACTGCCGCCGCGTCTGCGCGATCGCGTCGTCCTGCGTCGTGTCCATCAATCCGAGCATCGGGATCTGGAACCCGTGCAGCAGCGTCATCCTGGCCTCGGGGAACAGTGCATGCGCCCTGCGCAGCGCCGCGCGCGACGGGGCGGAGAAATCGCTGGCCACCAGCAGGTGGCGGTAGTCGGCATGCGCGCGTTCGCGCACCATGAGCAGCGAGGTTTCCGCGCGCCGCAGCAGCCGGTCCACGGTCGAACCGAGTACCGCCGGGCCAAGCACGCCCTGCCGCACGGGGCCGGTCACCACCAGCATGTCGCCACCGCCATCCAGGATACCCGCGAGCTGTTCGCCCGCGGACCCCTCGCCCACGCGGACATCCCACGTGGTGCCCGCATCGGCGAACTCCCGGTGCAGCCGCCTTTCGGCGCGCGCCTGCGGCGAGGGCGCGCGATACCAGGACGGGATCGCGTGCCGCGGCACGTTCTGCGCCAGGGCTTCCCCCGCCTCGACGATGGTCGCCGCGATCGCGGGCCCGCCATGCTCGCGCGCCAGGCGGATCGCGCGATCGGTCGCGCGGTCGCAGCGGGGGCCGAGATCGGTGGCCAGCAGCACGCCCAACGGATGGGGCGCGGTCGTGTCGTGTTCGCTCATATCGTCACTCCAGGGGATGGCGCGGATTTCTCCGTCGCCGGTTTGAGTTCGTCGAAGAGGCCCATCTTCCTCAACAGCCATTTCTCCACTTCCAGCACCAGCATCATCGCCATGCCGGCCAGCACGATCACGATGCCCTCGAACAGCGGCACCGGACGACTGTCGAATATCGCCTGCATCCACGGCAGGTAGGTGAAGGCCAACTGCGCGAGCACCACGGCGGCGATCGCCCACAGCACCGCGGGCGTGCCGCGCAGGCCCTGCAATGAGAACGAGGTGCCGTGCAGGTAGCGCACGCTGAAGAGGTAGAAGATCTCCATCACGCAGAACATGTTGACCACCATGGTGCGCGCCGTCTCGACGTCGTGGCCGCGCGCCTGCGCCCAGGCGAAGATGCCGAACGCGCCAGCGCTGAACAGCAGCGACACCAGCACGATCCGCCACAGCATGAACGGCGACACCAGCGCCGCGTCGCGCCGGCGCGGCGGACGCGCCATCACGCCCTGCTCCGGCGGCTCGAACGCGAGCGCGAGGCCGAGGGTCACGGTCAACACCATGTTGATCCACAGGATCTGCGGCGGCGTCATCGGCAGCACCAGGCCGAACAGGATCGCCAGCACCACCGCCAGCGCCTCGCCGCCGTTGGTCGGCAGCGTCCAAGCGATCACCTTGCGGATGTTGTCGTAGACCGCGCGGCCTTCGTACACCGCCGCGTCGATGGACGCGAAGTTGTCGTCGGCCAGCACCATCTCGCTGGCTTCCTTCGCCGCCTCGGTGCCCTTGTGGCCCATCGCGATGCCGATGTCGGCCTGCTTGAGCGATGGCGCGTCGTTGACGCCGTCGCCGGTCATCGCCACGGTGTGCCCGCGCGACTGCAGCGCGCGCACGATGCGCAGCTTGTGCTCGGGCGTGGTGCGCGCGAACACGCTGGCCGATTCGGCCAGCGTGGGCAGGTCGGCGTCGGCCACGCCTTCCAGTTCCTGCCCGGTGACCACGCGCACCTCGTCGGCGAGGCGCAACTGTCCGGCGATGGCGGCCGCGGTCGCGGCGTGGTCGCCGGTGATCATCTTCACCGCGATGCCGGCGCTGCGGCAGTCGGCGACGGCGCGGATCGCCTCGTCGCGCGGCGGGTCGATGAAACCGACGATGCCCGCGAACACCAGTCCGCCCACGTCCGGCAGCTCGAACCGTTCGGGCACGCGTTCCAGCTTGCGCCAGGCGAAGCCGAGCACGCGCTGGCCCTCGGCGCCGGACGCATCGATGGCGCGCCGCCAGAACGCGGGATCGAGCGCTTCCTCGCCCATGCCATGGCCCGCCTGCCATGCGCTGAGCGCCAGCACCTGCTCCGGTGCGCCCTTCACGCACACCAGCGCGCCCTCGCCCTCGATTTCCGCATGCAGCGTGGCCATGAAACGATGCGCGGCGTCGAACGGCACCTCGTCCAGCCGCGGATGCATGCTGCCTATCGATGCGCCATCCAATCCCGCCTTGCCCGCCAGCGCGAGCAACGCGCCTTCCATCGGGTCGCCGTCGATGCGCCAGCTTCCATCGCTTGCGTGCAGCCGCGCGTCGTTGCACAGCAGGCCGATGCGCGCCACGCGCTCCGCCGCCGCCAGCGCCGCATCGCCGCCCGCGCGGGCGGACAAGGCGCCGACGGGCGCGTAGCCGCCGCCTTCGGCCTCGACTTCGCCGGCGGCGGTGACCACGCCGCGCGCGGTCATTTCGTTGCGGGTGAGGGTGCCGGTCTTGTCGGAGCAGATCACCGTGGTCGCGCCCAGCGTCTCCACCGCCGGCAGCCGGCGCACGATGGCGTTGCGCGCGGCCATCCGGCGCACGCCGATGGCCAGGGTGATGGTGATCACCGCGGGCAGGCTTTCCGGCACCACGCCGACCGCCAGCGCGACCACCACCATCAGCGCGTCCAACCACACGTAGCCGCGCGCGGCGACCGCGAACACGAACAGCGCCGCCGCCGCCACGATGGCGATGGCGGTGAACGCCTTGCCGAAGCGCTTGATCTGCTGCAGCAGCGGCGTGGTCAGCATCTCCACCTGGCCGAGCAGCGCGCCGATGTGGCCGATCTGGGTGTGCGTGCCGGTGGCGACCACCACCGCCGTGGCCTGCCCGGCCGACACCAGCGTGCCCGAGTACAGCATCGAGGTGCGTCCGCCGAGATCGGCGCCTTCCGCGACCGCATCGACCGACTTCTCCACCGGCACCGATTCGCCGGTCAGCACCGACTCGTCCACGCGCAGGCCGCGACCGCGCAGCAGGCGCGCATCCGCGGGTACGCGGTCGCCAGCTTCCAGCAACAGCACGTCGCCAGGGACCAAGGTTTCGACGGCGACCAGCCTGCGTTCGCCGTCGCGCAGCGCGCGCGCCGACGGCGACAGCATCGAACGCAGCGCCGACAGCGCCTGCTCGGCGCGACCTTCCTGCACGAAACCGACGATGGCATTGATGGTCACCACCGCCGCGATCACCGCCGCATCGACGCGGTGGCCGAGCGCGAGCGCGACGATCGCCGCCGCCAACAGGAACAGGATCAGCGGATCGTTGAAATGCCGCAGGAACCGCCGCCACGCCGGTACCGGGCGTGGCGGCGGCAGTTCGTTGCGGCCGTACGTCGCCAGGCGGGCGGCGACCTCGGTGTCCGACAAGCCCGCCGCGGACGCCGACAGGGCCTGCAGCACGTCATCGCTCGGCCGCGCATGCCAGTCGCTTCGCGCGACGGTGGCCGGCGGCGCCGTCACCATGCTGCCGTCCCGTCGCCCGCCGCGGTCACGGCCCCGGATCCGGGCCACCCGCATCGTTCCGGTCTTCCCGCTCCCGCGCATTTCCCCGCCCGGTGCGGAACGGTGCCGCGCCGGATTCCGAAGCCGGCGGCAAGGCCGCCAAGGACGGGGCCGGACGCGGTGCATGCGGCGGGTGGAAGGACGATGTCGCGCATGTTCTAACCTCGCTCGTGCGTTGTCGGAAGGCTTCCGCCATGGGGAGCGGCCGCTCAATACATGTGCTGGCCGCCGTTCATCGACACGTTGCTGCCGGTCATGAACGCGGCAGCGTCGCTGGCGATGAAGGCGACCAGCTCGGCGATCTCCTCGGGCTCGCCGAGGCGACCGACCGGAATACCGGCGACGATCCGCTCCAGCACCTCCTGCGGCACGGCCGTCACCATCCTGGTGGCAAGATAACCCGGCGACACGGTGTTGACGGTGACACCCTTCTTCGCCACTTCCTGCGCGAGCGCCTTGGTGAAGCCATGCATGCCGGCCTTGGCGGCGGAGTAGTTGGTCTGTCCGAACTGGCCCTTGCTGCCGTTGATCGAGGAGATGTTGACGATCCTACCCCAACCGCGTTCGAGCATGCCCTCGATCACCGGCCGGGTGACGTTGAACACCGAGTCCAGGTTGGTGCGCAGCACCGCATCCCAGTTGACCTTGCTCATCTTGCGGAAGACGCCATCGCGGGTGATGCCGGCGTTGTTGACCAGGATGTCGACGGTGTGGCCATCGGCCTGGATCTTCGCGGCCAGCGCCTGGCAGGAAGCCTCGTCGGCGACATCCACGGCGTAGGCCGTGAATGCGTAGCCGTCCGCCGCCTGGCGTTCCAGCCAGGCGTGGACGTGGTCGTTGCCGGGCGAATGCGCGACCAGCACGGTGTGCCCGCGATCGTGCAGCACGCGGGCCACCGCTTCTCCCAACCCACCCATGCCGCCGGTGACCAGGGCGGTGCGTCCGCTACTTGCCACGTCCGCCCCCCTTCGCGGCCTTCTTGGCCGCAGCCGCCGCCGCCGGCTCGGGCTCAGGCGCGTCCGCGCTCGCGGATGCCGCCGCCTGGAACAACTGTTCCCAAGGCGCGAACATCTTTTCCCACGCGTCGGCGAACGGCGCGCCGGGAATGCCGCCCGAACCCAGCGCCTCGGCGGTTTCCTTCTGCCAGGCCCGCAGCGCTTCCTGCAGTCCGTTGGCGAACGCGGTCTGCGCGCTCACCGCGATCTGCACGGCGGCCTGGCTGTCACCGAAGCGTTGCTGCAACTGCCGCCAGAACGATTCCGCCGGCAGCGTCGCCAGCGTCTGCCAGTCTTCGGTCTTCAGCAACTCCTCGATCTCGGCGTTGCTCTCGGCGATGCCGTCGCCCAGCAGGCGGTTGCTGAGATCCAGCCATTGCTGTCCGCCCTGCTGGGCCAGGCGGTTGATCCTCGTCTGCAGCTCGATGTTGGCCTTGAACAGGCTCAGGGGCAACTCGGTCTTTCCGCTCATGTCGATTTCCTCGTTTCCAGGGAGAGAGCGTCCATGCGGGATTCCATCAGGCCATCTGGCCGATGGTCTTGCGGAAGCGCCACAACGACAGCGCGAACAGCACCGCGCCGATCGCCAGCAACGCCAGCAACTGCGTCCACACCACCTCCAGCCCGGCGCCGCGGCAGAGGATGGCCTGGCCCAGTTCGACGAAATGGGTGGTCGGCGCGACCAGCATCAGGTTCTGCACCGGCTCGGGCATGCTCTCGCGCGGCGTCGCGCCGCCCGACAGCATCTGCAACGGCATCATGATGAGGACCATCAGCATGCCGAACTGCGGCATGTTCCTTGCCAGCGTGGCCAGGAATATGCCCATCGACGTGGTCGCGAACAGGCACAGCGCCGAGCTGGCGAAGAAAAGCGCCAGCGAGCCCTCGACCGGCACCGAAAGCAGGCCGCGCACGACCAGGTTCAGCGACAGGAACGATGCCAGCAGGACCACCAGGCCCATCGACCAGACCTTTGCCAGCATGATCTCGGTCGGCGTCACCGGCATCACCAGCAGGTGCTCGATGGTGCCATGCTCGCGCTCGCGGATCAGCGCCGCGCCGGTCAGGATGATCGACAGCATGGTGACGTTGTCGATGATCTCCATCAGTCCGCCGAACCAGGTCTTCTCCAGCGCCGGGTTGAAGCGCACGCGCAGCGCCAGTTCGACCGGCGGCGGCGCGGCGCCGCGATGGCGCCGCACGAATTCGTCGACTTCGCCCATCACGACCTGCTGCACGTAGCCGCTGCCGGCGAAGGCCTGGCTCATGCGGGTGGCGTCGATGTTGAGCTGGATCTCGGGCGCGCGCCCGGCCAGCACGTCGCGCTGGAAGCCGGGCGGGATGTCGAGCACGAAGGTGAAGCGGCCCGCGTCCATGCCCGGGTCCACTTCCGCAAGCGAGATCATCCGCGGCGGCATGAACTGCGGCGGATAGAACGCCGAGACGATGCGCTGGGACAGCGGCGATCCGTCCTCGTCGACGATCGCGATGGGGGCGTTGTGCAGGGTTTCCGGCATCGCCGTGGCCGAGGTGTACACCGCGGCCGTGAACACGTAGACGATCAGCACCATCATCACCGGGTCGCGCCACAGGCTCCACAGTTCTTTGACGCCCAACCGGTAGATGTTGCCGAGGCTGCGCCCGTTCATCTCAGCGCTCCTGCTTCTTCAGCAGCGCGATCGCCGCGCCCATGATGACCGGCGCCGCCAGCAGCAGCGGCCACAGCGCGCCGTGCAGGTCGGACAGCCCCAGCCCCTTGTTGAACACGCCGCGGCTGATCGTGAACATGTGCGTGGCGGGATAGACCTCGCCGATGATGCGGCCGGCGCCCTGCAGCGACGAAACCGGATCGATCAGCCCGGAGAACTGCGCGGCCGGGATCATCGTGCCGATCATCGCGAAGAACATCGCCGCGATCTGGCTGCGGGTCGCCGCCGAGACCAGCAGTCCCATGCCGGTGACGCTGAAGCTGAAGACCAGCGCGGCCAGCAGCAGCACGGCATAGCTGCCGGTCACCGGCACGCCGAACACGGTGACCGCCAGCAGGCTCATCAGCACGAAGTTGAGCATCGCCAGCGCCACGTACGGCAACTGCTTGCCGAGCAGGAACTCGCTGCGGGTCACCGGGGTGACGTACAGGTTGACGATCGAGCCCATCTCCTTCTCGCGTACCACCGCCAGCGCGGTCAGCATCGCCGGCAGCATCAGCAGCAGCATCGGAACCACCGCCGGCACCATCGCCGGCAGGCTGCGCACGTCCGGGTTGTAGCGGAAGCGGGTCTGGATGGCGGCCGTGCCCGGGATGTCGCCGATCCGCTCGCGCAGTTGCTCGGCCAGCCAGTGCTGGTGCATGCCCTGCACGTAGCCCTGCACGGTCTCGGCCCGCTGCGGCATCGCGCCATCGACCCAGGCGCCGATCTGCACGTTGCTGCCGCGCAGCGCGTAGCGACCGAAGCCGGACGGGATCTCCAGCGCCAGCGACAGTTCGCCGCTGCGCATGCGGCGGTCGAGGTCGTCATAGTCGGCGATCGGCGGTCGCTCGACGAAGTAGCGCGAGCCGGCCAGGCTGGTCGTGTAGCTGCGGCTCAGCGTGGTCTGGTCGCGATCGAGCACCGCGTAGCGCAGGTCCTCGACGTCCATGCTGATGCCGAAGCCCATCACGAACATCAGGATCACCGAGCCGCCCAGCGCCAGCGTCGCGCGCACCGGGTCGCGCCGCAGTTCCAGTGCCTCGCGCCAGGCATAGCCGAACATGCGCCGCGGGCTGAACGGGCTGTGCCGTAATCCTTCCCCCACCTGTGGGGGAAGCTGGCCCGCAGGACCGGATGCGGGGAGCTTTTGGTGCTGTAATCCCCGCACGGCTGGCGTCGGGTGCATTGCCCCTCTTCCGCCTTCGGCCCCTTCCCCCGCAGGCGGGAGAAGGGTCGGAAGAGCCGTGGTGGCAGCGCCATCGGCCTCCACCAGGTAGCCGATGAAGGCTTCCTCCAGCGTCTTCGCACCGCGCTTTTCCACCAGCGCCGCCGGCACGTCGCTGTCCAGCACCTTGCCGGCGTGCATCATCGACATCCGGTCGCAGCGCTCGGCCTCGTTCATGAAGTGGGTGGAAATGAAGATGGTCACGCGGTCGCGGCGCGAAAGCTCCACCAGCAGCCGCCAGAAGCCGTCGCGCGCCACCGGGTCCACGCCCGAGGTCGGCTCGTCGAGGATCAGCAGTTCCGGCTTGTGCACCATCGCCACCGCCAGCGACAGCCGCTGGCGCATGCCCAGCGGCAGCGATTCGGGCAGTCCGTCGAACACCGGCGCCAGGCCGAAGCGCTCGACCATCTCCTCCACCCGGGCGGGAATGTCGGCCTCGGGCACGTGGAACAGGCGCGCGTGCAGCACCAGGTTCTGCCGCACGGTCAACTCGCCGTAGAGCGAGAAGGCCTGCGACATGTAGCCCACGCGCCGGCGCGTGGCGATATCGTGCGGGTCCACCGCGTGGCCGAACAGCCAGGCCTGCCCGTCGCTGGCCGGCAACAGGCCGGTCAGCATCTTCATCGTCGTGGTCTTGCCGCAGCCGTTGGAGCCGAGGAAGCCGAAGATCTCGCCACGGCGGATGCGGAAGCCGACGCGGTCCACGGCCACGAAGTCCCCGAAGCGCATCGTCAGGTCCCTGGCTTCGATGGCGATGTCGCCGTCGTCGGCCTCCAGCGGCGGGATCGTCACCGGCGCATGGCCGCGCTTCTTCTCCTCGGGCAACAGGGCGATGAACGCTGTCTCCAGCGAATCGCTACCGGTGCGTTCGAGCAATTCGGAAGGCGAGCCCGTGGCCAGCACCCGGCCGGCGTCCATCGCCACCAGCCAGTCGAAGCTCTCGGCCTCGTCCATGTAGGCAGTGGCCACGATCACGCTCATCCCGGGCCGACTCTTGCGGATGCGGGCGATGAGCGCCCAGAACTGGGCGCGCGCCAGTGGATCGACGCCGGTGGTGGGTTCGTCGAGGATCAGCAGGTCCGGATCATGGATCAGCGCGCAGCACAGGCCCAGCTTCTGCTTCATGCCGCCGGACAGCTTGCCGGCCGGGCGCGACAGGAACGGATCCAACCCGGTGCTGAGGGTCAGTTCGTCGATGCGGCGGCGGCGCTCGGCCGCGCCATGCCCGAACAGCCGGGCGAAGAACTGCAGGTTCTCTTCCACCGACAAGGTGGGATACAGGTTCCTGCCCAGGCCCTGCGGCATGTACGCGATGCGCGGGCAGACCGCGTCGCGGTGGCGACGGTCGGCCATGTCGCCGCCCAGCACGTGGACCGTTCCGTCCTGCAGCGCACGCGCGCCGGCGACAAGCGACAACAGGCCCGACTTGCCCACGCCGTCCGGGCCGATCAACCCGACCACGCACCCGGCCGGCATCTCCAGGTCAATGCCGGCCAGTGCGATGGTCTTGCCATGGCGCAGGCGCACTCCTTGCAGTCGGACGACGGACGGGGGAGCGCCGGAGGACATGCGTCTAGTCCCGCCCTTGCGCGGACAGCGAGGGCGGCCACGCCGCCGCTGGGTCCAGCCTGATCCAGGCCACGCCGGGCACGCCGGTCTTGACCTGCTCCATGTGCGCGCGCAGCAGTTCCGGCGGAATCTGCGCGCGCACGCGGAACATCAGCTTCTGCCGCTCGCTGGCGGTCTCGACGGTCTTGGGCGTGAACTGCGCCTGGCTGGCGACGAACGAGACCGTCGCCGGGATCACGCGTTCCGGGGCGACATCCAGCACGATCCGCACTTCCGCGCCCAGCGCGACGCGGCCGGCCACGGTCTCGGGCACGAAGAAGGTCATGAAGACATCGGACAGGTCGATCAGGTTCAGCACCCGGCCGCCGGCACCGAGCACTTCCCCGGGATGGGCGACGCGGAACTGCACGCGGCCGTCGCGCGGCGACTTCAACTGGCTGTCGGCGATATCCGCCTGGATCCGGGCCACGCTGGCGGCGGCCGCGTCGACAGTGGAGCGGGCGCCGACCACCTGCGCCTTTGCCGCTTCCACCGCGGCCTGCGCGGCGGCGACCTGGGCGCGGGTCGCCGCCAATGCGGCTTCCGCACCGCGCACGCGGGCGCGATCGTCGTCGAGTTCCTGCACCGACGAGGCGCCTTCGGCGGACAACGTTTCCGAACGCGCCAGGCGCCGCTTCGCGCCATCCAGTTCGGCCTCGCGCTGCGCCACCAGCGCCTGCGCGGCGGCGACCTCGCTCTGGCGCAGGGTCACCTGGGCCTCGGCGGCCACCGCGGCGTGCCCAGCCTGCTGGCGCCCGGCCTCGGCCTCGTCGCGCTGCGCGTGCAGCACGTCGAGTTGCATCGTCGCCAACGGTTGGCCGGCTTTCACGAAGTCGCCCTCGCGCACCAGTATCTCCTCGATGCGGCCTGGCAGCTTGGTCGCCACATCGATCTCGGTGGCCTCGATGCGGCCGTTGCCGCTGACGAAACCGTCGCCCGGGCCGTCGTCGGACAGCCTCGTCCACCCCCACCAGGCCAGCGCCAGCACCACCGCGGCGGCCACCGCGACCATCGATTTCTTCTTCGTCGAAGAAGGGACGTTCATCGGTGGGCCTCAACAGGGGAAAACGGCGCGGAGGCGGAAGACGTTCCGGTCCTCGGTGCGGTCCCGCCGCCCAGCGCGGCGTACAGCGCCACCTGGCTGGAACGCAGCGCGCGCCGCGCCTGCACCAATTGCTGCTCGGCATCGAGCAGGTCGCGCTGGGCGTCCAGCACTTCCAGGTAGGTGGCCGAGCCGTTGTCGTAGCGCAGCTGGGCCAGCCGTGCGCGCTCTGTCTGCACCTCCAGCGCGGTGCGCTGGAAGCGCAACTGCTCGGCCAGCCAGCGCTGCGCCGACAGCCCGTCGGCGACTTCGCGGAACGCAGCCTGGATGGCCTGTTCGTATTCGGCCACGGCGATGTCGCGACGCACTTCGCCCAGGTCGAGGTTGGCGCGGCGACGCCCACCATCGAAGATCGGCAGCGAGAGCGTCGGCACGAAGGTCCAGGCGCGGCTGCCGGAATCGAACAGGCCACCGAGCTCGGCGCTGGCCGATCCAAGGCTGCCGGTCAGGGCGATGCGCGGGAAGAACGCTGCGCGCGCCGCGCCGATGTCGGCGTTGGCGGCGCGCAGCCGGTGCTCGGCGGCGATGATGTCCGGCCGTCCGGCCAACAGGTCCGAGGGCAGGCCGGGTGCGAGGTCGGCCAGCGCCATGGCCTGGTCGAACGACGCGCTGGCCGGCAGCGGTCCCGGATGGGCGCCGAGCAGCTGCCCCAGCGCATGCAACTGGCTGGCGCGCGCGCGTTCGAGCTGGGCGTGCAGGGACTGCGCCTGGGTCAGCAGCGCCTGTACCTGGGTCAGTTCCAGCTTCGAGGCCGCCCCCACTTCGAAGCGGCGGCGGAAGATGCGGTGGGATTCCTCGCGGGTGGCGAGGGTCCGCTGCGCCAGCGCGACGCGCTCGTCCAGTTCGCGCAGGCCCAAGTAGCCGTCGGCGACCTGGGCGATCAGCGCGATGCGCACCGCCTGGTGGGCGGCGTCGGTGGCCAGCCACGTCTGCAGCGCGGATTCCTTGAGGCTGCGCACGCGCCCCCACAGGTCGAGTTCCCAGTTGCTCAGGCCGACCTCGGCCCGGTATTCGCCGCCGACCATGGACTGGCCGGAGGCGTTGAGATCGCCGGGCACCCGCGCCCGCGCGCCCTGTGCGCCGACGCCAGGATCGGGAAACTGGTCGGCGCGCCGGATGCGGAACGCCGCGCGGGCCTCCTCCACCCGCAGTGCCGCCACCCGCAGGTCGCGGTTGTTGTCCAGCGCGGTCTCGATCAGGCGCTGCAGCAACGGATCGGTGAAGTACCCGCGCCACGGCAACTGATCCGCGCGCGCACCCGCGGCGGCCGGGACTGCGGTTCCCGCCGGCCAGGCATCGGGCACCGGCAGCGGCGGCGCCCGGTAGGAGGTGGCCATCGAGGCACAGCCGGCCAGCGCGATAACCAGGATCGTTGCCATGGCGGAACGGCGGAACGGCGGGTAGATATCGCGGGGCGTCATCGTGTCCGGTCCGCTCTAGTTGAGGATGCTGTAGCCGCCATCGACGTACAGCGTCTGGCCCGTGATCGCCCGCGCGCCGTCGCCGGCGAGGAAGGCGCACAGCGGACCCACGTCGTCGATCGACAGCGGCCGCCGCAGCGGCGCGCGGCGCACACTGTCGTCGACCAGCGCGTCGAAATCCTCCAGGCCCGAGGCCGCGCGGGTCCGGATAGGGCCCGGCGAGATCGCATTGACGCGGATCCCCGACGGACCGAGTTCGGCGGCGAGGTAGCGCACCGCGGATTCCAGCGCCGCCTTGACCGGTCCCATCAGGTTGTAGCGCGGGACGACCTCGCTGGCGCCGAGGTAGCTCATCGTCACCAGGCTGCCGCCGTCGCGCATCAACGGTTCGGCCCGCTGCGCCAGGCGGACGAACGAATGGCACGACACGTCCATCGCCTGCAGGAAACCGGCGCACGAGCTGTCGGCCAACCGGCCGTGCAGGTCGGCCTTCGGCGCGAAGGCGACCGAATGCACCAGGAAATCGAGCCGCCCCCAGCGCGCGGCCAAGGCATCGAACAACGCCTGCATCTGCGTTTCGTCGGTCACGTCCAGCGGCAGGCGGATGTCGGCGCCGATGCGCTCGAGCAGCGGCTCGACATGCGGCCGCGCCTTGTCCGTCTGCCAGGTGCCGCCGATGGCCGCGCCGGCCTCCGCGCAAGCGCGCGCGCAGGCCCAGGCGATGCTGTCCTCGTTGGCGATGCCGATGACCAGGCCCCTCTTCCCCGAAAGCGCCGGCGGCATCGTCATGTCTCCAGCACGTAGATGCCGGGCGCGTCGCCGAGGATCCCGTAGCCCTTGGACGGCGCGCCCATGCGCGGCGGCCGCACCGGTTCGCCCGAACGCGCGCGCAGCCAGTCCGTCCACGCCGGCCACCACGAACCTTCCCGCGGCGGCGTGGCGTCGAACCACTCGTCGGGTGCGATGTAGTCGCCGCCGGCCGGCCGGGTGCGCAGCCGATAGCGGCGGTTCGGCCGGCCCGGTTCGCTGACGATGCCGGCGTTGTGGCCGCCGCTGGTCAGCACGAAGGTGATCTCGGCCGGCGACAGGTAATGCAGCTTGTAGACCGAACGCCACGGCGCGACATGGTCGGTCTCGGTGCCGACGCAGAAGACCGGCAAGGCCAGGCTGCCGAGCGACACCGGGCGCCCATCGACCGGATAGCGGCCCTCGCTGAGATCGTCGTCGAGGAACAGCCGGCGCAGGTACTGCGAATGCATCTTCGCCGGCATCCGCGTGGCGTCGGCGTTCCAGGCCATCAGGTCGTTCATCGGCCGGCGTTCGCCGAGCAGGTATTCGTTGACCCGCCGCGACCACAACAGGTCGTAGGAGCGCAGCATCTCGAAGGCGCCGGCCATCTGCTCGGCGCGCAGGTAGCCCTTCTGTTGCATCTGCGCTTCCAGCAGGCTGACCTGGCTCTCGTCGATGAACAGGCCCAGTTCGCCGGGTTCGGTGAAATCGGTCTGCGCGGTGAACAGGCTCAGCGAGGCCAGCCGGTCGTCGCCGTCGCGCGCCATCGCCGCCGCCGCGATCGCCAGCAGCGTGCCGCCGAGGCAATAGCCGGTGGCGTGGACCTTGCGCCCGGGCACGATGGCGTTGACGGCATCCAGCGCGGCGCGCGCGCCCAGGTCCAGGTAATCGTCCATGCCCAGGTCGCGTTCCTCCAGGCCCGGGTTCTTCCACGAGACGCAGAACACGGTATGGCCCTGGTCCACCAGGTACTTCACCAGCGAGTTGTGCGGCGACAGGTCGAGGATGTAGTACTTCATGATCCACGCCGGCACGATCAGGATCGGCTCGGGATGCACCTTCGCGGTGGTCGGCGTGTACTGGATCAACTCGATCAGGCGATTGCGCAGCACCACCTTGCCCGGCGTGATCCCCACGTCGCGCCCGACCACGAAATCCTCGGCTCCAGGAGGGGGACGCTTGGCGAGCGCGCGCTGGACATTGTCCGCGAGTATCGACAGCCCGCGCAGCAGGTTGGCGCCGCCTTCCTCGAAGGTGCGCTTCAACGCGACCGGATTGGTCGCCAGCTGGTTGCCCGGCGAGAACATGTCCAGCCATTGCCGCGCGACGAAGGCAACGACGTTCTCGTGGTGGCGATCGACGCCGGGAACGCCATGGGTGGCCGCATCCCACCAGCGCTCGTTCAGCAGGAAGGCCTGGTGCCACAGGTCGAACGGCCAGTGGCGCCATTCCGGCGCGGCGAAGCGGCGGTCCAGCGCCGGCGGTTCGATGCAGTCGTGCGCTTCGCCCGGCCCGGCCATCACGCGATCGCGCAGATAACCGGCCAGTTGCGCGGCCTGGGTCAGCGCCAGCGTCGCCAGTTCGGACTGCTTGCCCGGCGAAGCGGCCAGGTGCGAAACCCAGTCCAGCCAAGCCAGCAACGCCGACTGCGGCGACATCGACGCGGTGGCATCGGCCAGCACGGCGCGGGCCTCGACGTCCAGCGGGTTCGGCTGCTGCGGATCGGCGGACATGGAATGGCCGGTAAGGGAGACGTGGGACGAGCATCGCGGACCTGTCCCGACGCAGCATTGATCGAGATCAATGGCGACCGCCGGGTCGATATCCGGACGGAGTTGACTGCTGGTGCCCACGGAGTATGCCGAAGTGGAACTCGGTAGCGGTCTGGCGGATCGCCAGATTACAGCGCATGTCGCGCACTATGCACGAATGCATGGCCGCCCGTTCGAACGGAGGCTGCGAACATCCGCTTGCGGACTGCCGCGAACGGACCGCGAACGGCGCCAGTTTCAATCTATCGCGATCACTTCATCGTGATACTCGGCTTCGCCGATCGATTCCGTGCTCTTCATGGTCGTCTTGCTCTTGAGCGCATCGACCAGCTTTCTCCTAGGAACCTCGCTGTCGTTCTCGCGCTTTCCGTGCTTGCCCTCCAGCGTGGAAAGCAGCGAGACCATCCGCCGGCCCGCGCCCTGCTGGCCGCCGCCCTCCGGGAACCAGATCTTCCACAACGATTTCGGCGTGGCGTTCAGGCTGCCATGGTGGCCTACCTTGTAGACGGATATCTTCTCCAGGTGCTTGCGGAGCGAAGGCGTTTTCAGTGCGTACTCCCAGTTCTCGATCTGGGCGTCGCCGGGGAACAGCAGCCTTCGATCGCCGCACTCGAACAGCAGGATCAGGCTGGTGTTGTTCATCGCATCGTCCAGGATGCGCACCAGCTGCAGCAGCTGCTCGGCGTTCTCGGATTTCATCGCGTTGATCAGCCAGCGGGAGGAGACCGGCGCATGACGGCCCGGGGCCGAGGGAAAACCCTTGAACAACGAGTCCGACCGGGTGAGGCCGACCCTGGCGCCCATGCCCAGGGATCGGGCCTGCAGGTGCCAGAACTGCTCCTCGTCGCGTGCCCGCTGCCCGCGGACCTTGCCGTACTGCCCGATCGTCGGCGGACCCAGCACGTGTACCCGCACGCCGGGAAGGAAGCGGGTCAGGCGGGTCGCCCTGCCGGCATGGACGTAGTCGTTCGGGGCCATGGTCATGAGGTTCTCGACTGCCCGCAGGTTCTTGATGTTGTCCTTGCCGATGAAGTCCAACTGGCCGGCGATCCCGCGCACCGCCTGACTCCGGCGAAGCCGGGGCACGTACTGGTCGACGATTTGCGAGGCGACGACGTTCAGGTCGTCCAGCGTCTTCCGGCGCAGCGCCATGCCGCGCCGGGCGGCCGGCGCCTCGGCATCCACGGGAAGGCTCGGGTCCTCCGTCCAGGGCTGCACGACGAACTTCGGCTTGAGCGCGGCGATGATCGCACCCGCCCCCTTGCCGTTGGCGCCCGGGTCGAAGCCGGAAACGTGGTCGGTGTGGCGGTGGGTGGCGACCACCGCGAAGGGCTCGTCGCCCACGGTGCCGGCGATGCTGGCCGCGACCCGCTTGATCAGGCCGGGCGCGCTGCCCTTCGGCGAAGCCATCGACCCGCAGTCGATCAGCACGTGGCGGCTGGGCTTGGGCGCATAGTCGAAACTCAGCAGGAAGCAGTCGCCGAAGCCGACCTGGTACATGCGGATGCGGATGCTCTTTGGCGCGGTCATGCGTGCTCTCCTACAGGCCGCGTGCGCGATTGAGGTGCAGGCGCGAGAAGTACCCGCGGCTGAAGGCCGTTTCGGTGCGGTACTCGAAGAAGCCGCTCTCGGCCAGGTGGTCCAGGCGTTTCTGCTGGCGCGCGATGTTGAGCACGCCGTTGCCGATGCTGAACTTGAGTTGCCCATACTCGTTGAAGACGAGCACGGCGCCGCCGTATAGCCGGACCTGGCGGAACGTGGGCATCTGCGCGGGCTTGCGCAGGCCAAGAGCGGCCAGTTCGTTGCTGCGCACGGACAGGATCTGCATGAAATCCACGACGGTCTCGCGGACGATCAGGCCGTCCGGCGCGACGCGCGCGATCGGCCGCACACCGGTGACCTGGGTATAGGCGTCCGTGTTGAGCTTGAGGGACCCGACGTTCTGCCAGATGAAGCGGAACGCCTCGTCCGCGTTGCGCTGCAAGGACTCGAAGCGGATGTTGGCGTGGTCGACAGGGCCACTGAAGGCCTGCCAGCAGCCGTCGCCCGCCGGATCGCTGGTGGGCTCGATGCCCCACGCCGCGAAGCACTGCCGGATCGTCCGGCGGTATCCGAAGCGGGAATCGTCCGGCACGGTTTCGCGATCGGCGGTGAGCAGCGCGCTGAGGTAGTCGCTGTACTGCAGGTCGGTGGGCGGGGCGTAGTCCAGCGCACGGATGCACATCGTCAGCAGGTGCGAGGCGGCCGTGGCGCCGTCCTCCACCACCCGCGCAGCATCGAGATAGCCGCGCCTGATCTCGCCCAATCCCTCGAGACGGTGGCGCCACACTTCGATGAAGGCATTGAGCACGGCCGCCACCAGGATCTCGCCGCGGCGATGCGGCTCGGCGAACTCCGGATCGTCCATCCACTTCGGCGTGGGCGTCAGGCTCGCCGACCGGCGCAGCGCCGTGGCCGCGCCGTTGGGGAGCGTTTCGCCCATGCATTCGGCCAGGCCCAGCAGGGCGGATCGCCGCAATTCCCGCGCGCCCAGCTGCTTTCTGGACACCAGCTTCTGGCCGGCCGCCATGACCTTCTCGCGGGTCAGGATGGTCTCGACGATCCTTTCGTCCGAGAGGATCGAGAGCAGGGCGACGATGTCGGAAAAGCCCTCGTGGAAGCCGCCCTGGTCGGGCGAGGACGGGTCGATGTAGCGGGGCCGCAGGCCGTCCAGCAGCGCATGCGCCGTCTCGTGGGCGACGATGTCGTGCGACAGGCAGGTGAACGTGGTCCGGTCGTCGTCGTCCGGGAAGTACCCGAAGCACAGCGATCGGCTTTCGCGCGAGTAGTAGGCGTTCGCCTCCGCGAAGGCATGCGGCGCGATGTGCAACTGGTGCCCGTTGAAGCCGAAGTTGACCCGCCTGCCCAGGGCGTTCTCGAAACGGCACAGGATGCGCATGGCGATCGCGTAGGCGTTCTGCTGGTGGAACCGGGGATCGCGCAGACGCGCGCTGCTGGAGGCCTTGGCGAACGGATCGACCGGTTCGCCGTTGCTTTCGTAACCGCCGGCGAGGGGCGCGTAGTAGCGGTCCTGGCTGGCGTCGTAGTCGACGACCTTGATGCGCGCGCCACAGGGGCCAGGCAGCAGCGGTTCGCACGGCAGCGTGACGCTGGACCACAGCGGCTTGCCATCGACCTGGACGTTGGGATCCTGGGCAAGGATGGTGAGGTCGCGCCAGAGCGCCCGCTGTCCCCGTGTCTGCGCGGTCAGGTCGGGCCCGGCTGTCTTCTTGCTACTGCGCTTCGCCATGGTGGTTCCTCGCGCGCGGCTTGGAGGTGGCGGCCATCGCCGGGCGGTCAGGCTTTCTGGTCGCCGGCAGCGGTCGTCAGGTCGATTCCCCGCACCTTGGCCCAGTCCTGTAGGTTGGGCGGGCGGTACGCAGGGTCGTTGCGGTACTTCGCGAACACGCTGGCGTCGATGGTCTCGTTGATCGAGGTCGACCAGCCCTTCTTCACCTGTCGGCTGGAGGCGCCGATCTGGCGGTAGTAGCGCTTGCCCAGGCGGGCGATCCTGTAGATGCCCTTCATGAACTTGGCGAACGAGTCGACGGGCGTTCCCCCGCTGTCGCCGGGCGCGGTCTGGAAGCGCGACGAGAACGCCAGGCCGTGCGCGGCGACCTTTTCCTGCATCCACGCCAACGGCAACTGGCACAGGCGGTCGCCCTTGTAGCCGCCGCCGACATTGGAGTGCGCGCCGACGAACCAGCGCTGCTCGATGCGCGGGGGCGCCACGTGCGGGTCCGCCTGCGGGTCCTTGCCTTCGGGCGTGAAGCGGGTCCAGAACGTGGGCTTGTACGGCGCGCGATGCTCGTCGATCGCCAGGGCGTGATAGCAATGGTCGTAGATCGTGCTGGGATTGGTGTTGTGAAAATAGAAGCTGCGCTTGCCCACCAGCGGAGCGGCGGTCCACGGGACGCCCAGCGCGCCCACCGTATCCCATACCGCAAGCGCGTGGATCCTGACCCGGCGGCTGTCGGACAGCAGGCGCTTTTCCTCGTCGGTGAGCGTCCGCTCGCCGGTCCGCTGGACGAACTCCAGCCGGTAGATGGGATCGGCCGCCTTGCCGGCCCGGTAGCGCTCGTAGAGCGCTTCGGGCGTCAGGGCCGCGCCTTTCCGGAGAAGACCGCAGTTGACGATGACGCCGCCCAGGCTCCTGGCGGTGTACGCCCCGCGGCTGAAGCCGAACAGGTAGATCTCGTCGTCTTCGGCATGGTGCTCGACCAGCCACCGGTACGCGTCCAGCACGTTGCGGGACAGGCCGACGCCGAACGCACCGCCACTGAATCGCTCTGACACCTGGGTGCCCACCCCCGTGCGGTAGAAGGTGCGTTGTTCCACCCCGTCGGGCGCCATCCCGTCGATGGTCTTCTCGTAGAGCCGATGGACACTGGTCCTGTCTTCGGGCGTGTTCCATGTGCCGTCAAGGAACACGGCAAGTCTCTTCTTGGACATCATGCGCCTCCTGGCATCGGTTGAGGCCTTCGAGCAGCGGGATTCGCGCAAGCTGCGCCAGCCCTCGCGTGCGCCGGCAGGACCTCGCCTCACTACAGCCGAACGCACACCTCCAGCGAAGCCGGACAGGTAAATTCGTTTACGTGCCAAGAGTCGCCATCATCGGTGGTTTCTTCCAGATATCGGCCTCGTCAGGTCCGCCGGGAGGCAAGAGCCATTGCGCCAAAACCTCCAAGAAGAATCCGGTCCATTCCCCTGATTCTCTTGCGAGGCGCAAGTGCTTCGCGGGCGGACACTCAGGCCCGCCCGCGACATATGGCCAAGACCATGAGGTCGCTCAAGATCCTGTTAGGCCGCATGTACATGAATGAGATGCGTATCCATGAACTGCATCGCAGCAACTCATCGGCATCGCCCCATTCAATCCATCATCGGTTCCTATCCGGCTCCACAACCCAAATTCCTGCTCCTTGAGGCGACCGGTTGGCCGGATGAGTTATAGACAGTGACATGAATCTGACCGCTGGAATTCGTATGCTCGCACCATGCGGTACATACACTCGAGTTCTCGGTGCATACGAATGGATCGAGATTCGCGACGCCCGTCGTCGACCACACGTAGCGTGCGAATGTGTCGGGCCTCACCTCGCATATTTTCCACGAATTGACGTGTCCCTGCTCACAAGCAAGGATTATTGCACTCTGTGCCTGGGCGGATGGGCCTGTTACAGACAGCGACGCGAACACCAGTATCGAGAGAACGAACAGCTGAGCACGAGTTCTCATGATGCATCTCCTTTTTCGCCGACACGTTCGGCAAGGAGAATCAACTCCGCTGACACACCCAAGTAAAGTAGTAAAAGCGTGAACCAGAAAATCCTCAATTCCAGTCACGCCGACTGATTGACGCACGTCACGGCGAGACGGAAATTTCCCGTTTGCTGTTTATGCACGTATAGCAGGATGGACGCTATCCATCCGGCCCGTTTCTCCGGTCGCGACTCACGTCGCTCCTACAGGGAACCATCACGGCGATGGATCATTCGGCCGCGGCCGCTTCCCTGCCCTGCTGGCGGATGATGGCTTCCTGCCGGGCGTCCTCGATGGCGTGACGCACGCCGTCCACGTCCACGTGCCGGGTGTCGTGGGCGAACACGCCGGTAAGTTCGGTGTCCGGGTGCAGGCTGCCGGCTTCGTACAGCGCCCACATTTCCTCGCCGTACCACGTGTCCAGCAGTTCCGGCGCGTAGCGACCCAGGCTCGCTGTCAGTGCGTTGACGTCGCGCAGCAGCAGGCGGCGGCTGGCGTTGTTGCCGGCGGCGCTGACCACCTGCGGGAAATCGATGATGACCGGGCCGTGCTCGCCCACCAGTACGTTGTATTCGGACAGATCGCCGTGGATGAGCCCCACGCACAGCATCTTCACCACGTCGCGCAACAGCGACTGGTGGAACGCGCGCGCGTCCTCCGGCGACAGTTCCACTTCGCCCAGCCGCGGCGCGGAATGGCCGGCGGCGTCGGCCACCAGTTCCATCACCAGCACGCCGTGCACGTAGCCGAACGGTTCCGGCACGCGCACGCCGGCGTCGCGCAACTGGTACAGCGCGTCCACCTCGGCGTTCTTCCACGCCACTTCCTGCTGCTTGCGGCCGTAGCGGGTGGCCTTGCCCATCGCGCGCGCCTCGCGGCTGCCGCGCACCTTGCGGCCTTCCTGGTACAGCGTGCGCTGCTGGAAACTGCGTTGCGCCATGTCCTTGTAGACCTTGGCGCAGCGCACTTCGCCTCCGGCGTGCACGACGTAGACGGAGGCTTCCTTGCCGCTTTTCAGCGGGCGCAGCACGCGGTCGATCACGCCATCGTCGATCAACGCTTGCAGTCCGGGGGGTGTCTTCATGGCAGCCTGGCAGGGGAAGGGAGCGGCGTTCGGCCACGGAACACGCCGGACGCCCCCGCCATCATTACACTGGTCGCCCGAAAACACCGGTGATTTCTCATGCCCGACCCCATCCGCCTTGCCAAACGCGTCGCAGAAATGACCGGCTGCTCGCGCGCCGAGGCCGAGCAGTACATCGAAGGCGGCTGGGTCACCGTGGACGGCGAGACGGTGGAGGCACCGCAGCACCCGGTCACCACGGAACGCGTGGAGATCGACCCCGCCGCCCGGCTCAGCGCCAGCGAACCGGCCACGCTGCTGCTGCACAAGCCCGAAGGCATCGCCTGGCAGGACGCCGCGGCGCTGGCCACACCGGCGACGCATGCCAAGGACGACGACAGCGGCGTGCGCCCGCTGAAGCGCCATTTCCACCGCCTGACCCCGCTGATGCCACTGGACACCGACGCCAGCGGGCTGATGGTGCTCAGCCAGGACGGCCGCGCGTGGCGCCGGCTGACCGAGGACTATGCGCAGATCGAACAGGAGTTCGTCGTGGAGATCCGCGGCGGCACCGACCCGTACACGCTCAGCTGCATCGGCCACGTGGCGACCTACCAGGGCCGCGGACTGGCGCCGTGCAAGGTGAGCTGGCAGAACGAGGTGCGGCTGCGCTTCGCGATCAAGGACGTGCAACCGGGCGAATTGCGCCACCGCTGCCGCGAAGGCGGGCTGGACGTGGTGTCGATCCGCCGCCTTCGCATCGGCCGCGTATCGCTGGCGAAGATGCCGGTGGGCCAGTGGCGCTACCTGCCGGCGGATGCGCGTTTCTAGCCGCACATCGCGTCAGCGTGCCTGCCGCGTGGGAAAACCGGCGTCGAGGCGGGCGCGGCAACACCCTGCCCCACGTATTGCACGAACACCACGCTGCGAGCCCTCGCCGCCGAATGCGGCGTTGCGACTTGAATCCCCCTGCCATACCCCTTAGATTCCGATGGCTGACAGCGCTGTCAGCCACGAGGGGAATCCATGATCAGCGATCGCACCTCCGGCAGGCGAACCATGCGCATGCGCGCGCCATGACCGTGCGCGTACGCATCGAGGACGTGGCCAGGGCCGCCGGCGTGTCGATGAAGACCGTTTCGCGTGTGCTGAACAACGAGGCCACCGTGCGCGACGACACCCGCAGCCGCGTGCAGGAAGTGGCCAAGGCGCTGAACTACCGCCCCGACCCGTCCGCGCGCAGCCTGGCCGGGCGCAAGTCCTACCTGGTGGCATTGCTGTACGACAATCCGTCGGCCAACTACCTGATGGAAATCCTGATGGGCGTGGTGGAAGCCTGCCAGGCTCACCACTACGGCATGGTCGTGCAGCCGCTGCTGTACGACAGCCCCGACTTCGTGGAGACGGTAATCTCGCTGGTGTCGTTCTCGCGCTTCGACGGGCTGATCCTGACCCCACCCATCACCGACAGCGTCGAACTGCTGGACCGGCTGGACGAACTGGCGATTCCCTACGCCTGCATCTCGCCGAAGAACCGCGAGGGCCGCATTGGCGTGACGCTGGAGGAGCACGATGCCGTCAGCGACATGGTGGCTCACCTGGTGTCGCTGGGGCATACCCGCATCGCGCACATCAAGGGACACACCGCGCACGGCGCCAGCGAATGGCGCTTGGCCGGATACCGCGCAGGCCTGCGCCGCACCGGCCTGCGCTACGACCCCGCGCTGGTGATCGAGGGCGAATTCTCGTTCGATTCCGGGGTCCGGGCCGGCCACGTGCTGCTGGATCTGCCGGAGCCGCCCACCGCCATCTTCGCCGCCAACGACGACATGGCCGCCGGCGTGATGAGCGTGGCGCACGGCCGCGGCCTGCGCATACCGGACGACATCTCGGTGTGCGGCTTCGACAACACGCCGATGTCGCGGCAGATATTCCCGGCACTGACCACCGTGCACCAGCCCACGCAGGACATGGGCAGGCAGGCCACGCTGGAACTGCTGAAGGCCATCCGCGACCCCGCCAGCGGCGAGATGGTGCGGATGCCGTACGCCCTGCAACTGCGGCAATCGACCGGATCGGCACCGCGCAGGCCCTGAGCCTTTGCGGCGTTCTCCGTCGTCCGTCCGCAATGGGCGGCTCCCTGGCGGACCATGAAGTTGTCCGCGCTTGGGCACGGGGTGCGATAAAAAAGCCACCGGGCCGGAGAGCGGACCCGATGGCTCGCGGTGCCCGCCCTGGCCGTCGGCCAGGGCGGCGCGCGCTCAGTGGCCGTTGCCGGCGGCCAGTTCGTCCAGGTCGATGCCCTGCCTGCGCAGCGTGCGCGTGGCGGCGATCGCGTAGAAGGCGAGGTAGGCGAAGCACGCCACACCGACGATGAAACTGAAGTGGATGCCCACCTTGTCGGCCAGCGCGCCCTGCGCGAAGCTGACGAAGCCGCCGCCCATGATCATCATGATCAGCAGGCTGCTGCCCTGGTTGGTGTTGTTGCCCAGGCCGGTGATGGCCAGGGCGAAGATGCACGGCCACATGGTGCTGCAGAACAGGCCCACGCTGATGAAGGCCACCACGCTGGTCATGCCGGTGGTGGACATGCCCAGCAGCAACGCGGCGATGCCGCACAGCGCGAAGTACAGCAGCATGCGCGCCGGGTTGCCCCGGCTGGCCAGCGTGGCGAGGATCATCAGCACGATGACCAGTGCGTAGCCGAAGAACTGCGACACGTCGTGGCGCATGATGGCGTTGACCGCCAGGAACACGCCGAACGCCAGGTACGGCAGCAGCAGCGTGAGCCAGCGCTTGACGCCGGAACCGACGTTGAAGGCACCCGCCGCGCCACCCCAGCGGCCGATCATCAGGCTGGCCCAGTACAGCGACACGAACGGCGCGATCATCGAGGTGTCCAGCCCCAATCCTTCCTCCGACTCCAGGTAGGCCGGCAGGTTGCTGATGGTGGAGACCTCCACGCCCACGTAGACGAAGATCGCCAGCATGCCCAGCACCAGCTGCGGATAGGCCAGCGCCGACTTCTTGTGGATCAGCTTGCTGCTGTCCTGCGCCTCGCTTTCGGACAGGCGCTCCAGGTCGATGTGGTTGGGCACAGAAGAGAACTTCAGGAAGATCGCCACCACGATGAAGGCCACGCCCAGCACCAGGTACGGCGTCTTCACGCTTTCGATGCTGGCCTCGGTGCCGCCGGCCAGCACGCTGCCGAAGATGGCCACGCTGACCAGCAGCGGCCCGATGGTGGTGCCGAAGTTGTTGATGCCGCCGGCCAGCGTCAGCCGTTGCGCACCCGTCTTGGGGTCGCCGATGACGATCGCCAGCGGGTTGGCGGCGATCTGCTGCAGCGAGAAGCCCAGGCCGACGATGAACAGGCCCGACAGCATCAGCGCGAACGAGCCGGCATTGGCTGCCGGGTAGAACAGCAGCGTGCCCAGCGCCGAGATCACCAGGCCCAGGCAGATGCCGTTCTTGTAGCCGATGCGGTTGAGCAGGTCCTTGCCGATGCTCTTGGAGATCGCCACGTAGATCAGCGAGCCCACGGTGTAGGCCACGTAGAAGGCCACGGCGACGTACTGGCTCTGCGCCTGCGTCAGGTTGAAGGCTTTCTTGAACACCGGGATCAGGATGTCGTTGCTGGCCGCAACGAAGCCCCAGAAGAAGAAGACGGTGATCAGCACGCCGAACTGCGACCATCGGGTGGTTTGTGTCGTCATGGAATGGATTGCCTGCTGGTTGGGGGTTCGGTGGCCCGGTGGGCGGACGGAGCCGCCAGCCTACGTGGCCGCCGCGCGATTACATCATGCACCGCATCATGGCGTCCCGCGGCTTGCCGGCCGCGGGACGCATTCCGCACTTACTGCGCGCATTTCACCGCATCGGCGTCGTCGGCCGCACCGGCGACCACCTTGATGTTGGTGAAGGCCGCCGCGAACGGCGCATCGGCACTGATGGCGAACGGCACATCGATACCGGTCAGGTCGGCGCCCAGCGTGCCGAGGCAGGCCAGCGGCACCTTCACCGTCTGCTTGCCGCCCACGGCCTGGCCGGTGAACCTTGTGGTCAGGTCGACGCGGGCGCCGCAGCCGGCGCCGCAATCCACGCCGAACCGCACCGGCGAGGTCGGCGCCTGCTTGACCAGCACGTCGAACTGCACGGCGCCGCGCGCGGTGGCCAGCGCCGCCAGATTGTTCTTCGACGGATTGCGCGAGAAGAAGCGCGCCGGCGCCAGCCAGGTGACTTCCTTCGCGTCCTGTTGCGTGTTGACCTGCACGGTGGCGACCTGCACGGCAGGCCCAGCCTGCGGCCAGCGCAGCACCTGGTTGAGGTCGGCGCCGACGGCCTGCTCGGCCCCGCCCGCCGCCACGTGCAGCGCGAACGGCGCGATGTCGGACAGGTTGAAGATCGGCAGCGTGCTGGCTTCGCCGCAGGCGGTCCTGTCGTCTTCCGGCAGCTTGCCGACAGGCTTGGCATCGCCATAGCGCAGGCCTTGGCCGACCGCGAACTGCGGCGCGGAGTCCTTCGCCGGGCAAGCGATCGCCGGCCACGGGAAGGTCAGCGTGCCGCGGAAGTCGTGCGCGGGCGCGCCGTCTTCACCGGCCACCAGCACATCGGCCACGCCCTTGCCTTCCGTGCCCGGCAACCAGCCGGCGACGAAGGCGCTGGACAGGTTCAGCAGGTCGTTGGCGTACAGCGCGCGGCCGGACAGGAACACCGTCACCACCGGCTTGCCGGCGGCTGCGGCGGCCTTCAGCACGGCCAGATCCTCCGGGTGGCGGCGGCTGTGCGCCATCGTGTCGGACGGCACGATGTCGCCGTTGGTTTCGGCGTAGGGCGTTTCGCCGAAGACGGCCACGGCCACGTCGAACGTCGCCGGGTCCACGCCTTCGGCGCTGTCGCGGTGGATCACGTTGCCCTCGCCCAGCGCTTCGCGCAGGCCGGCCAGCACGCTGTCGGCATTGGGGAAATCGGCGTTGGTGTTGTCGGTGCCCTGCCAGGTCAGCGACCAGCCGCCGGTCTGGTTGGAAAGGTCGTCGGCGCTCTTGCCGACCACCAGCACGCGCTGGCCGCGCTTGAGCGGCAACGCGCCATCGTCGTTCTTCAGCAGCACCAGCGACTCGCGCACCGCGCGGCGCGCCAGGTCGCGGTGCACCAGCGATTCGGGCTTGCCGGCGTAGCGGCTGTCGGACGGCTTGTGGTCGAACAGGCCGGCGCGCAGCTTCACGCGCAGGATCCGCGTCACCGCATCGTCGATGCGGGTCTGCGGGATCTCGCCCGCCTTCACCTGCCGCACGGTGTTGGCGATGAACGCCTTCCACGCGTCCGGCACCATCACCATGTCGATGCCGGCGTTGATCGCCCGCGGGCAGCTGTCGTCGGTGCAGCCGGTCACCTGGCCGATGCCGTTCCAGTCGGACACGACGAAGCCGTCGAAACCCATCTTCTGCTTCAGTGCGACGTCCAGCAGCTCGCCGGGGCCGTGCATCTTGCCGTAGTCCTTGCCGGCGGCGACGTCGTTCCAGCTGTTGAACGAGGCCATCACCGTCTGCACGCCGGCCTCGATGGCGCCGTAGTAGCCCTGGCCGTGCACGTTGATCATTTCCGACTGCGAAACCAGCGCGTTGCCCTGGTCCTTGCCGCCGTCGGTGGCGCCGTCGCCGATGAAGTGCTTGGCGGTGGCGACCACGTTGCCGTCCTCCTTCAGCGCGCCCTGCATGCCCTTGACGTAGGCGACGGCGTACTCGCGCACCAGCGCCGACTGGGACGAATAGCTTTCGTAGGTACGGCCCCAGCGGGCGTCCTGCGCCACGGCCACGGTCGGTGCGAACGTCCAGCCGATGCCGGTGGCGCGGGTGGACTGGCCGGTGGCCTCGGCGATGCGCTCGATCAGTTCGGCATCGTGCGCCGCGCCCAGGCCGATGTTGTGCGGGAAGATGGTGGCGCCGTAGACGTTGCTGTGCCCGTGCACGGCGTCGGTGCCCCAGATCACCGGTATCGGCACCTCGGCATCGGTCGCCATCGACGCGGCGTGGTACTGGTCGGCCAGCTTCAGCCAGTCCTGCACCGTGGCGCGCTTGTTCATGCCCGGCCACGAACCGCCGCCGTTGAGCACGGAGCCGATGTAGTATCGCCGCACCTCGTCCGGCGTGATCGACTTGATCTCCGGCTGCACCATCTGCCCGATCTTCTGCTCCAGCGTCATCGTTGCCAGGATCTCGGCGACCCGCGCCTCGATGGCGGGATCCTTCGCGAAGCTGCTGCGCAGCGCGGGCCAGTCCTCCAGTTCGGCGGTGTCGCTGGCGGCAGCGGGCGCCTTCGCCTGCCGCTCGTCTTCCTTCTTGCCGGTACAGGACAGGCATGCCAGCAAGCTGGCTCCCAGCAGGGTCGCGCGGATCGGGTTCACTAAGCATCTCCCTTGGATGGCGGCGTGCACCCCGTCCCCCGACAGGATCCGCGCCTGGATGAAAAGCCCACGGGATGCGGCGCATGCCGCACCGCATCCCGTCGGGCCAGGTCGCTTTTCAGCGGCGTATCGTCGTCACAGCCTGTAGCGGAAGCCCAGCATGTACTGGCGACCGTATTCGGTGTATTCCTCGGGGAAGAACAGACCGGTGCCGGTGCTCTCGCTGACTTCGGTACGGAAGGGCTCATTGTTGAGGTTGTTGACCTGCAACAGGATGGACAGCCCCGATAGCGCACTCGACTCAGGGAAATCGTAGCCAAGCTGCAGGTCCAGGGTGCGCTCACTGAGCGTGAAACGGTACTGGCGCTGGCCGAACAGCGAACTGTACTCACCACGATAACGGTCGCGGTAGCGCTGGCTCAGGCGCGCGGAGAAACCGTGCTTCTCGTAGTACACCGTTGCATTGGCCACGATCTTGGACAGGCCCGGGATGGTGTCGGTGCCGGTCGAATCGTCGTTCGGGTCCGGATCGATGGAGGATTCGGTGTACGACGCATTCAGCAGCGCGCCGAAACCATCCAGCGACGGGTGGATGATGTCGCCAGAGATCGCCCCACTGATTTCGATACCCCGCATGTAGCCGCCAGTGCCGTTGGCCCAGGTGCTGTAGCTGCCGAAGTTGGAACTGGGCGACGCGCCGTCCGGATCGTACGCGCTGAAATCCCAGTTCGGGAAGTCCTGCCGATAGATGTAGGTTTCCAGATCCTTGTAGAAGACCGCGATGGCGGCGTATGCGGCAGGCCCGAAATACTTCTCGAACGAGAGGTCGTAGGCCGTCGCACGGTAAGGTTCGAGCGTGGGATTGCCGCCGCTTCCCACCCACACGTTCTGATCATTCACGCTCGCGCTGCTGTCGGCGCTCAGATAGTTGATCGGCGGGCGCATCAACGTCTTGGCCGCGGCGAAGCGCAGCATCCAGCCGTCGCCGAAATCAGCGGACAGATTCAGGCTTGGCAGTATGTCGCCGTAGCTGGCGCCCAGCGTTTGCGCGCCCACGATCTCTTCGTTGTTGGCGTTGAAGCCGGTGGAATGTTGCTCGGTGCGGATATATTGCACGCCGGCGTTGCCGCGCAGACGGACCCTGTCGGTCACGTCCAAGTCCAGGTTGGCCTTGGCGTAGAAGGTCTTGACCGTTTCCTCGACGATGAAATCCTTGCGCAAATCGTCATTGCTCTCGCTGACGTACACGTCGTAATAGCGGTTCAGCAGCGCGCGCGGATTGAAGCTCAGCACGTCGCCCATGCCGACAAAGCCGAGCGAGGTGGGCGAGTACAGCAGCGACGGATCGACCAGGACCGGCGCGCGGTCGTTCGGCAGATCGGCGAAGTAAACGGTCGCGACCTTCTCCTTCGTGCGCCGGTTGTAGTTGAAGCCCACGTCGTAGCTGCGCAGGAAGTCGGACTCCACGAGACGATTCAGCTCCACGCGACCGGCCTTGATGGTGTCCTTCTGGAACGAGTCCTCCATACGGCCGTCGTGCCCCCAGTTCTGGGGATCCCACAGGTACACCGCACCTGGATCGGCCATGTCGGGCAGTGTGTAGTGCGCGAAACCGGGACTGGTACGGATATCGAAATCCACGCTTTGGCCGCCTAGGCGGCCGGCGTAGAGCTCCAGCACCGATTGCTCGCGTTCGGCGCGCGAGTAGCTCAGGTCGGTCTTCAGCGTGTAGATGTCGCCCCAATGGAACGTATTGGCCCAGCCTGCCGACAGCAGCTTGTCTTCGCGCTGGTTGCTGTCGTTTCGCACGGCGGGACGGACGCCATTCAGGGTGCCGCTGGTGACGACGTCATGGCCCTTGTAGTTGCCGACCGTCGTGTTGCTGTAGCTGACGCCGCCATCCAGGAACCAGGGATCGTTGTTCCACATGGCGCCATGCATCACCTCGTCCTGCTTGAACTTGGAGTAATAGACATCCAGGATGCTGTGGAAGGCGTCGTTGGGCTTGAACTCCAGCACGCCCATCACGCCATCGCGCCGCAGGTCGCGCGACTTGGTCCAACCCTCCGAGCCCTGCAGGGTGATGGCGTCGGCCGGACGGCCGGCTTGCGGCGGATCGCCCCAGTCCACGGCATCCATGTCCGCCCACCACCATGCCTTGTAGTGCTTCTCCTGGAACGGCGAATCGATGCGCGCAACGCCCAGTGCCACACCGATGGTGTCGTTCGCGAACTGGTCCACATACGAAGCGCTGGCGCGATAACCCTTGTCGTCGCCGTCCGCACTCAACTTGCCGAACGAATTGTCCTCGTACTGGCCGCCGACCATGATGCGGCGCTCGCCGATGCTCAGCGGACGGATCGTCTGCAGGTCGACCGTGCCGGACAGGCCCTGCCCCACCAGCGAGGCGTCGGGCGTCTTGTAGACGACGACGGCATTGATCAGTTCAGCCGGGTACTGGTCGAACTCGACACCGCGGCTGTCGCCGGTGCTGACTTGCTCGCGACCGTTGAGCAGGGTGCTGGCGAACTGCTCGGACATGCCACGGATGTTGATGACCTGCGAGCGGCCGTCCACGCGTTGCGTGGCCAGGCCCGGCAGGCGCGAGATGGAGTCGGCGATGCTGATGTCGGGCAGCTTGCCGATGTCCTCGGCCGAGATCGCTTCGACGATGGACGTGGATTCGTTCTTGGTTTCCACCGCGTTGGCGATGGCGGCGCGGATGCCGGTGACCCTCACCGTATCCAGCGTTTCCACGCTCGGGTCCGCCGGCGTTCCGGCCTGCTGCGCGTGTGCGGCCGAGGATGCGAACAGGGCAAGACCGCAGGCCATGGCCAGTGCGCCCTTGCGTGGCGCACGACGGATCGCGGCGGCATCGGCTGTCGCGGGCTGTTGTTTTATTGTTATGTGAGTCATCTGGCCCCTCTCCGACCGTTGTTGACAGCGCTGTCATATACGACCTTTAATTGGGCTGTCAACAAACCCATAACAAATGTGCCGGCATCGTGCGTGCAGGATTGAATTTGCTTGCGTGATGCGAAAAACAGACCGTGCTTTCGCTGCAATGCAGCACCCGGTTTGCGCGGATTCCGGGAGGGATCCGGCGGCAGGATTCCGATATTCGCCATCACGGGAGGCGCTCCGCATGAACAAACCCCTGGCAAGGCCCGTCGGCCTGCTTTCATCCACGCTCGCCCTGCTGCTTTCGTGCCTGGCAGGCGATGCGCAGGCGCAAACCGCCGCCACGGACGGCGCCGAGGTCGCGGTCTGGATCACCACCTCCGACCATCGCCAGGTGCTTTCTCCCTCGAAGACGGCGCGGTTCGGCGATACGTCCGCGGCGAAATGGCACATCGCCATCGACGACACCCAGCGCTATCAGCAGATGGTGGGGTTCGGCGCCTCGCTGACGGATTCGTCGGCATGGCTGATCCAGCACAAGCTCGACGACACCCAGCGCGGCGCGCTGCTGGAGGAACTGTTCGGACGCGAGGACGGCGGTCTGGGCCTGAGCTTCTCGCGTCTGACCATCGGCGCCTCGGACTTCTCGCGCCATCACTACAGCCTGGACGACCCACCGGACGGCCAGCCCGATCCGGAGTTGAAGCACTTCAGCATCGACGAGAACCGCGGAGACGTGATCCCGGTGGCACGCGCGATGCTGGCGGTCAATCCGCAGCTGAAGATCATGGCCTCGCCATGGAGCGCGCCGGGCTGGATGAAGGACACCGGCAGCCTGATCCAGGGTCGCCTGCTGCCGCAGTACTACGACGCGTTCTCGCGCTACCTGCTGGAATACGTGGACGCGTATGCGGCCGAAGGCATCCCCATCTTCGCGCTGACCGTGCAGAACGAACCGGACTACGAGCCGGGCGATTACCCGGGCATGCGCCTGAACGCCCCCGAGCGCGCACGCCTGATCGGCGACCACTTGGGGCCGATGATCGCCAGGCGCGGTGAGGGCCCGCTGATCTTCGACTGGGATCACAACTGGGACAAGCCCGAGGAGCCGTTGGGCGTGCTGTCGGATCCTGTCGCGGGCCAGTACGTCGCCGCCGTGGCCTGGCACTGCTACGGCGGCGACGTAGCGGCGCAGACGCCGGTGCACGATGCGTTCCCCGACAAGGACGCCTACATGACCGAATGCTCGGGCGGCGACTGGGAACCGGTGCGCAGCGGCGGCCTGACCCTGCAGGCGCGCAACATCATCATCGGCACGTCCCGCCACTGGTCGCGCGGCGCGCTGTTCTGGAACCTGGCGCTGGACGAGAACAACGGCCCCTATGCCGGCGGCTGCCACACCTGCCGTGGCGTGGTCACCATCGACTCGCGCACCGGTGCGGTCAGCCGCACCGACGAGTACTACGCCCTGGCGCACGCCAGCCGCTTCGTCCGGCAGGGCGCGCACCGCATCGCCTCCAGCGAAACCGGCGGCGATCTGGACAACGTGGCCTTCCACAATGGGGACGATGGCTCGCTGGTGTTGCTGGTCACCAATTCGGCCAAGCGCCCGCGCACCTTCACGGTCGGACAGGGCGGGCGGCGCTTCGCTTACACCCTGCCGGCCAGGAGCCTGGCGACTTTCGTCTGGACGCCGGTGGAAGCAGCGCGCCCCTGACGCATGCGGTCTGTCTTGTAGGAGGGGCTTCAGCCCCGACCAGCATTACCGAACGTCGGGTCGGGGCTGAAGCCCCTCCTACAGGGTGCCGGCACCGGGAATGCGCCATCGCCATACGCCGTAGTATCCTGCCGCTTTCCCATCACTCGAGGTGCGGCATGATGCGGCGTTGGTCTCTGGCGGTCCTGATTGTGGCGGCGGCCTTTCTGGCGGGGTGTGGCGATGGCCGCGTGCGGCGCGTCTCCGATCCGGCGGCCAGCATCCAGCAGCTCACCGTCAATGCGGATGGGCGCTGGTCCGTGGACCTGCGACTGCAGAACTACAGCAGCATCCCGATGCGCTTCGATACCGTGACGCTGGCGGTGCAGGTCGGCGAGCAGGACGCCGGCACGTTGCAGGCCACGCCGGGACTGTCGATCGGCCCGGAATCCGCCGACGTGGTGACCCTGCCCTTCGCGCCCAGCAGCGCCGCCCGCATCGTGGTGGCCGATTCGCTGGCCGGGCGACGCCCGCTGCCCTACACGCTGAAGGGCAGCGTGGGCGCCACGCCGGAAGAAGCCAAGCTGCGCAACTTCGACGTGGACACCCGCAACACCCTCAATCCGGTGCCCGGACTGGACGGCGTGCTGCGCTGATCGCGCGCACGGCCAACGTCCATCCCCGACACCTCCATAGAACCGAGTACGAGAACCCCGCATGACCGCCTACAAAGCCCCGCTCAACGATATCCGTTTCGCCCTGTACGACGTGCTGGGCGTGGAGCCCCTGTTCCAGCGGCTGGGCTACGCCGACGCCACGCGCGACATCCTCGACGCGGTGCTGGAGGAAGCCGGCCGCTTCGCCGAAACGGTACTGGCCCCGCTCAACAGCGTGGGCGACGAAATCGGCAGTCGGTTGGACAAGGACACCGGCGAGGTCACCACGCCGCCGGGCTTCAAGCAGGCCTATACCCAGTTCGTCGAAGGCGGCTGGACCGGCCTGACCGCCTCGCCCGATTTCGGCGGACAGGGCCTGCCGCACACGCTGGGCGTTCCGCTCAACGAACTGGTCAACGCCAGCAACCTGGCGTGGGGCAACTTTCCGCTGCTGTCGCATGGCGCCGTGGAAGCGCTGAAGCACCATGGCGAGGACTGGCAGCGCGAGGTATTCCTGAAGCCGCTCGTCGAGGGCCGCTGGACCGGCACCATGTGCCTGACCGAACCGCATTGCGGCACCGACCTGGGCCTGCTGAAGACCCGCGCCGAACCCAACGCCGACGGCAGCCATTCCATCACCGGCACCAAGATCTTCATCACCGCCGGCGAGCACGACTTCACCGACAACATCGTGCACCTGGTGCTGGCCAAGCTCCCCGACGCGCCGCCGGGCGCGAAAGGCATCTCGCTGTTCGTCACGCCGAAGTTCAAGGTGGCGCGCGACGGCACGGTAGGCGAGCGCAACGCGGTGCGCTGCGGCTCCATCGAACACAAGATGGGCATCAAGGGTTCGGTCACCTGCGTGATGAACTTCGACGGCGCCGAAGGTTATCTGGTCGGCCAGCCGCACAAGGGCCTGCAGGCGATGTTCACCATGATGAACACCGCGCGCCTGGGCGTGGGCCTGCAGGGCGTCGGCCTGTCCGAGCGCGCCTACCAGAACGCCCTGCTCTACGCGCGCGAAAGGCTGCAGACGCGTTCGTTGAGCGGTCCCAAGTTCCCCGACAAGCCGGCCGACCCGATCATCGTGCATCCCGACGTGCGCCGCATGCTGCTGACGGTCAAATCCCTGGTGGAAGGCAGCCGCCTGCTGGCGCTGCACGCCGGCACGCTGATCGACATCGCCAACCATGCGGAAGACCCGGCCGAGCGCGAACGCGCCGACACGCTGGTCAGTTTCCTGACCCCGATCTCCAAGGCCTGCCAGACCGAGTGGAGCATCGAGAACACCTACCACGCGCTGCAATGCTTCGGCGGCCACGGCTACATCCACGAGCACGGCATGGAGCAGCTGGCCCGCGACGCGCGCATCACCACGCTGTACGAAGGCACCACCGGCATCCAGGCGCTGGACCTGATGGGCCGCAAGACGGCAGCCACGCAGGCGGCGGGCCTGAAGCTGTTCCTGGCCGACGTGCATGCGTTCGTGCAGCAGCAAAAGGACAACCCGGCGCTGGCCGAGTTCATCGACCCGCTGCAGCAGAAGGCGGCGGAATGGGCCGCGCTGACCAAGAACATCCTGCACCGCGCGGCCAGCAATCCGGAGGAGATCGGCGCCGCCAGCACCGACTACCTTTTCTATTCCGGCTACGTGGTGCTGGCCTACTGGTGGGCGCGCAGCGTGGCCGCCGCCGAGGCCTCCGCGCATGGCGACGCCTTCAAGCAGGCCAAGCGCGAAACCGCACAGTTCTACTTCGCCCGCATTCTGCCGCGCACGCTCGCGCATGCAGCGGCGATCGAGTCCGGCGCCGGCACGCTGATGGCGATGGCATCGGAGCGCTTCGGCGACTGAGCGCCTCGTAGGAGCGCCCTCGGGCGCGATGCTCTTGGGCAGGCGGCTGGGAAAAGCATCGCGCCCAAGAGCGCTCCTACAAAGCGAAATGCCGTCGCGCTATACACATTTCGTCAACATTTCGGTATAACCTGCTCCTCCATGGAAGCAGACAGAGCTCAGCTTCACCTGGTTGGAACCGGTACCCACGTCACGCCGGTCGTCCCCCCTTCGTCCCCTCGTTCCCACCCTGCCAGCGTCCGCCTGCTGTCGCTGGATGCACACGGCCGCGTGCTGGACTGGATCAACTGGCAGGACGCCACCTGCCTGTACGCCCGCGGCGCCGTCGCCTGGACGCTGGGAGAACCCTGCCTGCGCGTGCGCGGCGGCACCTGTCGGCGCACCGGCGAGCAGAGCCTGATCGAACTCCACCCCATCGTCGCCTCGCGCGGCCATGCGCGCGCGCAGGCGCTTTCGCCCACGCCCACGCTGACCAATACCGCATTGTTCGCCCGCGATGCCCAGCTGTGCCTGTACTGCGGCCACGAGTTCAGCCGCCCGCACCTGACCCGCGACCACGTGCTGCCGCTGTCCAAGGGCGGCCGCGATGTCTGGGAGAACGTGGTCACGGCCTGCTTCCATTGCAATTCGCGCAAGAGCAACCGCACCCCGCAGCAGGCCAACATGCCGCTGCTGGCCGTGCCCTACCGGCCCAGTTGGATCGAGCACCTGATCCTGTCCAACCGCAACATCCTGGCCGACCAGATGGCCTTCCTGAAGGCCCAGTTGCCGAAGAGGTCCAAGCTCTCCGCATGACCTGCTGCCAGGATGCCCCGCCCGCGCTTGCACGCGGGCGTTCGCTGGACGCGCGATCTGCCCCCGGCAGATCGCAAGCGCATCCGCTCACCCTGGCCGACCAGATGGCCTTCCTGAAGGCCCAGTTGCCGAAGAGGTCCAAGCTCTCGGCATGACCTGCTGCCAGGATGCCCCGCCCGCGCTTGCGCGCGGGCGTTCGCTGGACGCGCGATCTGCCCCCGGCAGATCGCAAGCGCGTCCGCTCACCCTGGCCGACCAGATGGCCTTCCTGAAGGCCCAGTTGCCGAAGAGGTCCAAGCTGTCGGCCTTAACGACTCTGCGTAGGGTGCGCCCCGGCGCACCGCCGCGATCCCGGACGCAACATGAAGGCTTGCCTGTCCGCCATCCGGGCACGCTTGTCATCGTGCGGTCGGAATGGTCATGGGTGCGGTGCGCCGGGGCGCACCCTACGCGCCTGCTGGTTGCTGGAACCAACAACCCTGAACCGGCAACCCGCCCCTCACCCCGCCTTCACCTGTTTGCTTGCCCCGCTTCACATCGGAGGGGGACAATACCGGCTCAGACGAAGCCCGCCCCCGATGATCGACCCTGACCGCTATCCCCGCCTGTCCCGCATCCAGACCCCGGCCGACCTCCGCCAGTTCGAGGAAGCCGAACTGCCGGCCATCGCCGAGGAACTGCGTGGCTACCTGATCGAATCCGTGGGCAGGAGCGGCGGTCACTTCGGCGCCGGCCTGGGCGTGATCGAACTGACCGTCGCGCTGCACTACCTGTACGAGACGCCCGAGGACCGCCTGGTGTGGGACGTGGGCCACCAGTGCTATCCGCACAAGATCCTGACCGGCCGCCGCGACCGGATCCACACGGTCAAGCAGAAGGACGGCGTGGCGCCGTTCCCGAAGCGCGAGGAAAGCGAGTACGACACCTTCGGCGTGGGCCATTCGTCCACCTCGATCTCCGCCGCGCTGGGCATGGCCATCGCGCTGGCGCAGCAGGGCGACGAGCGCAAGGTGGTGGCGGTGATCGGCGACGGCGCGATGACCGCCGGCATGGCCTTCGAGGCGCTCAACCACGCCGGCGGCATGGAGCCGGAACCGAACCTGCTGGTGATCCTCAACGACAACCAGATGTCGATCTCCGAGAACGTCGGCGGATTGACCAAGATGCTCGGCCGGCTGAGCAGCAGCCGCACGCTCAACGCGCTGCGCGAAGGCGGCAAGAAGCTGCTGGGCGACAAGAAGAAGCCGCCGGCCCGCTTCATGCGCCGCTGGGAGGAACACTGGAAGGGCATGTTCGTGCCGTCCACGCTGTTCGAGCAGATGGGTTTCCACTACACCGGCCCTATCGACGGCCATGACGTGGAAGCGCTGGTCGGCGCGCTGAAGATGCTCAAGACCCTCAAGGGTCCGCAGTTGCTGCACATCCTGACCACCAAGGGCAAGGGCTACGAACTGGCCGAGGGCGACCAGATCGGCTACCACGCCGTCGGTCCGTTCGATCCGGAAAAGGGCCTGGTCAGCAAGTCCGGCGCGAAGAAGCCCACCTACACCGACGTCTTCGGCGACTGGCTGTGCGACATGGCCGCCGCCGAACCGAAACTGCTGGGCATCACCCCGGCGATGCGCGAGGGCTCGGGCTTGGTGCGCTTCAGCAAGGAATATCCGCAGCGCTACTTCGACGTCGCCATCGCCGAGCAGCACGCGGTGACCCTGGCGGCCGGCATGGCCTGCGAAGGCGGCAAGCCGGTGGTGGCGATCTATTCCACCTTCCTGCAACGCGGCTACGACCAGCTGGTGCACGACGTGGCCATCCAGAAACTGGACGTGCTGTTCGCCATCGACCGCGGCGGCGTGGTCGGCCCGGACGGCGCCACCCACGCCGGCAACCTGGACCTGAGTTACCTGCGTTGCGTGCCGCACATGGTGGTGATGGCGCCGGCCGACGAGAACGAATGCCGGCAGATGCTCAGCACCGGCTACCACCACGCCGGCCCCGCCGCCGTGCGTTATCCGCGCGGCGCCGGCCCCGGCGTGGCGATCGCGCCGTCGCTGGACACGTTGCCCATCGGCAAGGCGCAACTGCGCGAGCGCGGCTCGCGCGTGGCGCTGCTGGCGTTCGGCTCCACCGTCGCGGCCGCGGAACAGGTCGGCCGCGAACTGGGCCTGACCGTGGTCAACATGCGCTTCGTCAAGCCGCTGGACCGCGCGCTCCTGCTGGAACTGGCGAAGACGCACGAGGGCTTCGTCACCATCGAGGACAACGTGGTGACGGGCGGCGCCGGTTCCGGCGTGGCCGAACTGCTGAACGCCGAGGACGTGCCACTGCCGATCCTGCACCTGGGATTGCCCGACGAATTCCAGCACCACGCCAGCCGCGAAGACCTGCTGGCCGAGGCCGGCATCGACGCCATCGGCATCCGCGCCGCCGTGCTCGCCCGCTGGCCGCAACTGGCCAACACCACGCCGCCGCTGACCGCCGCCGGTTGACCCGCCCCGCACCCTTGTGGGAGCGACGTCAGTCGCGACCGTGGCGCACGATAAAGCCATTCGCCACGGATTGCGCGGAT
The DNA here is from genome assembly GCF_038321125.1 of Pseudoxanthomonas putridarboris. Classification (NCBI taxonomy): domain Bacteria; kingdom Pseudomonadati; phylum Pseudomonadota; class Gammaproteobacteria; order Lysobacterales; family Lysobacteraceae; genus Pseudoxanthomonas; species Pseudoxanthomonas putridarboris. Next base: position 250,837 of record NZ_JBBWWT010000002.1, on the reverse strand, counting down.
GAACGCGGATAAGACACAAGAAGGCTTCATCCGTGTCCATCCGCGTGATCCGTGGCCCGCGTTTCTGATTTCCGGTCGCGACTGACGTCGCTCCCACAGGGAGGGTGCCCGTGCCCGCTTCAGGGCGCCTCGACCTCGTAGCCCTTGGCCTGCAGTTTGGACAGGTAGCCGTCGGGCTTCAGCAGTTCCGAGATCGGCAGGGTGGCGAACGTGGAGGCGTTGTTTTGCAGGGCCGCCTCGGCGGCCGCCATCCATTCGGCCTCGACCTTGCGCGGCAGGTCGTCCAATCCACGCTTCTGCGCGAAGCCGGTCTCGGTCATCGCCAGGATGCAGGCGCGGTTCTGGTCGTCGTAGGGCATCGCGCGCAGCGCCTCGATGTCGCCGATGGCCCAGGCGTTGGCGCGGGCGGTCATCGCGGCCAGGTCGGTCTCCAGGCGGTCCAGGGTCCTGCGGAAGCAGTCCACGTCGCTCAGCGACGAATCGCGGAATTCGCGGAGCGCGTTCTTCGGGTCTTCCACCTTCAACTTCACCACCGGCGAGGTGACCTTGACCTTGTGCGCCTTCACCGCCTTCTCCACCACCGGGCCGACGATGCCGCCCTCGGCCAGTCCCGCCTTCTTGATCGCCGCCTCGTAGAGTTCGCGCGCGGCGAAGATCGGGCGCCACTTCTCCACGCCGGCGTCGCGGCCGATGTACTTCAGCTTGAGCACTTGCCAGCGTGCGTACAGGTCGGCCGGCAGCACCTCCTGCAGCGTGGCCCCGTCGGGATTCCTGCGCGCCTTCAGCAGCGAGGGGATCAGCATCGCGCCGCGCACGATGCCGATGTCCGCGTCGAACGAAACGCCCGGTGCCTTGAGCGCCTCCTGCGATTCCGCGATCACGCCTTCCACGTCGCGCGAAAGCCAGGTCATCCGCTTGGGCAGCGGCGACAGCGTGCCCATGATCCACAGCACGTGCCCGTCCTTGCTGACCCGCCACAGGCCGGGACCGGGCTGCACGCCGCTGACCACCATCGTGTCCATGTCGATGACGGGCGCTGCGCCGGTGGCCGTCGTCGCGGCGACCGGCGGCTCCGCCGGCGTCTGCGCCAGCACGGGGACAAGAGCGGACAACCACAACAGACCGACGCAAAGAAGACGCATCCACCGCACTCCGGACAGTTAGAAACCAAGGTCGGGAACCACGTCCCGGCGACGCCGCGATCAGACCGGTGCCGCTCCGACAAGTTCAACCAGCGGCGATGGGCCGCTCAGGCGACCCGCGCGCCGGCTTCGCGCAATTGGTGGGCCACCTCGCTGTTTTCCTCCAGCAACTGGAAGCCCTTCCAGACGAAGCCGGGCGACACCGTGCAATCCATCAGCGAATAATCGCCCAGCGAGCGGGCGCTCTGCCAGACCCCGGCCGGCACCACCTGGGTCTGCTGGCCGCCGCGCGCGGACGTGTCCAACTGGGCGCGGCTGAGCGTACGCGTGTCGGGATAGAACATGGACAGTTCCATCGGACTGCCCTCGTGCCAGTCCCACACTTCGGTGGCGTCCACGCGGTGCCAGCGGGTGACCACGTCCCGCGGCAACAGGAACTTGATGGCCGTCAGGGTGGGGCGCTCGATGCCGTTGACCTCGGTGCGCTTGGCCGACTCGTAGATGCGACGGAAGTAGCCGCCCTCGGGGTGAGGGGCCAGTTGCAGCGTCCGGATCAGCTCATCGGTGCGCGGGTGCATGGCCCATCCTATACGGCGGCCCATCGGTTTGTCGCTATCGCCGGCAGCGGGCACAAAAAAGCCCACGCGTTGGCGCAGGCTTGATGTCGAACCGCGATTGGTCGGGACGGCCGGATTTGAACCGACGACCCTCTGCCCCCCAGGCAGATGCGCTACCAGGCTGCGCTACGCCCCGAATCTCGCGGATCGGCCCGCCTTGCGACGGGCCGCGCATTATAGCCGTATTTCGGCGGCATCTCCCAGCGGCAGACGCGCTGGCTCAACGGCGGAGCAGTTGCAGGATTTCCTCCAGTTCCATGCGCACCTGGCGCACGATCTGGTGGCTCAGCGCGGCTTCCTGCTTGGCGCCGTCGCCTTCCAGGCGCAAGCGCGCGCCGCCGATGGTGTAGCCCTGTTCGTACAGCAGGCTGCGGATCTGGCGCACCATCAGCACGTCGTGGCGCTGGTAGTAGCGGCGGTTGCCGCGGCGCTTGGCCGGTTCCAGGCTGGGGAACTCGGTCTCCCAGTAGCGCAGCACGTGCGGCTTCACGTCGCACAGTTCGCTGACCTCACCGATGGTGAAGTAGCGCTTGGCCGGTATCGGCGGAAGCTCGCGGTTACTGCCCGGATCCAGCATACGTTTCCACCCGCTCCTTGAGTTTCTGGCCCGGCCGGAAGGTCACCACCGTCCGCGCCGAGATCGGGATCTCCTCGCCGGTCTTCGGGTTGCGGCCCGGGCGCTGGTTCTTGCGCCGCAGGTCGAAGTTGCCGAACCCGGACAGCTTGACCTGGCGGCCCTGTTCCAGGGCCTCGCGCAGCACGTCGAAGTACGCGTCCACGAACTCCTTCGCCTCGCGCTTGTTCAGGCCGACTTCGTCGAACAGACGCTCGGCCATTTCCGCCTTGGTCAACGCCATGGAACCTGCTTCCCCTCTGCGGCCGTCGCCGGCCCTGCCACTGCCTTCATACCGTTCATCCGCGAATCCGGGCCCCGTGTCCGGCACCGATGGCGGCCACCACATCGGCCACCACCTGTTCCACCTCGCGGTCGGTCAGAGTGCGTGAGTTGTCCTGCAAAATCAAGCCCATAGCGAGACTCTTTTGACCCGATTCGACCCCCTGCCCCACGTACCGGTCGAACACCTGCACATCCCGCAGCAGCGGGCCCGCGGCAGCCCTCACGGTGGCCGCCAGGGCCGCCCACGGCACCGTGTCGGCAACGACGAACGCTAGGTCGCGGCGGACGGACGGATAGCGCGAAAGTTCCGAGGCGCGCGGCAGCGGGCGCTCGCTGAGCAGCGCCAGGTCCAGTTCGAACGCCACCACCTCGGCGTCCAGGTCCAGCGCCCGCTGCAGGCGCGGGTGCAACTGGCCGATCCAGCCGATCCGCCGACCGTCCCGGTACACGTCGGCCGAGCGGCCCGGGTGGCCGAAGCCCGCCGTGGAAGCGCGGAACTCCAGCGTGGCGCCGGCCAGCGCCGCCAGGCTTTCCAGATCGCCCTTGAGATCGTGGAAGTCGACCTTGCGTGCCGGCTGGCCCCATTGCTCGGCGACCGCGTCGCCGCAGGCCGCCGCCGCGATCCGCGACGTCTCCGTGGGGGCCTGCCCTTGCACGGCAGGCGCCGCGAAGACATTGCCTGCCTCGAACAGCCGCACACGCCCCGCCTGCCGCGCCACGTTGCGCTGCAGGACCGACACCAGCCCCGGCAACAGGTGCGTGCGCATCACGCCCAGTTCGGCGCTCAGCGGGTTGGCCAGCGGCACCGCGCCGTCGGTCACGCCCCACTGCTTCAGCAGGCTGGCGTCCACGAAGGCGTAGTTGACCGTTTCGATGAATTCGCGCGCGGCCAGTTGGCGACGCACCGTGGAAGCCTCCACCCGCGTTTCGCTCGGCGCGGCGATGCGGGTGGCACCGCCCGGCAGCGTGGTCGGGATGCGGTCGTAGCCGTGGATGCGGGCCAGTTCCTCGATCAGGTCTTCCTCGATGGCGATGTCGAAGCGGCGGCTGGGCGCGACCACGCTCCATCCCTCGGCCACGGCAGCCACCTGCATGCCCAGCGCGCGCAAGATGCGCTCCACATCGGCATCGGCGATCTCGATGCCCAGCACGCGCGCGATGCGCGCCTTGCGCAGCAGTATCGCGGTGGGCTTGGGCAGGTGCTCGGGCAGTTCGGCCTCGGTCACCGGCCCCGGCGCGCCACCGGCCAGTTCGACGACCAGGCGCGTGGCCACCTCGATGGCCTGGCGCGGAAGTTCGGGGTCGACGCCTCGCTCGAAGCGGTGCGAGGCGTCGGTGTGCAGGCCCAGCTTGCGGCCGCGACCGATGATGGCGGCCGGCGCGAAGTGCGCGGCTTCCAGGAAGACGTTCGTGGTGGCATCGGTCACGCGGGTATCGAAGCCGCCCATCACGCCGGCCAGCGCGACCACGTGGTCGGCATCGGTGACGACCAGGAAGCCGTCGTCCAAGGCGGCATCGCGGCCATCGAGCAGCTTGACCGTCTCGCCATCGCGCGAGCGGCGGACGCCCACGGGACCGCTGAGCAGGTCGCGGTCGAAGGCGTGCATCGGCTGGCCCAGTTCCAGCATCACATACTGGGTGATGTCCACCAGCAGCGATACCGGGCGCACGCCGCTGCGGCGCAGGCGCTCGGCCATCCACACGGGCGTCTTCGCGGCGGCGTTCACGCCTTCGATAATCCGGCCGCAGTAGCGCGGTGCATCGGCGCCGGCATGCAGTTCCACCGCCAGCGCCTTGTCGGTCAGCGCGGGCATCGGCGTGGCGTCGAAGGCGACCACGTCGCTGCCGCAGGCGGCGGCCACGTCGAAGGCGATGCCGCGCACGCCGAAGCAGTCGGCACGGTTGGGCGTCAGCTTGATCTCGATGGAGGCATCCGGCAGTCCGAGGTAATCGGCGATGGCGGTGCCGATGGGGGCATCGTCCGGCAGTTCCAGCAGACCGGAAGCGTCGGCATCGATGCCCAGTTCCCTGGCCGAGCACAGCATGCCGTTGGATTCCACGCCACGCAGCCTGGCCGCCTTGATGGCGATGCCGCCGACGTTGGCGCCGACCATCGCCAGCGGCGCGCGCAGGCCGGCGCGCGCGTTCGGCGCGCCGCAGACGATCTGCAGCAGTTCGCCCTGCCCGGCATCGACCTGGCACACCTGCAGGCGGTCGGCTTCCGGATGCTTGGCGCATTCCACGATGCGCGCCACCATCACGTTGGCCAGGCCGTCGCCCAGCGCGGCGACGTCCTCGACCTCCAGGCCGATGGCGGTCAGCGTGGCCACCAGCTCCTCGCGGGTGGCCTGGGTGGGGACATGGCTGCGTAGCCAGTTTTCGCTGAATTTCATTCTGAAATTCCGTGATTCGTGATTCGTGATTGGGGATTCGTCAACAACGTTCGCCTGTCGGGGTTCGGGCAGTCTCGGTGCCGCTTTTGCGAATCACCAATCACCAATCCCGAATCCCGTTCCTCAAGCAAACTGCCTGAGGAATCGCACGTCGTTCTCGAAGAACGCGCGCAGGTCGTTGACGCCGTAGCGCAGCATCGCGAAGCGCTCCACGCCCAGGCCGAAGGCGAAGCCGGTGTAGCGTTCCGGATCGATGCCGCAGTTGCGCAGCACGTTGGGATGCACCATGCCGCAACCCAGCACTTCCAGCCAGCGCGTGGAACCGTCCGGTTGCTGCCAGGCGATGTCGACTTCCGCGCCCGGTTCCACGAACGGGAAATAGCTGGGACGGAAGCGCATCTCGAAGTCGCGCTCGAAGAACGCGCGCACGAACTCGGCCAGCGTGCCCTTGAGGTCGGCGAAGGTGGAATGTTCGTCCACCAGCAGGCCTTCGACCTGGTGGAACATCGGCGAGTGGGTCTGGTCGCTGTCGCTGCGGTAGACCTTGCCGGCGGCGATCATGCGCAGCGGCGGCCGGTGGCTGTCCATGTAGCGCACCTGCACGCCGGAGGTGTGCGTGCGCAGCAGGCGGCCGTCGCCGAAGTAGAAGGTGTCGTGCATGGCGCGCGCCGGGTGGTGCGGCGGGAAGTTCAGCGCCTCGAAGTTGTGCCAGTCGTCCTCGATCTCGGGGCCGTCGGCCAGTTCATAGCCCAGCCGGCCGAAGATGTCGGCGATGCGTTCCAGCGTGCGGCTGATCGGATGCAGGCCTCCGCGCGTGCCATTGCGGCCCGGCAGGGTGATGTCGATCGTTTCGCCGGCCAGGCGGGCATCCAGTGCGGCATCTTCCAGCACCGCCTTGCGCGCCGTCAGCGCCTCGGCGATCGCGTCGCGCGCGCGGTTGATGGCCTCGCCGGCCGCCTTGCGCTGGTCGGCCGGCAGCGCGCCCAGTTGCTTGAGTTGCGCGGTGACGCTGCCGTTCTTGCCCAGCAGCGCCACGCGCAGGTGTTCCAGCGCGTCGGGCGATGGCGCGGCGGCGATGTCGGCAAGCGCCTGCGCGGACAATGTTTCGATTTCGCTCATGGACGATCGGACCTTGGAAGCAACTTCAGTGGGAGCGACGTAAGTCGCGATGGGGCGTTACCGGTAACGCTTCATCGCGACTTACGTCGCTCCCACAGGAAATAGTCGAACCACAAAAAACAATGGGGAAGGACTCGCGCCCTTCCCCACGTGTTCGGCGATGGATCGCCGGTACAGCGTTTACGGTGGAGATCGCAGCTCAGGCTGCGAGTGCGCCCTTCGCCTTTTCAGCCAGGGCCGCAAAACCCGTCGCGTCGTGCACGGCGATGTCCGCCAGCACCTTGCGGTCCAGGGTGATGCCGGCCTTCAGCAGGCCGTTCATGAAACGGCTGTAGCTCAGGCCGTTGATGCGGGCCGCCGCGTTGATGCGGGTGATCCACAGCGAACGGAAGTTGCGCTTCTTCTGCTTGCGGCCGATGTAGGCGTACTGCTGCGCCTTGATGACCGCCTGCTTGGCGACGCGGAACACCTTGCGGCGGGCGTTGTAGTAGCCCTTGGCCAGGTGGAGGATCTTCTTGTGACGGCGGCGCGCCATCACGCCACGCTTAACTCGTGCCATGGTTCAGTCCTCAGAGATAGGGAAGCATGCGGTCCAGACGGCCGCTGTCCTCGGCGCGGACGATGTTCGTCGCACGCAGGCCGCGCTTACGCTTGGTCGCTTTCTTGGTGAGGATGTGGCTACGGTTGGCGTGGCCAGCCTTGTACTTGCCGGAGGCGGTCTTGCGGAAACGCTTGGCCGCCGCCCGGTGGGTCTTGATCTTGGGCATTGCAATGTCCTTGATAGGTTTATGTCACTGATCCGGGCGGTGGCCCTGGCACCGGTGAGATGCCGCCACGCTTTCCATCCATGCCCCAATCGGCTTGTAAGTCGTTGAATCCACATGGGAAGCCGCGACGGGTCCATCGGCTGCGAGCAGCCTCCCGGCGTACCGGGCCGCGTATTATGCCAGCGCGGGGTTTTCCTTGCAAATCAGGGGGTTTGGGCCGGCTTCCTGTAGGAGCGGCTTCAGCCGCGACCTTCGGCCAACGGCTCCATCAAGCCGCCAAGGCCGCTCCATGATCGGGTCCCGGCCCTCCCCCCGTGACTGGGGGGCAACGTCTCGACCATCAATGTTCGCGGTCGCGGCTGAAGCCGCTCCTACAAGGTTGACGAGGCGGGTACGGAAACGAAAAGAGCGCCTTGCGGCGCTCCCCCACCCTTTACCCTCCCCCGCTGCGCAGGGGGAGGGGAACGGTTGGCCTTTCGCGCCTGCGGCGCGAAAGATCATTTCTTCTTGGGGGCGATCATCATGACCATCTGGCGGCCTTCCAGGCGCGGACGGGATTCGATGACGATCTCGTCGCCCAGTTCGGCCTCGATGCGCGCGGCCATCTCGCGGCCCAGTTCCTGGTGGCTCATCTCGCGGCCACGGAAGCGGATGTTGACCTTGACCTTGTCGCCCTCTTCCAGGAAGCGGCGGATGTTGCGCATCTTGATCTGGTAGTCGCCCTCGTCGGTGACGGGGCGGAACTTGAGTTCCTTGATCTCGACCTGTTTCTGCTTCTTCTTGGCCTCGTTCGCCTTCTTCTGCATCTCGAACTTGAACTTGCCGAAGTCCATGATCTTGCAGACGGGCGGTTCGGCGTTGGGCTGGATCTCGACCAGATCCAGGCCCTCTTCCTCGGCCATGGACAGCGCCTCGTCGCGCGTGAGCACGCCGATCATTTCGCCATCCGAACCGATCACGCGCACGCGCGGCACGCGGATCTCGTGGTTCTTGCGGTTTTGCTTGTTGTCAGGGATGCTGATGTTGCAGTCTCCAAAGAGGGTCAAGCCGGCCCTTCACGGGCCGGTACTGGCCTACGCGGCGTGTTCGTTCCGCAAACGTTCGGCGAAGGCGTCAACGGACATGGTGCCCAGATCCTCCCCCGAACGCGTGCGGACGGCGATGGCGCCATTTTCCTTCTCGCGGTCGCCGACCACCAGCAAGTATGGCACCCGCTGCAGCGTATGCTCGCGAATCTTATAGCCGATTTTCTCGTTCCGCAAATCGGCCGCGACCCGGAAGCCTTGATTTGAAAGGGTTTTCCGGACCTGGGCCACATAATCGGCCTGGGCATCGGTGATGTTCATCACCACGGCCTGCTGGGGGGCCAGCCAGGCCGGGAACGCACCGGCGTGGTGCTCGATCAGGATGCCGATGAAACGCTCCATCGAGCCCACGATGGCCCGGTGCAGCATGACCGGGTGCTGGCGCTGGCTGTTCTCGTCCACGTATTCGGCGCCCAGGCGGCCCGGCATCATGAAATCGACCTGCATGGTGCCCAGTTGCCAGGTGCGGCCGATGGCGTCCTTGAGGTGGTATTCGATCTTGGGGCCGTAGAAGGCGCCCTCGCCCGGCAGCTCCTGCCATTCCACCCCGCAGCTGCGCAGGGCGGCGCGCAGGGCGGCCTCGGCCTTGTCCCAGGTGGCGTCGTCGCCCAGGCGCGACTCGGGGCGCAGGGCGATCTTGATCTGGATGTCCTCGAAGCCGAAATCAGCGTAGACCTTCAGCGCCTGCTGGTGGAACGCGGTCACCTCGGCCTCGATCTGGTCCTCGGTGCAGAAGATGTGGCCGTCGTCCTGGGTGAAGCCGCGCACGCGCAGGATGCCGTGCAACGCGCCGGAGGGCTCGTTGCGGTGGCAGGCGCCGAACTCGCCGTAGCGGATCGGCAGGTCGCGGTAGCTGTGCAGGCCCTGGTTGAACACCTGCACGTGGCCCGGGCAGTTCATCGGCTTGACCGCGTAGGTACGGTTCTCCGACTCGCTGAAGAACATGTTTTCCTTGTAGTTGTCCCAGTGGCCGGACTTCTTCCACAACGCCACGTCCAGGATCTGCGGGCAGCGCACTTCCTGGTAGCCGCTGTCGCGGTAGACCTTGCGCATGTACTGCTCGACCACCTGCCAGATGGCCCAGCCCTTGGGGTGCCAGAACACCAGGCCCGGGGCCTCTTCCTGCAGGTGGAACAGCTCCTGCTGCTTGCCGATGCGGCGGTGGTCGCGCTTCTCGGCTTCCTCGATGCGCCGGATGTAGGCGTCCAGCTGCTTCTTGTCGGCCCAGGCGGTGCCGTAGATGCGCTGCAACTGCTCGTTCTTGGCGTCGCCGCGCCAGTAGGCGCCGGAGATGCGGGTCAGCTTGAAGGCCTTCAGGAAGCGCGTGTTGGGCACGTGCGGGCCGCGGCACATGTCCACGTATTCCTGGTGGTAGTACAGGCCCATCGCCTGCTCGTCGGGCATGTCGTTGATCAGGCGCAGCTTGTAGTCCTCGCCGCGCGCCTTGAAGACTTCGATGACCTCCGCGCGCGGCGTCACCTTCTTGACGACGTCGTAGTCCTGGTCGATCAGTTCGCGCATGCGCTGCTCGATCGCGGCCAGGTCCTCCGGCGTGAACGGGCGCTCGCTGTAGATGTCGTAGTAGAAGCCTTCGGCGATCACCGGGCCGATCACCATCTTCACGTCCGGGTACAGCTGCTTGACCGCATGGCCGACCAGGTGGGCGCAGGAGTGGCGGATGATCTCCAGGCCTTCCTCGTCCTTGGGCGTGATGATGCGCAGGCTGGCGTCGTGGTCGATGACGTCGCTGGCATCCACCAACTGGCCGTCCACGGCGCCGGCCAGGGTGGCCTTGGCCAGGCCCGCGCCGATGGACTGCGCCACCTGCATGACGGAAACGGGATTCTCGAATTCGCGGCGGCTGCCGTCGGGGAGCGTGATGGTGATCATTTGGGGACCGGGATTCGGGATGGGGGAGTCGGGATTCGTGAAAGCGAGCGGGATTCGATGCGACGAATCTCCAATCTCGTATCCCGAATCCCGTGGCCGCTTCGCGGCCAATAAAAAAGCGCCACGAGGGCGCCTACGGGATGCAGTGCCTCGGGCAGTACCAGGTTCAGGCGATGGTAGTGCTCATGTCGCACGCTCGGCCGGCGTTTCCGCGGGCCACCTCGTGATGTTCCGGATGGCGCAGAGGGGAACGACCCCGGATATTCCGGTATCCACGCTGTGCAAGCGTGGTGGGCGGTACAGGGTTCGAACCTGTGACCCCTACCATGTCAAGGTAGTGCTCTACCGCTGAGCTAACCGCCCGGTCTGCCCTTTGCAGGGGCGCGAATTCTAGCCCGGAAGCGGGGTCGCCGACAACTGGCGTGGGAGCGGCGTCCCGCCGCGAGTTCTTTGGTGAAAGCCAGCTAGGCAGCACAACAGCTCGCGGCGGGACGCCGCTCCCACCTCCCTATCTCGGGCTCCAGCCTCCAACCAGGCAGGGCGGGCCGTACCGGCGCTAGCCGCCCAGGCTGGCTTCCTTCAGGCGCCGGATCTGGTCGCGCAGGCGCGCGGCGTCCTCGAACTCCAGGTCGCGGGCATGCTGGTACATCTGCTGCTCCAGCGCCTTGATCCGGGCGACCGCCTGGGCCGGGTCCATCACCGCGTACTCGGCGGGCTCCTCGGCCACGCGGCGCGACTTGCCGCGGCCGGACCTGCCGTCGTTGGCGGCCTCGCTGCGGGCGCCCTCCAGGATGTCCACGATGGGCCGGGCCACCGATTTCGGCGTGATGCCGTGCTCCAGGTTGTATTCCACCTGCTTCTCGCGACGGCGGCCGGTCTCGTCGATGGCGGCCTGCATCGACCTGGTCATGCGGTCCGCGTACAGGATGGCCTTGCCGCGCAGGTTGCGGGCGGCGCGGCCGATGGTCTGGATCAGCGAGCCGGTGGAACGCAGGAAACCTTCCTTGTCCGCATCCAGGATCGCCACCAGCGATACCTCGGGCATGTCCAGGCCTTCGCGCAGCAGGTTGATGCCCACCAGCACGTCGAACTTGCCCAGGCGCAGGTCGCGGATGATCTCCACGCGCTCCACCGTGTCCACGTCCGAGTGCAGGTAGCGCACCTTCACGCCGTGCTCGCCGAGGTATTCGGTCAGGTTCTCGGCCATGCGCTTGGTCAGGGTGGTGACCAGCACGCGGTCGCCCCACGACACGCGCAGGCCGATCTCCGACAGCAGGTCGTCCACCTGCGTGCCGACCGGGCGGATCTCCACTTCCGGGTCGATCAGGCCGGTGGGTCGGACCACCAATTCGACGATCTCGCCGTTGGATTCGCGCAGTTCGTACGGGCCCGGCGTGGCCGAGACGTAGATGCTGCGCGGCGAGCGCGCTTCCCATTCCTCGAAGCGCAGCGGCCGGTTGTCCAGCGCCGACGGCAGGCGGAAACCGAACTCCACCAGCGTCTCCTTGCGCGAGCGGTCGCCCTTGTACATCGCGCCGATCTGCGGGATGGTCACGTGCGATTCGTCGATGACCAGCAGCGCGTCGGCCGGCAGGTAGTCGAACAGCGTCGGCGGCGGTTCGCCCGGCGCCTTGCCGGTCAGGTGGCGGGAATAGTTCTCGATGCCCGAGCAGTAACCGACCTCGGCCATCATCTCCACGTCGAACTGGGTGCGCTGGGCCAGGCGCTGCGCCTCGACCAGCTTGTTCTGCGCGTACAGCAGCTCCAGCCGGTCCTTCAGCTCGGCCTTGATGGTGTCGATGGCGGTCAGCACGCGCTCGCGGGTGGTGGCGTAGTGGGTCTTCGGGTACACCGTGTAGCGCTGCAGCTTGCGCAGGGTTTCGCCGTTCAGCGGATCGAACAGCGAAAGCCCCTCCACTTCGCCGTCGAACAACTCGATGCGCAGCGCCTCGGCATCGCTTTCGGCCGGGTGCACGTCGATGATCTCGCCGCGCACGCGGAACGTGCCGCGCTGCAGTTCGTATTCGTTGCGGGTGTACTGCAACTGGGTCAGGTGGCGGATCAGGTCGCGCTGGTCGATGCGCTCGCCCAGCGACAGGATCAGGCGCAGCGACAGGTAGTCTTCCGGCGCGCCCAGGCCGTAGATGGCCGAGACGGTGGCCACCACCAATGCATCCGGCCGCGACAGCAGCGTCTTGGTGGCCGCCAGCCGCATCTGTTCGATGTGCTCGTTGATGGAGCTGTCCTTCTCGATGAAGGTGTCGCTCGACGGCACGTAGGCTTCGGGCTGGTAGTAATCGTAGTAGCTGACGAAGTATTCCACCGCGTTGTGCGGGAAGAACGCCTTGAATTCGCCATACAGCTGCGCCGCCAGCGTCTTGTTCGGCGCCATCACCAGGGTGGGCTTCTGGATCCGCTGCACGACGTTGGCGATGGTGTAGGTCTTGCCCGAGCCGGTCACGCCCAGCAGCGTCTGCTTGGCCAGGCCCGCCTCGAAATTCTCGACCAGTTTCTCGATGGCGCGCGGCTGGTCGCCGGCGGGCGAATACGGGGAAACGAGCTGGAAGCGGTCGGTCATGGGGGACGGTCCGAAGGCGACTTTGCAGTATACCGCCGGAGGTTGTGACAGCCGTGCGCGGTGGATTCCTACCCGGCATTGCGGACATTTCCGATGGCGCATGACCGCCATGAGCATGAAGCTGAACCCATCCCATCACGGGATACAGGAGCATGACCATGGCAAGGACGCCATCGCCTCCGCGCGACCGGAGGCGCCTCGAATTCACCGTTCGCCCGACCGGCGTGACCTTGATCGAACTCTGCGTCGCGATGGCCGTGGCGGCGATCCTGGCCGCGATCGCCGTTCCGTCCTATAAGGCGCAGATGAAACGCCAGCGGGTGGATACCGTGATGCACCTGCTCACGTCCCATCTCGCCTCGGCCCGGGTCACCGCCATCACCCACAACGTCCCGGTCATCGTCTGCCCGAGCCATGGCGACGGCCGCTGCCGCCAGGACAGCGACTGGAGCGCGAACTGGTTGATGTTCCGCGATCCCGACGGCGACCGCCAGCCGGATCAGGACATCGACATCTACCGGAACGAACAGGCGCCGCGCGACCCCCGGCTGCGCATCCTGTCCACCCACGGGCGCCCCTATGTGCGCTACCAGCCCAACGGGCTGAGTTACGGGAGCAACCTGACCATACGCGTCTGCTATGACGGGGAAACGGCCGGCAGCATCGTCATCAACAACACGGGCCGTGCCAGGAGCGTGCGTAGCCAGGCTGCCACGGCATGCGGGAACTGACCGCCTCCCGGACCCCGGGCAAATAGGGCACGCGGCCCGTCCCGCCCCCGTGGACGCTCCGCAAGGCTTGTCCCCGCGGTGCCGGGCTGGCTACAATACGCGCCCCGCCCGAATAGCTCAGCCGGTTAGAGCACTTGACTGTTAATCAGGGGGTCGTTGGTTCGAGTCCAACTTCGGGCGCCAGATCATGAAAAAAGCCGCCAGTGATGGCGGCTTTTTTCTTTTTCTCGGGCATGGACCCGGAACGGTCGCCTTACCAGCAGTCGGACAGCGTGCCGGCACTGTTGGTTTTCACACCGGCCTGATTGAGGCTGAGGTTCCCACACTTGTCCGCGGCCTGCCCCCCTTGCGCGGTGGCTGTGATCGTATACGTATTGACGCCTGTGAAAGCGCCTACCGGAGTCAATGCGTAGTGGGCCGTGCCTCCCTCCCGGGGCGACTGGTTGGTCGGAAGCTCGAAGCCGACGTAGGTGTTGTTGGACGTGTGGTAGCGCTCAGCCAGTTGCGCGTATTCCACCAAGTCCGCCTTGGCCTGGGCCCTGCGGGATTTGCGGATCTGGTCCTGGTACGACGGATAGGCGACAGCGGCCAGGATGGCGACGACCGCGACCACGATCATCAGCTCGATGAGAGTGAAGCCGGCGATGGCACGCAAGGGGACGATCTTCGACATCGAATCTGCTCCATATCCTAGATGTGGCTGTTTCATGCTGAAAACCCCGCCTCACCTTACCTGTCGCCAGGATTGTCGGCCGCAGGGGCGCGGGACGTATAGCGGCGGCGCACCGGCTACCTGCACCACCATCCAACACCGCGCCGACAGAGCTGCCGCCTCTTCGGCCGGAGTGGGCGTAGCACCCAACGGCGAGACACGCGGCGTGGACATCACTGCCACATCCTTCACCGGCGCCGTACCACCCGTATCCAACTTGAACCCACCGGTACCGGCTCCCGGCACAGCGCCATCCGGCGTGCCGACCCGTACGGCATGCAGTGCGGCACCACCGTTGAGTGCGCTGAGCCCGTAAAGACGATTGGCGCCATCACCGCCGCAAGTGGTGGTGTTGTTCGGCTCATAGGTCGGGAAGAACACAACGCCGCTTTCGATGCGCGGATAGCCTACAAAGCGTTCGCCGCCACGTGCCGTGTTACCACCGGAAGTGACGCCCAGGTCCAGATACCAACCCAACTTCCCCGGCGTCATGGGGCTGGTTGACGTAATGCGGGCACCGGTCAAGGCGTTATCGCTGACGATTGTCTGCCTGACGAGCGAGGACCGTCCAGCGACGGTAGCGCCCGGGCGATCCAGTACGCCGTACAGGGTTTGCAGCTGCGAATCGGCCTTGTCGCCTTCGAAGGAGAAGCTGCCCGTACCGAAGAACAGCATGACACCGCCTCCAGGTCCGCTTGCGGCCTCGAAGCCGCCCAGGATGGCCTGGCGATTGCCACCAGTATCTGCATCGGTGGCGATGAAGAAAGGGTTTGCGGGTACGGAATTGTTGCGGAGATCGAACTTCCATACCGCGCCGTTCTGGTCGCCTGCATACACCGTGTCGGCATAACCATCGCGCCCGGCGTCACCGCTTGTCCCGACATAACGGTCAAGCACGATCACGTTACCCAACCCATTGGGTACTGCCGCCTGCGAGGCCTCTTCCGCCCTGATCATGGTCACATTGCCATTGCCGATGTCCACCACGAACAGCACGGCATCGTTGTTGACGCTGCCATAACCGTTGCCGAAGATCGCCTTCCAAGACACCGTCCCCGCGGCATTCTTCACCGGCACGATCACCGGCCGTCCCAATACATGGCCGATATTGTTCCGGATGTTGATATCGGCGGAACGATCGTTGATATCCCACAACACACTGGATGCGTCGAAGCTGCCTGGATTGGTGACATTCAGCGCGAAGACGCCGCGTCCACCCGCGCCTGCCGTGCCTACCAGGACGCTCTTCCAGCTGCCGCTGTAATGCGCGTCAGAAACCACGACCGGGCCGTCCACATAGTAGCGGTGTTGGAACACCTGATCATTTTGATCGATGGCCCGGTAAGGGAACAGCAGATTGCCCATGTGTCCCAGGGCAGTGCGGGGTATATAAGCGAAATACTCATCACCGGTCTTGCCGTTGAAGGCGTGCAGCATGCCGTCATTGGCACCTGCGTAGACCACCGGTCGATCAGCCGACTTCTTGCTGGTCAGGAAAGCATTGTAGCTGGCCTGATATGGGTAGCTGTAGGTGCCATCACCCTGACGATTGCGAAGAGAACGATAGCCGAAATCGTCATTGGGCGAAGTCACAACCGGGCTTGAGTTGACGATGTCGCCCAGGCGCGTGCTGCGATCACGCAGTTTCCCACCGGTGTTGCGCACCTCCAGGGCAGTGTCGCCGCGAAGATAGGCGATCGCCTCGATCAATGAGATATTCAGCCGGCTGCCTGGACCGCTGATCATCTCGGCCGTACAGCGCGACATCGGCGAGCCGCTGTTGCACAGGTCCGCCAAAGTGATGTTGGTGGCACTGAAAGGCACCACGCCGGATGCACCATTGGCCAGGATGTTGCGTTCGGTGTGGTCTTCCGGCAGCTCTGCGCTGCCCTCCCAGGCGAAACTGTAAGTGACTTCACCGGTGATCGGGTTGTTGCTGACATTCTGCGCAGTGAGGCGGCTATACCAGTCCGTACCCTCGTTGCGGGATTCATAGAAGGGAATGACGGTGACCGATCCCTCGCCGATGCGTGCGCCTGTCAGGGCAATGCTGCCGGATGGAGTCGCACCGGAACCGACTACGGAAAGCACGCGCCGCATGGCGGCCGTTACCGCTGCCGGCGTCTTGGCATTGATCATCTCTCCGCGCGTGTTCAGCGTCGCATGCCACATCTCATCGACGGCATGCGGATCCAGGTCGACGCGCGCGTTGTGCCAGGACGGCGGATTCGTATACGGATCCGGAGTGATCACGGCGGGATTCGTCTCATCCGGCAGATAACTGACGCCAAACATCCTGCCCTGGGTACCCAACGTTACCCCATAGAAATTCATGTGGAGGTTGGTCTGGCAATCCAGGTTCTTCGGCGGCAAGGCCGGAGGGGTCACCCGGCATGCTTCGGGCACACGGACAGCGTTAGCCTCGATACCGGGTACCAGGCTGTTCTGGTAGAAGGGCACCACGATGTCGGCCATGGTGTTGCTGACCGCATCGGCAAACGGCGCCCCCAATCCGCCGTCGAGGTTGCCACCCACGTTGGGACTGCTGCCATCGTTGATATAGCCATCGGTGAACAGCATGCCGGCGTTCTTCTGGCACTGCAGTTGCACCGGAGCGCCCGGGTCTGTCCGTGGGTCTCTGCGGAACTGATTGCCCAGATAGTTCACGGCCTGACGGCTCGGCGTACTGCCATCTGCCCGCAGCGTGTATATCTCGTTGAACAAGGCCTGGCGCTGGGTGACGTTGGCCATGCTGCGCATGGTCACCGCGCGACGGTCATTGATCCAGAACCAGCCTACGCGCATGTTGTTGACATCGACCAGCGAATTGGTCAGCGCGGAAACCAATGCATCGCGGCGGGTGCGGTAATAAGTGAAGTAGTTGGCGAAGTTCTGGATGGCTTTTTCGTACTCGCCGGCTTCGTAGTTTTCCGGCCTGATCTCGTACTTGTACAGCGTCGTGCCCGCAGGCATGCCCTGCGCATTGGCGATCGTCTGCGGCGTAGCCGAATAGCCCGCCAAGGTCGGGGTGGTCAGATAGAAGGTGGCCGGGAAGTATTCGATGGCAAGCCGGCAACCCGTGTTGTCGTCAGTCACATTGTTGACTGTGGTATCCGCACCCAATGACACCCAGTTGCCGCTGGTCTTGGGTATGTTGCCGCAGCGGTTGTCATTGTCCGGCAGTCTGTAGACTAGATTCCGCGGCAACACCATGCCGTTATGGACGCGGAACCTCCACCCATTGTCCGCATTGCGCACATTTTGGGTCAGGTTGAAAACCGTATTGATCTTGTTGTTGACGCCCGCCGGCCGTGCATCGGCGGGCGCGGCCGCAGGATTGATCGTCTGATACGTCGTACCGTCTTCGCGCTTCCACGGCTGGTAATCGATCGTGGGATCGAAATAGGCAGGATTGAACTGCGGGGACCTGGCAAACCCATACCTGTCGATGGGCGGAACGCTGTTCTGCTCGTTATTGCGGCCGCTATAGGGGAATAGCATCAGATAACGGGGACGATCACTTCCAACATCGCCATATCCCCAGGGCGTGGTGCCATTGAAAAAGCTGTTGTTCCTCCAAGTGAACACACCATCGCGAGTGTTGTTCAGCGTTTCCCAGTTCATCGAGCCGGAATCGTCCAGGGCCATGATGAACGCGGGCGGCGTCTGGCTTTCGATGTTCAACGGCGATTGCGACAACGTGCCCTGCCCTTGGGCAGCGAATACCGAATACACGAAATAGCCGGCCACTCCCAGCACGGCCAGCGCGGCCGCGGAAAGCGAGAGGATGCGTCGACGAGATGCCATGGAAAGTCCTCAGGGCCTGAAGATGGTGTCCACGGCCGCATCGGCCGAGGGATTCGCTGCGTAATCGGTGGCGTAAGCGCTGATCTGGAATACTGGATTGGGGTCTTCGCTTTCCGGTTGCACACCCATCGCCAGACTGCTGTTACCGGAAATGCACTTGCCAACGGATCGAACCATCTGGGTATTCGCGAGAGGATCGTCCATCGCACGCTGCGCCGCCCAACTGGTGGCATCAAAGCCGTTGTCGCACATCTGTTCGACATTGGTGGCACCGCAGCCGGCCACCGCGGTACGGTTGACCTGCGCTTCGACCGAGCACTCTGCCTGACGCGCCTGCGCTTCGGCATTCTGGAAAGCGAGGTTGACGTTCCGATAATTCGCAGACATCTTCTCCTGCATGCCTGCGACTTGCATTCCGACAATGCCAATCAACGCCAGCAGCAACAGCATTATCAAGGCCACATACAGCGCAGCGCCCTGCTGGGATCGGGCCGATGGAAAAGAGCTGGGATGGCGGCGCATGGGGTGCCTCACTCAGTTGCCGTACAGACGATTGCGCAAAGCAATCGAGGATTCGTAGGTGGAGCGGTAGTAGGCATCGGCCGGCGGGGTGAGTGTGACGCCGACGGCACTCAGACCGACCACGGTCGATTGCGCGGAGGCCGCGGGTTCGGGGCTGACGGCCACCAATCCGACCTTGATCTGGCCGACACGGCGCCATTCGGTCTCATTCGCCACCGCTGCACCCAGCGTCGCAGCCGTTTCATAGCTGGTCACATTGCCGGTCAAGTTCATCACGTCGTTGGACTGATCCTGACCGTACAGCAATTGCAGATTCTGGATGCCCTCGACCAATTCTTCGGAGACAGGCGTCACCGCGCCACCCGCCACGGTGTTGAAGCGTGCACGATAGAGTGACGGAACGCCGGCACCTGCACGCGTGCCCACGTAATAGACGATGGCTTCGGCACGATAGAGCACTGTCTGACCAGCCGGACTGGCTGTATACCTTCCCTCGAAGTCTGGCAGGCTGATCGCCACGCCACCAGAAGCCGAGGCATTGACTTGTCCCGGGCTCACCGTGCTGGCTTGGAACGCATCCGCGTAGGTGCAGTCCCCCACCCCAAAAACCGCAGGATTGGCCACACCGCCCTGAGTCAACACCTTCCATTTCGCCACATCAACGTTGAGCTCACCGGCGCCGATCGACGTAACCGGCACTCCATCGCTGTGGAAGAAACGCAGCACGACGATGTCGCTACCCGCGTTGGGTGCGGGGGTCAGTCCAGTGATATAGGCAGGCAGGCCTGGCGACCAACCCGCGGCGGGACCCGCGAGACTAACGATGTCGCCGGGGGCGCTACCGCTGGCCTCGTAGCCTTGTACCGAGACATTGAAGTTCAAGGGATTGTCGGCCGCGCTGATGTGCGAGACCAGCATGTCGGCATTCTGCTTCCTGGCCTGATCGTTCACGCAACCGTAGTGCCCCACCATACGGATATCGCGCTGCAGGTAATCCATGGCGAACCGCGCATTCTCCTGGGCCCGCGCTACCCCTTGCGAGAGTTGATAGGCAGTACGGGAAGCACCGAACACCTGGACCAACCCCAGTACCAGAATCGTGCCGATCAGCAATGCGATCATCAGCTCGATCAACGACAAGCCTTGCGTGTCCTTGCGCATCGTCATCCTCATAGCCGGCTGGTGAGCGTCAAGGTGCCTGTGTTGTAGGCGCCCTGGGTTCTGGCGGTATCGCGCTCCCAACGCTGGTCGCCCCAGGTCAGGGTTACCGTCGCTTGGCCATTGATCAAAGTGACGTTGGCCGATGATCCCTCACCAAGCGAGCGACGCACGGTGCATTGCCAAGCGGCGATCTTCTGGGTGACGCTCTGGCTACCCGTGGCGATAAGGCAAACGTTTCCGGTAGCCGTATCAGGGAAGGTGGCCGCCGTGTATTGCGCCGCCAGGAGACGGTTGGATCGCATCTGGTCGAGCAGGTCATATGCCAGATCGGTCGCCTTCGTTCGCTGGTTTGCGCTTTGGGTAAAGCGCACGCTCATGGTCTGCAGCAATGCGAAGCCCAGCAGGCCGAAAGCCAGTACAAGCATGGCGATCAATACTTCCAGCAAGGTGAAGCCGGCAGCCGATCTGCTCGAGGAGAGCTTCCTGCCCGAACGAAGCAACGTATTCATGGACAGGCATCCTTGACGATGCGGGCGTGACCGGTCAGGTTGATGGTGACGCAGCGGAAGGGTGTCGCCTGGCCCGCCGGCTTCACTCCGAAGTTCTGCGCGGCGAGTGCCCGCGAGCGCCCGCGCGGGTCGAACGCGACTGCCCCGGCGCTGCTCGTCAAACCGAGTGCCGAGTTGCCTTGCGTATGGCGAACGACGGTCTCGCCGACATCCAGAACACCGTTGCCATTGTCGTCTCGCCATACGAGCCAACCCGCATTCCAGTCCAAACCGCAGGTAGCGCCATCGCCGCTTGCGCAGATTCCAGCCCCGCGGGTACTACGTATCGCCTCGCTGCGGGCAAGCGAGAACGACGTAAGCAGTTCGTTGGATACTGAAGTCACGCGGTTGGAGCGCAGTGAGGCCTGGAAGCTCGGCAACCCCAAGGACAGCAATATCGCCAGCACGGCAATCGCTATCAGGAGTTCGATCAGCGTAAAGCCGGAGTACCTAGAATTGTCCATCGGACACCTTTCCCCAAAGCATCGGCAGGGAAACTAGCACATCCCCGCCTGATCCTGTCTGGCTGCCGCGACGGGCGGTCGGATCAGCAGGACAAGTGTTCCCGGCGTGCGGATTTTCGTGACGGGCGGCGGTCACGACCTATGACCGTTGCCGTGATCTAGCCAAGCGGCAGGACTATCTGGCAGCGGTAGACACCTTCCTTCCAGTCCCCGGACAGCGTCGCCCGCGGCCCGAACTGGTAAGCAAGCCGATAGGCAATATTGCGCTGCGCATGACCGCTACCCTGGTGCAGTCCGGTCTGGGCCTGGCTGGGCGGCGGCGCACCATTGTCGATGAGGATCTTCAGCAGCCCCGGTTCCTGCCTGACCTCCAAGGTAATGACGCCGCCTTCCGGCAACTGCGACACTCCATGTAGTACAGCGTTCTCCACCAAAGGCTGCAGCACCAGACGCGGCAGCACCTGGGACCACGTCAAAGGCTCATGGAGTCTCCAGTCAACCCGCAGCCGGTCTCCGAGGCGCAAGGATTCGATCATCAGGTACTGCCTGACCAGTTCGACTTCTTTTTCCAGGGTCGAGTTGCCCTCGCCAGCTCCCAACGCCGCTCGGAACAAGTCTGAAAGATCTAGCACGGCACGCTCCGCAAGGTCTGGGTCGCGCCGGATAAGGCCCACGATCATGTTCATGCTGTTGAACAGGAAATGCGGGCGGATCCGCGCCTGCAACGCATCCGCCTCCGCTCGCGCGTTTGCGCTGACTTGTGCCGCCCAACGATCACTGACGTAAAAGTAGCGCATGACCAAAGCGGTGGTAAGGGATGCCGTGGCTGCGCTTCCCGCAACGAACCGCCACAGACTGCTGTCTCTTGGCGGACTCCCGAGTGCGTCATAAAGCCCGAACACCACTCCCGCCCCGAAAGCGGCGATGAGGCCTGTCAATGCCAGCGCGCAGGCTACGCCCAAACCCGGCGACAACCTCGACAGCCAGGGCCGCCCAGTGCATAGCACAGCCGCAACCCCCATCGCCAGCCACAGAGAGAATGCGCTGGCCGACAGGAACTGCCCCAGCGTCGGTTGCAGGCCGCCACTGGGAGCGATCATCAGCAGTACAACCACCAGTTCAGCGATCGCCAGCATCGCCGCCAGGCGATTCCGCCGGCAGAAATCCGGTATCCATGAATCCGGCGAGCGCATGGATTGCATAGTTCCCCTCATCCCGTCATGCCACTGTTCGAGGACACTCCAGGCAGCGCCATCTATACAGCCTTATCAGCCACAGTCAGGTCACCACGCGATAGCAGGGCTGGTATTCCCCCGCGATCTTCATGCGCCGCTGTTCGACGAAGGCTCGCAGCAGTGCGTCCAGCGCCTGCATCATCGCCGGGTCGCCGTTGATCTCGAAGGGGCCGAACTCCTCGATCCGGCGCATGCCGTCCTCCTTGACGTTGCCGGCGACGATGCCCGAGAACGCGCGCCGCAGGTCGGCGGCAAGATCGTGCACGGCGCGCCCGGGGCGCAACTGCAACGCGGCCATCGCCTCGTGGCTGGGCACGAAGGGCTGCTGGTAGTCCTGCGGGATCTGCACCGCCCAGTTGAAGAAGAACGAATCCTTGTGCCCGATGCGGTATTCGCGCACGCGCCTGATGCCGGCGATCATCTTCTTCGCCACGGCCGCGGGGTCGCCGATGACGATCTCGTAGCGCGACGCGGCCTCGTCGCCCAGGGTTAGGCGGATGAAACGGTCGATCTGCTCGAAGTACGGTGCGGCGATGGTCGGGCCGGTCAGGATCAGCGGGAACGGCAGGCCGGCATTGTCCTCGTGCAGCAGGATGCCCAGCAGGTACAGGATCTCCTCCGCCGTGCCCACGCCGCCCGGGAACACGATGATGCCGTGGCCGATGCGGACGAAGGCCTCCAGGCGCTTCTCGATGTCCGGCATGATGACCAGGTGGTTGACGATGGGATTGGGCGACTCGGCCGCGATGATGCCGGGCTCGGTCACGCCGATGTAGCGGGTGGTGCGGCGGCGCTGCTTGGCGTGGGCGATGGTGGCGCCCTTCATCGGCCCCTTCATCGCGCCCGGGCCGCAGCCCGTGCAGATGTCCAGCCCGCGCAGGCCCAGCTCATAGCCGACCTGCTTGGTGTAGAGGTACTCGTCGCGCGAAATGGAATGGCCGCCCCAGCAGACCACCAGGTTCGGGTCGGCCGGGCGCAGGATGCGCGCGTTGCGCAGCAGGCCGAACACCGCGTTGGTGATGCCGGCGGAGGAATCCAGGTCGGCGGCGTATTCCGGCCCCAGCTCGATGGCGGTATAGGCCAGGTCGCGCACCACCGCGAACAGCAGTTCGGCGATGCCGCGGATGATCTCCCCGTCCACGAAGGCCATCGCCGGCGCATTGATCAGGTCGATGCGGACGCCGCGGTCCTGCTGCAGCACCTGGATGTCGAAATCCGGATACAGGTCGCGCGCAGCGCGCGGGTCGTCCGAAGCGCTGCCGCTGGTCAACACCGCCAGCGCGCAGCGGCGCAGCAGTTCGTGCATGCCGCCGGCGGAAGCGTCCCGCAACCGCGCCACTTCCGCGCGGGAAAGCACATCCAGTCCACCGCGCGGATAGATCCGCGCGTCCTGCACCGG
The DNA here is from genome assembly GCF_038321125.1 of Pseudoxanthomonas putridarboris. Classification (NCBI taxonomy): domain Bacteria; kingdom Pseudomonadati; phylum Pseudomonadota; class Gammaproteobacteria; order Lysobacterales; family Lysobacteraceae; genus Pseudoxanthomonas; species Pseudoxanthomonas putridarboris. The sequence continues at coordinate 227,769 of NZ_JBBWWT010000002.1, read as the reverse complement.
CAACGCCCTCGATGCCGTTTCGCTCATGGTTTTTCCTGTCTTCTCATCGTTAGGACGGGGACTTTAGCGCAGTCCCGGCGGCAAGAGGAACCCGCCAAAAAAAGAACGGCCGGGTTGCCCCGGCCGTTCGATGTCCTGCATGGTCCCGATGGATCAGAACTTGTAGCGGAAGCCCAGCTGCAGCTGCCAGCGGGAAACGCCCTTGGTCTGGTCCTGGTTGTCGTACAGACCTTCCGCGGTGACCAGGTTCGGGTCGAAGTTGTAGATGTACTTGCCGGTGGCTTGATCGATCCCCTGGAACAGCGCGACGCCGCGGTTCAGCGGGAAGCCCACTTCGTACACTTCGCCCCAATCCTTGTCGATCAGGTTGCCGATATTGATGATGTCCAGCCAGAGTTCGGACTTGTGGCCCTTGAAGAAGCCCGGCAGTTCCTGGCTGATGCGCACGTCGAAGTTGTTCACCCACTTCGAGACGCTGCTGTTGCGCGGGACCACCCTGCCGCCGTAACGGGACAGGTCTGGATTGTTGTCCAGCCAATCGAAGAAGGCCTGTTCCATGGCGGCGCCGCCGGTGAAGATCACGTCGCCCGGGCCGCTGGGGACGTAGAACAGGTCGTTGGTGTAGCCATCGCCATTGGCGTCGTTGCGATAACCCCAGCTGTAGGGCTTGCCGGAACGGCCTTCATAGAATACCGAGGCGGTGGTCCTGTAGTCGCCGAAGAACGCCTTCTGCCAGGTCAGCGAGGCCGAGAAGCGGTCCCTGATCTCATAGTTGGAGCGTGCAGCGACTTCTTCGTTGGGGTCGTAGATCATGCGGCCATTCCAGTTGGAGATGGCGCGCGAACTGGTCAGCGGACTCACTTCATCCGCCTTGGTGTAGGTGTAGCCCACCATCCACGACCAGTTCTCCTGCATCGGCTTGCTCAGGCTGACGGTCAGCTGCTGGGATTCGCCCTTGTCGGTGTTCTTGAGCAGGATCACGCCATCGGGCGCCCAGCCGGTCACGTTTTCGTAGCCGGCCGGCATCAGGCCGGCGGCGCGGAGCGCTGCGATTTCCGCATTCTGGTTAGCGCGCGTCCCGGCGCCCGTCTGGAGATTGGCCCAATAGACAGGGCGGCCATCCGGAGCGAAGTCGGTGGGCGTGCCCAGATCCAGGCGCTCATAGTGCAGGCCGTCCTTGACCTTGGTGAGCAGCAACTCGGCCGACGCCACGATGCCGTACCAGGGCAACTCATGATCGAACGCCAGGTTCGCCTTCCAGACTGACGGCTGCTGGAAGCCGGGATCCATCAGGTTGACCGACTGCTGCTGGCTGGCGGACGGCTGGGGCTGGTTGTCCGGATTGGGCGAGAACGGATAGAGCGCCCGGATGGCGTCACGCTCCGCTTCGCTGAGGTTGCCGAAGGACGGCGTGCTGTAGGCGACCAGGTTCAGGCCGGTGTTGGCGAACGAATTGCCGACCCACACGTTGGCCGCCGCACCCTGGAACAGGCCGAAGCCGCCGCGCAGCTGGGTCGGACGGTCGCTGTCGAAGGTGTAGTTGAAGCCGAAGCGCGGCTGCCACAGGTCGGCGCCGTCCAGCGTCTGGGTATTGTCGTAGCCGTACACCTGATCGATCAGCACGTTGCGCATCGGCGTGTCGCCCAGGCTGATCCGGTCCACGCGCAGGCCGAACATCAGGCTGAGGTTGTAGTTGACAGCCCAGCGATCCTGCACGAAGAAACCGACGTTGCGCTGGCTGTAATCGGCCGCGATGCTGTCGAGCGGCGCGCCGGGTTGCGGCGCGAACGAGGAATACGACCAGTAACGACCGGCCTCGAAATCCGCCAAGCTGGAGAAAGTGTAGCTGCCGAAGACGTTCTGCCCGAACAGGTTGTAGACGTCGTTGTCTTCGTAATCGAAGCCGAACTTGATCTCGTGGTCACCGGCGTACCAGGTACCGGAACCGAACAAGTTGAGCGTCTCCGTCTCCAGCGTGTTGTAGTGGCTGAAGGAGTCCGTGCCGAAATTGAGGAACGGGCTGTTGGGCGCGCCGGTGGTGGCGTTGGGCGCACCGAAGGCGATGCCGATGGCCGGCAGGCGCGAGAACGGATTACGGATCGCGGAGTACTCGCGGCGCGAAGCCTTGAACTCGGTGGAGAAGTTGTCGCTCCAGTCGCTGAACAGCTGGGCCGTCCAGGTCTCCACTTCCTTGTCGGTCACGCTCCAGTTGCTGCTGAGCGAACGACCGGTGTTGCTGAAGCCATACAGGAAGACATCGGACTGCTCGACCTTGCTGTAGCGCAGCGACGCGCGATGGGCATCGGTGATGTTCCAGTCGATCTTGAGCGCGTACTCCTCCAGGTCCGACTTCAGGTTGTCCGGCGCATTGGACGTGCCGGCGTCGAAGCCCCAGACATCGCGCGCGATCCGCTGGACCTCGGCGATCTGCGGATCGGTGATGGCGGCGGCGGCCGAACTGACGGTGGTACCCGGGGCCTTGCGGGTGAACTTCTCGTAGTTGGCGAAGAAGAACAGGCGGTCCTTCAGGATCGGACCACCGAAGGTCGCGCCGAAGGTTTCCTCGTCGATGAAGCCGTCGAACGGCGTGCCGTTGGCGTTGTCGCGGACCCAGTCCTGGTCGCGGTAGGCGTAATAGGCCGAACCCGAGAATTCGTTCGTACCCGACTTGGTCACCGCATTGACCACCGCGCCGGTAGCGCCGGAAATGGTGGTGTCGTAGTCGGCCAGCGCGACGTTGATTTCCTCGATGGCGTCGATGGAAACCGGCTGGCGCATCGTGGGCGAATTGTTGGATTCCAGGCCGAACGTGTCCGAAGCGGCCACGCCATCCACGCGGATCGCGTTGAAGCGCGAGTTCTGGCCGCCGGCCGAGATCTCGCCACGGCCCTTGCTGGTCTGCGCGATGCGCGGATCCAGACGGATGTAATCCTGGATATTGCGGCCCACCGACGGCAGCGCTTCGATCGACTCGCGGGTCACGTTGGTGCCGGTACCCATCTTGTTGGCGCTGAAAATCTCCGAACCACCCGCGAAACCAACTGCCGTGACCGTCTCCAGCGTGGTCAGGTCGCCCGTCAGCGCGGCATTCACCGTGTTGACCTGGTTCAGGTTCAGGTAGACGTTGTCCTCCGTTTTCGTGCCGGCACCGGACTTGGTCACGGTGATCTGGTACGGACCACCCACGCGCAGGCCGCGGGCGTTGTAGCGGCCGCTGCCGTCGGTGGTGGCGCGGCTGACGGTGCCGGATTCGACGTGGGTGATGGTCACTTCAGCGCCAGCGACGGGCTGGCCGCCATTGTCGGTGACCAGGCCGCCGACACCGGCGGAGGTGCTCTGCGCGAAGGCGGGGGCCGCGGCGAGCGCGACGACAAGGCCAAGGCTGAGCTTGGAGATCCGGAGACGACGGGATTGGTTCATTTGGACAAACCTCGGTACGGGAGTTGTGTGGCGAATCTGGCTGGCAAGACGAGGAAATGCGCGAAAGAGACCGGCAAGGGTCTCTTCTGAAGGGGCGTGCTGGGGTTCCCATCGCCCACGCGATGTCCGCGGAGGTTAACAACAGATTAACACGATAGGATCATTTTGTGACCGCGGCATGACAATTTTCCGCGCCGCAACATGACAGCCTCCGGCACCCTGGCAGCGATCCTGGCGACAGGGGAGGAGGAACCGGGGGGAGCCTTGGACAGCGCCTGGATGGACCGGCCTAACGGGCCTGGATCAGATGTTGGGCGGGGTCAGCTTCAGGTAGGTGCCGATGCCGTCCAGCACCATTTGCACGGAGATCGCCACCAGAAGCATGCCCATCAGGCGCTCGAGGGCGGTCAGGACGCGGCGGCCCAGCCACTTGTAAAGGACCGTGGCCGAGAACAGGATCGCGGCCGTGGCGCCCCAGGCCAGCATCAGGGCCAGGCTCCAATCGGCCAGCCGCGAAGGGTCGTTGCTGCCCATCAGCATCACCGCGGCCATGCCGGAGGGGCCGGCCACCAGCGGGATGGCCAGCGGCACGATGAAAGGCTCGCCGCCCGGGATCTCGCCCATCAGCCCCTCGGGCCGGGGGAAGATCATCCGGATGCCGATCAGGAACAGCACGATGCCGCCGGCGATGGCTACCGATTCCTGCCGCAGGTGCATCATGTCCAGCGCGTACTTGCCGGCCCACAGAAAGCCCATCAGCACGGCCAGCGCGATCAGCAGCTCGCGCGCCAGCACGATGCGCTGGCGTTGCGGGGTGAGCGGCTTCAGCACGCTCAGGAACACCGGGATGTTGCCCAGCGGGTCCAGGATCAGGAACAGCAGCAACGCCGCCGAGAGGATGGTCATGCCCGCACCTTCCACACCCGCCCCCTGTGCTCGGCGCCCGCGGATGACAGCAGGGTGACACAGGCCGCGGCGTAGTCGGCGGCGTCGCGAGCCTGCGCATCGCCGTCGTCGGCATAGGCGCGCGAGCGCAGGCCGGTGCGCATCGGGCCGGGTTGCAGGCCAGAGACGCGCACGCCGGTCGAAACCAGTTCGGCATGCAGCATGCCCACCAGCGCGGTCAGCCCATGCTGGGCCACGCCATAGGCGCCCCAATATGCCTGCGCCACGCGCTCGAGGTCGTCCAGCACGAACACCAGCGCGGCGTCATCGGACTGTTTCAGCAGCGGCAGGCAGGCCTGCGACAGCCACCACGGCGCGGTCAGGTTGACGTGCACGACCCGCGCGAACGCGGCCGGGTCGGTGTGCTCCAGAGGGGTCAGGCCCTTGAATTCGGCCGCGCAGTGCAGCACGCCGTCCAGCCGGCCCAGTTCCGCATGGATGCGATCCGCCAGTTCCGCATAGTCGTCGGGCGTGGCGCCTTCCAGGTCGAGCGGGTACAGCAGCGGTTCGGCCCCCGCCTGCGCCACGGCATCGTAGACGCGGTTCAACTTGGGCACCTTGCGTCCCAGCAGCACCAGCGTCGCACCCGCCGCCGCGCAGGCGCTGGCCGCGGCGGCGCCCAGCCCGCCGTGCGCGCCGGCGATCAGCACCACGCGTTGTTCGAGCGGGCGTTCGGCGCGGGTCGGCAATCCGATCAGGCTCACTGCGACAGCGCCTCGCTGACGATGCGCTGCAGCTCGCCGGATTCGTGCAGTTCCAGGGTGATGTCGCAACCGCCGATCAGTTCGCCCTGGATGAAGAGTTGCGGGAACGTCGGCCAGTTGGAGAAGCGCGGCAGGTTGGCGCGGATCTCCGGCTCTTCCAGCACGTTGATGGTGTACGGCTGTTCGGCGCCGGCGTCGCGCAGGGCCTGCACGGCACGGCTGGAGAAACCGCACATCGGGAACTGCGGCGTGCCCTTCATGAAAAGGACGATCGGGTGGCCTCCCACTTCGGCCTGGATGCGTTCCATCACCGGCATGCTGATTTCTCCTTCCTTGACGGTACGACAACCGCCGTCGGGTACACTTTCGGTCCGTTCCGCCGGCCCTGGCCCGCGGAGAGCCCATTGTAAGCCCTCGCGTCGCCCCGCCGACGCAAATTCCAACTGCTTTGACCCGCCTAGCGTAAGGAACCGAGCCATGGCCATCGAACTGCCCCCCCTGCCCTACGACCGCACCGCCCTGGAACCGCACATCTCCGGCGAGACCATCGACTACCACTACGGCAAGCACCACAAGACCTACGTGGACAACCTCAACAAGCTGATCGAGGGCACCGAGTTCGCCGATCTACCGCTGGAGGAGATCATCCGCAAGTCGCAGGGCGGCGTGTTCAACAACGCCGCGCAGATCTGGAACCACACCTTCTACTGGAACGGCCTGAAGCCCAATGGCGGCGGCGAGCCGACCGGCAAGCTGGCCGAACTGATCAACAAGGCGTTCGGCGACTTCGCCAAGTTCAAGGAAGAGTTCACCAAGACCGCCATCGGCACCTTCGGTTCCGGCTGGGGCTGGCTGGTGCAGCGCCCGGACGGTTCGCTGGCGCTGGCCAGCACGTCGAACGCCGCCACGCCGCTGACCGGCGAGGACACGCCTCTGCTGACCATCGACGTGTGGGAACACGCCTACTACATCGACTACCGCAACGCGCGCCCGAAGTACGTGGAATCGTTCTGGGCGCTGGTCAACTGGGACTTCGTGGCCGGCAACCTGCGCTGAGCCGCCACTATCCGCATGCAGCACATGCAAACGGCCGGGGAAACCCGGCCGTTTTCGTTTCCGCGTCCCGTAGGAGCGGCTTCAGCCGCGACCGGAAAACACAAAACGCCATTCGCCACGGATCACGCGGATTAATGCGGATCAAGGATGATGTAGTTTCATCCGCATTAATCCGCGTGATCCGTGGCCTGCGTTTGCTTTGTTCTTCCCATCGCGACTGACGTCGCTCCCACAGAGGAACAGTCGGGTCACCCGGACAAGCGTTCGATCACCGGCGCCACCTGCGCTTCGCGGCCCAGCGCCGAACCGGCGCGGCGCAGCGCTTCGGCCAGGGCCACGGCATTATCCGCACGCAGCGTCGCGTGCCCCACCTTGCGCCCGGCGCGCGGCTCCTTGCCGTAGTCGTGCCAATGGCCACCGGGTTCCCGCAGGATGGGTGCGGCGGCCGGCATCTCGCCGATCCAGTTCAGCATGCAGGCATGGCCCAGCACGCGCGTGTCGCCCAGCGGCAGGCCGAGCACGGCACGCAGGTGGTTCTGGAACTGCGAGGTCTCGGCGCCCTCGATGGTCCAGTGCCCGGAGTTGTGCACGCGCGGCGCCATCTCGTTGGCCAGCCATTGGCCATCGCGATGAAACAACTCCAGCGCGAACACGCCGACGTAGTCCAGCGCTTCGGCCAGCGTGCGCGCATGCGCATACGCCGCTTCGGCCAACGCCGCGTCGATGGCGGCGGGCGCCAGGCTGGCCGACAGCACGCCGTCGACGTGCCAGTTCTCGGTCAGCGGCCAGGTGCGGAACTCGCCGTCGCGGCCGCGCACCGCCACCACCGACAGCTCGCGTTCGAACGGGATGAAGGCCTCGACGATCAGCCCGACCGTCTTCGCCTGCGCGCCCAGCGCATCCCACGCGCCCTGCACGTCCGCGGGCGTCCTGATCCGGAACTGGCCCTTGCCGTCGTAGCCCAGCCGGCGCGTCTTGAGGATGCACGCCCCGCCGATGCGCGCGACCTCGGCCTCCAGTTCGCTGCGCGCGGCCACGGCGGCGAAATCGCCGACCGGGATGCCCAGCCGGCGGAACAGGTTCTTCTCCACCAGCCGGTCCTGCGCCACGGCCAGCGCGCGCGGACTGGGGAATACCGGGATGCGTTCGGCCAGCCACTCGGCGCTTTCCGCCGGCACGTTCTCGAAATCGAACGTGGCCACGTCCACCCTGGATGCGAACTCCGCCAGCGCGGCCTCGTCGCGATAATCGCCGGCCAGCAGCGGCGCGAACTGGCCCGCGCACGCATCGGTCGCCGCATCCATCACCAGGAAGCGCAGTCCCAGCGGCGCGCCGGAAAGCGCCAGCATGCGGGCCAACTGCCCGCCGCCCAATATACCGACCGTGGTCATCGGCGCGGGTCGTCGTGGGCCATCACGTCATCGGTCTGGCGTGCGCGGAATGCGTTGAGCGCCGAACCGATGGCGGGGTATTCCGGCGCCAGCAACGCGGCGGAGAACAAGGCCGCATTCGCCGCGCCCGCATTGCCGATCGCGAACGTGGCCACCGGGATGCCGGCCGGCATCTGCACGATGGACAGCAGCGAATCCATGCCGTTGAGCGCCTTGGACTGCACCGGCACGCCCAGCACCGGCACCGCGGTCTTGGCGGCCAGCATGCCCGGCAGGTGCGCGGCGCCGCCGGCACCGGCGATGATCGCGCGCAGCCCGCGTCCGCCCGCCGATTCGGCATAGGCGAACAGCACGTCGGGCGTGCGGTGCGCGGACACCACCTTCACTTCGTAGGGAACGCCCAGCGCGTCGAGTTTCTGCGCGGCATGCTGCATGGTCTCCCAGTCGGAGCGGGAACCCATCACGATGCCCACGACGGGGCTGGAAACGGTGGCGGTCATGGCCGTCCTCGGTCACTAAAGGCGCATTCTAGATGAACAGGATCGGGGATTGGCAATGCGGCCGGCCTTGCGGCCGAGGTGGTACGCTTTCCACGAATCCCCCATCACGAATCCCGAATCCTCGCTCCATGGACCGCAAACTGCTGGACCTCCTGTGCTGCCCCACCACCCGCCAGCCGCTGGCGCTGCTCGACGCGCGCGGCCTGGACGCCTTGAACCGCGCCATCGCCGCGGGCGGCGTGAAGCGTGCCGACGACAGCGTCCAGGCCGACGCCCTGCGCGAAGCGCTGCTGACGCGCGACGGCAAGACCGTCTACCGCGTCGAGGACGGCATCCCGGTGTTGCTGGCCGAGGAAGCCATCGCCACCGCCCAGGTCGGCGACTTCCCCGCACGATGAGCGCGCGCCCGGTTCCGCCGCCGGCGGAGGCCATCGCGCAGGATGTCGCCCGCGCGCTGGCCGAGGACGTCGGCAGCGGCGACGTCACCGCCGCCCTGCTGCCGGACATCGCCGACATCGCCTACCTGCTGTGCAAGGAGGACGCCGTGGTCGCGGGGCAGCCGTGGTTCGATGCCTGCCACCGCGCGCTGGACCCGGACGTGGAAATCGATTGGCGCGTGCGGGACGGCGACCGGGTCGCCGCCGGCACGGTGCTGGCGACGCTGTCGGGCCGCGCCCGCGCGCTGGTCACCGCCGAGCGTTCGGCGCTGAACTTCATGCAGACCCTTTCCGGCACCGCCACCACGACGGCCGGGTACGTGGACATCGTGCGCGACACCGGCTGCACCATCCTCGACACGCGCAAGACCCTGCCGGGCCTGCGCCTGGCGCAGAAGTACGCCGTGCGCTGCGGGGGCGGACAGAACCACCGCATCGGCCTGTTCGATGCGGTGATGCTGAAAGAGAACCACATCCATGCGGCGGGCTCGCTGCCGGCCGCCATTCGGGCCGCGCGCGCCGCACAGCCTTCGCTGCCGCTGATCGTGGAAGTCGAGACGCTCGAACAACTGGACGAAGCGCTGGCGGCGGGTTGCGAGCGCATCCTGATCGACGACTTCGATGCGGGCGCCCGGCGCGAAGCCGTGAAACGGGCCAGGGCGGCACCATTCAATGGACGCATCCCGCTGGAAGTCTCAGGTGGCGTGGACCTGTCCACGCTGCGCGGCATCGCCGAGGACGGCGTGGATTTCGTCTCCATCGGCGGCCTGACCAAGCACGTGCGCGCCATCGACCTGTCGATGAAACTGGGCCCGGCCCCATGAGGCGGTCCGCATGTCGCCCTTGACCGCCCTGCTGACGCTGATCGCCGCTGGCCTGGCCTTCGCCTACTGGAATACCGCGCGCGCGGCCGCCGAGCGCGCCGGCATGCTGGGCCGCGACGCCTGCCGGGCCGCGGGAGTGATCTGGCTGGACCAGAGCGTGCACGCCAACGGCCTGCGGCTGCGCCGCGGCGAGGATGGCTGGCTGGGTTTCGAGCGCAGCTTCCGCTTCGAGTACTCGTACGACGGCATTGATCGCCACATCGGCAAGATCGTGCTGAGGAAGGGCGAACTGGTGTCGTTCGTGGGCCCGGTGATGCCCTCGGCGACGCCCCTGGACCTGCATTGATCCGGCTTGCGGGCACGGGCCGCGCCCGCGATGCCATCGATTCCCGATTCCCGTGCATGGATGGGAAAGGCGTCACGCCCGTGGGGCGCTCCTACAGGACGATGGGTTTGTAGGAGCGGGCCATGCCCGCGATGCTCTTGCGCGGATCGGACCAGAAGCATCGCGCCCGAGGGCGCTCCTACTTCACCACGCGCAGGAACGGCGGGCGCTTGCCGGTGGCGGGCGCATCGTCGGACGGCGGCGTATCGGGCGATGGCGGTTCGTCGTCGCCGTCGGGTTCCGGTGCCGGCCCCACGTCGTCCGGCAGCGCCATGCCCTGTCCGGTTTCGCGCGAATAGATCGCCAGCACCGCGCTGATCGGTACGTGCACCGGGTAGCTGACGCCGCCGAAACGCGCGGTGAAACTCACCGCCTCGTTGTCGATCACCAACCTCACGACCGCGCGCTCGGCGATGTTCAGCACCACCTTGCCTTCCTTGACCGCGCTGGAGGGCACCTGCACGCCGGGCTGCGTGGCATCCACCAGCAGGTGCGGAGTCATGCCGTTGTCGGCGATCCACTCGTTCAGCGCCCGCAGCAGGTACGGGCGGTGGCTGGTCATCGGGGGTGTGGAGTCGGTCATGGAGCGGCGATTCGTAATCCGGAATGGGTGATTCGATGAAAGCGTATCACCGCGAACCGGGACCGGCGCCCGCTTCTGCGAATCCCGAATCCCGTATCCCGAATCATCGCACCTACGCCGGAATCTCGCGCAGCTTCTTCTCCGCATCCGTCAGGCTGCGCACGAAGCCCGGGTTGCGGAAGATGCGGTTGCCGTAATCCTCGATGGCCTTGCCGTCCTTGGGCAGCGGCACGTCCAGCGCGGGCAGACGCCAGATGATCGGCGCCATGGCGCAGTCGGCCAGGCTCATCTCGGGGTTGAGGAAGAACTTGCTGGCCTTGAACAGCGGCACCGAGGCGGTCAGCAGTTCCTTCAGGCGCTTGCGGCCGGCATCGGCCTGCGCCTTGTTGCCCAGCTGGATGGCCTGCACCTGCGGCACCCAGTCGTGCTCGATGCGCAGCATGGCCAGGCGCAGGCGCGCGCGCGACAGCGGGTCCACCGGCATCAACGGCGGATGCGGGTAGCGTTCGTCCAGGTATTCGCTGACCACCGAGGCGGCGTACAGCACCAGATCGCGTTCCACCAGCGTGGGAACGGAATGGTAGGGATTCAGGTCGATGAGGTCTTCGGGCGGGTTCTGCGGGTCCACCGGCACCAGGTCGTAGCTGACGCCCTTGGCGGCCAGCACCAGCCGCACGCGGTGGCAGAGCACGTCATCGGTGGAAGAAAACAAAGTCAGTGTATTGCGCATACGTGGACTCGCAGCCATCAACGGCTCTCCGACGACCGGAATCCGCCGATCGCACCGACGCCGCCAGCCCCTTGCCGACGGTCGCCACGGTCCCTGAGTGTGCAATCCCCGCCGGGAAAAGCCAAGCAACCCCCTGCCCGGCGATCCCGTCTACGGCGCGGCGTGCTGGCCTGCGCCGTGGCGGAAGACGCGCGCGACGCCTTAGTGGACGTCCTTCCAGTACTCCTGCTTCAGCAGGTAGGCCAGGAAGGTCAGCGCCGCCAGGAACAGGATCACCCACACGCCCATGCTCTGGCGCTTAAGGGCCGCCGGCTCGCCGACATACTCCAGGAAGTTGGTGATGTCGCGCGCGGTCTGGTCGAACTGCTGCGCGGTCTGGCGGCCCGGCTGGGTCACCTTCAGGCCCACCACGTGGCGCTCGCCGGTGGCTTCGTCGGCCTTGCCGTACTCCGCGTGCTGCAGGCCCTGCAGTTCCCACAGCGGATTGGGCATGGAAGCGTTGGGGAACAGCTTGTTGTTCCAGCCCAGCGGACGCGACTCGTCCAGATAGAACGACTTGAGGTAGGTGTAGATCCAGTCGCTGCCGCGCACCCGCGAGATGACGCTCAGGTCCGGCGGCATCTTGCCGAACCACTTCTCGCCGCTGGCGACGGGCATGGACACCTGGATCTGTTCGCCGAACTTGGCGCCGGTGAAGTTGAGGTTATTCATCACCTCGTCCTCGGTCAGCCCCAGGTCTTCGGCCATGCGCGAGTAGCGCATGTACTTGAGCGAGTGGCAGCCGGAGCAGTTGTTCATGTACAGCTGCGCGCCGCGCTGCAGCGAGGCGCGGTCGCCCAGGTCGTTGCCGGCCTGCAGCGTGGCGCCGCCGCCGGCCGCGGACACGGAGAACGAGATCAGCAACCCGCTGGCGAAAACAGCTAGGCGAGAGGCGAAAGTCTTAGTCATGCGTCGTCACCCGCTCGGGCACTGGCTTGGTCTTGTCGATCTTGGTCCAGATCGGCATGGTCAGGAAGAACAGGAAATAGAAGGCGGTCAGGAAGCGGCCGATGATGGTCTCGACCGGATCGGTGCCGGGACCGGCGCCGATCTTGCCCAGCCAGATGAAGCACAGCGCGAACACGCCCAGCAGCACCTTGGACAGCACGCCGCGGTAGCGGTAGGACTTGACCTTGGCACGGTCCAGCCACGGCACCAGGAACAGGATCGCGATGGCGCCGAACATCACCAGCACGCCGCTCAGCTTGTGCGGCACCACGCGCAACATGGCGTAGTACGGGGTGTAGTACCACACCGGCTTGATGTGCTCCGGCGTCACCAGGCGGTTGGCCTCGGTGAAGTTGTCGTGCTCCAGGAACCAGCCGCCCATGGCCGGCGCGAAGAAGATGATGAACGCGGCCAGGATCAGGAAGCCGCCGACGTAGAAGCCGTCCTTGACCGTGTAGTACGGGTGGAACGGCACGCCGTCGGCCGGCGCGGTCGGCGACCAGCGGTTGCCCTTCGGGCCCTTCTTGATCTCCACGCCATCGGGGTTGTTCGAACCGACCTCGTGCAGCGCGAAGATGTGCAGCACCACCAGCAGCAGCAGCACCAGCGGCAGCGCGATCACGTGCAGGGCGAAGAAGCGGTTGAGCGTGGCGTCGCCGGGCAGGTAGTCGCCCATGATCCACTCGGTCAGGCCGTTGCCGATCACCGGGATGGCGCCGAACAGCGAGATGATGACCTTGGCGCCCCAGAACGACATCTGGCCCCACGGCAGCACGTAGCCCAGGAACGCCTCGGCCATCAGCACCAGGTAGATCAGCATGCCCAGGATCCACACCAGCTCGCGCGGCTTCTGGTAGCTGCCGTACATCAGGCCGCGGAACATGTGGATGTAGATCACGATGAAGAACAGCGAGGCGCCGGTGCTGTGCATGTAGCGGATCAGCCAGCCCCACTCCACGTCGCGCATGATGTACTCGACCGACGCGAAGGCCTCCGCGGCGCTCGGCTTGAAGTGCATCGTCAGGAAGATGCCGGTCAGGATCTGGTTGACCAGCACCACGATCGACAGCACGCCGAAGATGTACCAGATGTTGAAGTTCTTCGGCGCGTAGTACTCGGTCATGTGCTTGCGGTACGCGGGCATCATGCCCGGCGCGCGCGCGTTGACCCAGTCCATCACGCCGGTGGCGGTACGGGTGAAGATGTTCGCCATGGCTTACGCGCCCCCCTGCGGATCGACACCGATGATGATGGTGTTGTCGTCCTGGTAGTAATGCGGCGGCACCACCAGGTTGGTGGGAGCCGGGACGCCCTGGAACACACGGCCGGCCATGTCGAAGCGCGACTTGTGGCAGGGACAGAAGTAGCCGCCCTTCCAGTTGGGGTCGTACGGCTCGGGCTTGATCTCGGCGGCCATTTCCGGCGAGCAGCCCAGGTGCGTGCACAGGCCCACCAGCACGGAGATCTCCGGCTTCAGCGAGCGCAGTTCGCCCGTGATGTAGGACGGCTGCTGCTCGGTGTTCTTCGACTCCGGGTCGCGCAGGTTGGCGTCCAGCGTGGGCAGCGCGTCCAGCACGGCCTTGGAACGCTTGACGATCCAGATCGGCTGGCCGCGCCACTCCAGGATCAGCCGCTGGCCTTCCTGCAGGCCGGTGATGTCGGCGGTCACCGGGGCGCCGGCCAGCTTGGCCCGCGCGCTCGGATTCCACGACTTGATAAACGGTACAGCTGCAATGCCCGCTCCTACCGCGCCCACTACAGCCGTGGTCGCAGTCAGGAACCGGCGTCGGCCCGTATTCACAGGCCCATTGACCCCATCGATGGCCATCCGGCACTCCGCAAAACAATTAGGTAGCTGAAAAGGCTGCCAAGGCCGCACCCTTGGTACCGGTGCGGACCGCAAAAGACGGCAAAGTGTAACGGATGGCTTAATCGACCGACAACGGGCGCCGTGAAATCAAGGGCTTGCGTCGCTCGGCGCGCAGCGCCAGGGTGCCTCAGCGCGTGGAGACGGCCTGGCGGTAACGGTCGGCCAGCACGGCCACGCGTTCGACGTAGCGCTGGGTTTCCCTGTAGGGCGGCACACCGCCGTGGCGATCCACCGCACCCTCGCCGGCGTTGTAGCCGGCGGCGGCCAGGGTCAGGTTGCCGTTGAAGCGCTTCAGCAGCCAGGCCAGGTACTGCGCGCCGCCGCGGATGTTCTGGCTGGCATCGTACGAATCGGTGACCCCGAACCGGCGCGCGGTGGCCGGCATCAGCTGCATCAGCCCCTGGGCGCCGGCATGGGAAAGCGCCATCGGGTTGTAGGACGACTCGGCGTGCATGATGGCGCGCAAGATGGCTTCCTCCACCCCGAACTCGCGCGAGGCCGCCGCGATCTCGGCCTGGTAGGCGGACGTGTTCAGCCGCAGCCGACCGAAATCGACGCCCGGGTTGCCGCAGGCGAAGCAGGTCTCGATGTAGCTGTACTTGATGGTGCGCAGGCTGGCCACCTGCGTGCCCCCCTGCGGGCGGGTGCTGGTGTAGTGGCGCACGCCGTCCTTGATGTACGAATACACCTGCCCGCTGACCACGCGGCGGGTGTTGGCGGCCGGTGCGGCCGGTACGGTGGTGGCGGGCACCACCGCGCTGGCCGAATCGGTCAACGACGGCGCCGACACGGCACCCGTCGCCGCGGGAACGGCGGAAGGCGCGGCCGAGGTCACGGCGGGGCGGGAAACCGAGGACACCTGCGCCGGACGGCTGCGGTCGGGCGTGTAGCGGCTGACCACCTGGCAGGTGGCCCCGTTGACGCGCTTGCTGACGTAGTTGGGCACGCCGTCCTCGCCGGTGCACTTGTACAGCGTGCCCGCGCTGGCCGGCAGTACGGTCAACGCAACCAGTGCGGCCAGAAGCGTCAGAGTCCCCCTCATGGCGCGCAGTGTCCCCAATTCGCCGATGGTTGCCAAGTCCTTGTCCAACAAAGGTTTCCTCCAATCTGTGCGGCCGGTCGGAGTTCCAGGAACCCGGCCGCCCGACGCCCACCCCCGGGTGAGCCGGGCTGTCATCAGGCTATCAACGCCAAGCGGGGCGGCTACCGGCCGCAATCCCAGCGCGTAAACTACGCGCCCTGCCCGCCCACCCGACTGGAATAAGCGCCATGACCGGGACGCAAGCCACTGCGACCGCCCTTCCGGGTTCCGAACCCGTTGCCGAAATCCGCCCCGCCGGCCTGCCCGCGCGCGGGCAGCCGAGCGATGGCTCGCCTTCGCGGGGAAAGCTCTATATCAAGACCCACGGTTGCCAGATGAACGAGTACGACTCGGCCAAGATGGCCGACGTGCTGGCCGAGGCCGAGGGCCTGGAGCTGACCGACGACCCCGAGGAAGCCGACGTGGTGCTGGTCAACACCTGCTCCATCCGCGAGAAGGCGCAGGAGAAGGTCTTCAGCCAGCTCGGCCGCTGGAAGTCGCTGAAAAAGGACGGCAAGCCCGTGCTGATCGGCGTGGGCGGCTGCGTCGCCTCCCAGGAAGGCGAGGCCATCGTCAAGCGCGCGCCGTACGTGGACCTCGTGTTCGGCCCGCAGACCCTGCACCGCCTGCCGGAACTGATCCGCGAGCGCCGCCAGTCCGGCCTGCCGCAGGTGGACATCAGCTTCCCCGAAATCGAGAAGTTCGACCGCCTGCCCGAGCCGCGCGCCGACGGCCCCAGCGCGTTCGTCTCGATCATGGAAGGCTGCTCCAAGTACTGCTCGTTCTGCGTGGTGCCCTACACCCGCGGCACCGAGGTCAGCCGCCCGTTCGAGGACGTGCTGGTGGAAGTGGCGCAGCTCGCCGCGCAGGGCGTGCGCGAGATCAACCTGCTGGGCCAGAACGTCAATGCCTACCGCGGCCCGTACGGCGACGGCGAGTTCGCCGACCTGGGCCTGCTGATCCGCGCCATCGCCGGAATCGACGGCGTCGGCCGCATCCGCTTCACCACCTCGCACCCGCTGGAGTTCTCCGACTCGCTGGTGGACGCCTACCGCGACGTGCCGCAGCTGGCCAACTTCCTGCACCTGCCGGTGCAGGCCGGCAGCGACCGCATCCTGTCGGCGATGAAGCGCGGCTACACCGCGCTGGAATTCAAGCAGAAGATCCGCAAGCTGCGCGCGGTGCGCCCGGACATCTCGATCAGCTCGGATTTCATCGTCGGCTTCCCCGGCGAGACCGACGCCGATTTCGAGAAAACCATGAAGCTGATCGAGGACGTAGGTTTCGACCAGTCGTTCTCCTTCATCTACTCGCGCCGCCCGGGCACGCCGGCCGCGGACCTGGAAGACGACACGCCGGACAGCGTCAAGCACGCACGGCTGGAACGGCTGCAGGCGCGCATCAACGCCCATGCCGCGACCATCTCGCAGGCGATGGTCGGCAGCGTGCAGACCGTGCTGGTGGAAGGCCCGTCGAAGAAGAACCCGAACGAGCTGACCGGCAAGACCGAGAACATGCGCTCGGTGAACTTCCCCGGCCACCCGCGCCTGGTCGGCCAGTTCGTCGACGTGACGATCACCGAGGCGTTGACCAACTCGCTGCGCGGGCGGATCGCCGGCCACCTGTAGGAGCGGCCCATGGCCGCGATGCTTTTGCGGTTTGCTTCTCGTGACGAAGAGCATCGCGCCCATGGGGCGCTCCTACGAGCGTTGGTCAATCCAGCCGCTTGCGGAAACGCAGGATCGCCGCCGCCATCATCACCGTGGTGAAGGCCAGCAGCGCCAGCACGTCGGGCCACAGTTCCCACAGGCTGGCGCCGCGCAGCATCACGCCGCGGATCAGGCGCAGGAAGTGCGTCAGCGGCAGCACCTCGGCGATCCACTGCACGGCCTTGGGCATGCCGGCGAACGGGAACATGAATCCCGACAGCAGGATCGACGGCAGGAACACGAAGAACGTCATCTGCATGGCCTGGAACTGCGACTGCGCACGCGTCGAGATCAGCAGACCCAGGGTCAGATTGGCGACGATCAGCAGGCACGCGGCCAGGTAGACGTGCAGCAGGCTGCCGCCCAGCGGCACGTCGAACAGCCACAGGCCCAGCGCCAGCACCACCGTGGTCTGCACCAGGCCGATGACCACGTAGGGCAGCACCTTGCCGATCATCAGCTCCGCGCTGCTCACCGGCGTGGCGATCAGCAGTTCCATGTTGCCGCGCTCGCGTTCGCGCACGATGGCCACGCCGGTGAACAGCACCATCGTCATGGTCAGGATCACGCCGATCAGGCCGGGCACGATGTTTACCGCCGAGCGGCGCTGCGGATTGTAGAAACTCACCACGCTGATCGGCCGGCTGGCCATCGGGTTGATCGACGACCCGTCCACCGGCATCTGCGCCAACTGCGCGGCCGCGCTCTGCACGGCGTTGTCGCTGCCGTCCACCAGGATCTGCACCGCCTCGCGGCCCTCGCCGCGGCGGCGCTCGAAATCCGGCGGGATCACCACGCCGATGCTGATCTCGCCACGACGCATGGCTTCCACCAGTTCCTGCGGCGTCCGCACCTCGCGCACGGGCTTGACCACGCCGGTGGCGACGATGTCCATCGCCAGCGCGCGCGAGGCCGACGTGCGCGCCTGGTCGGCGAAGCCGGCCGACAGGTCGCGCAGGTTGGTGTTGATGGCGTAGCCGAACAGCAGCAACTGCATCACCGGGATGCCGACGATCATCGCCAGGGTGATCCGGTCGCGGCGCATCTGCCGCAGTTCCTTGACCATCACGGCCATCAGGCGGCGCCCTTTCATGCGGCTTCTTCCCGGCTGGGTCGCCCGCGCGTGGCGGAAACGAACACATCCTCGAGGCTCGCCGTGGAGGCGGAAACGGCCGCATCGATGCCGGCGTTCTTCAGGCCGCCGGCGACGCGATCCGCCGCGCTGTCGTTCCCGGCCATCAGCACGCGCAGGCTGTTGCCGATCTGCGCCACGCTGATCACGCCCGGCATCGCCACCAGCACCTTCTGCGCCTGACGCGGCTGGGCCGCCTCGACCACCAGCGTGCGGCCCGCCAGTTCGCCGGTCAGCACGTCGGGCGTGCCGTCGGCCACCAGCACGCCACGGTCGAGGATGGCGATGCGATGGCAGCGCTCGGCTTCGTCCATGTAGTGCGTGGACACCAGCAGCGTGGTGCCGGCATCGGCCAGTTCGAACAGCTTCTCCCAGAAATCGCGGCGCGACTCCGGGTCCACCGCGCTGGTCGGCTCGTCGAGGAACAGCAGTTCCGGCGCGTGGATCACCGCACCGGCCAGCGCCAACCGCTGCTTCTGTCCGCCGCTCAGGGTGCCGGCCAGTTGCTTCTGCCGGTCCTGGAAGCGGTACTGCTCGACCAGCTCGTCGATGCGTTGCCTGGCCGCGCGGCGCGGGATGTCCTGCACCGCGGCCAGGAATTCCAGGTTCTCGCGCACGGTCAGGTCCTCGAACAGCGAGAACTTCTGGGTCATGTAGCCGATGCGCTTACGCAGTTGCTCGGCCTGTTCGGGAATGCGCAGGCCCAGCACGTCGATGTCGCCGGCATCGGGCGTCAGCAGCCCGCACAGCATGCGGATGGTAGTGGACTTGCCGGAACCGTTCGGGCCGAGGAAGCCGTAGACGTTCCTGCGCGGCACGTCCAGGTCGACGTTGTCGACGGCGACCAGCGCGCCGAAGCGCTTGGTCAGTCCGCGCACGCGGATGGCGAGATCGTCCTGTAGGAGGGGCTGACCAGCCATTCGGCTGTCGAAAACCAGCCCCGACGATCCAGGAGTCGGGGCTGAAGCCCCTCCTACAATGCCGCGATCAGTGGGCGTCATCGAACTGCACCTGCAACGGCGCGCCGACGGGAAGCGCTGCCGCTTCCTTGCCCAGGCTGACTTCCGCCAGATAGCTCAGGCGCGCCGCGTCCTGCCCGGTCAATGCGAAGTAAGGCGTAAAGCTGGGCTCACTACGGATCATGCGGATGCGCCCGGGATAAGTTGTCTCCTGCCCTTCCAGCCGCACCCGTGCGGCATCGCCCACCCGCACCCGCGCACGCATCGCCTGCGGCACGTAGACGCGCGCATACGGCGCCTCGCCCACCAGCAGCACCGCGAGCGATGCGCCCACCGGCGCCTGGTCGCCGAGTTTGTACGGCAGGCTGTCCACGCGGCCGGCGCGCGGGGCGACCACGTTCAACTTCTCCAGCGACACGGACTGCACGGTGGCCTGCGCCTCGGCCGCGGCCAGTGCGGCTTCGCCCTGCGCGATCTGCTCGGCGCGCGTGCCGCGCTCCAGTTCCAGCAATGCGGCCTGCGCCACGCGCACCTGCGCGATGGCGTTTTCGGAAGCGGCGCGGGCGCGATCCACGTCCGACGCGGCCACCAGTCGCTGCCGTCCCAGCGGCTGCAGGCGCGCGTAGTACGCCTGCGCGTCGCGGGCCTGCGCCTGCGCGGCGGCCAGGCTGGCGCGTGCCTGGGCGATGTCCTCCTGGCGCGGACCCGTGCGCAGTTCGTCCAGGGCGTCGCGGCTCTGCCGGGCCTGCGCCTGCAATGCGGCCAATTGCGATTGCGTCCGCGTCAATTCCAACTGCATCAGCGGTGCGCCGGCGGCGACCTGCTGGCCCTCGCGCACGTCGATGCGGACGATCTTCTCGGCCACCGGCGAAGGCAGCGTCACCCGGTCCCACTCCAGCGTGCCCAGCGCGCGCGGGGCGTCCTGCGTGCAGGCGGGCAGCACGATGACGGCGATGACCAGCGCCGCCCATGTCCGCTTATTCCGCATGTTCCAGCTCCAGTCCGCGGTCCAGCAGCACCAGGGTGTGCCGGCGCAGTTCGTCGAAATCGATGTCGTCGGCGCCGAACAACAGGCGCCAGATCGGCGCACTGGCCAGCGGGAACAGCGTCAGCCCCACCAGCGACACCATCAGCAGGCGCGGGTCCAGGTCCGGATTGAGCTTGCCCTGCTGCTGTGCGGCGGCGAAGCGGCCCGCCATCATCTTCGGCAGCAGCGGCCCCACTTGGCCGATCATCGCGTCGCGCAATGCGCCGCCCTCGCAGAGGATCTCGCGCACCCACAGCGTCGGCAGCCACGGATGTCGCGCCACCACGTTGCCCACGCCATGGACGAAGCCCGCCACCAGCGCCGCGACATCGTCGCCGGCCTGCGCCACCGGTTCGCGCATCTGCGCCACCACCGGCATCAGCCGCTCAGCCACCACGGCCTGCTGCAGTTGCGCCTTGTCGCCGAAGTAGTAGTGCACCAGCGCGGGCGTGACGCCGGCTTCGCTGGCGATGTCGCGCAGCGACGTGGCCGCGATGCCCTGGCGCACGAAACATGCCAGCGCGGCGTCCAGCAATTGAGTGCGCAGATCCGCGCCATCGGCGGTGGAGCGGCGTCCAGGCATGCGCTTGCGCGATGTCTTGGGCACCGGGGCCGGAGGTGGGGCCTTGGCGTTCGCGGCGGCTTTCGGGCGGCCTGCGCGGGAGGGATGCCGGGTCGTCATGGTCTTATTTAATTATTCGATTAATTAAATTTCAAGACGCTCCCGACGAACGGCCGCGGCTGGCCCCGGCCGGGGCGTCGCGCTACCCTGCATGGCCTTCCCCCGGCACCGCCAAGGACCCCGCCATCTCCCAGGACAACCCTCGCCTGTGGGTGTTCGTGCTCGACGCCCGGCCGCTGCCCGGCACGCCGGAGTTCGAGCAGTTCGGGGGAGCGTATGTCCTGTGCTACCAGATGCCCGGCCTGGCCGCGGACCCGATCCGCCGCGCGAGCGAATTCCTGCGCGAGAACGGCTGGCAGGTCACCGGGGTGGAGGAAGAGCCCGAACAACTCGGCCGCGAGGACGCGCCGGACGAAGAACCCTTCGACCAGGCGCTGATCGACGACGAGGCCTATGTCTTCCACCAGTGGCCGGTGGAAGACATGGACCACGAAACGCGGCACTAGGGCCTGCTGACGCTATTGGGACAGGTCACGCCCCAATAGCGTCAACAGGCCCTAGACCGCCCCGACACCGAAGCCCTGCCCCATGACCGCCCCAAGCAAGCGCGAATTCACCCTGCAACCCGAGAACACCGAATGGCTGGCCAACCTGGCCGGCCCGTTCGACGCCCACCTGCGCCAGATCGAGCTGCGCCTGGGCGTGGAGATCGCCAACCGCGGTGCGGTCTTCCGCATCACCGGCCCGGAGAAGCCGGTCGTCGCCGCCGAGAAACTGTTGCGCGCGCTGTACGCCGAGGCCGGCGGCGAAGCCTTCGACAGCGAAGCCATCCACCTGCGACTGAACGCCGCCAACGTCGATCGCCTGGCCGACGACGGCTACCAGCCGCAGGACGTGGCGATCAAGGTCAAGCGCGGCACCGTGCGCGGCCGCGGCGCCAACCAGGCGCAGTACCTGCACGCCATCGCCACCCACGACATCAATTTCGGCATCGGCCCGGCCGGCACCGGCAAGACCTTCCTGGCCGTGGCCAGCGCGGTGGAAGCGCTGAACGAATCGCGCGTGCAGCGGCTGGTGCTGGTGCGCCCGGCGGTGGAAGCCGGCGAGAAGCTGGGCTTCCTGCCCGGCGACCTGACCCAGAAGGTCGATCCCTACCTGCGCCCCCTGTACGACGCGCTGTACGAGATGCTGGGCGTGGAAAAAGTGGTCAAGCTGCTGGAGAAGAACGTCATCGAGATCGCGCCGCTGGCGTACATGCGCGGACGCACGCTTAACGACGCGTTTGTCATCCTCGATGAAGCACAGAACACCTCGATCGAACAGATGAAGATGTTCCTGACCCGCATCGGTTACGGCAGCACCGCCGTCGTCACCGGCGACCTGACCCAGATCGACCTGCCCAAGCACCAGAAGTCCGGTTTGAAGGACGCGCTGGACGTGCTCCGCAGCGTGGACGGCATATCCTTCACCTTCTTCACCAGCCGCGACGTGGTGCGCCATCCGCTGGTCGCGCGCATCGTGCAGGCTTACGATGCACGGGACGGCAAGGATGCGGAGACGGGGCCGGCGTGAAGCCTCCCGATTCCCTGCCCGATTCTCTGCAGGAGGGGCTTTAGCCCGCGCCGCGATGGCTTTGCCGCCGACATTGATGATGAACGCGCCGCAGCGCGGCCACCTGGAGAACGGCCGGGCTTTGGCGTGCCTCACCAGGAACCTGGTCGGGGCTGAAGCCCCTCCTGCAGAATCCCCTCCTACAAAGGTTTCCGTGATCGCACCATGACCCAAGGCCCCGTCCGTCTCGAAGTCTCCGTCAGCTACGCCCTGCCCCGCGCCGGCCTGCCGTCGTCGGTGAGCTTCCGGCGCTGGGTCGCCGCCGCGCTGAAGGGCCGCATCCGCGAGGCCGACCTGGCCATCCGCATCGTCGACAACAAGGAAGGCCGCGCGCTCAACCGCCATTATCGCGGCAAGGACTACGCCACCAACGTGCTCAGCTTCCCGGCCGAAATGGCCGAAGGCGTCAAGCTGCCGAAGGGCGTGAAGATGCCGCTGCTGGGCGACCTGGTGATCTGCGCTCCGGTGGTGGCGCGCGAAGCGAAGGAACAGAAGAAGACGCTGGCCGCGCACTACGCGCACCTGACCGTGCACGGCACCCTGCACCTGCTGGGCTGGGACCACGAGGACGACACCGAAGCCGAGTGCATGGAGCAACTCGAACGCGAGATACTGGCCGAACTCGGCATCGCCGACCCCTACGCGGAAGACTGACTGCATGTTGCGAATCCTGCTGATCGCGCCTCTGCTGGCGCTGGTCCCGGTACCGTCCCTGCATGCCCAGGGAAACACCTCGCCGGCGAAGCCCGACCTGCCCGCGCTGATCGAGTGCCGCGGGCAGTTGCCGGAATTCGTGGCGCTGGCGCCCGCGTTGCAGGATCCCCTGCAGGCCGTGGCGCTGGGCTGGCAGCCGCTGCCGCAGGCCAACATGTTCATGACCGAGTTCAGGCTGGCCGCGCCCATCCGCGTGTTCGGCCACGACACCGACCACATCGCGTTCGCGGGCGAGAGCGTGATGGCGGTGCTGGACCTGCCCGATCCGCGCCCGCTGGCCAGGCAGCTGGAACTGGAAACCGCCATCGACACGCCGGACAAGGCGATGTTCGGCAAGGAAGTGCACAGCGAGGAGACGCACGACGCCGAATCCGGCCTGACGCTGATCGAGTCCATCGTGCTCAACGTCAGCAACGTGTCCTCGCACCCGGGCAAGACGCTGGTCGGTTGCAGCTACAGCCTGGACATGCCGGAAGACGAGGACGAGACGCCGGAAAGCCTCCCCGAGCTCCCGGTGACCCCGTCCGCCGCCCCGGACTGAGCGCGGCCGGGCCACCCGACTGCGAACCCGGCCCTACTTCCGGCCCGCCCAACCGGGTTAGACTGGAGTCCACGCCCGCGCCCGCGGGCGCCTGCTTCCAAGAGATGTCTGAAGACGACAGTACGCTTGCGCCGGAGACCTCCGAGAAGACCCCGGAGAAACGGCGCTCCTGGCTGGACCGCCTGAGCTCGGCGTTCTCCGGCGAACCCAGCACACGCGACGACCTGGTCGCCATCCTGCGCGACGCGCAGTCCGACGGACTGATCGCCAGCGACACCCTGCGGATGATGGAAGGCGCCATCGCGGTGGCCGACCTGACCGTGGGCGACGTGATGGTGCCGCGCGCGCAGATGGTGTCCCTGCCCGCCGAGGCGCGCTTCCTCGACCTGATGAAGGACGTCGTGGAATCCGGCCACTCGCGCTTCCCGGTGCACGGCGACAACAAGGACGAGATCCTCGGCGTGCTGTTGGCCAAGGACCTGCTGCGCGGCGTGGTGGCCGACAACGGCCCCGGCAGCATCCACGAACTGCTGCGCCCGGCGGTGCTGATCCCCGAGTCCAAGAAGCTCAATCTGCTGCTGAAGGAATTCCGCCTGTCGCGCAACCACATGGCGATCGTGGTGGACGAATACGGCGGCGTGGCCGGCCTGGTCACCATCGAGGATGTGCTGGAACAGATCGTCGGCGAGATCGACGACGAGCACGACGACGCCGAGGACGGCTCCAGGCTGATCGCCGCGCAGGCCGACGGCCAGTACGTGGTGGATGCGCTGACCCCCATCGCCGACTTCAACGACCGCTTCGGCGCGGAATTCCCCGACGACGAATACGACACCGTCGGCGGCCTGGTCACCGCGGCCATCGGCCATCTGCCGGAAACCGGCGAGGAACTGACGCTGGGCCGCTTCGCCTTCCGCGTGGCCAACGCGGACGCGCGCCGCGTGCATGCCTTCCATGTCGGGGTGCTTTCCGATGGCTAAGCCATGGGCGCGCCTGGCGCTGCTGGGCGTGTTGTGGCTGCTGTCGCTCAGCGCATGGGCGACACCCCGCATCGGCGTGGCGACGATGCAGCCGGGCGAAGTGTTCTTCGAACGCTTCGGCCACAACGCCATCGTCGTGGTGGACCCGGCCACCGGCCAGGCCACCTCGTACAACTTCGGCTTCTTCGACCCGGGCGAGTCCGACTTCGTCGGCAATTTCGCCAAGGGCTACATGCAGTACTACCTGGTGGCGCTGCCGTTCGAGCAGGACCTGGTGCACTACCGCGACACCGGCCGCGGCGTGTCGCTGCAATGGCTGGACCTGACGCCGGAACAGGCGCAGTCGCTGGCCGATACGCTGGCCGAACGGGCGAAGCCGGAGAACGCGCGCTACCGCTACGACTACTTCACCTCCAACTGCTCCACCCAGGTGCGCGATGCGCTGGATGCGGCCCTGGGCGGCGCGCTGAAATCGCAACTGGCCGGCCGCTCGCGCGGCAACACCTTCCGCAGCGAAGCGGTGCGGCTGGCCTCGCCGGCCACGTGGATGTGGCTGGGCTTCGACATCGGCCTGGGGCCGTCCGCCGACAAGCCGATGTCGCGCTGGGAAGAGGCCTACGTGCCGATGCGCCTGGCCGACAGCCTGCGCGAAGCGAAGAACAGCGCGGGCCGGCCGCTGGTGCAATCGCAGATGGAATTGCTGCCGCACCGCATCGCGGCCGAACCGGCCGAAGCGCCGCGCCGCTGGCTGCCCTGGCTGGGCGCGGGCATCGCCGTGGCGCTGGTCATCGCGCTGGCCGGCCGCCGCTGGCCGCGCGGTGCCGCGCTGGTGGCGCTGCCGTTCTGGCTGCTGTGCTTCGTGGCTGGCGCGTTGCTGGCCTACCTGTGGGGCTTCACCGAGCACTGGGCGGCCTGGGCCAACCGCAACCTGCTGCTGTTCAACCCGCTGTGCCTGCTGCTGATTCCCGGCGCAATCGCCGTGCTGCGCCGCCGCACGCCGCCCGCCTGGTTCGGCTGGCT
The DNA here is from genome assembly GCF_038321125.1 of Pseudoxanthomonas putridarboris. NCBI lineage: Bacteria > Pseudomonadati > Pseudomonadota > Gammaproteobacteria > Lysobacterales > Lysobacteraceae > Pseudoxanthomonas > Pseudoxanthomonas putridarboris. The sequence continues at coordinate 202,541 of NZ_JBBWWT010000002.1, read as the reverse complement.
GGCGATGGCGATCGCGGTGGGCGCATCGATCGCATGGTTCCTGCACTGGCTGCCGTTGCGGCTGCAATACAACCAGTCGTGGATCGCGCTGCTGCTGCCCGTGCACCTGGCGTTCGCATACGTATTCATGCCCCGTCGCTTGTCGCACCGGTAGCGCTGCCGCAGGATGCGGGCCTCTCCATTCCACGCGAAGGCCCGCATGTCCCGCACCGTACTTTCGCTGATCGCCCTGCTGTCCTCCCTGCTCGCCGCCGCGGCGCATGCGGCTCCCGCCGCGCGCGTCGCCTCGCCCGACGGCAGCATCGTGGTGGAACTGTCCACCGACAACGACGGCCGCCCGGCCTACGCGGTCTCGCGCAAGGGCCGGCCGGTCATCGCGCCCTCGCGGCTCGGTTTCCTGCTGCTGGACGCGCCCAAGTTCGAACGCAACATCGAGATCGTCCAGCCGCGCACACGCGGGTTCGATGAAACCTGGGAACAACCCTGGGGCGAGCGCCGCTTCGTCCGCAACCATTACAACGAACTGCAGGTGACGCTGAAGGAAAAGGCGAAGCCGTTCCGCAGCTTCGACGTCGTCTTCCGCGTGTTCGACGACGGGTTGGGTTTCCGCTACGTCTTCCCCGACCAGCCGGAACTGAAGGAAGTACGCATCGGCGAGGAGCTCACCGAGTTCACCCTGGCCAGCAACGCCACCGCGTGGTGGATCCCCGCCGGCGAGTGGAACCGCGAGGAATACCTGTACCACCGAACGCCGGTGCAGCAGGTGGGCGACGCACAGACGCCAATCACCTTCAAGCTGGCCGATGGCACCCACCTGTCGATCCACGAGGCCGCGCTGGTCGACTACAGCGGCATGAACCTGACCCGCGTGGAGGACCGCAGGCTGAAGGCCGACCTGACGCCCGGCATCGGCGAAGGCAAGGTGATCCGCGCCGCCCCGTTCGCCACGCCGTGGCGAACGCTCCAACTCAGCGACGATGCCGCAGGGCTGGCGATGTCCAACCTGATCCTCAACCTCAACGAGCCCAACGCGCTGGGCGACGTGTCGTGGGTCAAGCCGATGAAATACGTCGGCGTCTGGTGGGAAATGCACCTGGATCTGAAGAGCTGGGCCTCCGGTCCCAAGCACGGCGCCACCAACGAGAACGTGCGCAAGCACATCGATTTCGCCGCGAAACACGGCTTCGGCGGCGTGCTGGTCGAAGGCTGGAACGTCGGCTGGGACGGCGACTGGTTCGGCAACGGCGAAGACTTCAGCTTCACCCAGTCGTATCCGGACTTCGACCTGGAAGCGCTCAGCGACTACGCCCGCTCCAAGGGCGTGGTGCTGATCGGCCACCACGAGACCTCCGGCAATGCCGCCCACTACGAGGCGCAGATGGGCGATGCGTTCGACCTGTACCAGCGCGTCGGGGTGCCGGCGGTGAAGACCGGCTACGTGGCCGATGCCAGCCAGGCCAAGGTCACCGGCATCGACGGCAAGCGGCACTATGCTTGGCACGAAGGCCAGGACATGGCGCGCCATCATTTGAAAGTCGTCACCGAGGCGGCCAAGCGCCACATCTCGGTGAATCCGCACGAGCCGATCAAGGACAGCGGCCTGCGCCGCACCTATCCCAACTGGATCACCCGCGAAGGCGCGCGCGGCATGGAGTTCAGCGCCTGGGGCCAGCCGGGCAACCCGCCCGAGCACGAGGCCAACCTGGTGTTCACCCGCCTGCTGGCCGGCCCGATGGACTACACGCCCGGCATCTTCGGCATGAAGACACGCTCCACCGACGGCATCGCCACCACCTGGGCCAAGCAACTGGCGCTGTACGTGGTGATCTACAGCCCGCTGCAGATGGCCGCCGACCTGCTGGAGAACTACGAGAAGAACCCGGCGCCGTTCCAGTTCATCAAGGACGTGCCGGTGGACTGGGAGGACACCCGCGTGCTGAACGGCGAAGTCGGCGACTACGTGACCATCGCGCGCAAGGAACGCGGCGGCGATAACTGGTACCTGGGCGCGCTGACGGACGAAGACGGCCGCACGTTGACCGTGCCGCTGTCGTTCCTGGACGAGGGCCGCCGCTACACCGCGCAGGTTTACCGCGACGGCGACAAGGCGAACTGGAAGACCGCCCCGCAGGACATCGTGATCGAGGAACGCGAGCTGACCCGTGCGGACACGCTGACGCTGAAGCTGGCGCCAGGCGGCGGCCAGGCCATCCGCTTCGTCGCCCACTGACTCTGCTCTTGTAGGAGCGCCCCATGGGCGCGATGCTTTTCCCGGAATGGCCAACAGCATCGCGCCCATGGGGCGCTCCTACGGGATGACGGCTTGTCCGGCGCTGCCTTCTGGCGCAGGATGCGCGCCATGGACGATATCGCGCCGGTCCGATCCGACAAAACCACAGTGCCCAGCTGCGTGATCAACTGCGTGGTGTACGACCACGCCGGCATGCGCCGCGACATCGCCCTGGACGACATCAGCGACGTGCTGGCGGTGGACGACGGCAGTTTCATCTGGGTGGGCCTGTACGAACCGGACGACGAGATCCTGGAGAAGCTGCAGGAGGAATTCTGCCTGCACGACCTGGCCGTGGAGGACGCGCAAAACGCGCACCAGCGCCCCAAGCTGGAAGCCTACGGCAACTCCTACTTCCTGGCCGTGCACACCGCGCAGGTGGTGGACGACCACATCCGCTACGGCGAGACCCATGCCTTCCTGGGCCCGCGCTACCTGGTCACCGTGCGCCACGGCGCATCGCTGTCGTACGCCCCTGTGCGCGAGCGCGTGCAACGCGAACCCGACCTGCTGCCGCTGGGGCCGGCCTACGCGCTGTACGCGGTGCTCGACTTCATCGTGGACAACTACCGCCCGATCGTGGACGAATTCCGGCGGACGCTGGAGGCGCTGGAGAAGGACATCTTCTCCGACGCCTACCGCCGCGTCACCGTGGTCAAGCTGTACGAACTCAAGCGCGAGCTGACCCAGATGCGGCTGGCGGTGGCGCCGCTGCAGGACGTGCTGGCGCAGCTCAGCCGCTCGCAGAGCGCGCTGATCCCGGAAGAAGTGCGCCTGTACTTCCGCGACGTGCACGACCACTCGCTGCGCGTCAACGAATCCACCGACACCCTGCGCGAGATGCTGACCACCGCGCTGAGCGTGAACCTGTCGCTGGTGACGCTGGCGCAGGGCGAGACGGTGAAGCGGCTCGGCGCATGGGCCGCCCTGCTGGCCGCGCCGACACTGATCACCAGTTGGTACGGCATGAACTTCGACCACATGCCGGAACTGCATGGCAGGTACGCCTACCCGATCCTGATCGGCGTGGTGGCGCTGGCCTGCTTCGGCCTGTACCGGCTGTTCAAGCGCGTCCGCTGGCTCTGACGGGCGCCATGCGCCCCACTTCGACCAAAGTCGAAGACCGAACCGGGGGTTACGCATTGACCCCACCGATCCATGGGAGGAACCTTGCGGGCATCCTCCGGAGGGTTCCCGAATGAAAGGATTTTCCAAGATCGCCTGGGCGGCGCTGGCGTTGCTGGGCGCGTTCTGCCTGGGCACGGTGGCCTTGCGCCAGGGCGAGCAGATCAGCGCGCTGTGGATCGTGGTCGCCGCGGTATCGATCTACCTGGTGGCCTACCGCTACTACAGCCTGTACATCGCCAAGAACGTGATGGGGCTGGACCCGCGCCGGGCCACGCCCGCGCACATCCACAACGATGGCCTGGACTACGTACCGACCAACAAGCACGTCCTGTTCGGCCACCACTTCGCCGCCATCGCCGGCGCCGGCCCCCTGGTCGGCCCGGTGCTGGCCGCGCAGATGGGCTACCTGCCCGGCATGCTGTGGCTGATCGCCGGCGTGGTGCTGGCCGGTGCGGTGCAGGACTTCATGGTCCTGTTCATCTCCAGCCGCCGCGACGGCCGCTCGCTGGGCGACCTGGTCCGCGAGGAAATGGGCCAGGTGGCCGGCACCATCGCGCTGTTCGGCGCCTTCCTGATCATGATCATCATCCTGGCGGTGCTGGCGATGATCGTGGTGAAGGCGCTGGCGGAAAGCCCCTGGGGCATGTTCACCGTGATCGCCACGATGCCCATCGCGATCCTGATGGGCATCTACATGCGCTACATCCGCCCCGGCAAGATCGGCGAGATCTCGGTGGTCGGCATCGCCCTGCTGCTGCTGGCCATCTGGTTCGGCGGCAAGGTCGGCGCGCATCCCACCTGGGGCCCGGCCTTCACCTTCACCGGCACCCAGATCACCTGGATGCTGATCGGCTACGGCTTCGTCGCCGCGGTGCTGCCGGTGTGGCTGCTGCTGGCGCCGCGCGACTACCTGTCGACGTTCCTGAAGATCGGCGTGATCGTGGCGCTGGCGATCGGCATCGTCATCGCCAGCCCGGAGGTCACCTCGCTGAAGATGCCGGCGCTGACCCAGTTCGCCAGCACCGGCGACGGCCCGGTCTGGAAGGGCGGCCTGTTCCCCTTCCTCTTCATCACCATCGCCTGCGGCGCGGTCTCCGGCTTCCACGCCCTGATCTCCTCGGGCACCACGCCGAAACTGCTGGCCAACGAGACCCACGCCCGCTACATCGGCTACGGCGGCATGCTGATGGAATCCTTCGTCGCCATCATGGCGCTGGTGGCCGCCTCGATCATCGAGCCGGGCGTGTACTTCGCGATGAACAGCCCGGCCGCCGCGATCGGCACCGGCGCGGTGGAAGTCGCCGAGAAGGTCAGCAGCTGGGGCTTCGTGATCACCCCGGACGTCCTGGAACAGACCGCCCGCAACATCGGCGAAGGCACCATCATCTCGCGCGCCGGCGGCGCGCCGACGCTGGCGGTGGGCATCGCGGTGATCCTGCACGACGCCCTGCCGGGCGGCGACGCGATGATGGCGTTCTGGTACCACTTCGCCATCCTGTTCGAGGCGTTGTTCATCCTGACCGCGGTGGACGCGGGCACGCGCGCGGGCCGCTTCATGCTGCAGGACCTGCTGGGCAACTTCATCCCGCCGCTGCGCAGGACCGACTCGTGGGGCGCCAACGTGATCGGCACCGCCGGCTGCGTGGCGCTGTGGGGCTACTTCCTGTACCAGGGCGTGGTCGATCCGCTGGGCGGCATCAACACCCTGTGGCCGCTGTTCGGCATCGCCAACCAGATGCTCGCGGGCATCGCGCTGATGCTGTGCACGGTGGTGCTGTTCAAGATGAAGCGCGACCGCTACGCCTGGGTCACCATCGTGCCCACCGTCTGGCTGCTGATCTGCACCACGTACGCCGGCCTGATCAAGATCTTCGACAGCAATCCGGCCGTCGGCTTCGTCGCGCAGGCCAAGAGGTACCAGCAGGCCATCGCCGACGGCCAACTGCTGGGGGCGGCCAAGAACATGGGCCAGATGCAGCAGGTGGTGGTCAACAGCTACGTCAACACCGGGTTGACCGTGCTGTTCCTGTTCGTGGTGTGCACCGTGCTGGTCTATGCGGTCCGCGCGATCCTGAAGGCACGCGGCATCAGCGAACGCACCGACCGCGAGACGCCGTTCGTCGCCCTCAGCGAAGAACAGCAGAAGGCCTGGCTGTAATCGGCCGCGACGATGGGTACCGAACTCGTCCCGCTGGAGCACTTCGCCACACACAAGCGTGTGTGGCGAAGGCTGGTGCAGACCGCGCGGCTTTGCTGCGGCATCCCCGACTACGACAACTACGTCCGCCATGTGCTGGAGAAGCACCCGGGCCGCGAGCCGATGGACTACAAGACGTTCTTCCGCGAACGCCAGGAAGCGCGCTTCGGCGGCAGGAGCGGGTTCCGCTGCTGTTGAGGCGGACCGATGCCGATGTGGACGCGCCCAGGGGGCGTTTCCACAAAGGCCGGATCTTTCGGGAGCGCCCCGCCGGGGCGATCGGCGGGGCGACGGATCCTACGATGCTCAGCGTTCCTGGAAATTGACGTAGACCGGATTGCCGACCAGCAGCAGGCGTCCGTCCCCGGCGCGCACGTCGGCGCGCAGCCAGTGGCGACCGCCGTCGCTGCGCCAGCGCCAGGAGAAGGCCTGCTCCTGCATGGCCACCTTCGCGTCGGCCAGCAGGGGTTCGACGCGGCCATCGACGATCAACTCGACGCGCGCGCCGAGCGCGCCGGAAACCCGCAGTTCGAATTCGGCCTCGGCATCGGTCGGCAGCGCGAGATTCTCCCCCATCGCGACGATCGCTTCCCCGTGACGGGCGGACAGATCGAGCGTCGCCCCGCTGCCGTCGAGGTCGACGAACACGCGCCCGGCGCGGATGCCGTCCAGGATCGCCGGCTGCGACAGCGACTGCGCGTGCACCACGGTGGTCGGCGCGCCGACCCGGCTGCGGCCGAACTGCGAATCGCGCAGCGTCGCGTCGTGGTTGTCGCTGCCGCCGACCCCCGTCAACCGGTATCCCTCGTTCAGGCGCGCATGCCAGAACGGGATGCCCGACACCGGCGTGCCGGCATCCTGTCCGTTGACCGCTTCCACGGCGACGACCTTCGACCAGTCGGTGCCGCCGGTCGGCCGCCAGCCGCAGCCCATGCAGCGTTCGTCGCTGGGCAACGCCGGATGGTTGACGGAAAGCGGCAGCCCGCGGCGCACGGCTTCGGCGATCAGCGCATTCCAGTCGCGCACCGTGTCGCCGACGCGGAAATCCAGCCCCGCCTGCAGGCCGAAGACGTTGGCGTGCCCCTGGAACGTGGTCACCTCCATGCCCGGGAGCAGCAGCAGGCGATCGAAGTACGGCTGCAGCCCGCGCAGTTCCTGCAGGTGCGACGCGGTGTTGTGCTCGGTGACGGCGACGAAGTCGAGCCTGCGCTCCTCCGCCGCCTGCAGGGTCAGGAACAGCGGGCAAGGCACCTTGGCGCCCTGCTGGCTCGGGCAGCTGGCGTCGCTGTGCGCGGTGTGCATGTGCAGATCGCCGCGGTACCACCCTGCCCCTTCGCGCAGCATCGGCAACAGCGCCGCCGGCAGCCGTTCAGGCAGGTCGGCAGGCGTGAAATCGATGCGCGCGGTGTAGTCGGACACCGCGCCCTGGCGGATGTTGGGCACGCCGAGCAGCAGGTGCCAGCGTCCTGCCGGCAGCGGACCGGCGCGGTACGACGGCGTGGCGTCGTCCAGGGCGACGGTGAACATGCGCTTGTTGCCGCCGCTCCAGCCGCGGAAGCCCTGCGGATCGATCAGGCCGAGATCGATCGTGGTCTTCTCCTCGCGACCGCCGTAGTCGAACTCCACCGTGATGCGCCCGGTGCCGGCCGGCACCTCGAACGGCAGTTCGATGTAGCTCTCGTGCGCGGCGCCGTCGATGCGGCCCGACAGGACCAGGTCGGCGCTGTCGTCCGCGGCCGTTGCGTGCGCGGCCGCGATCGACAGGCAGAGCGCTACAAGCAGTTTCTTCTTCATACGCATCACTCCTCGATGGGCAAACCGCCGCAGCGCGCGGCGGCGCGCACCGGGTTGCAGCGGGCGACGACGCCGGGCGGGAAACCCACCCGGTAGTCGGGGAAACGCGCGTCCGGATCGACATAGTCGGTGGACACGACCTGCGCACCGCCCGCGAACGCGGCGTCGCGGCGTGCGCTGTCTCCCGTGCGCGCCTCGCGCGTATCCGCGTCCGCGCGCGTGCGCACGAAATAACCGCGCTCGACGGCGGAGGCGATCCGGTCCCGCTGCGCGAGCGGTTCGTTCAATGTCAGCCATGCCGCCGCCGTCGACGCCTCGTCCGTATTGACGAACAGGACGCGGCCCTCGAGCACGCTCCGTCCGCCGCGATAACGCGCGATCTTCGCCTCGCCCTCGTCCAGCGCGAACAGCACCCTGCCCCTCGCTTCGCCGAGAAGCGGCCAGTTGCCGGCGAGGACGGCTTCTCGCAGCGTCGGACGGCTCCCCTGCACCTTGTCGGGCAGGATCAGCCGGTCGTCGCCGAAGACGCCGCGGATCTCCGCATCGAGCGCATCGAAGGCGTCCGCGTCGAAAGCCAGCGGCTGCACCTGCCCCGGCGCCGCGGGCTCGTCCTTGGTGTTGAGCTGGATGACGATGGGCACGTGCCGCGGATGCCGCTCCGACCAGTCGCGGATGATGCGCAGGCACTGCACGAACGGCTGGCAGCTGCTGCGATAGTCGATGTCGGACAGGTGCATGACCTTGAACCCGGGCCCGGCCATCGCCTTGCGCTGTTCCGGCGGCAGATCGTCGTGCCGGTAGCGCCCGCCGTCGGGGTCGTAGTAGACATCGATCTCCAGCGCGCGCACGCCGCGATCGAGCTGTTCGTCGAGCGGCCGGTGGCCGTAGTCGATGCCTTCCGCGCCCTGCGGATCGCGCGCGCGGTGCATCTCCAGGAGATCCGGCGGCGGCGGCAGCTTGTAGCTGTTGTGGGTGCCGAGCAACTGCAGGTCGTTGACGCGCAGGTTCGCGTCCATCCATGGCTGTCCACAGCCTGCCCCGGCCTCGTCGGCAACGACGGCTTGCAGGTCGCAAGCCGCCGCCGCCGGGACGGCCATGCAGCCGAGCAGCAGCGCCGACGCCGCATGCCGGCCCGCCATCGCCCGGAACTTCCGGGCGATGGACATCGTCGCGCTGCGTTCGCAGCCCGGTGTCATGGCGCCGGCCGGCTCAGAACCGGTACATCAGCGCCAGGCGGTAATTGCGGCCCAGCAGCGGACGGGCGATGAAGGTGTTGGCGCCGGCATCGCCGCTCTCGAATTCGCCCTGTCGCGGGTTGCCTTCGGTCAAGCCCAGCGAGTTGTCGAGGTTGTCGACGTAGCCGTAGAGCGAGAGCCGATCGCTGAGCTCGTAGCGCGCGCTGAAGTTGAACACGTCGTACGACGGCAGCCGCACCGAGTTGGCGGTATCCACGTAGCGTTCGCCCTGCCGTTCGTAGGCCAGCTGCAGGCGCAGGCGCTGGTCGAGCAGGTTGACGCCGGGAACGATGCGCAGGCTGTTCTTCGGCACCCGGATCAGCTGGTTGCCGTCGTAGTCGTGCAGTTCGCCTGCGTTGTCGGTGTAGCGCAAGCCCTTGTACTGCGGATCCTGCACGGTGGCGGTGGCCGAGACGTCGAACCAGTCCACCGGACGATACGCCGCTTCCAGCTCCAGGCCGAGCGTCTGCGTGTCGGCGTAGCGCGCCTCGTTGACGATGATGCCGTCCAGGCCGACGCGGTAGTTGCTGAAACCGACGTTGTCGTACTTGGTCCAGAACGCCGTGGCGTAGAAATCGAAGGGATTGCTGCCGTACTTGTAGCCGACTTCCGCCAGGTCCATGGTCTGGATGTCCGGCGTGGCCGCGGCGTTGGTGATGTAGTTGCCCAGGCTGGGCAGGCGGTTGGTCGAGGTATAGCGCGCGAACAGGCCGGAATGATCGTCGAACTGCCAGTTCGCGCCGGCGGTCCAGCCGAGCTTGCTGAAGCTGTCGTCGTAGTGCGCGAACTGTCCGGTACCGGTCCAGATCTGCGAAGTGGGGAGCGTGCCGAGGTTCACCTGCTCCCTCAGCTCGACGCGGCCGCGCGCGGTCATCTTCTCCCAGCGCAGGCCGGCGTCCAGGCGCAGGCGGTCGGTGACCTGCCACTCGTCGGCGACGTAGAACGCGTGCGTGGTCTGTTCGCCGGAGGCGTTCTCCCATTCGTAGCCGTAGCGCCAGATGCCGTTGTCGGTCAACGAGGCCAGCACATTGCCGGCCGCGTCGACGGCGACGAGGTCGAGCAGGCGCGCGTTGTCGCGCACGTCGAGCAGCGCATTGGAGGAGTAACGGCTGAAGTCCTCCTCGATGTGCGCGTAGTAGTAGCCGAAGGTCAGGTCGTGCCGCTGGCCGCCGACGTCGAACCCGCGCGACAGCTGCAGGTCGTTCATGACCTCGGTGACCGGCATGGTGATCCCGCGCAGGCCGCCGACGATGATCAGCCCGTTGCCGTTCTGGTTGGCGACGTCGTAGACCTGGTCCGGCGAGGTCGTGTAGCGCAGTTGCAGCGCGGCGGCCCCGGGAACGGCGGCGAGCAGGCCGCCGGTCTGCTCGAGGAAGCTGCTCGCGCTCTGCAGGAGGTTCGGGTACACGCCGTTGCGCTGGGTCTTCGTGTCGTTGTAGCGCAATGTGTCGCGCAGTCGCCAGTCGCCGCCCAGGTCGAACTCGAAACGGCCGGTCAGTTGCGTCCGCTCGACCTCGGTGCCGCGGGTGTTGTCGAAGATGTAGTCCTCGCCGTCGGCCGTGACCATGCGGACCAGCGACGTCTCCGGGCCGGCCACGGTGCCGTGGTGGCCGTCGAAGCCGGGCACGGCGCGGATCTTGCCATCGGCGTAGGTGCGCATCGGGATGCCGGTGTAGAACGCGACGGTGTCGTCCAGGCGCTTGAGGTCGAACTCGACCTTGCCGCCCTCGAACTCGCGCCCCAGGTTCACCCGCAGCTGGCCGCCCTGGTTTCCGGTGAAGCCGATATCGCGCACGCCATCCTCGCTGCGATAGAAGCCGCCGATGCCCAGCTTCCAGCCGTCCCCGATCGGCGCCCCGTACCAGAAGTCGGTCCGGAACAGCCCGGCATCGCCCACGGTCAGCTTGACCAGTCCTTCGGCTTCGTCGCCGACCTTGCGCGGGACGAAGTTGATCGCGCCGGCCGGCGCGTTGGAATAGAACGCCGAGGACGGGCCGCCGCGCACCACTTCGATGCGCTCGATGGTCTCGTCCAGGCGGAACACCTGGTCGCCATTGAGATAGCCCAGCGCCGGATCGTGCTGGATCGGTATGCCGTCCTCCAGCAACTGCACGGAGCCGAAGCCGTCCACCGGCACGCCGCGCGCGCGGATGTTGCCACTGGCCTCGCCGCCCGAAGCCTCGACCCAGAAGCCGGGCACCGACTTCATCGCCTCGGTGACGCTGGTCGGCGCCTGCATGCGCAGGGTCTCTTCCTCGATGTTGGTCACGGAATAGCTGGTTTCGGCCTTGGTGCGGATGCCGCTGCCGGCACGGCCGGTGACGATCACCGTATCCAGGTCGCGCGCCTCGACGCGCCGTTCGCCACCGTCCTGCGGGGCCTGCTGCGCCATCGCCGGCGCATGTGCGGCAAGCGCCATGCCTCCCATGACCAAGGCATGGCGAATGGCGCCGGCGAGGCGGTGTGGGGAAAACGTCATCTACAGAATCTCCGGGGGATGGGCAGGTGAACCATCGCGTCGACAAGGGACACGACGGAAGACCGCGCATGCTCGACCGGTTACGTTTAACGGGAGTGACGTGCACATGACGCGCGTTTGACACTGCCACCTGCGTCACACGCGATCGGGCGGAATCCATCCGCATGATGTGCACGATCTGTCGTTTCCCATTCGCCACCACGTCCCGCACGCATCTCCGTCGCGGCGATGCGTCGCGCGCCGTTGCGCCGCCACGCAACGAAGAAGGGCGAGGCCACCGGCCCCGCCCTTCGCTTTCCGCCACGATGCTTCGGTTGCCTACTGGCCGGCCATCATCCGCAGTATCTGGCCCAGGAAATAGGCGATCACGGTGCCCGTCGCATACCCGACGGTACCCAGCAGCACGCCGACCGGCGCCAACGTGGGGTGGAACGCGGCCGCGATCACCGGGGCCGAAGCCGCCGCCCCGATGTTGCCCATCGAGCCGACGCCGAAGTAGAACAGCGGTGCCTTGACCAGTTTCGCGGCGTACCAGATCACCAGCACGTGCACGCTCATCCAGATCACGCCGATCAACAGGAGTTCCGGGCGATCGGCGAGCTTGAGGAAATCCATCTGCATGCCGATGCAGGCGATGAGGAAATAGAGGAACACCGTGCCGATCCTGGAGGCGCCCGCGTTCTCCAGCCTGCGCACGCGCGTGAAGCTCAGCAGCAGGCCGCCCAGCGTCGACAGCACGACGATCCAGACGAACGGCGCATCGAGGCTGAACTGCGACGACCACGGCGCGTTCGCCTTGAACCAGGCCGAGGCCGGGTTGGCGATGGCGTGCGCCGCGGCGACGATGCCGAACGCCCAGCCGACGATGACCATCAGGTCGGTGAGCGTGGGGATGCGCGCGTTGGCCGCTTCGTACTCGGAGATGCGCTGCTTCATCTCGTCGATGGCGCGGGTATCGGCGCCCGAACGCTGGTCGATCTGCTGCGCCCGGTTGGCCAGGAACAACAACGTGGCCATCAACGTGCTGGCCAGCGCCACGTCCACCACCGCGAACTGCCCGAACAGCGTGGCGTCGACCTGGTAGATCTCGCGGATCGCGACCATGTTCGCGCCGCCGCCGATCCAGCTGCCCGACAGCGCCGCCATGCCCTTCCAGGTGTCGCCCGCCACGGCCGCCGGCCAGAACCACTCCATCAGCTGGAACGAGACGACGGCGCCCAGCACCACGCCCAGCGTGCCCATGACGAAGACGAACAGCAGCTTCGGCCCCAGCTTCAGGATGCCGTTGAGGTCGATCGACAGCGTCAGCAGCACCAGCGCCGCCGGCAGCAGGATGCGGCTGGCGATGGGATTGTAGAGCGCGCTGTTCTCTCCATCGATCAATCCGACCGTGTTGTACAACGCAGGCACGAAGTAGCACAGCAGCAGCGCCGGCACCCAGGCGAACACTTTCTTCCAGACCGGCGTCGGCCCGCTGGCCAGCCAGAAGATCAGCGCGAGCGTCGCGGCGATCAGGCCGAACACGACGATGTCGTTGGTGATCAGCGCTGGGGGCGCGGGCAGGGTGGATTCGATCGCCATCGGCGGTTTGCTCCGTTTCTTGAAAGGAGGAGGGCCGGTCGAAGCCGGCCCTTCCGCGATGGGATCAACGACCGATGTGCTGCTTGAGCCAGGCGTTGACGGTGTCGTGCCACAGGATGCTGTTCTGCGGCTTCAGCACCCAGTGGTTCTCGTCGGGGAAGTACAGCAGCCTGGATTCGATGCCCTTGCGCTGCAGCGCGGTGAAGGTGGACAGGCCCTGGTCCACCGGCACGCGGTAGTCCTTCTCGCCCTGCACCACCAGCATCGGCACGCGCCACATGGCGACGTGGTTGACCGGGTTGAACTTCTCGTAGTTCTTCGGCACGTCGTACGGCGTGCCACCGTTCTCCCATTCGGTGAACCACAGTTCCTCGGTCACGTAGCCCATCGAGCGGGTGTCGAACACGCCGTCGTGGTTCACCAGGCACTTCCACGGCGAGTTGCCGCCCTTGTCGAACCAGTTGCCAGCGATCCAGTTGACCATGTAGCCGCCGTAGCTGGCGCCCAGCGCGCAGGCCTTGTCGCCGTCGAGGAAGGCGTACTTCTGCTGCGCCGCGGCCCAGCCCTTCTGCAGGTCCTCGAGGGGCTTGCCGCCCCAGTCGCCGCTGATCGAATCGGTGAACTCCTGCCCGTAGCCGGTGGAACCGTGGAAGTCGATCATCACCACGGCGTAGCCCTGGCCCGCATAGGTCTGCGGATTCCAGCGGTAGCTCCAGCCATCGCCGAAGCTGCCCTGCGGGCCGCCGTGGATCAGGAACGCGACGGGATACTTCCCGCCTTCCACGTAATCGTGCGGCTTGACCACGTAGCCGTGCACGGTCTCGTTGTTCCAGCCCTTGAAGGCGAACTGCTCGTAGTCGCCGAACCGCACGTCCTCGAGCATTTCCTGGGCGCTGGGCGTGAGGGCGCGCAGCGGCGCGCCCGACGTGCTGGTGACGAACAGCTGGTCGCCGCTCTTCAGCGTATTGCGGGTGAAGGCCAGCGTGTCGCCGGCGATCTCGAAGGAGGAGACGCTGCCCTCGCCCACCACCTGCCTCACCTCGCCGCTGGCGGCGTCCACGGCGAACAGCGGATGCTGCCCCACGTCCTGCGCGGTGGTGTAGATCGTGCCGCCGTCCTGCGACAACACGATGCCTTCCGCCGAGCGGTCCCACTGCGGCGCGATCTCGCGCACCTGCTTCGTGGCCAGGTCCAGCGCCATCAGGCCGAAGCGGTCGGCCTCGAAGCCCGGGCGCTTCATCGCGCGGTAGTACAGCGTGTTGCCATCGGCGCTGAACACCGGGCCGGTGTCCCAGGCCGGATTGGCCGCGGTCAGGTTGACCGGCGCGGCACTGCCGTCGGCGGCGAGCTGGTACAGGTCGAAGTTGGTGGACCACGCCTCGCCCTTGCCGGCCACGCGGATCGCGGCCACGACGGACGCGCCATCCGGCGACCACGTGTATTCGTCGGCGCCGCCGAACGGCTTGGACGGCACGTCGCCATCCAGCGCCTCGGTCAGCGAGGTGGCGGCCGCGACCGGCCTGGCCTTGCCTTCGGGCAACGCGGCCACGAACAGCCGGCTGCGGCGGCCATCGGCCCACGTGTCCCAATGGCGCACGAACAGGCCCTCGTACACCACGCCCGTGCTCTTCTTCGCGGCGGTGTCGTCGAGCTTCTTCCTGGTGCAGGCGAAGTCCGCCTTGCACTCGGCGAACGTGTCGGTGCTGAACAGCACGCGCTTGCCGTCGGGCGAGAGCTTGTAGCTGGCCACGTCCAGCGCGAAGGCGGTCAACTGCTTCGGCGCGCCGCCAGCCACGGGCAACGCGTACAGCTGCTGCGTGCCGGACTTGGCGCTGAGGAAATAGACGGTGCTTCCATCCGGTGAGAACGAAGGCGAGTTGACGTTCCAGCCTTCGGGCGTCAGCCGCTTCGGCGGAGCCATGTCGCGCGTCAGCAGGTTGCGCACCCACAGGCTGGTGGTGGCCTTGGTCACCCCGGCATCCATCTGCCGCTTGGCGAAGACGACGGCACGGCCGTCGGGGGCCAGCACGGGCGAGGACACGCGGTCCAGCGTGGCCAGGTCGCGGACGTCGAAGCCGCGGGCGGCGGCCAGGGCCGGCAGCGCGGCCAGCAGGCAGAGGGGCAACAGGGCGGACTTCAGCTTCATCCGGGGCTCCGGCAACGGGAAAGCCCCGATGTTAGGCGCTAATCGCGCCGCGGCGCAAAGGCCATGCGGCATGTGCCGGTGCTGCGTGTGCAGCACCGGCGAGAGGCATCAGGTGGCGGACGTCTCGGGATTGCCTTTCTTGCCCGTGCGGTAGATGTACCCGCCCACCAGCGCCAGCACGACCAGACCCACCCACTGATTGAAATGCCAGCTTTCCGGCAACGCGAGGACCTCGCGATTCTCCGTCGCCCAGATCGGCACCGCGATCGCGATGCCCATCAGTGCCTCGCCGGTGATCAGCCCGGCGGCGAACAATACGCCGGGGCGGTGCACGCGCTCCTTCGTCTCGTCGTCCGCGTTCACCACCTTGTGCCAGCGCTCGACCAGATGCGCCAGCAGGCCGCCCACGAAGATCGGGACCATCAATTCCAGGGGAAGGTAGATGCCGATGGCCGCCGCCAGCACGGGCACGCGGAATTTCGCGCCCCGCGCCTTCAGCCATTCGTCGATGGCGATGATCGCCGCACCGACGACGGCACCCAGTCCGATCATGCCCCACGGCAACTTGCCGCCGAACATGCCCTGCGCCACCGACGCCATCAGCGTGGCCTGCGGCGCGGACAACGGGTTGGGGTGAGCGGCCGTCGGCGGGCCGATGCCGTAGGCCTGCGCCAGCAGGTTCAGCACCGGCGCCATGATCAGCGCGCACGAGAACGCGCCGATGCCCAGCATCAGCTGTTGCTTCCAGGGCGTGGCGCCGACGATGTAGCCCGCCTTGAGGTCCTGCAGGTTGTCGCCGCCGACCGCCGCCGCGCAGCACACCACGGCGCCGATCATGATCGCCGCCACCGCGCCGATGGGCGAATCGCGGCCCAGCAGGAACATCAGCACCACCGAGGCGAACAGGATGGTGGCGATGGTGATGCCGGACACCGGGTTGTTGGACGAACCCACCAGGCCTGCGAGATAGGCCGACACCGATACGAACAGGAAGCCGGCCACGATCATGATGATCGTCATCGGCACGCTGACGTGCCACTGGCCGACGATCGTCTGGTACAGCCCCAGGAGCGGGATCACGAACAGCACCAGAGCGATCAGCATCCACTTCATCGGCAGGTCGCGCTCGGTGTCCGCCACCACGTGGTCGGAGCCCTTGCGCGCCGCGGCAATGCCGCTGCGTATGCCCGAGACCAGCGACTTGCGCAGCGAGAACAGCGTCCAGACGCCGCCGATCAGCATCGCACCGACGCCGAGGTAACGGATCTTCGCCGACCAGATGGCGAACGCGGTGCCCTCCGCGCCGGCCCCCACGACCTGTGCGGCGAGCGCCGGGTCGCTGTCGAGGAAGAACGCGTTGTACAGCGGGATCGCGATGTGCCACGACAGCACCGCACCCGACAGCACCACGATGCCGATGTTGAGGCCGACGATGTAGCCGACGCCGAGCAGCGCCGGCGACAGGTTGGTGCCGAGGTAGGCCAACCCCTTGCCGTTGGCGAAGAAGCCCGCCTGCGCCCAGGTATCCGGGATCAGGCGCAATCCGCTGTCGGACGCCAGCTTCACCAGACCGCCGATCGCCGCGGAGATGCCGAGGATCTTCAGGCCCCGGCCGGGATTGTCGCCGGCCTTGAGCACCTCGGCCGCCGCCTTGCCTTCGGGGAACGGCAGCGGGTCCTCGACGATCATCGTGCGGCGCAGCGGCACCGAGAACAGCACGCCCAGCAGGCCGCCCAGGCCGGCGATGGCGAGCACCCACGAATAGCGGAAGTCCTGCCAGTAGCCCAGGATGATCAACGCCGGGATGGTGAAGATGACGCCCGCGGCGATCGAGGAACCGGCCGAAGCGCCGGTCTGCACGATGTTGTTCTCCAGGATCGTGCCGCCCCCCAGCAGGCGCAGCACGCCCATGGAGACGACCGCCGCCGGGATGGCGGTGGCCACGGTCAGGCCGGCGAACAGGCCCAGGTAGGCATTGGCGGCCGACAGCACCATCGCCAGGATGATGGCCAGCACGACGGCGCGGAAAGTGAGCTGCGGAGTCCCCTGCGAGGTCATTGGGCGTTCCCGGAAGGCGTAAAGCGGACAAGCTAGCGTCTGGACCCGGGCAAGTCCAGCCGTGGCGCGGCGGCCGGCGGGTCCACCGCTATACTCGGGCCGCTTTTCCCGCCGGAGCCGCCCTTGTCCCACCCCGCCCTTGCCGCCACCGGTGGCGACGACTTCCTGGGCCACCCCAAGGGCGTCTATGTCTGCTTCTTCACCGAGATGTGGGAGCGCTTCTCCTTCTACGGGATGAAGGCGCTGCTGCTGCTTTACCTGACCAAGTACCACCTGTTCGGCGACGACGCCGGCTACGACCTGCTGGGCGCATACGGCGGCCTGGTCTATTGTGTCCCGGTGATCGGCGGCATGCTGGCGGACCGCTGGCTGGGCATGCGCAAGGCGGTCGTGTTCGGCGGCGTGCTGCTGGTGCTGGGCCACGCCGGGATGGCCTTCGAAGGCACGGCGGCGGTTTCCGAGGGCGGCATCGTCGTGCGCGACGAGGGCGCGCTGCGCGCCACCTATCTGTCGCTGGCGCTGATCATCATCGGCGTGGGCTTCCTGAAGCCCAACATCTCCACCCTCGTCGGCCGCCTGTATCCGCCCGACGACCCGCGCCGGGATGGCGGCTTCAGCCTGTTCTACGCCGGCATCAACCTGGGCGCGCTGTTCGCATCGCTGGTCTGCGGCTACCTGGGCGAGACGCTGGGGTGGAAATACGGCTTCGGCGCGGCGGGCATCGGCATGCTGCTGGGCCTGGCGATGTTCCTGTGGGGACAGAAATACCTGCACGGCCATGCCGAACCGAATGCGCCGGAATCGCTGCGCGAGCGCGTGCTGGGCCTGCCGCGCGAAGGATGGATCTACCTGGCCGCTCTTGCCGGCGTACCGCCGCTGGCGTGGCTGATGTGGGCGGCCGCCAACGGTGCGTTCGCGCTCGGCGGCGAAGTATCGCTGGCGCTGGTGCTGATGCTGGCGGTGTTGCTGGCAGTGCTGGCATGGCTCGGCTGGTTCCTCGCCACGCAGTGCACGCCGGTACAACGGCGGCAGATGCTGGCGCTGATGGCGATGATCTTCATGTGCCTGGCATTCTTCACCCTGTACGAGCAGACCTACGGCTCGTGGGTGATGTTCACCGACCGCCTGCTGACCAAGGACCTGTTCCCCACCCTGGTCCAGCCACCATCGGTGGTGGTGTGGTCCGACAGCCTGCCGGCGAACGCCCGGCTGTTCCTGTCGCAGGCGCCTTGGTCGATGTGGTCGCTGCTGCTGGCACCGTTGTCGTTCGTGGTCGCGGCACGCATGTCCGACCGCGATCCGCACTCGGGCATGCCGCGCGCCCTCTTCGTTGCGGTCGCGTTGTTGATGCTGGTTCTTATGGTGCGGGACTCGGTGGTGCTGCCGCAGACCGCGGGTTCGCTGACCTACCTCGGCCCGTTGTTCCTGGTGGTGCTGGCTCCTGTCTTCGCCTGGCTGTGGGCCAGCCTGGGACGCCGCGGCCGCGATCCGTCCAAACCCTTCAAGTCCGCGCTGGGGCTCGCCTTTGCCGGCCTCTCGTTCGTACCGCTGGCCATCGCGGCCCAATACGCCGGCGAAACCGGCCAGATGGCGAGCGTATGGTGGCTGGTGCTGGCGTACCTGATCCTGGAAATCGGCGAGATGTGCCTGGCGCCCGTGGGACTGTCCGCCGTCACCCAACTGTCGGTACCGCGCGTGGTCGGCCTGATGATGGGCACCTGGTTCCTGGCCACCGCGTTCTCCGAAGCGCTGGCGGCGTTGTTCGGCAAACTCGCCGCCATCGAAATCCCGGAAGGCCAGATGCTGGACATGGCGGATGCCGCCAGCAAGTATGCCGACCTGTTCTGGCTGATGATGTGGATCGGGCTGGGCTGCGCTTTGCTGGCGCTGCTCGCGACGCCGTTGCTGAAACGGATGATGCATGGCGTGAGGTGATCGCCTCGCGTCCGCATCACAAGAGAACGGCGCCTATCGGCGCCGTTCTGATTCCGGCAAGTTACTTTGCCGTGGCACCGCCGAGATGGCGATTCAAGAACGCCAGCAGCCTGGTGTAGTACTCACGCTCATGTTCTTCCTTGTAGAAACCGTGGCCTTCGGTCTTGTAATAGAGCGTTTCCACCGGGACGCCCGCGGCCTTGAGCCTGCGCTCCATCAACTCGCTGTGGGCGATGGGCGCACGCTCATCCTCGCCGCCTGCCGCCAGGAAAACCGGTACGTTGATGCGGTCGGCCATATTGGTGGGGGAAACGGCTGAAATCTCATTGCGTTCACCGATCCAATCGCGGACGTATGTGCGACTGGAACCTTTACGCAGATCGCCTGCGGTATGAAGCATAGGCAGGTCATATACGCCGATATAACCGATCGCGCACTTGTAGAGATCCCGCTCCTTCGCTACTCCCATCAACGCCGCGTAGGCGCCATAGCTGGCGCCATAAATGCAAATTCGATCTTTTGCCGCGATCCCCTGCTCGATGGCCCAACGCGTGGAGTCGGTCAAGTCGTCCTGCATCTTGCCGCCCCACTCGCGAGCGCCAGCCTGCTTGAAGGCTCGACCGTATCCGGGCGAGCCGCGGAAATTCACCTGCAGCACCGCGTAGCCGGCTGCGGCCAGCATCTGCGGCTCGACGTGGAACCCCCAAGTGTCACGGATCTGGTAGGGGCCACCATGTGGCAGCACGATCATGGGCAGGTTCTTGCCGCTGCTTGCCTTCGGGGTCGTCAGGAAACCGTGCAGCGTCATGCCGTCGCGCGCTTTCAGCTGGATGGGCTTCATCGGCGCCATGTTGTCGGGGTCCAGCCAGTCCCTCCGGCTCAACAGGTAATCAACCTTCTTTGCCTGGGTATCGAACAGGTAGAAGTCACCGGGATTCCTGTCCGATGCAGCCTGTACCAGCGCCAGCTTTCCATCTTGGGTAGTGGAAGTCACGAACACGGCATCGTCGGGGAAGGCCGCTTCCAAGCTTCTATAGAGGCGCGCTTCCGGGCTTTCTGCATCCATGAACTGGGTACGGGGCCTGCCATCCCAGAAGATGGCGCCCACGAGATCCACGCTCTCCCCCTGCGAGTAGAGAAACCTGCCCGGGTTTACGTTCTCGTTGCGAAGAGCTTCTTTCCGCTCCCCGTTGGCAAGACTCCACGCGACAACCGAATCCGGACCTTGGGACTGTTGGATCTGAAGATAGGCAACAGTCTGATCGTGATTGAATCCCAACGGATACTCAACCCGATCCGTGACTGCTTCATCATTGATGAGTTGCCACTCCTTACCATCGCCCTCGCGGTAGAACAGCTTGTTGACATTATCGCTGCCCGCGCCATGTGCGAATCGGACTACCCCCTTGTTGTCGGCAATGAAGCTGGCGTTGCGCACGGGGGCCCGGGCCAATTGCGTACGACGCCCCGTATACACGTCCATGCGCTCCGCACGCGTATAGGTGTCCACCCCCCAGGGCTGAATGGAGACCACGACATTCCTGTCGTCGTCAGGCAGCGTATCCACCAATTCGGCCCAGATCCGCTCCGATTTCTTCTGCTGGATGTTGGTGCCCACCGACTGTGTGTCGACGCGGTATCCCACCAGAATCGTGGCCTGTCCGCCATCCGCATTCACTGCGTACAGTTCGCCCGTCAAGAGCGGTTGATCCAGCTGGCCGAACTTTTCCGCCACGGCGATGAGGACACGCTCCGGATTTACCCACCAGAAATCGTCCACATGCGAATTCTTGCTCAGTGCGAACGTTCCGGTCAGCTTGTTGTCCGAGCGCCGCATGATCGCCAGCACCGTGCGATCCTCCAGCGGCACCGTGGCCGCCAGATAATCGCCCTTGGGCGAAATCTTGATGGTTTCGAACTTGTCCTTGCGAATGAACGCAGAAACATCGACCTGCGCCATCGCTCCCGTCGGCAGGATCGCCAGACAGGCGATCAGCACCCAAGCCCCCAGCTTGCTCATTTCCATCCCCTTGACTTGCCGCCACCCTGCGGCTCATGGCAAATGATGAACGGGATTGGAGAGCTGACGCAAGCTGGGTGCCCGCATCTCCGCGAGAAGCCTTCTCCCCGATCAGTGCGGCATGCCGTCGAGCACACGTTCCAAGCCTGTCTGCCAGTCTGGAATCGGCCAAGGGAGAAGCTTCCGCAAGCGCTCGACGTCCAGCATGGAATAGGCTGGACGCGCGGCGCGCGTAGGATATTCCAGCGTCGTGATGGGCATCACGCGCGGTGCGCGATGCAGCAGCCCATGTGCGACCGCTCCCGCGAATATGGATTCGGCGAAGCCATGCCAGCTGGTTTCCCCCAGCGCCGTGAGATGAAACGTGCCCTCCGGCCGATCCTCTCTCGCCAGCAACGCGGCCGTCGCATCCGCGATCAGGTACGCCGGAGTGGGAGTGCCGACCTGATCGGCCACCACCCGCAATTCGTCGCGTTCGGCGCCCAGCCGCAGCATCGTGCGCAGGAAGTTATGGCCGTGCGCGCCGTACACCCAGGCCGTGCGCAGGATCAGGTGATCGCCTCCCGCCGCACGGATGGCGTCTTCCCCCGCCAGCTTGCTGGCGCCGTACACACCCAGCGGCGCGGTGGGATCGTCCTCGCGATAAGGACGCGTACCCCGACCATCGAAGACGTAGTCGGTGGAGTAATGCACCAACGGAATGCCGTGTGCGACGCATGCCGCGGCCAACACGCCAGGCGCCGTCGCATTGGCGCGGAACGCGGCGTCCGCATCGTCCTCGGCCTTGTCGACCGCGGTATAGGCGGCCGCATTGACCACGATGGCGGGACCGATGCGATCGACCAGCGCACCCAGCGTATCCGGTCGGTCGAAATCGGCGACCTCGCAAACACTGCCGTCCGGCAGTCCACCGGAACGCATGGTCGCGACGACCTCGCCCAACGACGCAAGACTGCGACGGAGTTCATGGCCCACCTGGCCATTGGCGCCCAGCAGGAGGATCTTCATGCCGTGAAGATCGGCAACCGGTCGGACGCGATGTCCGCCAATCGCGGAGCGGCTTCGTCTTTCGGCGACAGAAGAGGCGCGCTGACCGGCCAGTCGATGCCGATGGCCGGATCGTCCCAGCGCACGCTCGCATCGGCCGTCTTGTCGTAGACGGCAGTGCAGAGATAGCTGAACACCGCGCGCTCGGACAGCACGGCGAAGCCGTGGGCAAAGCCTTCCGGAATCCACAACTGGCGCTTGTTCCCGGCGCTCAGCACAACGGCGGCCCATTGACCGAAACGGGGCGAACCCTGGCGGATATCGACGGCGACGTCGTACACCTCGCCTTCCAGTACGCTGACCAGCTTGCCCTGCGGATTGGGCCACTGGTAATGCAGTCCACGCAGCACGCCGCGTGCCGACGACGACACGTTGCTCTGCACGAACCGGGTAGGCAAGCCATGCCGCCCATGGCGTTCGGCATTCCATGCCTCGAAGAAGAAACCCCGGTCATCGCCGAACACCGTGGGCTCGATGACCCTGCACCCCGGCAGGCTGGTTTCGATGACCTTCATCGCACGACGCCACGTGCCGCCAACGAGAGCAGGTATTGCCCGTAGCCGTTCCTGGCCAGCGGCGCGGCCAGCTTCTCGAGCTGGGCGGCATCGATCCAGCCATTGCCGAAGGCGACCTCCTCCGGGCAACAGATACGCAGGCCCTGCCGGGCCTCGATCGTGCCGATGAAATTGGAAGCCTCCAGCAACGACTGGTATGTGCCCGTGTCCAGCCAGGCGTGGCCGCGGCCCAGCGCCTCGATGTGCAGGGACCCGGAATCGAGATAGCGGCGATTGAGATCCGTTATCTCCAGCTCGCCGCGTGCGGAAGGCTTGATTTCGGCGGCATAGTCGCTCGCGTTGCCATCGTAGAAATAAAGCCCTGTCACGGCGTAGTTCGATCGCGGCTTGGCCGGTTTTTCCTCGATGCCGAGGACTTGGCCGCCCGCGTCGAACTCGACCACCCCATACCGTCCAGGATCGCTTACCCAATAGCCGAATACCGTCGCGCCTTCCGTGCGCGAATCGGCACGATGCAGCATCTCGCTGAATCCGTGCCCATGGAAGATGTTGTCTCCCAGCACCAGGCAACTCGGTTTGCCCGCGATGAATTCGCGGCCGATCAGGTAAGCCTGCGCAAGACCATCAGGACTGGGTTGCACGGCGTATTCGATCCGCATGCCCCACTGCGAACCGTCCCCCAGCAGCGTCTTGAACAGGGCCTGTTCGTGGGGCGTATTGATCACCAGCACTTCGCGTATTCCCGCCAGCATCAGTACGCTGAGCGGGTAATAGATCATCGGCTTGTCGTAGACCGGCAGCAGCTGCTTGCTGATGGCCTGCGTGATGGGATACAGGCGGGTACCGGAACCGCCGGCCAGGATGATGCCCTTGCGTGTCGTCATCTGTGGTCAGTCCTTTGCATCAGGCGGACATGCCCATGCGTTCCAGGCGGTAGCTGCCGTCCAGCACCCGCTTCACCCAGCCCTGATTGGCCAAGTACCAATCGACGGTCTCGGCGATGCCCCGCTCGAAAGTGTACTCCGGCTCCCAGCCCAGTTCGTCCCGAAGCTTGGAGGCATCGATGGCGTAGCGGCGATCATGGCCGGGCCGATCCGCGACGAAGGTGATCTGGCTGGCGCGCGGCTTGCCGTCCTCGCGCGGACGGCGCTGGTCCAGCAACGCGCAGATCGCGTGCACGACTTCCAGGTTCTGCTTCTCGGCGTTGCCGCCGATGTTGTAGGTTTCGCCAACGCGTCCCTTCTGCAGCACCGTGCGGATCGCCTGGCAATGATCGCCGACGAACAGCCAGTCGCGCACGTTCTTGCCGTCGCCATAGACCGGTAGCGGCTCACCGGACAGCGCCCGCGCGATGACCAGCGGGATGAGCTTTTCCGGGAAATGGTACGGGCCGTAGTTGTTGGAGCAATGGGTGGTCAGCACCGGCAGGCCGTAGGTGTGGTGAAATGCCCGCACCAGGTGGTCCGAGGCCGCCTTGGAAGCGGAATAGGGCGAGTTCGGCGCGTAAGGCGTGGCTTCGGTGAACTTGCCGGTATCGCCCAGCGAGCCGTAGACCTCGTCGGTCGAGACATGCAGGAAGCGGAAGGCCTCGCGACGCTCGCCCTCCAGTGTCTTCCAGTAGTCGCGCACCGATTCGAGCAACCCCAGCGTGCCGACGACATTCGTCTTGATGAAGGCCGCGGGACCGTCGATGGAACGGTCCACATGGCTCTCGGCCGCGAAGTTCACCACCGCTTCCGGCCGGTGCTCGGCCAGCAGGCGCGCCACCAACACGCGGTCGCCGATATCGCCGTGCACGAACACGTGCAGCGAATTTTCCCGGATGGACGCCAGCGTATCCAGGTTGCCCGCGTACGTCAGGGCGTCCAGGTTGATGACGCGAATGCCCTGCGCGACGGCGCGCAGCACGAAATTGCCCCCAATGAAACCGGCGCCGCCAGTGATGAGCCAGGTCGGCACATTGAGCTCCATGTCCAGGCGATTTCTTCAGGTTTGGCGCAACGATCAGAACGGAATGTCGTCGTCCGCGAAATCGTCCACTGGCGCCTGCTGCGGGGCCGGGGCCTGGCGACGCGGGGCGTTGCCGGAAGACGCGCCGTAGTCCTGGCGCGGCGGGCGCGCCGCGCGCTCGCCACCACCGCCACCGCCCTCGCCACGGCCGCCCAGCATCTGCATCTCGTCGGCGATGATGTCGGTGGAGTACTTCTCCACGCCGTCTTGGCCGGTGTACTTGTCGTAGCGCAGCGAGCCTTCCACGTAGACCGAGCTGCCCTTGCGCAGATATTCGCCGGCGATCTCGCCCAATTTGCCGAAGAACACCACGCGGTGCCACTCGGTGCGCTCCTGCTGGTTGCCGTCCTTGTCCTTGCGCACGCTGGTGGTGGCCAGGCTGATCCGGGTGATCGCCATGCCGCCCTGCGTGTAGCGGGTTTCCGGGTCGTTGCCGAGGTTGCCGACCAGGATGACTTTGTTGATGCCACGGGCCATATCGTTATTCCATTCAGAAACACCCGCCACGCGCGGGCATAGACCAGTGGAGTATACCTTCGCGCCGGCGGCCATCGGCGCGAACCCCGGCCCGATGTCAGAAAACACCGCCCGAACCCCTATAATTTCGCGACCCTACTGCCGCGATCCGCATGTCCGCCGTCGAATCCCCCCGCCCCGCCCTCGCCCTGGCCGGCATCCAGTCGCTCGCCCGGGCCGACATGGCCGCCGTGGACGCCCTGATCCGCGCCCGGCTGGCCTCCGATGTGGTGCTGATCAACCAGATCGCCGACCACATCGTCTCCGCCGGCGGCAAGCGCCTGCGGCCGATGCTGGTGGTGCTGGCGGGACAGGCCTGCGGTCCGGTCCGCGCCGACCACCACCAACTGGCGGCGATCGTCGAGTTCATCCATACCTCCACCCTGCTGCACGACGACGTGGTGGACGAATCCGACCTGCGCCGTGGCCGCAGCACCGCCAATGCGCTATGGGGCAACGCGCCCAGCGTGCTGGTCGGCGATTTCCTGTATTCGCGCAGTTTCCAGCTGATGGTGGAACTGGACCGCATGGACGTGATGCGCCTGCTGGCCGACACCACCAACCGCATCGCCGAAGGCGAAGTGCTGCAGTTGCTGCACGTGCACAACCCGGACACGGACGAAGCGGCCTACCTGCGCGTCATCGAACGCAAGACCGCGGTGCTGTTCGCCGCCGGTACCCAGTTGGGTGCGCTGGCGTCGGGCGCGGACGCGGCCACGCAGCGGAAGCTCTACGACTACGGCATGCACCTGGGCTACGCCTTCCAGATCGCCGACGATGTGCTGGATTACACCGCCGACGCCGCCGACCTGGGCAAGAACCTGGGCGACGACCTGGCCGAAGGCAAGGCCACCCTGCCGCTGATCCATGCGATCCGCCATTCGGACGCCGCCACCACCGCCCGCCTGCGCGAGATCGTCCAGCAGGGCGATGGCGCCGCCATGCCGGAAGTGCTGTCCGCGATCCAGGCCACCGGCGGCCTGGCCTACAGCCAGCGCCGCGCCCACGAATACGCCGCCGCCGCCGAACGCGCCCTGGACGGCCTGCCCGAGAGCGATGCCCTGGCGGCCCTGCGCGGGTTGGCCCGCTACGCGGTGGAACGCAAGCATTGATCGCAGGCGGCGGGCACGGCACCGCAGGATGCGGGCCATACCCGCGATGCTGCGCGGCGGCATGAGGGAACAAGAGCATCGCGCCCATGGGGCGCTCCCACAAGGTTTGTGTCTGTAGGAGCGCCCCATGGGCGCGATGCTTTTCGTGCCGGCGCGGAGAAGACCGCCGCGCCGAAGATTCCGTCTACGGTGCGAACCGCTCGCGGAAGAAGTCCGCCATCATCCGGTAGGCACGCTTGGCCGAGCGCTCGTGGTAGACGCAGCCCGGCGGATTGTTGGCGTCGGATTCGGCGAAGCAGTGCACGGCGCCGCTGAAATTGACGAACTGCCAGTCGGCGCCGGCGCCCTTCATCTCGTCCTCGAAAGCCGCGATTTCCGCCGCGCTGACGTAGCTGTCGTCGGCGCCGTTGAGCACCAGCACCGGCGACTCCACCGCGCCCTCGGCGGGCAGGTCGGTGGCCAGGCCGCCATGCAGGCTGACGATGCCGGCCAGCGCATCGCCCCCGCGCGCCAGCTCAAGCACCGTGCTGCCACCGAAACAGAAACCGAAGGCGCCGATCCGCGACGCATCGACCAGAGAAGGCGGTTGCTGCTTCAGTACTTCGACCGCCTTCCGGATACGCGCGCGCAACGTGGGGCGGTCCTCGCGCAAAGCGGTCGCGACCGGCCCGGCTTCGGCGTCGTTCTTCGGACGGATCATCTTGCCGTACACGTCCGCCACCAGCACCACATAGTCGTCGCCCGCCACCTGGCGTGCCTTCGCCAGCGCTGATTCATTGACCCCCTGCCAGTTCGGCACCATCACCAGGCCGGGACGCGGTTGCTTCGCCGCATCGTCGTAGACCAGGTAGCCGGCGAACGTGTCCTGCCCGATCGTCCATTCGATGGGCTCGGCCTTGGGGGCGGCCAGGGCGGAGGGCGCCCATAGCGCCGCCAACAGCAACGACAAACACGAGGTCCTGCGCATGCGGGGTTCTCCTCTTCGGTGAAAAGACACTGCCAAGTGTACGCCGCCGCCTGCGGACCCATTGGTAACGGCGTGCTTTCAGGCAAGCGATCCGATCCAGAGGAATGCGGCGCCCGGCCGCTTCACGCGGTCGCTACCAAGCCACGTGCCCCCGCCGCCGCCATGCGATGGCGCTCAGGCGATCCCGAGCCCCGCGATCGCGGAAATGCTGTCCGGATCGAATCCTGCCAACTCGGCGAAATGACGGCCCCGGGCGACGTAGTCGCGGTACTGGCCGAAACTGGGCGCGCCGGGCGACAACAGCACCACGCCCTGTCCGTCCAGCAATGCCTGTGCCTGCGCCAATGCCTGCGGCAACGTATCCGCGGCCGCCAATGCGACTCCCGCGTCTTGCGCGACCGCCTCCAGCAACGCGTGGATGCGCGGGCCGTTGGCGCCCATCGTGACGATCGCGGCAGGCGCCGACGTCCGCATCCGTTCGGCGAACCCGACCCAGTCCACCCCGCGGTCGTGTCCACCCACCAGCAAGGCGATGCGCTGCCCCGCGAAGCACTCCAGCGCGGCCAGCGTGGCATGCGGCGTGGTGCTGATCGAGTCGTTGACGTAGGTGATGCCGTCGCGCGTTCCCAGCGCCTGCAGCCGGTTCGGCAACGGACGGAATGTGCGGGCGGCCGACGCCAGCGGCAGCGCCTCGATGCCGGCCGCTTCCAGCGCCGCCAGCACCGCGCACAGGTTGCCGCGGTTGTGCCGGCCCGGCAGGGGCAGCGGACGCGTATCCATCACGAACGTGTCGCCGCGGTACAGATCGTCGTTGCGCAGGTGCCAACCATCGGCGCGGTTGAACCAGCGCACCTCGCTGTCCGGCAGGTCCAGCGCCGCCAGCCGCGGATCGGCGGCGTTCAACACCGCGATGCGCGGGCGAGCCCGCGTGACCAGCGCCAGCTTGTCCTCGATGTAGCGCGCCTCGCTGCCGTGCCAGTCCAGGTGCTCCGGAAACAGGTTCAGCACCACGGCGATGGCCGGCCGCGCGCCGCTGGTGGCGACATCGCCGGTCTGGTAGCTGGATAGCTCGATGGCCCAGTAATCCGGCGCGGGCACGGGGTCCAACACCTCCAGCAGCGGCAGGCCGATATTGCCCGCCAGCGCGGTGCGATGGCCGGCCGCGCGCAGCAGGTGGGCCAGCAGGGAGGTCGTCGTGCTCTTGCCCTTGGTGCCGGTCACGCAGATCGCATGCGGCACGACCCCGTCCGCGCCGGCATGCTCGGCGAACCACAGCGAGGTGCCGCCGATGAAGCGCGTGCCCCGCGCGGCGGCGGCCAGGGCCTCCGACTTGTTCGGACTGATGCCCGGCGATTTGACGACGACCTCGAAGGCGGCGAGACGTTCGGCCGTGGGCTGCGTTTCCACCTCCAGCGCCGCATCGCCCAAGGCCAATGCCTCGGCGGCCTCCTCGGGATTGCAGAACAGCGTCAGCGCGAGCCGCGGCAGCCGCGCGCGGATCGCCTGATAGGCCGTCCGTCCTTCGCGGCCCCAGCCCCACAGCGCCGCGCGACGACCGTCAAGCTGCGAAATTCGCACGCAGGCGCTCCCACAGCGCGGCCGGGATGCGGTGCTCGCCACCGATGTCCAGCAGCGGCGCCACAGCCAGTTCGGCGGCTTCCAGCTGCGGGCGGATCTCGCGATTGAAGCGAGCCACGATCGCGTCCTCGCGCCACTCCGGCCGGTCGCCCAGCGCGGCCATCGCCGCACGCGACTCCTGGCCTTCGCCCACGCATTCGAACGGCTTGTGGTCCTGATATTCCAGCAGCGCGTCGAACCCGCCCACCTGGCCGGCATCGTCCAGCAGGTTGCGGCCGAAGATGCCCACCAGCCGCGGCTTGGGCATGAACGGCGCCAGCGCCAGGAACACGAAATGGCATTTCGGGCACACGCCGCACCAGCGGTTGGTGGGACGCTCGCCCAGCAAGTGGAAATTGCGGTTGCAACTGGAGAAATGCGCGTCGTAATGGTCGGTGCGCGCGAACTGCCGCGCCACCGCCAGCTCCGATAGCGGGCGCAGCAGCGAGTAGTACTTCAGGTCCGCGGCGACATGCGACTGCACGTACTCGCCGAAGGCCTGCTCGAACGCCCAGCCCTTCGACCACTGGTGGTTCACCTCGCCGGTGCCCGGGATCATGCTGCCGTAGCTGGCCGAGCGCTCGTTGGAGAACACCACCTGGTCCACGCCCTGCAACAACGCGGCCAGCACCATGATCGCCGAATTGATCGCGGTGACCGGGATGTGCCCGTTCCATGCGCCCTGGCGGTTGTACTCGAACAGCTCCGGCGCCAGCGCGCGGCCGATGTTGAGCGTGGGCAGGCCGGTACGCGCGGCGCAGGCGGCGATCAACTGCGAACCGCCGATCCAGGTCACGGTCTGTTCGATGCCCGCATTGCGGAGCGCCTCGATGCTGACCAGCGAATCCTTGCCGCCGCCGATGGCGACCAGCGCGTGTTCGCGCAGGCCCACCGCAATCGCTCCTGTAGGAGGGGTTGACCAGCCATTCGGCTGTTGAAAACCAGCCCCGACACTTTTGTCTTCGTCTGCCAGGCCGGTCGGGGCTGAAGCCCCTCCTGCAGGGAAGCGCACGCGGCCATGCAGGCTCAGTCCGTTGCGGTAGGCGAACTCGCCCAGGCCGTGCACGTACACCTGCTCCATCAACACCGCCGTGGCCGAATCGATGGCGTAGCCGTCGATGCGGATCTCGCTGGGCACGGCCGCCTTGTAGTAGCTGACGCCGGTGATCAGGTGCAGCAGGCGCAGCGCACGCTCCACCGCTTCCGCGCGGGCGGCGTCCAATGCGAACGGCGCCCCGGGGATAGTGACGGTCTCGGTCAGTTCGGGGCCGTCGTCGAAGGCATACACCAGTCGCGCAACGCCGCTTTCCGCATCGAACGAACAGCGGACGAAGCGGAAGGAACGGATGGTGGTTTTGTCGAAAAGGCTCATGGTTGACCCGTGGTGGTGCCCGCCTGCCGGCGCAGGTAGCGGCGGCAGGCGAAATATTCGAGGAGGAAGGCAGGTACCGCGCCGTACACGACGGCGAAAGCGGAACCGTAGAAGACGATCACCGGCAACCAGGCCAGCGCATCCCGCCAGGGCTCGGGCTGTGCCGTCATCCACTGATCGGCCGCCGTGGCCGCCAGCACCCAGCCCGCCAGCAGCAACGGAAACAGCAGGAAGGCGATCAGCAGCGTGCGCAGTGCAAGACCGCCCGCCTTCCAGCGGCGCCCGGCGCGCTGCGCCCGGCGATGCCATGCCGACGCCAGCCACGCCGCCAACCCGGCGGCCAGGGCCGACACGGGTGCGAACTTCAGTGCATTGCCCAGTCCGTCGCCCTGCGGCAATCGCTGCCAGCCGCTGACGACGGTGACGAACGCCACCACCAGCAGCAGCGCCGCCAGCAACGCGCTGACCAGCACGAATTCAGCGCGCGGCGCCATCGTTCCCATCCCCGCCGATGACGTCCTCTGCCGGCAGTTCGCGCAGGTTGTAGGTATTGGCCATCGAATAGCCGTAGGCGCCCGCATCGGCGAGCAGCAGCACGTCGCCTTCGGCGGTCGCAGCGGGCAGGCGCCGGCGCTTGCCGAACACGTCGCTGGATTCGCAGATCGGGCCGACCACGTCGAAGACGTCTTCGGCCGTATCGTCCAGTCGCGTCAGGTTGGCGACGTCGTGCCAGGCGTCGTACAGCGCCGGCCGCATCAGCGCGTTCATGCCGGCATCGGCGCCGACGCGGCGGATGCCCTGCTTTTCCACCACCTGCGTCACGTGGGTGAGCAGCACGCCGGATTCGGCCACCAGGTAACGGCCGGGTTCGATTACCAACTGGTAGCCGGGGTATGCGGCCTTGATCTCGGCCAGGCCGGCGGACCATGCCTCCAGGTCGAACGGCTCGTCGTCCTCGGTGTACGGAATCGGCAGGCCGCCGCCGATGTCGATGCTCTGGATGGTGCCGATCTGCTCGGCGATGCCGCCCAGCTCGTCGAACACCTGGCGCCAGTGCTGTGCGGTTTCCACGCCGCTGCCCAGGTGCGCGTGCAGGCCGACGATGCGGATGTCCAGCGCGCGCGCTTCGGCCAGGAACTCCTCCACGCGCGACAACGGCAGGCCGAACTTGGACGTCTTGCCGCCGGTCTTGACCTTGTCGTGGTGGCCGTCGCCGCGCCCCAGGTCAACGCGCAGCCACAGTTCGCGGCCGCGGAACAGTTCGGGCCAGTGCTTCAGCGCCTCGACGTTGTCCAGGGTGACGGTGACGCCCTTATCCAGCGCGAACGCATACTCGCCGCGCGGCGCGAAGCTGGGGGTGAACAGCACGTTCTGCACCGGCAGCGCCGGCACGGCGGCGAACACGCGCTCCAGTTCGCCCTGCGACACGCACTCCAACCCGAAGCCTTCCGCCACGATGGCGTTCAACAGCGCGGGGTGCGAGTTGGCCTTGATCGCGTAGAAGCGGCGGTCGATGGCCGGGATCGCGGCCAGCGCGCGCGCGCGCGCCTGCACAGTGGCCAGGTGGTAGACATAACGCGGCGTCCCCGCCCGCGCCAGCGACAGCAGGGCATCGCGTTCGCCCCGCGCCCGCCACCACGGCGTGCCGCGGCGGCGCACGCCGCCGACGATCTCGCGCCAGCGCGGGCCGAACACGCTGGTCTCCTCCACCGGCATCGCGTCGCTTTCGATCAGCGCGGCGTGCAGCACCGGCAGCAGGCCATCGGCATCGGCCTCGTCGATGACGAAGGTCAGGTTGAGGTCGTTGGACGATTGCGAGATCAGGTGCACGCGCTCGCGGCCGAACATCGCCCATACGTCCGACAGCTTGTGCAGCAGCGAACGCATGCCGCGGCCGACCAGGGTGATGGCGGTGCACGGCGCGATCACCTTGACCCGGCAGATTTCCGCCAGGTCGGCCGACAGCGCGGCCAGCACGTCGGTGTTGACCAGGTTCTCGCTGGGGTCCAGCGACACGGTGACGTTGGTCTCCGACGAACCGATCAGGTCCACCGACAGGCCGTGCTTCTTGAAGCGCGCGAACACGTCGGCCAGGAAGCCCACCTGCTGCCACATGCCGATGCCTTCCATCGACACCAGCACGATGCCGTTGCGGCGGCTGATCGCCTTCACGCCCGGCACCGTCCGCGCGTTGCCATCGATGCTGGTGCCCGGCAGGTCGGGACGCTCGGTGTCCAGGATCGCCATCGCCACGCCGGCATCGCGGCACGGCTTGATGGAACGGGGATGCAGCACCTTGGCGCCGGTGGTGGCGATTTCCTGCGCTTCGTAATAGTCCAGCCGCGTCAGCAGGCGCGCGTCCGGCACTTCGCGCGGGTTGGCGCTGAACATGCCCGGCACGTCGGTCCAGATTTCCACCCGCTGCGCGCCCAGCAGCGCACCGAAGTACGCCGCGGAGGTATCCGAGCCGCCGCGACCGAGGATGGCGGTGCCGCCGTCGGCGTGGCGCGAGATGAAGCCCTGCGTCAGCAGCAGGCCGTTGGGCTGCTCGGCGAACGCGCGGCGCCAGTCCTGGTCCGGCGCGGTGTTGCACGAAACCGACAGCCGCTGCGCCCAGGCGTTCTGGTTGGGCAGGATACTGGCCTGCAGCCAGTGCCGCGCGTCCACCCAGCCGAAATCCAGGCCCTGCGCGCGCAGGTAGGCCGCGCCCAGCGTGGACGACAGCAGTTCGCCCTGGCCCAGCACCTCCGCCTGCCAGTCCAGTGCGCGGCTCGCCACGCGTGGATCGACCAGCAGGTTGCGCAGCACGGCCAGGCGTTCGCCCAGCACCGCGTCGGCATCCAGTTCCAGTTCGGCGAGGAACTCGCGGTGGCGTTGCTCCAGTTTCGCCACGCGCTCGGCGCTATCGGCGGCGCCGTCGGCGATCGCGGTCAACTCGTTGGTGACGCCGGACAGCGCCGACACCACCACCAGCACGCGCGCGCCGTTCTCGTCCGCCCGTTGTTTCGCCAACCGGCCGATCGTGTCCCAACGGTGGCGACGCGACACCGAGGTGCCGCCGAACTTGAGGACGATCCAACGATCAGATGCGGGGGAGGCGGAAGGCATGGATAGAATGGGCAGGATGCCCGAACCCTTCGGGCGTGAACCCTCGATTCTAGCCGAAGCCCTTCCCCGGAATGGCCTCCGCGCCTGCCCCGGAGGCCTTGCATGACCCCTCGCCGCTACCTGCAAGTGGATGTCTTCGCCGACCGCCCCGGCGCCGGCAATGCGCTGGGCGTGGTGCTGGACGCCGAGGGTCTGGATGGCGCGGCCATGCAGGCCATCGCGGGCTGGACCAACCTGTCCGAGGGCGAAGTGTGGATCGGCGGGCAGGTGCAACCGGTCATCCGCGGCAGCCTGACTTGGTAAGCTGCGCGGCCCCCACCCGAATCCCCGCCATGACTTCCAGACGCTACGTCCAACTGGACGTGTTCGCCGACCGGCCCGGTGCCGGCAACCCACTCGCCGTGGTGCTGGACGCCGACGGCCTGGACGATGCCGCCATGCAGGCCATCGCCCGCTGGACGCGCCTGCCGGAGACCACCTTCGTGTTCCCGGCCACCCGGCCGGAGGCCAGCTACGCCATCCGCATCTTCAGCCCGCGCCGCGAAGTGCCATTCGCCGGCCACCCCAGCGTGGGCACTGCGCATGTGGTGCTGGAGGCCGGCCTCGCCTCGCCACGCGACGGCCTGCTGGTGCAGGAAGGCATCGCCGGCCTGCTGCCGTTGCAGGTGGAGGGCGACGGCGCCACGCGCACGATCGCCGTGCGCACGCCGCGCGCGAACGTGGTGGAAGTCGGCGACCCCGCCGCGGACACGTCCCTGCGCGATGCGTTGAACGGCCTGCCACCCGGCGATCTTCCGCCTGCGCTGGTCGATGGCGGCCGCCGCTGGTGGCTGGCGGAAGTCAGCGACGAGGCCACGCTGCGCGCGGCCACGCCGGACTGGATCGCGATCGCGGCGCTGGCGAAAAACACCGACAGCATGGGCGTTTGCGCGTACGCGCGCGCCGAGGACCCCTCCTACGACCTGGCCGTGCGCGCCTTCGTCGGCGCGCCGGCCGCGTTCGAGGACGCCGCCTCCGGCGCGGCCAACGCCACCCTGGCCGCGTGGCTGAAATCGCGCGACGCCCTGCCCGGCGGCCGCGACCGCTATACCGTCAGCCAGGGCCGCGAAGTCGGCCACGACGCCCGCCTGCAACTGCGCGTGGACGCCGAAGGCAATGTCTGGTCCGGCGGCCACGTGCGCACGGTGGTGACCGGCCACATCGACTGGTAGCCCTTGGCCCTTGTGGGAGCGACGTCAGTCGCGACCGCGCGACCACAGGCGTCTGCGGAAGATCGGTTTGCGCCACCAGAACCCACTGCGACGTGCCCGGCATCCTGCCTCTTGAGCCGCCACCGGCGTGCAGTCGCGACTGACGTCGCTCCCACGGCCAGAGGGTTTCTATTCCGCTTCGTAGACAGGCTTGCCGTCTACCCACGTCGAGCGAATGTGCAGGTCGTCGAGTTGCTCGCCCGGCACCGCCAGCGGGTCCTCCTCCAGCACCACGAAATCGGCACGCAGGCCGGGCGCCAGGCGGCCCACGTCGTTCTCGTCGTGCGCGGCCCAAGCCGCATCGGCGGTGAAACCGCGCAGCGCGTCGGCGGCGCTGAGGCGCTGGTCCGGCATCCAGCCCGCTTCCGGATGGCCGGCAGCATCCTGCCGCGTCACGGCCGCGTACAAGCCGCGGCGCGGATCGACGGATTCGACCGGGAAGTCGGAACCCAGTGCCAGCTTCGCGCCGCTGTCGCGCAGGCGCTGCCAGGCGTACGCGCCGGTGATGCGCACCGGCCCCAGGCGATCCTGCGCCCACGGCATGTCGGACGTGGCATGGGTGGGCTGCATCGAAGCGATCACGCCCAGCGCGGCGAAGCGCGGCATTTCCTCCGGCGCGACCACCTGCGCGTGTTCGATGCGCCAGCGATGGTCTTGTCCGGCCCCCTCGCCCAGCACGCGCGCATAGGTATCCAGCACCAAGCGATTGCCACGGTCGCCGATGGCGTGCGTGGCGACCTGCACGCCGCAGCCGTGCGCCTTGCGGATGGCCGCCTCCAATGCCGCCGGTTCGGTGACCAGCAGGCCGCGGTTGCCGGGATCGTCGCTGTAGTCTTCCAGCAGCGCCGCGCCGCGGCTGCCCAGCGCGCCATCGACATACAGCTTCACGCCGCGCATCGAAAGACGCCCGCTTTCGTGACGGTAGGGCCCCTGCGCGCACAGGTCGGCCAACGCAGCGCCGTCGCCATCGGCGTAGGCATCCACGCGCAGCGGCAGCGCGCCTTCGTCCGCCAATCGCCGCATCAGCGCCAGGTCCCCGCGCGACACGCCCATGTCGTGCACGCCGGTCAACCCGTTGCGCACGGCCGCCTGCAAGGCCTTCTCCAGCGCCTGGCGGCGATAGGTCTCGTCCGGCGCCGGGACGACGGCATGCACCAGCGCCATGGCCGCATCCACGAACACGCCGCTGGGTTGACCATCGATGCGCTCGATGCGGCCGCCGTCGGGCTGCCAGTCGCCATCCAGCGGGCGAGCGGATTTCGCCGAAGCGGCGCGCAAGGCGGCGGAATTGGCCCAGCCGGCATGGCCGTCCACGCGTTCCAGCCAGACCGGACGGTCGGGGAACGCGGCGTCCAGATCGGCGGCCGTGGGGAAGTCCTTCTCCGGCCAGTCGTTCTGGTCCCAGCCGCTGCCCAGCAGCCAGGCGTCGGCAGGCAGTTGCTTCTCGTACTCGCGCAGGCGCGCGATCACCTCGGCCTTGTCGCGCGCGTCCACCAGGTCGGCATGCATCAGGGCGTAACCCAGGCCCATCAGGTGGCCGTGCGCGTCGATCAGGCCGGGGATGACGGTCTTGCCGGCGGCATCGATGCGCTCGGCATCGGGATAGCGGGCCAGCAGGTCGTCGGCATCCCCGATGGCAAGCACGCGACCGTTTTCATCCCACGCGAAGGCCCCCGCCACCGGCCGCGACGGATCGGACGTATGCACGCGCGCCGCCGTCAGCACCTGTACCTGCGCATGCGCCGCGCCCGCCAGTCCCAGTACGCACCCGATTCCCCACGCCAGACACCGCATGCCCTGCTCCCGAGTCGTTGATCGGCGCGACTATGCGGGGTGGGCCACGGCAGGGCAACCCGGCACGGAAAAGAGGGGCCTTGCGGCCCCTCGGTTGCGGCAGGATCCCCCCGTCTTTCGACGATGTGCCTGCAAAAGCGAAAGTTTCAGGCCAGTACGGCATCACTCCGGACGCACGTCCACGCGCACGCGGATGCGGTCGCCCGGATGGTGGTCGGTGCGGGTGTGGTAGGTGCGGTTGCCGTATTCGTAGGTGACGTCGTAGCCGCTGACGCGGCCATCGCCGTAGTAATCGCCACCGTAGCCGCGATCGCCGGCCGGCACCGGATCGCAGACGCGTACGCGGCCACGCTGCGCCTGCCGGTCGCGCTGCGCGCTGTCGTAGATGGAACGACCGGCCATGCCGCCGACCATCGAACCGACCGCGGTGCCCACGTAGCGCCCGCTGCCATCGCCGACCTTGCTGCCCAGCACCGCGCCAGCGATGCCGCCGATCACGGTGGCGACGGTACGGCCCGATTCGCTGCCTGTACCGGGATAGCGGCGGTCGCCGTAACCCTCGCCACGGTAATCATCCGGATAACGGTAACCGTCATCGCGGTAGCCGTCGCGCGCGTAGACGTCGTCGGCTTCCCGGTAATAGCAGTTCTGCCGGGCGGTGCCACGGTAGCCATCGTCGATCACCGGATCCACGCGCACCACGCGCGCATAGTCGTAATGCGGGCCGTACGCGTCGCGTTCGTCGGTTCCGTAGTGGCGCGTGGACTGCGCCGACGCGACGCCCGATGCCAGCAGTCCCATGGCCAGCAAGGTGGCGGAAACACGCTTCATGCCGGGACTCCCCAGCGCCGGATCGGCGCAGTCGCATGCTCCGGCCGGATGGGTGAAAAACGGCTGAACTCAGCTCGTCGGCCGGGCGCCGTTTAGCCATGCGACAGTTTGCGTCGCCACGCCCGCCGCATGGCGTCCCAGCAACGGTCCGACATGGCTGCCGGAAGGCGTTTCCAGCACATCCGCGCTCCATGCCGCCGCCATCGCCCGCGGGATCGCCACCGGGATGTCCTCGTCCCGTCGCGACAGCACGAACAACACCGGGCACGCGGGACGCTCGATGGCCAACCCTGCGTACGCCTCGCGCAGGACCGCGCCGGATTCGTCGCGCCAGCGGCGGAACGCGAACAGCGCGGTCGCTTCGTCCGAGTCCGACAATGCGCGATGCGTGGAGGACAGGCGTGCGTCGCGCCGCCAGGGCACGACGCCGGGCCACTCGCGGGCAGGCAGATCGCGATGCCACGGCGCGGGCGGCAACGGATTCGCCAGCACCAGCGCATCGGCGTCTTCCGCCACGCGCATCGCCAGCAGGCCGCCCAGGCTGGCGCCCACCACGGCACGCGGACGCGGCAAGGCCTCCAGCGCGTCCCGCGCCTGCCGCTGGTAGTCGCCGAACCGCGTGGCGGCCAACCCGTCGGCGATGGGCTCGAGGTCGGGCGCGGCCACCGCCATGCCGGACGATGCGAAGACATCGCGCCACAGGTTCCATTCCCAGCCACCGCCGCCGGCGCCGTGCACCAGCAATGCGGAACGGAAGCGGCTCACGCGCATTCCGTCCCGCGACGCCGGCACGCCGTGCGCCGGATCAAAGCAGCGTGGCTTCCAATGTCACCGGCACCGACAGCGCGCGCGAAATCACGCAGCCGGCCTTGGCCTGCTGGGCGATTTCCTCGAACTGCGCCGCACTGATGCCCGGCACGCTGGCCGATACGGTCAGCTTGATGCCGGTGACGGTCGGGCCCGGATCCATGCCCGGCTCCATCGTCGCTTCGGCGCGGGTCTGGATCTTGTCGGGCGTGAAGCCGGCCTTGCCCAGCACCGCCGACAGCGCCATGCTGAAACAGCCCGCATGCGCCACCGCCAGCAGTTCCTCCGGGTTGGTGCCCTTCTCGTCGCCGAAGCGCGTCTTGAAGGAATAGTTCTGCGCCTCGAACAGGCCGCTCTGCGGCGTGCTCAGGCTGCCCTTGCCGGCCTGCAGGTCGCCGTTCCACACCGCATCCGCATAACGTTTCAAAGCCATGGCTGTCGTCCTCGGGTCAGGGGGATGCGCAGCGTACACCGGCGGATGTTCACGCCGCGTTCCGCACTGCGACTTGACCCCCCTTGCCCATGCACCGATGCTGGCCGCCCGCCATGACCGCCCGCCGAGCGCCACGCTCACGGGATGCGCTCCGCCGGACAGCCATGACGACATCCGCGGATTCCTCCGCAAAGGCCCGGCCGTCCCCGGCCGGACTCTCCATAGACACGGGAGAAACGGCCTCATGTCGTACAGCACGCAACAGATCCGCAACGTGGCCCTGGCGGGCCACCCCGGCGCCGGCAAAACAACGTTGTTCGAAGCCCTGCTGCATGCCGGCGGCGCCCTCCAGGTGGCAGGCACCATCGAACGCGGCACCACCGTGTCCGACCACGACCCGATCGAGAAGGCCCGCGGGCACTCCATCGACACCGCCATCGCCAGCACCGACCACGGCGGCATGCACGTCAACCTGATCGACACGCCGGGCTACCCGGAATTCCGCGGCCCCGCGCTGTCGGCGTTCTCCGCGGTGGAAACGGCATTGATCGTCGTCGATGCCGACGCCGGCGTGGCGCACGGCACCCGCCGGCTGATGGAACGCGCGCGCGAACGCAACCTCTGCCGCGCCATCGTCGTCAACAAGATCGACCACGAAGGCGCCGACAGCGCCGGCGTGCTGGCCGCGCTGCGCGAGGAGTTCGGCCCGGAAGTGCTGCCGCTCAACCTGCCCGCCGAGGGCGGCAAGGCGGTGATCGACTGCTTCGGGCGGTCTTCGGGCGATTCCGACCTGGGGCCGGTGGCCGACTGGCACCAGAAGATCATCGACCAGGTGGTCGAGATCAACGAGACCGTGATGGAACACTACCTGGACCTGGGCGAAGGCGGCCTGTCCGGCGACGAACTGCACGACGCCTTCGAGCAGTGCCTGCGCGAAGGCCACCTGGTGCCGGTCTGTTTCGCCTCCGCGCGCACCGGCGTCGGGGTGAAGGAACTGCTGGACGTGGCCGAACGCCTGTTCCCCAATCCCGCCGAGGCCAACCCGCCACCGTTCGTCAAGGGCAATGGCGCCGGCGCGCAGCCCATCGAGGCCATGCCCGATCCGGACAAGCACGTCATCGCCGACGTCTTCAAGATCGTCAACGATCCCTTCGTCGGCAAGCTGGGCATCTTCCGCGTCTACCAGGGCACGCTGAAGAAGGACACGCAACTGTTCGTCGACGACGGCAAGAAGCCGTTCAAGGTCGGCCACCTGTTCAAGCTCAGGGGCAAGGACCACGTGGAAGTGGAGCAGGCCATCCCCGGCGACATCGCCGCGGTGGCCAAGGTGGACGACCTGCACTTCGATGCCGTGCTGCACGACAGCCACGACGAGGACCAGATCCACCTGGCGCCGGTCGATTTCCCCAGGCCGATGTTCGGCCTGGCCATCGAGGCCGCCAGCAAGGGCCAGGAGCAGAAACTGTCCATCGCGCTGCAGAAGCTGGCCGAGGAGGACCCGGCCTTCGTGGTCGAACACCAGCCCGAATTGAACGAGACGGTCATCCGCGGCCTGTCCGACCTGCACCTGCGGGTGATGCTGGAACGGTTGAAGGAACGCCATGGCGTGGAGGTGAAGACGCGGCCGCCGCGCATCGCCTATCGCGAAACCGTCAGCGCCAGGGCCGAGGGCCACCATCGCCACAAGAAACAGACCGGCGGCGCGGGGCAGTTCGGCGAGGTGTTCCTGCGCATCGAACCTCTGCCGCGCGGCGGCGGCTTCGAGTTCGTCGACGAGGTGAAGGGCGGCACCATTCCCGGCCAGTTCATGCCGGCGGTGGAGAAAGGCGTGCGCCAGGTGCTCAGCGGCGGCGCCATCGCCGGCTATCCGATCCAGGACGTGCGGGTGACGGTCTACGACGGCAAGCACCACCCGGTCGACAGCAAGGAAGTGGCGTTCGTCGC
Organism: Pseudoxanthomonas putridarboris; assembly: GCF_038321125.1. NCBI lineage: Bacteria > Pseudomonadati > Pseudomonadota > Gammaproteobacteria > Lysobacterales > Lysobacteraceae > Pseudoxanthomonas > Pseudoxanthomonas putridarboris. Next base: position 162,355 of record NZ_JBBWWT010000002.1, on the reverse strand, counting down.
GGCCGGCAGGAAGGCGTTCCTGGACGCCATCGCCAAGGCGCGCCCGCAGGTGCTGGAACCGGTGGTGGACCTGGAAGTCAGCGTGCCCGAGGCGCAAGTAGGCGACATCACCGGCGGGCTGTCCAGCAAGCGCGCCCGCATCAACGGCACCGACGCGGTGCGCAGCGAGATCGTGGTCAAGGCGCAGGTGCCGCTGGCCGAACTGGACGGCTATGCCGCCGAGCTCAAGTCGATGACCGCGGGACAGGGCCGCTACAGCCTGGATTTCAGCCACTACGAACCGGTGCCGCCCAACCTGCAGCAGAAGCTGGTGGAGAGCTACAAGCCCGGGCACGAGGAGGATTGACGCCGCGATAATGGGAATACTGGTCCTCCGCACGATTCTTCGCTGCCGTCGGCGTCGTCCCGGAGAGCGCTCCAGCATGCGGATGGCCGCGCGCGGGCGCGATCCGGAACCGCGCGTCGCCGGGCCCGGCAGGGGCATTTCCGACACGCGCAGGCGGCATTCGCGGGCCGCGATGGCACAAAAAACGAAAAAAAGCGAAAAAAAGCAGGTTTGCAGGCCTGTTTGCTCTTGGCGGCGCGATCCCTTTGCCCTACATTTCGCTTGCCGACGCGATCGGCCCGATTACCCAACCTACCGACTGTAGAGACAGGACACTATGGCAAAGAGCACCAAGAAGGCCGCGCCGAAAAAGGCCGCCAAGAAAGCCGCACCGAAGGCCGCCGCCAAGCCGGCCGCGCCGAAGCCGATCAAGGAAGCGCTGAGCAAGTCGGGCCTCGTCGCCCACATCGCCGAAGCTACCGCCGTGGCCGCCAAGGACGTCCGCGCCGTGCTGGCCTCGCTGGAAAGCGCCGTGCATGCCTCCATCAACAAGAAGGGCGCCGGCGCCTTCACCCTGCCGGGCCTGCTGAAGATCACCGCCGTCAACGTGCCGGCCAAGCCGAAGCGCAAGGGCATCAACCCGTTCACCAAGGAAGAACAGTGGTTCGCCGCCAAGCCCGCCTCGGTGAAGGTGAAGGTGCGTCCGCTGAAGAAGCTGAAGGACGCCGCGGCCTGATCGCCACGACATCCAGGTTCCACCGGATCGGGACGGCCATGCCGTCCCGATTCTTTTTGGGGGGCGCCCCGCGGCACGGGGGCGCCGTTGGATACGAGCGCGTCGCAACGCGCCCGAATCCCGCCCCCAACCCATGAAGCGCTTCGGCCAGATGCCGGGAAACAGGGCTCGCTCGGCTCTACCGGAACCCAACATGCCATCGGTCATCCTTGCGATCCATCGCGGCCGTCCGCAGTTCTGCCCATGTCACTTCCCACCGAAGGCGTGCATCGCATGAAGATCCAGGGTTTCCTCGACCATCTGCTGAAATCCCCGCAGGGCGGCGGTTCCGCCGGCGGGCTCGGCGGACTGCTCAACGCGGACTTCGGCAAGGGCGCGGTGGCCGGCGGCGCGCTGGGCCTGCTGCTGGGGAAGAACAAGACCACGCGCAAGCTGGCCACCTACGGCGGCCTTGCCGCGCTCGGCGTGATGGCCTACCGTGCCTACAACGACTACACGCAGCAACAGGGCGGTTTTGCCGCCGGGGCGGGTCCGCAGACCGTGGACCGCCTGCCGCCGCAGGCGGAACTGCACGGCCAGGCCATCCTGAAGGCGCTGGTCGCCGCCGCGAAGGCCGATGGCCACATCGACGCGCGCGAGCGGCAGGCGATCGAAGGCGAGTTCTCCCGCATCGGCGCCGATGCCGAGCTGCAGGGCTGGCTGCACGCCGAACTGGAGAAACCGCTGGATCCGGCCGAAGTCGCCCGCGCCGGCACCACGCCGGAGATCGCGTCCGAGATGTACCTGGCCAGCCTGATGGTGGCCGACGAACAGAACTTCATGGAGCGCGCGTACCTGGACGAACTGGCGCAGCAGCTGAAGCTGGGCGACGGCCTGAAGGCGCAACTGGAGAAACAGTTGGCGCAGCAGGCCGGCGCGGGCTGATTCCGCACCGTGCCTGCGTCCACCGCACGGCGGCTGCGCCGCATCCTGGTCACGCTGGCCTGCCTGGCGGCATTGGCGCTGGCCGCGATGTGGTCGTGGAAGCAGCCCTTCATGGCCATGCCGCGCATGCTGTGGGACATCTCGCGCGCGTCGCCGCCCACCGCCCTGCCCGTGCCCGTGCAAGGGGTCGAGGCGCGCCGGATCGCGGACACCTTCGGCGCCGCGCGTGGCAGCGACCGCCTGCACCAGGGCGTGGACATCTTCGCCCCTCGCGGCACGCTGGTATCAAGCGCCACGCGCGGCGTGGTGGTGTCGGTACGCGAAGGCGGGCTGGGCGGCAAGCAGGTATGGGTGCTGGGGCCGGGCCGCGAACGCCACTACTACGCGCATCTGGACGACTGGGTCCCGGGCCTGGCCGAAGGCCAGGTGGTGCAGGCTGGCGATCCGCTGGGCATGGTCGGGACCACCGGCAACGCCCGCGGCACCCCGCCCCACCTGCACTACGGCATCTATGGCGCGCAGGGCGCCTACGACCCGTTGCCGCTGTTGCGCCACCGGGATTCACCGTCCGTCCGCTGAATCCGCGAGACGCGCGGAACACTCCATCGCGGCGGCGGCCCTCGTGCCGGCACGGCGAGGGGCCTATCTTGGTCCTGCCCCTTCCGCCACGCGTTCCACCGCACGCCGCCATGTCCAATCAGACCCACCGCTATCGCATTACCGTCACTCCCATCGAATCCGATGGCCTGCAGTGCAACGGCCGCTGCACCATCGAGTTCGAACACAGCTGCCACGACGACTGGATGCGCATCCTCGAGAACGTGCAGCGCCAGCGCGGCTTCAGCGGCGACGAACGCGCCGCGCTGGTCGTCGGCACCAAGCTGCTCGGCGGCCTGATGCTGGACCATCGCAAGGACAGCGACGACCTGTTCGCCCCGTTGCGGCCGCACATGGGCGAGTTCATCAAGACACTGAAGGAACGCAGCCGGGAAGCCGGCTGACCCGTCAACGCCACCAGGACCGCCCGCCATGTTCGACGCCACCACTTTGCTGGCCTACACCGCGGCGGCCACCGTGCTGGTGCTGATTCCCGGACCGGGCACGGCCTGGATCGTCGCGCAGAGCGTCGCCGGCGGCACCCGCCGCGGCGCACAGGCCGCGGTGGGATTGGAAACCGCCACGCTGATCCACGCGCTGGCCGCCGGGCTGGGACTCTCCGCCGTGCTGGCCACCTCGGCGCTGGCCTTCGAAGTGGTGAAGTACGCCGGCGCGGCCTACCTGGTCTGGCTGGGCATCAAGGCCTGGCGCGAACGCGACCCTTCCCCCGTGCAGGCCGGACCCGCACCCGCCGCGCGCCTTCCCGCGCACCACGTCTATCTGCGCTCGGTACTGACCGGCGTGCTCAACCCCAAGGTGGCGGTGTTCTTCCTGGCCTTCCTGCCGCAGTTCGTCGATCCTGCGCGCGGCGCGGTGCCGCTGCAGTTCCTGCTGCTGGGGCTGATCCTGTCGGCGATCGGTCTGTGCAACAGCCTGGCGCTGGCCTGGCTGGTCGGCCGCGTCGGCCGCCGCATGACGGCCAGCCCGCGAACGATGCGCTGGAAGCGCCGGATCACCGGCGGCGTCTTCGTCGCGCTGGGCCTGCGCCTGGCCACGCAGGCGCGCGCATAGCCGCGGCGGCCCGGCGCCGCGATCCCTGACTGTGCGACCGCTACATCGTCGCGGTGCGTTTCGGGGAAGGCACCCCGCCGCGCCCGGTTAGCCAACGGACAGGCGACGGCCGCTAAGGTGCGCGGACGTCACACGGAGCCCTCCATGCGCACACGCCGCCGCTTCCTGATCGCCGCCCTGGCTGCAGGCACCGCCTTCGCACTGGCGGGCTGCGAAACTCTCAACACCGTCACCGGGCTGCTGGGCAACCAGCTCAACTTCACCCAGCCGCAGTTGCAGCGCTACCTCAACCACAGCTTCCCGCGCGAGTTCGACAAGCTGGGCGGGCTGGTTTCCGCGACGCTGACCAATCCGCGCCTGAGCATCCCTTCCGGCGACAACCGCCTGCGGCTGGATTTCGACATCGGCGTCAGCGCGCTGGGCGCGCGCGATGTCAGCCGCGGCCATTTCGCGCTGGCCAGCCGGCTGCGCTACAACCCGGCCACGCAGGGGCTGCATCTGGACAATCCCGAGATCCTCGCCGTCGATGTGCCGGGCGCGGGCTCGCTGCTGTCCGGCGGCACGCGCGAACTGGTCAACACCGTGCTGGTGGAATACGCCCGCAACGAGCCGGTCTATCGCATCGACAGCGACGTGCTGAACCGCCTGCCCTCCGGCAAGCGGATCGGCGCCACCGACATCGAGGACGGCCGCGTCGTCGTCCGGCTGCAATGAGGCCCCCCATGAACGCACGCTTCTTCACCCGCATCTGCCTGTCCGCTGGCCTGCTGGCGGCTTCCGCGCTGGCCTTCGGGCAGGAAGACGGTCCCGCCACGTTGCGCTTCGATGCCGCGCAGTTGCAGGCGGCGGCCGAAGGCGGATTTCCCTTGCAGCGCGACCTGCTGGAAGGTTTCGCCACGCTGTCGCTCAGCCAGCCGAAGGTGCGCATTCCCGTTCCCGGCGAACGCGTCCAGCTGGAGTTGGACTACGACGTGGAACTGCTGACGTCCCGCTCGGCGGAAACCGGCCGGTTCACCGTCAGCAGCGGATTGCGCTACGACCCGGCCACGCGCGGGCTGCACCTGGCCGATCCGCAACTTCAGGATTTCCAGACGCTGTCGTCGCGCGGCGGACTGGATGCCGGCACGCGCGGGGTGGTCAATGCCCTGATGCAGGACTACGCACGCGACCGGCCGCTGTACCAATTGACCGAGGAAGAGCTGGCGCAGGTGCCGGGCCAGCTCACCGCGCAATCGCTTCGCGTCGAGGATGGCCAGGTCGTGCTGCGGCTGGGGTCGCCGACCGGGGAGTGATCCATGGGGCGGCACGGCGCGCCCCCGTCACCCACGCCGCAAACCGCGCCCGCGGCCACGCCGCGGAGCGATCCGGCATCGTCTCAGATCTCGAACCGGTAGCTCAGCTTCACCATCAGCTGTTCGTCGTCGCGCAGGCGGAAACTGTCGCGCAGCAGGTCGTCGACGCCGTCGCTGGTCGGCCGTTGCTCGTAGCCGCCGCGCGCGTACACCACGTACAGGTACGACAACGGCGCCAGTTCGTAGCGGTAGCGCACCTGGAAGCCGAGATTGCGCACGCTGAAATCATCGACCGGCTCGCCGGTGGCCACGGCATGCCCCTGCGTGTCGAAACGCCAGGCATCGCGCAGGCGCGCGTCCAGCGCGATCACCTGCATCTTGACCCGCAGTTCGTGGCGGGCGTCGATCACCCAGTCCAGCCCGGCATTGAGGTCCATTTCGCGGCGCTCGAAGCTGCCGGCGAGATTCTCCCGCTCCCATACCAGCCAGTCGGGCGTGTGGATGGCGTAGAAGCCGCCATACAGGCTGAAGGCGTCGCTGAGGAAGTAGGTCGCGGTGTAGCCCGCGCCGAAGCCGACCTTGCGGTTGCCGGCCAGGCCGCCGGTCAAGGCTTCCAGTTCGGTCTCGTGGCCCCAGTTGCCCTTGCGCGGGCGCTGGTACTCGAAATAGGTGTTGACGTTCGCCGGCAAGCGCACGATGCCGTTGCCGCGCAGCAGCAGGTCGCTGATGCCGGCGCTGTTGACGTTCATCTGCGCGTACTCGTAGCTGCCGTCGCGCAGGCGCCCTTCGCGGCTCACCCGGAACTGGTCGTTGAGCTTCTCGCCATGGTTGTTGTGGCTGCTGCTGACCCGCCAGCGCCAGTCCTTCGAGGCATAGCGCGAGGCATCCGGCATGTCGGTGAAGCGCTTGCGCACCTCCCAGTGCAGGTAGTTGGTGCTGTTGCGCGACAGATAGCCGAAGTCGTTGATCTGCAGGTCGTTGCCGAAGTGCATGGCGATCCACTGCTGGCGCCAGCCGCGGTCCATCTCGTAGTCGGCCCACACGGTCGCGCCGATGTCCTGCACCTTGTCGCCGGCCTGATCGATGCGGCTGCCCAGCAGGCGGCTGCGGATGTTCAAGCGCGCGGTCGGCCGCCAGTTGTGGTCCACGCCCAGCACGGTGGCCTCGCGGTCCCGCCACGGATCGTCCACGCGCGTCAGCATCGCGCCGAGGTTCTGCTTGTCGAAATCGCGCACCAGCCGCAGCGCCTGGAACGAACGGCCGGCGGCGCCGTCCTCGTCCGCGGCGAATACGCCGTAGTTCGCCTGGCCCAGGCTGCCGTTGAACTTGACCGCGGCGGTGATGTCGCCGGTGCTGCCCACGCGCCGCGTGTACAGCTGCTGGCTGAAGTCCGACGGCGTGGTCAGCTCGAAGATGCCCTGGTTCTCGGTGAAGAACGGGCGCTTGTCGCTGACGAAGGTCTCCGTCGCGCTGAAGTTGACGACCAGGTCGTCGCTTTCCACCTGGCCGAAATCGGGGTTGAGGGTCGCGGTCAGCTGGAAGCGGCCATGCGGCTTCCAGAACACGTCCACGCCGCCGTTGAAGTCGCTGCCGCCGCCGACGTTGTCGTAAAGCCCGGAGACGTAGGGCGTGACCGCCAACAGCGACTGGTCGTACCGCGGCACGGTGATCGCCGCGAAGTCGGACAGGAAGCGCGGGCGCTCGAAGCTGGCCAGCGGCCACGCCGACCGCTCGCCGGTCGAGCCGATCACCCGGGCCAGGAACACCTTCAACGTGCGCTGGCCGTCCTTGCCGTCGCGCATCGGCGCGGTGTGCCAAGGGATCCGCAGTTCCACCGACCAGCCCTGCTCGTCCTCGCTGACCGCGTGCTGCCACAGCCCGTCCCAGTCGTTGCTGAACTGGTTCTCGTTGGTGATGATCTCGTCGGCGACGCCGCCGGTGGAACTGACCGTGAAGGCATAGCCGGTGCGGCCGTCGCCGTCGAAATCGACGAACACGTTGACGCGGTCCACCTGCTCGTCGAAGTCGCGCTGCACCTTCTGCCGCGTGCGCGGCACGCCCGGCGGCTGGGTATTGCGGAAGGCGAAGGCAAGGCCCTCGGGCGTCGCCAGCACCCACGCCTCGGTGGGCAGCGACGCCGGCTCGCCCGACAGCGGCTGGGTCTTGCGGAAGTCGGTGATGTGCTGCGCCCCGGCCCATTCCTCCGGATCGATGCGGCCGTCGATCTCGACGGCATGGGCGTTGGCGCAGAGCAGGCCCAGCGCAAGCAGGGCGGTCGGGCGGGACAGGGGCATGAGGGCGGGAGGTGGTGGTCCGGGGTGCGCGCACGGTAACGGGGATGCGCGGGCGCCACACCTGCCTTCGGTCATTTCAACCTTTTGGGAGCCGACGGCATCCGTGCCGGCGGGGAAGGCTTCAGCGCTTGGGCTGCAGCATCGTGCCGGTGCACTTCCTGCTGCCGCAGCGGCAGGCCCATATCTTCTTCAGGCGGGCGGTGTGCGGCTCGGACAGGGTGATCCCGTAGTTGTAGGTCAGCTCCTCGCCCGGCTTGATGTCGCGGATCGCCTCGATGAACACCTTGTCCTTCTTGCGGTTCTTGCCGTCGTGTTCCTCGATGACCGCTTCGCAGTTCGGGTCGCAGCTGTGGTTGATCCAGCGCGCCTTGTTGCCCTTGTGGTTGGCGTCGATGACGTAATCGTCGTTGAGCGTGAACAGGAAGGTATGGCCGGAATCCACGTCGCCGGTGTCGTCGGCATCCACCTCGTCGTGCGTGCGGCGCTTGCCCTTGTATTCCACCACCCGCTCGCCCTTCTTGATCGGCGCGATGGCGAACACGCCGTTGCCGTGGATGTCGGATTGGCGGGCTTCGATCTTGCGGGGCATGCAGTGTCCAGGCGCGGGAGGTGGAACCGGGATTCTCGCCTAGTCGGCCGGCTTTCCCAAGCCCGGCGACCTGAATGCCCCCTGTTCCCCCTGGCCGGTGCCTGCGTGGCGCCGCGTTTCAAAGTCCAATTCCCACTCCCGCACATCCGCCATGCGTACGCATTCCCTCTATCCGGTCACTGTCCTGGTCCTGGCGCTGGCCGGCTGCCAGCCCTCGGCCGGGACCGGCACGGCCTCCGCTTCGCCGGCGCCGGTCGCCGCGGCCGACGCCGACCTGCTCGCGCGTGGCGAGTACCTGGTCCGGGTGGCCGGCTGCAACGACTGTCACACGCCCGGCTACGGCGAGGCGCAGGGCCAGGTGGACCAGGCGCAGTGGCTGGTGGGCTCGCGGCTGGGATTCCATGGCCCCTGGGGCACCACCTACCCCACCAACCTGCGCCTGCGCATGCAGGCGCTCACCGAGGCGCAGTGGCTGGAATACAGCGCCAACCTGCGCACCCGGCCGATCATGCCGGACTTCGCCGTGCGCGACATGGCCGAGGACGACCGCCGCGCGATCTACCGCTTCGTGCACTCGCTGGGCCCCGCTGGGCAGCCGGCTCCGGACGCGCTGCCGCCCGGCAGGACGCCGCCGGCGCCCTACTTCGGGCTGGTGCTGCCGCCATTGCCCGGGGCGGGCGAATGACGGGCCGCTGGGCGGCCCCGCTCACCATGGAAAGAGCCGTCCGTTGAATATCCGGTTGCAGTGCCGGTCATCAGCGATCGGGGGTGACATCCGTCAACCGCCTGAACGACCGACCCGGCCGGTTTGAGACGGCCGGGATAAAAGCGTACAATTTCGGTACGCTTTCTGGACTTCCCCCGCCATGCTCCGTGTCACCAAGCTCACCGACTACGCCACCGTGGTCCTGACCGTGCTCGCCGCACGGCCGGGTGAGATCCTCAGCGCCTCCGACCTGGCCGAGCATTCGGGCCTGGAACCGCCCACGGTCAGCAAGGTGCTCAAGCCGCTGGCCCAGGCCGGGCTGGTCGAAGGCCTGCGCGGCGTGCACGGCGGCTACCGGCTGAGCCGCGATGCGGCCGACATCAGCCTGGTCGAGATCGTCGAGGCCATGGAAGGGCCGCTGGCGATGACCGAATGCAGCCAGAGCGAAAGCCATTGCGGCATCGCCCACCAGTGCGGCGCGCGCGCCAACTGGCGGCTGATCAACGACGTGGTCGCCGACGCCCTGCGCGGCTTCACCCTGGCGCAGATGATCGCCCCTCCCCCTTCTTCCTCGGACGACACGCACCGGCGATCCATCGCCGTGCATGTCGCCGCGAGTTGACCCGTAGGCAGCCCCATGGCCACCGAAAACGCTGAAATCCTGGAACAGCTGGGACGTCGCTACGACGCCGGCTTCATCACCGACATCGAATCCGATTCGCTGCCGCCCGGCCTCGATGAGGACGTGGTGCGCGCGCTGTCCGCCAAGAAGGAGGAACCGGAATGGATGACCGAATGGCGCCTGGCCGCCTACCGCCACTGGCTGACCATGCCGGTGCCGCACTGGGCCAAGCTGAGGATCGCGCCGATCGACTTCCAGGCCATCAGCTACTACAGCGCGCCCAAGGCCAAGTACGCCTCGCTGGATGAAGTGCCGCAGGAACTGCTGGACACCTACGACAAGCTGGGCGTGCCGTTGCACGAGCGCGCCAGGCTGGCCGGCGTGGCGGTGGACGCGGTGTTCGATTCCGTGTCCGTCGGCACCACCTTCCGCAAGGAACTGGCCGAGAAGGGCATCGTGTTCTGCTCGATGAGCGAGGCGATCAAGGAATACCCGGACCTGGTCAGGCAGTACCTGGGCAGCGTGGTGCCCACCGGCGACAACTACTTCGCCGCGCTGAACTCGGCGGTGTTCTCCGACGGCAGCTTCGTGTTCATCCCGAAGGGCGTGCGCTGCCCGATGGAACTGAGCACCTACTTCCGCATCAACGCCGGCCATACCGGCCAGTTCGAGCGCACCCTGATCATCGCCGAGGACAAGAGCTACGTGTCCTACCTGGAAGGCTGCACCGCGCCGATGCGCGACGAGAACCAGCTGCACGCGGCGGTCGTCGAACTGGTGGCGCTGGAAGACGCCGAGATCAAGTACAGCACCGTGCAGAACTGGTACCCCGGCGACGAGGAAGGCCGCGGCGGCATCTACAACTTCGTCACCAAGCGCGCCGAATGCCGCGGCGACCGCAGCAAGGTGACCTGGACGCAGGTGGAGACCGGTTCGGCCATCACCTGGAAATACCCGTCATGCGTGCTGCTGGGCGACGACTCGGTGGGCGAATTCCACTCCGTCGCGCTGACCCACCACCGCCAGCAGGCCGACACCGGCACCAAGATGATCCACATCGGCAGGAACACCAAGTCGAAGATCGTCAGCAAGGGTATCAGCGCCGGCCGCGGCCAGAACACCTACCGCGGCCTGGTCAAGGTGGACCGCAACGCCGCCGGCGCGCGCAACTACACCCAGTGCGACAGCCTGCTGATCGGCAAGCAGTGCGGCGCGCACACCTTCCCCTACATCGAGGTCAAGAACCCGACCGCGACGCTGGAACACGAAGCCACCACCTCGAAGATCTCCGACGACCAGATGTTCTACTGCCGCGCCCGTGGCATCAGCCAGGAAGACGCGGTGTCGATGATCGTCGACGGCTTCTGCAAGCAGGTGTTCCGCGAGCTGCCGATGGAATTCGCGGTGGAAGCGAAGAAGCTGCTTGAAGTGTCGCTGGAAGGCTCGGTGGGCTGACCTGCTTTTTCCCTTCTCCCTCCGGGAGAAGAGCCTGCCCCCGAAGTGCTTCTGGTCGGGGGTGGCGCGAAGCGCCGGATGAGGGTACGGAGGCACCAGCGACGTCCGAACCATCATGGACTTCGCCGGACCCTCACCCCAACCCCTCTCCCGTCGGGAGAGGGGCTCGAAGGATCACAACGGAAACGAACATGCTCAAGATCGAAAACCTCCACGCCCGCGTCGCCGGCAAGGACATCCTCAAGGGCCTCTCGCTGGACGTGAAGCCCGGCGAAGTGCACGCCATCATGGGCCCCAACGGCGCGGGCAAGTCCACGCTGGGCAACATCCTGGCCGGCCGCGACGGCTACGAAGTGACCGCCGGCACGGTGGAGTTCGAGGGCAGGCCGTTGCTGGACCTGGCGCCGGAAGAACGCGCCGCCGCCGGCGTGTTCCTGGCCTTCCAGTACCCGGTCGAGATTCCCGGCGTCAACAACACCTATTTCCTGCGCGCCGCGCTCAACGCCCAGCGCAAGGCGCGCGGCGAGCCGGAACTGGATTCCATGCAGTTCCTCAAGCTGGTGCGCGAGAAGCTGGCCGTGCTGCACCTGCGCGACGACCTGTTGCACCGTGGCGTCAACGAGGGCTTTTCCGGCGGCGAGAAGAAGCGCAACGAGATCTTCCAGCTGGCCGTGCTGGAACCGAAGCTGGCGATCCTGGACGAAACCGACAGCGGCCTGGACATCGACGCGCTGAAGAACGTCGCCGAAGGCGTCAACGCGCTGCGCTCGCCCGACCGTGCCTTCCTGGTCATCACCCACTACCAGCGCCTGCTGGACTACATCAAGCCCGACGTGGTGCACGTGCTGGCCGACGGCCGCATCGCCGAAAGCGGCGGCCCGGAACTGGCGCTGGAACTGGAAGCGCACGGCTACGCCTGGCTGAAGGATCGCGTGGCGCCGGAGCGGGCGGCGTGAGCATGAAGACGCCCCCATCCACCCCGCCCCGTCATCCCGGCGAACGCCGGGACCCAGCGACTTCCGTCGCCGGGTGCAGGGTGATTGAAAAGCAAAGGCACTGGGTCCCGGCTTGCGCCGGGATGACGGCTTTATTCTTCTCCGTGACCGCATGAACATCCTGCTCGATTCACTGGCCTCCACCTTCCACGGCGACGCCGCGCGCCGCGCCGTGCTGGACGAAGCATTGCGCGACGGCCTGCCCGGCCCGCGCACGGAGGCGTGGAAATACACCTCGCTGCGCCAGCTCGAGCGCCGCAGCTTCGGCCCGGTGGAAACCGTACCGGCCATCGACCCGCTGCTGCTGGCCGACATCCCCGGGCCGCGCGCGGTGTTCGTCAACGGCCGCTATTCGGTGGCGCTGTCGCTGACCACCGACCTGCCGGACGGCGTCAGCCTGCAACTGCTGTCCGAGGCCCTGGCCGAGGGCGGCGACGCCGCGCGCTTCCTGCAACGCCGGTTCGAGCGCACCGACGAGGTCTTCGCCCGCCTCAACGCCGCGCTGGCCACCGAGGGCGTGCTGCTGCGCGCCGAACCCGACGCCCGCAGCGAACGTCCGCTGCACCTGGTCTTCATCGGCGCGGCCGAATCGGAAATTCCGCACGAGGATGCGCAGGCGCTTGCGAAGAGCTCGCATGCGCCTGATCACGCCTGGCACCTGCGCAACCTGATCGAACTGCGCGCCGGCGCGGCGCTGACCGTGGTGGAGCACCATTTCGCCACCTCGCCGCATGCGCACTTCATCAACGCGCTGACCCATGTGCACCTGGCCAGGGACGCGCGGCTCACGCATGCGCGCGTGCAGGCGGAGAGCGACCGTGCGACCGCGCTGCTGCGCACCGACGCGGTGATGGCGCGCGACACCGAGTACCGCCGCGTCGACCTGGAGCTGGGCGGCGCGCTGTCGCGCCACGAGCTGAACGTGCGGCTGGAAGGCGACAACGCCCGCCTGACCGCCAATGGCGTGCTGCTGGCGCATGGTCGCCGGCACGTGGACACGCGGCTGGGCATCGACCACATCGCCCGCGATACCGCGTGCGAACTGACCTGGCGCGGCATGGGCGCGGGCCGCGGACGCGTCGTGTTCCATGGCGGCATCCTGATCCGCGAGGGCGCCGATGGCACCGATGCGGCGCTGTCGAACAAGAACCTGCTGCTGTCCGAGAACGCCGAGATCGACACCCAGCCGGTGCTGGAGATCCACGCCGACGAGGTGAAGGCCGCGCACGGCGCCACCGTCGGCCGGCTGGAAACCAACGCGTTGTTCTACCTGCGCTCGCGCGGCCTGCCGGAAGCGGAGGCGCAGCAGTTGCTGACCGCCGCGTTCTGCCGCGAGCCGCTGTCGGTGATCGAGAACGGCGAACTGCGCGACCTGCTGGTGGCCCGCGTCGATGGCGCGCTGGCGACGCTGGGGATGGCATGAACCACGAAACCACCCACGTCGCCAGTGTGGATGCCGGCATCGACTGGGCGCGCATCCGCGCCGACTTCCCGCTGCTGACGCGCCAGGTCAATGGCAAGCCGCTGATCTACCTGGACAGCGCCAACACCGGGCAGAAGCCGGCCTCGGTCATCCAGAGCGTGGACGACTTCTACCGCCGGCACAACGCCAACGTCAGCCGCGCCGTGCACACGCTGGGCACCGAGGCCACCGAGGCCTACGAAGGCGCGCGCAGGAAACTGGCGCGCTTCCTCAACGTGCGCGCCGACGAGCTGGTGCTGTGCAGCGGCACCACCTTCGCGATCAACCTGGTCGCGTATTCGTGGGCGCTGCCGAAACTGAAGGCCGGCGACGTCATCCTGGTCTCGCGGATGGAGCACCACGCCAACATCGTGCCGTGGCAGCTGGTCGCCCAGCGCACCGGCGCCAGCATCCGCGTGGCGGAGATCCTGCCGGACGGCACGCTGGACCTGGACGCGCTGCACGCCGCCCTGACCGGCGAGGTGAAGCTGCTCGCCATCGCGCATACCTCCAACGTGCTGGGCACGGTCAACCCGGTGCGCGAGATCTGCCGCGAGGCCCGCAGGCGCGGCATCGTCACCGTCGTCGACGGTTCGCAGGCGGTGCCGCACCGCCCCGTGGACATCGCCGCCATCGGCTGCGACTTCTACGCCTTCACCGGCCACAAGATGTGCGGCCCCACCGGCACCGGCGCATTGTGGGCGCGCCGCGAGCACCTGCAGGCCATGCCGCCCTTCATCGGCGGCGGCGAGATGATCAAGGAAGTCAGCTTCGACGGCACCGTGTTCAACGACCCGCCGCACAAGTTCGAGGCCGGCACGCCCAACATCGCCGGCTTCATCGGCCTGGGCGCGGCCGTGGACTACCTGGACGGCGTGGGCATGGCGAACATCGAGGCGCGCGAGGCGGAGCTGCTGGCGCACGCGACCGAGGAACTGGACAGGATCGACGGCCTGCGCATCTTCGGCCGCGCGCCGGACAAGGCCGCGGTCGTCTCGTTCCTGGTCGAAGGCGCGCACGCGCACGACCTGGCCACCCTGCTGGACCTGGAAGGCGTGGCCGTCCGTTCCGGCCAGCACTGCGCCCACCCGCTGCTGCAGTTCTACGGCGTAGCCGCGACCCTGCGCGCTTCGTTCGCGTTCTACAACACACACGAGGAAATCGAGCGCTTCGTCGCTGCGCTTAAGAAGGCCCGCGGCCTGCTGGCGTAGGGTGCGCCCGCCTCCCGCCTGCACGACGACGAACGCGCCGTAGGGTGCGCCCTGGCGCACCACCGCTCACCGGCATGCACGACCCAAGCCCCTCTTCCCCTCGGGAGAGGGGTTGGGGTGAGGGGCGGACGAAGCCCGTCCGTGTCTTGCTCCATGTACCGGCGGCCTGTGAATTCACGTCTTGCGTTCATTCGGAATGAACGCAATATGTTCATTGTCACTCTTCGGAAGAGCCTGCTTTCGCTTTCGGCATGGCGCCGCTCGCCGCGGGGGCCCTACTTGACCAGCCTTCGGCTGTTGAGGAGCGCTTCTTTGCTTGTGCAAAGAAAGTAGGCAAAGAAAGCACACCCCGGCGGTCCGCCCGCCACTGCGTGGCAGGTGCGCAGTCCCGGCAGGAATTTTCGTAAGGGCCATCCTGGCCCATACGAAAACGGCGCACATCCTTGTGCGCCGCCCCTGCAGGGTTTGACCTGCCGGGACTGCCGGACCTCAGGGGCCCCAAGAACGACACGGATACATCCGGAGCCCAGCTGCTTCTGCTTTTGCTGTTGCCTTTCGGGCCCCCATTTAGGCGCGGCAAGCGGGCCGGGTTAAACCCGTAGGGCGCCGCCCTGGATGGGCGGCGTTTTCGTATGGCACAAGGATGTGCCTTACGAAAATTCCCGGCCCGCTTGCGGACCCGGAGCGAAGCGCAGGGCGCGCCGCCTGGGGCGTGTTTCTTTGGTTCTTTCTTTGCACGAGCAAAGAAAGAACGCCCCCGCGGCGAGCGGCGCCATGCTCGGACAGCGGAAGACCGTTCCGAAGATAGCCCACATATGTCGGGCGAAGAGCCATGGTGCGCCAGGGCGCACCCTACGCATCGGATGGTGGAGGCGAACGGGCTTCGTTCGCCCCTCACCCCAACCCCTCTCCCGGTGGGAGAGGGGCTTGAATCGCGTAGGTCGGGAGTGCTCGCGCGCCAAAGCACCCCCATGGCGCGCCTGCGTCACGCCCGCGGGCGTCGCTCTACAATGGCGCGCATGGACACGCTCACCTTCCGCGCCGCCACGCCCGGCGACATCAACGCCCTGGTCGCCCTGGTCACCTCCGCCTATCGCGGCGAGGTCAGCAAGCAGGGATGGACCACCGAGGCCGACATACTGGACGGCCAGCGGATCGACCCGGACGCAGTGCGGCACGACATCGACCGCCCGGAAAGCCGCATCCTGGTCGCCGAGCGCGGCGGCGAGCTGCTGGCCTGCGCGCATGTCGCCGTGGAGAACGGCGCCGGCTACTTCGGCATGTTCTCGGTGCGGCCCGACCTGCAGGGCGGCGGCGTGGGCAAGGCCATGATGGCCGAGGCAGAGCGCGTCGCGCGCGAGGACTGGGGCCTGCCGGCGATGCGGATGACCGTCATCGACATCCGCGACGAGCTGATCGCGTTCTACGAGCGGCGCGGCTACGCGCGCACCGGCATCAAGAAACCCTTTCCCTACGGCGACGAGCGCTACGGCATTCCCAAGCGCGACGACCTGCGCTTCGAGATCCTGGAAAAGCCGCTGACGGGAACCACCGCATGAGCGAGGCCTGGACGTTCGTCTGCGCCACCGCCGAGCTGCTGCCCGGCGAACTGAAGACCGTCTTCGACGACGTCACCGGCGCGCCCATCGTGGTCTTCAACCTGGATGGCGACCTGTACGCGCTCGAGGACCGTTGCAGCCACGAGGAATTCGAACTCTCCTCCGGCACCTTCGATGCCGGGGAAGCCAGCATCGAGTGCGTGCTGCATGGCGCGCGCTTCGACGTCCGCGACGGCCGCGCCCTGTGCACCCCCGCCTACTCGCCCGTGCCGAAATTCCCGACCAAGCGGGAGCACGGCGGCATCTGGACCCGCGACGACCGGGACTGATCCGGACTGACCGGGCCGCCGACGGACGGGAGCCAGATTGTGAATATTTTGTTGTAAACACGAATTATTCTCATTATCCTGTGCGCCTCCCGCGGCGGCCATGGTCCGCCGTCCTTCGACGAGGCCGGACTTGTCCCGCGATCCCACCCGCTCCCCCGCCCGCCACCGCCGACCGCCGTTCAGCGGCTTCGCGCTGGTCCTGCTGTGCGCGTGGGTGCTGCTGGGCGGGATCGCGGCGGCATCCGCCCAGCCGGCGGCCGGTTGGGATACGACGGCCCGGGTCTCCGCTGACGGGATCGGGCAGGCACAGGCCGCCCCGGACGACCGCATGGCGGAACAGCCCGACGGTCGTTCGCAAGGCAGCCACGTCTCACACCCTTCCGATGGCGTCGCCGGGACTTCGGCCGAACCCGACCTGCTTCCGCAGGCCACCCGCCCCCACCGGCACTGCCCGATCCAGCCCGCCCACCCGGCCCATGGCCGGCCGCAGGTAAGCCAGCGCACCTGCCACGCGTATTGCGGGCGCGCGCCTCCCCGTCTGGCCTGACGCCAGCGACAGCACCCGGCCGTTCTCTCTCCTCCACGGCCGCTTCCGCCAAGCCAGCCCTTTCCGCCCCCGGACCGTGGACTCCGCTTCCACGTCCGTCCGTGGCGGCACGCGTTCGCCTTCCTTTCCGCCCGACCCGCCAGCCGCCGCCAACGGGTGATTCCTCTCCTTCCACCCGAGTAGATCCTCATGAACCCACGCCTCACTCCCCTTGCCTCGGCCCTGCTGCTGGCGCTGTCGTCCCCCGTACTGGCCGAGACCGCCGCCGAAAAGAGCGCGGTCGAACTCGATACCGTCGAAGTCCATGAAGATCGCGTCGTCAAGCCGTCTTCGGTCAAGTACACCGAACCGCTGCGCGACATCCCGCAGACCATCACCGTGGTCACCAAGGAGGTGATGGACCAGCAGAACCTGATCGGCCTGCGCGACGTGCTCAGCACGCTGCCCGGCATCACCTTCGGCGCCGGCGAAGGCGGCGGCGGCTACGGCGACAGCATCAACCTGCGCGGCTTCAACGCCAACAACGACATCACCGCCGACGGCGTGCGCGACAGCGCGCAATACACGCGCACGGACAACTTCAACCTGGAGTCGCTGGAACTGATCAACGGCGCCAACTCGGCGTATTCCGGCGCCGGCTCGGTGGGCGGCAGCATCAACCTGGTCAGCAAGGCCGCACGCGAAGGCGATTTCAACACCTTCACCGTGGGCGCCGGCACCGACGGCTTCGGCCGCACCACCCTCGACAGCAACATCGATTTCGAGAACGGCCAGGCCCTGCGGCTGAACGCCATGGTCCACCGCAACGACGTGCCGGATCGCGACGTCGAGGAATACAAGCGCTGGGGCTTCGCGCCATCGTTCGCGATCGGGCTGGGTTCGGATACGCGCTTCACCCTGAGCTACCTGCACCAGCACGACGAGAACACGCCGGAATACGGCCTGCCCTATTTCGCCGCGTACGGCGGCCTGCTGCCCGGCGTCAGCCGCGAAAGCTACTTCGGCTACCGCAACATGGACAAGCAGGAGATCGACGTCGACATGCTGACCGGCGTCTTCGAACACGATTTCAACGACGGCCTGACCCTGCGCAGCCTGGCGCGCTACCAGAAGGTCGACCAGTACACGCTGGTCAACCCGACCCAGGGCACCTGGTGCCTGGACAGCGGCATCAACCCCGCCAACGGCACGGTCTGCGCCAATCCCGGCACCTTCCTGCCCAGCGGTCCGCGCGGCACCACCCGCGACACCAGCAACGGCCTGGCGGTCAGCCAGACCGACCTGACCGCGCGGTTCGCCACCGGCTCGGTGGAACATGCGCTGGTCGCCGGCGTGTCCTTCGCGCACGAGACCTTCGACCTGGACAACGGCAACACCCAGCGCAACGCGGACGGCACCACGCCGGCCTATCCGCTGATGGACCTGCACGATCCGGACAACTACTACACCGGGCCGGTCAACTACATCCGCTCCGGCAAGACCAGCGGCACCCTCGACAACCAGGCCATCTACCTGTTCGACACGCTGAAGTTCAACCCGCAATGGGAGCTGGCCCTCGGCGCGCGCTACGAGCACAACGAAGGCGACAGCCGCATCCTGACGTTCGCCACGCCCGCCAACGGCGGCGGCGTCACCGTGGGCGACACGATGCGGAACGAGGACGACCTGTTCTCATACCGCGCCGGCCTGGTCTACAAGCCGGCCGAGAACAGCAGCATCTATCTGTCGTACGCCAACTCCAAGACGCCGTCCAAGGCGTCCGTCAACGCCACGTGCACCGATCAGACCTGCGAGGTCGACCCGGAGACGGCGGTCAACATCGAACTGGGCACCAAGTGGGACCTGCTGGGCGAGAAGCTCGCGTTGACGGCCGCCGTGTTCCGCAACGAACGGCAGAACTACAAGGTGGCGAGCGGTGATCCGCTGACCCCCGAACAGCAGCTCGATGGCGAGGCCCGCGTGGATGGCGTCGCGCTGGGCGTGGCCGGCCGCATCACCGATGCCTGGTCGATCTTCGCCAACTACACCTACCTGGACAGCGAAGTGGTGCAGGGCGTTTCCGACCACGTCAAGGAAACCACCGGCATCGATGCGCAGGCGGGCAATCCGCTGCCGAGCACGCCGGAGCACTCGGCCAGCGTGTGGACCACGTACGCGTTGCAGAACTGGACGTTCGGCTACGGCGTCGGCTACCAGGGCAGCTTCGTGACCGCCAGCACCGACAATGCCCCGGAAGTGAAGAGCTACACGATGCACCGGGCGATGATCGGCTACCAGTTCGGCAGCAGCTTCGGGCTGCAGCTCAACGTCGACAACCTGTTCGACAAGCAGTACTTCACCCGCGTGCGCAACAACGGCTGGGCCACGCCCGGCGCCGCACGCTCGGTGGTGCTGACCGCCACGTACAAGTTCTGAACCCGGCCATTCCTGGCCTTAGCAGGCCCCGCCCATGCCTGGGCGGGGCTTTTTCGCGCAAGGAAACGCCCGCGGCCACCCGGCACGACGGCATGGCTTCCAACCGACTGATTCCACAAGGAAAATCTTGCGAACAAGATTCATCCTTGTTTGCATTTGATAAGTATTCTCGTTTACACTGCACCTGTTGATCCGCCCGCAGGCGGATTCATGGGGAAATCGTTGCTTCAGGCCGCTCTACCGCAAGCATCGTCCGCGCGCGCACTCGTGTCGCCGTGGCGGGGGCGTGTCCGGCTGGCCGGCTGGATCGCCGTACTCATCGCCACCGCGGTCGTCCTGCTGGCCCCCATGGCAGCTCAGCGTCCGGAAGGCCAGGCCGCGTCCGCTCTGTCCGTGGGCATGCACAGCTTCGCCCCGCCGGACCGGATGGAAGGCGAGTCGCCCTTGCCGCCGCCGCAGGAAGAGACTCCGGCCAAGAAACCCCGCACCATCGCGTTCAGCGTCCTGCTCAAGCGCAACAAGACCTGCCAGTCCACGCATCAACCCGCACCGGCCTTGCCTGCCTCCACCCACCGGCAGCCACATGGTCGCATCACCCGGATCCACGCGCAGGCCGTGGCCTACCTGACCGATCCCACGCAGCATCTGCATCCGGGCCAAGCACCGCCCACGGCCTGACGCCTCGTCCGGCTGCATCCAATCCCATCGCGACCACACGCGCCGCATCCGCTGGATGCCGGCATGGGCCGGTCGCGCGCATCGCCCCGAACCTTCGCCCACGGCCGCGCATGCGCGGGCCCGCGGCATGCCCCATTCCTCAAACCCACTCAAGACAAAGACCAATGAAGAACCATCGCACCGACCTGAAGGTCTCCCCGCGCCGCCGCCGGCTGGCCACC
The DNA here is from genome assembly GCF_038321125.1 of Pseudoxanthomonas putridarboris. Lineage (NCBI taxonomy): Bacteria > Pseudomonadati > Pseudomonadota > Gammaproteobacteria > Lysobacterales > Lysobacteraceae > Pseudoxanthomonas > Pseudoxanthomonas putridarboris. The sequence continues at coordinate 142,327 of NZ_JBBWWT010000002.1, read as the reverse complement.
GCCATACTTGCGCTGCTCTCGGCGCCCGCGTTGGCGCAAGAGACTCCCAATGGCGCCAACGACACCAGCACGCTGGACACCGTGGTGGTCACCGCCGCCGGTTTCGAGCAGAAGATCACCGACGCGCCGGCCAGCATCAGCGTGGTGACGCGCGAGGAGCTGACGAAGCGCCCGTACATCACGCTGATCGATGCCGTGCGCGACCTGGAAGGCGTGGACGTGGGCGAGACCTCGGACAAGACCGGCCAGAAGACCATCAGCATCCGCGGCATGGGCCCGGACTACACGCTGATCCTGATCGACGGCCGCCGCCAGAACAACCACGGCGACATCTATCCGAACAGCTTCGGCGGCAACCAGTTCAACCACATCCCGCCGCTGGACATGGTCGAGCGCATCGAAGTGATCCGCGGCCCCGCGTCCACGCTCTACGGCGCCGACGCGCTGGGCGGCGTCATCAACATCATCACCCGCAAGGTCTCGGATCGCTGGCGCGGTTCGGCCACGTTCGGCCACAGCTTCCAGGAAAACAGCGATTTCGGCACGGACAGCACGTTCGACTTCGCCGTGATGGGGCCGCTGGTGGCGGACAAGCTGGGCCTGGGCGTGCGCGGCTCGTGGTACGAGCGCAATGCGTCGACGCCGGAGTACGAGGTCATCACCGCGCCGGACGGCACTGAGTTCGAGCGCTCGCTGGGCTTCGGCGGCGGCGGCAAGACGGTGGACAACACCAACAAGAGCGCCGGCGTCACCCTGAGCTGGACGCCCACCGACAACCAGAGCGTCATCTTCGAATACGACACGTCCGAACAGGTCTACGACAACACGCCGTTCATCAACAACCTGGGCACGGAAACCTATCCGCTGGGCACGGTGGACGGCCTGGCCGGCATCTGGCGCGCGGCGCCGCAGGTCGGCTACGCCGCCGACCAGGAATTCACCCGCGACCAGTGGTCGGTGACGCACCAGGGCCAGTGGGCGTTCGGCAACAGCTTCGTGTCGCTGGCGCACATCGACACCGGCAACCACGGCCGCACCCTGCCCTTCACCGTCGCGGAGCGCCTGCTCCACCAGGATATCTATTGCAACAACGCCGTGACCTGCGCCACGGGACCCTATGCGGGGCTGACCCGCGACGAGCGCCAGCAATTGGCCGTGGACACCTTCCTGCCGCGCCCGAAGCGGACGATGGAGAGCCGTCAGTACACGCTGGACGCCAAGCTCGACTTCGCCATCGGCGACAGGCACCACTTCATCGTCGGCGGGCAGGCCATCGACGGCGAGCTGGAGGATGGCGTGTTCGGCATGGAGGGCGGCGGAGACGGCGGCGGCACTGTGCAGGAACACAGGATGTGGTCGCTGTTCGCCGAAGACAACTGGAACCCGATCGACGCGCTGACCATCACCCTGGGCCTGCGCCACGACGACCACAACGTGTTCGGCGGCCACCTCAGCCCGCGCGCCTACGCGGTCTGGGACGTCAGCGAGGCCTGGACCCTGAAGGGCGGCGTCAGCACCGGCTTCAAGACGCCCAAGACCACCGACCTGTACGACGGCATCACCGGCTTCGGCGGCCAGGGCACCACGCCCTTCGTCGGCAACCCGGACCTGCAGCCGGAAACCAGCGTCAACAGCGAGATCGCGCTGTACTGGACCTCGGCCGACGACGCGCACAACTTCAACATCACGGTCTTCCGCAACGACTTCGAAGACAAGATCGCCCGCGGCGAAACCAGCCTGAGCTGCGAACAGACCGGCGGCGTGCGCCCCTGCGCCAACCTGGGCGACTACGCGCAGCTGGGCTACACGACCTATGCGCAGAACATCAACATCGACGAGGTGCGCATCCAGGGCGTGGAAGTGGCCGGGCGCTGGGGCATCACCGACGGCCTGTCGCTGCGCGCCAACTACACCTACACTGACAGCGAGCAGCTGAGCGGCGCGCAGGAGGGCCTGCCGTTGACCAACACCGCCAAGCACATGGCCAATGCCAGCCTGAACTGGCAGGCCACGGACAGCTTCAGCATGCAACTGCTGGCCGAGACGCGTTCCAAGCGCTACCGCGACGTGGTCGACGGGGTCCGCCGCGACTACGAGGACTACACCGTGCTCCACCTCGGCGCGCAGTACCGCTTCAGCGAGCACGTCAGCGTGAATGCCCGCATCAACAACCTGCTCGACGAGGACTTCACCTCGTTCCAGACCGTCTGGACGCAGAACCCGACCACTGGCGCCTGGGCGCCCAGCTACCTCGACGACTACAACAACAAGGACAAGTCGCGGAACCTGTGGTTGAGCCTGAACGTCAACTTCTGAGGCTCGCATGCGTTCCCTTCCTTGGTGGGAAGGGAACGCCCGCTAATTGAGAGCCATTCTCATTTGTGATGTAATGCCGATACCGCTCCCTCCCCTTCGAGACATCCGTTGTCCCCGCCTTCCTCCCCGGCCATCCAGCAACAACGCCGCGGCTTCTGGCTGCGCACGCTGCACCAGTGGCACTGGATCAGTTCGGCCGTCTGCCTGGTGGGCATGCTGCTGTTCGCCATCACCGGCATCACGCTGAACCATGCGTCGCGTATCGAGGCCGCACCGGAAGTGACCAACCATACCGCCACATTGCCTTCCCCGTTGCTGGCCGGGCTGGGCGACCGCCAGGAAGGCCATGCGCCGCTGCCGCCCGCGGCGGCGACCTGGCTGGGCGACGAACTGTCCATCAGCATCGGCCAGCGCCCTGCCGAATGGTCGGACGGGGAGATCTACCTGTCGATGCCCGGCCCGGGCACGGACGCCTGGCTCAGCATCGACCGCGAAACCGGCGCGGTGGAATACGAACGCACCCGGCGCGGCTGGATTTCCTACTTCAACGACCTGCACAAGGGCCGCAATGCCGGACCGGCGTGGGGCTGGTTCCTGGACATCTTCGCGGTGGCCTGCCTGGTGTTCTGCATCACCGGCCTGTTCCTGCTGTACCTGCACGGGCGCCAGCGCCGCATGACCTGGCCGATGGTGGGCCTGGGCCTGCTGGTGCCGCTGCTGATCGCCCTGTTGTTCATCCACTGACACCTTCCCTTCCCCTAAACCACGAGTGACCCGCATGTCGAAGATCGCCGTCCACACCACGCTGACCATCGCGCTCAGCGGCCTGCTGGCCACGCCCGCCTATGCCGCCACGCTGGACATCAACGTGGAAGTCCCGAAGTTGAACGTCGCCGAATACCATCGCCCCTACGTGGCGATCTGGGTGGAGGACGCCGACCAGAAGGTCGCCGCGAACCTCTCGGTCTGGTACCAGCACCGCGACACCGCCGAAGGCCATGGCACCAAGTGGCTGCCCGACCTGCGCCAGTGGTGGCGCAAGTCCGGGCGCACGCTGAAGGTGCCGGTGGACGGCGTCACCGGCCCCACCAAGCCGGTGGGCAAGCACGCGCTGAGCTTCACCGGCCAGCAACCGCAGCTGTCCGGGCTGGCGCCCGGCGAATACACGCTGGTGGTGGAAGCCGCGCGCGAAGTCGGCGGCCGCGAATTGCTGAAGATCCCCTTCACCTGGCCGGCGAAGGGCGGCGCACAGTCGGGCAGCGCGCAAGGCACCAGCGAACTCGGCGCCGTCACGCTGACCGTCAAGCCCTGATCCCTGCAGGAGGGGCTTCAGCCCCGCGCCGCGATAACCTTTTCACTGACATGACGATGAACGCGCCGCAGCGCGCCCGCTTAAGGAATGGCCGGGTTTTTCGCTTGGCCTGTCAAGGATCCCATCGGGGCTGAAGCCCCTCCTACATCCACACCCCATATCCGCTGGAGACTTCGATGAAACGCACCGCCTTGATCCTCGCACTCTCGCTCACCGCAACGATTCCGTTCTCGGCCATGGCCCACAAGGCCTGGCTGCAGCCCTCGCAGACCGTCATCGCCGGCAACAATCCATGGATCACCGTGGACGCGGCCGTGTCCAACGACCTGTTCTACTTCAACCACGTGCCCCTGCGCACCGAGGGCCTGACGATCACCGCGCCGGACGGCAGCAAGGCGGAAGCGCAGAACCTGTCCACCGGCAAGTACCGCACGGTGTTCGACGTGGAACTGAAGCAGCAGGGCACCTACCGCATCGCCACCGTCAACAGCGGCCTGTCCGGCAGTTGGGAAGAGGACGGCAAGCCCAAGCGCTGGCGCGGCACGCCGGCCACCTTCGCCACCGAAGTGCCGAAGGATGCCAAGAACCTGCAGATATCGCAGTCCATCGGGCGCGTCGAGACCTTCGTGACCAACGGCTCGCCCAACGACACCGCGCTGAAGACCACCGGCGAGGGCCTGGAACTGGTGCCGGTGACCCACCCCAACGACCTGTTCGCCGGTGAAGAGGCGAAGTTCAGGCTGCTGGTCGACGGCCAGCCGGCGGCCGGCCTGGAATTCGAGATCACCCGGGGCGGCACGCGTTACCGCAACGCGCAGGAAGAGATCAAGGTCACCACCGGCGCCAACGGCGAATTCAGCGTGACCTGGCCGGAAGCCGGCATGTACTGGCTCGAAACCAGCACCCAGGACGACAAGACCTCGCTGCCGCAGGCCAGGCAGCGCCGGTTGAGCTACGTCGCCACGCTGGAAGTGCTGCCGCAGTAATCCGCACGCCGCCTGCCCCGGCAGGCGGATGCGCGATGGTCGCCATGAACGTTCCCGATTCCGACAACCCCGCAGCCGGCGTTGCCGTGCAGGCGCTGCACGGCCAGACCATGGGTACCTCGTGGTCGGTGCAGCTGGTCGCATCCCGCGGCACGGACCTGCGCGCCCTGCACGATGGCGTGCAGGGCTGCCTGGACCGGCTGGTCGCGCAGATGAGCACATGGGAAGCGGAATCGGACATCAGCCGCTACAACCGCTCGCCCGCGGGCGAATGGTGGCCGTTGCAGGACGAGTTCCGCCATGTGCTCCGCGCCGCGCTGGAGATCGCCTCCGCCAGCGGCGGCGCCTACGACCCGACCATCTCGCCGCTGGTCGCCGCGTGGGGATTCGGCGCGCACGGCGGCGCGCGCACCGTGCCTTCGCCGGAACGCCTGCAGGCGGCGCGTGCCCGCGTTGGCTGGCAACGCGTCGTGATGGACCCGGCGGGAAGCCGGGTGCGACAACCCGGCGGCGTGGAACTGGACCTGTCCGCCATCGCCAAGGGCCATGGCGTCGACGCCGTGGCCGCCTTCCTGCGCCGGCGCGGCATCGACAACGCGCTGGTCGAGGTCGGCGGCGAACTCTTCGGCCATGGTCGCAAGCCCGACGGGCAACCCTGGCGCGTGCTGGTGGAATCCTCGCCGGAGGAGGAAGCCGACAGCGATGAGCTGGAACCGCGCGTGCTGGTGCTCGACGGCATCGCAGTGGCGACCTCGGGCGACCGCTGGCACGCGTTCGAGCACGATGGCCATCGCTATTCCCACACGATCGACCCGCGCAGCGGACAACCGGTGACGGAGGCCTCGGCCGCGGTCACCGTGGTGGCCGAAGACGCGATGCATGCCGACGCCTGGGCCACCGCGCTGACGGTGATGGGTGCGCAGGCGGGCCACGCGTTCGCCCTCCGGCACGGCCTGGCGGCACGCTTCCTGGCCCGCGCGCCGCAAGGCCTGCGGGAAACCATGACGCCGGCCTTCGAACGCCATCTCCACGCATGAACGCGACGCGGATCGCACCGGCGTGGAACCGTGCCGTCGTCGGCAATGCCCTCGTGCTGCTGTCGCTGGCCGCCATCGCCTGCGCACTGGCCCGCTGGCATGCGGGCGACTGGTGGATCGCCACCCCGCGCAGCCTGCGCTGGATCGGCGCGGCTTCGTCGCTGGTGGCCTATATCGGTTTTTCCGCGTGGATATTGCGGCGCGCGGCGCGGCGCGATGCCGAGGCGACGCTTCCCGTCGCCGAGGCCGACAGCGAGACGCTCTGGGTGGTGCACGCCAGCCAGACGGGCTTCGCCGTGGAACTGGCCGGGATGTCCGTCGCATCGCTGCGGCAGGCCGGCATGCCGGTACGGCTCGTCGACATCGGACAGGTCGACGTGGAGCAACTGGCGCGCGCACGGCGCGCGCTGTTCATCGTCAGCACCACTGGCGAAGGCGATCCCCCGGATCCCGCACTCGGGTTCGTGCGTGGCGTCATGGCGCAGTCGCCCGCGCTGGGTGCATTGCGCTACGCCGTGCTGGCCCTGGGCGACCGCCAATACGACCACTTCTGCGCCTTCGGCCACCAGTTGGACGACTGGTTGCGCCGGCACGGCGCCCAGCCGTTGTTCGACATGGTGGAAGTGGACAACGCCGATGCCAGCGCGCTTCGCCACTGGCAGCATCACCTCGGCCAACTGGCCGGCAGCACCGACCTGCCGGACTGGTCGCCGCCGCGTTACGAGCGCTGGACGCTGGCCGAGCGCGTGGAGATGAATCCCGGCAGCGCCGGCGGGCCCGCGTTCCACATCGCGCTGGCGCCACCGTCCGGCCAGCCCGCGACGTGGGTCCCCGGTGACATCGCCGAAATCGGCCCGCGGCATTCCACCGCCACCGTCGCATCGTTCCTGCAGTCGCTGGTCCTGCCCGCCGACGCGCAGGTCGAACGCGACGGACAGCGCGAACGCCTCGCCGACGTGGTGGCGGTCTCGCAACTCCCGCCCGCGGAAACGCTCCTGGGCAAGCCGGCGCAGGCGGTGGCCGACGCGCTGTCGCCGCTGCCGCATCGCGAGTATTCCATCGCCTCGCTGCCCGACGATGGCCACCTGCACCTGCTGGTGCGCCGCATGTCGCGACCGGACGGCACCCCCGGCCTCGGCAGCGGCTGGCTATGCCAGCATGCCGCGATCGGCGACGGGATCGCGCTGCGCATCCGCGGCAATCCGAACTTCCATCCCCCGTCGCCCACGACGCCGCTGATCCTGGTCGGCAACGGCACCGGCATGGCCGGCCTGCGCGCCCACCTGAAGGCGCGCGTCCTGGCGGGCGCCACGCGCAACTGGCTGCTGTTCGGCGAACGCAACGCCGATCGCGACTTCCATTACCGCGACGAAATCGAGCGGTGGCAGGCGCAAGGCTTCATTTCGCGCCTGGACGTGGCGTTCTCGCGCGATCAGGCCGAGCGCTTGTACGTGCAGCATGTCTTGCGGGCACGGGCCGACGAACTGCAACGCTGGGTCCACGACGGCGCCGCGATCTATGTCTGCGGCAGCCTGGCGGGCATGGCCCCGGGAGTCGATGCCGCACTGCGCGAAGCGCTGGGGGATGAGCAGGTCGAGCAATTGCTGGCGGAAGGCCGCTACCGTCGCGACGTGTACTGACCACCGCGCAAGCGACGTGCCTCGACGCGCATCGGGTGGACCACCCGGTTACCGCACCGGACCGGACAACTCGCGTATCCGGATCGCAAGCAGTTCCCCTCCACCCTCCAACGCATAGCGGGCACGCCCCTTCCCACCGGTCAGGATGGCGGTGTCGCCCGTCCATAGTGGAGGAAGACCGCAGGCCGCATCGAACTTCGCCTGGCCCGCCAGCAGGTGGATGGCCCAGACGACGCCGGGTTCGGCGAAGAACAGCATCGGCCCGACCAGCGGACGATGGAGCAACTCGGCCTCCACCGCACCCCGGCGCCACATCAGGTTGAAGTCGTGGGTCGGCCCGTCGACCAGCTCACCGGTGACGGCCTGTTCGCCGGCGAAGCGGATGCGCCCGTGCGGGGGCGCCAGCTCCACCACCTCGTCCGCCGCGAAGCGCAGCCGCAACCCGTTCCCGCGGATCAACACCAGTTCGCGATCCACGCCGGGAAACGACGAGAACGCGGCATCCCGTTCGATCTCGGCAATGGACAGGCGCCAGCGCCACCCTTCGCCGTCCGGTAGGCGCAGGATCTCGCGGGTCCAGCCCAATCCGTTCTTCCAGCGCTCGCGCCGGTATTCGTTGGCCGGAATGACGTGGGAGGCGTGCGGCATGTGGGTCCCATGGCGACGAAGGAGCTGCATGGATTCTAGAACGTGCCCGGCCCGCCGCACCGCCGGGATGCGCGCCTGTTCCCATCGCCCGAAAAGAACATCGCCCGGGCACACGGGTGTGTGTCCGGGCGACGATTACCTCCGTGTCGGCTCCGTGCCGGCTTACCAGGCTCCCTGCCCGCTCCTGGCCCCATGCGCTTCCTGCGCTGCGATCAGTACATCCTTGTCGGCATCCCGCCTGTGCCCCCTGGCTTCCTGCCCCTGTCGCCGCGGCACCACACCTCCTGTGCGGGTGCCGCGACGCGGGAATGACTAGCGCCGTGCCGCCTGATTCGGTTTCTCCGTTCCCGTCGCCGTGGCCGGCTTGGGGGCCGGAGCGGCGGCGCTGCGCAACTCGATGCGGTCCCGGTTCAACTCCACCGTGCGCAGGCCGATGCCCTTGACCATCGCAAGTTCCTCGGCGCTCTTGAACGGGCCGTTGGCCTTGCGGTATTCGACGATGGCGGCGGCCTTGGAAGGCCCCACACCCACCAGCACGCGGTCCAGCGTGGCGGCATCGGCGGTGTTGATGTTGACCTTCTCGGTGGCAAGGGCACTGAAGGCCAGCAGCAGCGACAGCACGGCGGCTTGGGCGATGTGGACGAACGATTTCATGGCGACTCTCCTTGTGGCGATGGATGCTCCGTGGATGACCGGGTCCCGGGGACCTGGCCGACTGCCGGTCCGGAGGCCCGAGGCCCATCGAATCGGCACGCACAGTCTCCATCTCCCACGCGGACCAAGGTATCGCCCGCGCTCCGGAAAAACTGCCGGGGAACGCCGCTCCTCCGTGTAGGAAAAGTCCTACACGCGCACAGGCGTAGAATGGGCGGCTACCGCTTCCAGTGCTCCGGAGTTGCCATGGATACCGCCAAAATCGACCGCTATGTCGCCGAGAAATGGGACGACGACATCGTCCCGCAGTTGGTCGAATACATCCGCATCCCCAACAAGTCGCCGATGTTCGACAAGGACTGGGTGGCGAACGGGTTCATGGAAGACGCGGTAAAACTGATGGAACGCTGGGCGAAAGCGCAGTCCATCCCCGGCATGCAGGTGGAGGTGGTGCGCCTGGAAGGCCGCACGCCGCTGATCTTCATCGAGATCCCGGCCACCGGCCCGGAGACGGGCACCGATACCGTGCTGTTGTACGGGCACCTGGACAAGCAGCCGGAGATGACCGGCTGGGACAGCGACCTGGGCCCATGGGTGCCGGTGATCAAGGGCGACAAGCTGTACGGCCGCGGCGGCGCGGACGACGGCTATGCCATCTTCGGTTCGCTGGCGGCGATCCAGGCGTTGCAGCAGCAGGGCGCGCCGCATGCGCGCTGCGTGGTGCTGATCGAGGCCTGCGAGGAATCCGGCAGCTACGATCTGCCCGCCTACGTCGACCACCTGTCCGACCGCATCGGCAAACCGTCGCTGGTGGTCTGTCTGGATTCGGGTTGCGGCAACTACGACCAGTTGTGGTGCACCACCTCGCTGCGCGGCTTGGCCGGCGGCAACTTCACCGTCAAGGTGCTGGAGGAAGGCGTGCACTCGGGCGACGCCTCCGGCGTGGTGCCGTCCAGCTTCCGCCTGTTGCGCCAGCTGCTGTCGCGGCTGGAGGACGAGAACACCGGCCGCATCCTGCCGGAAGGCCTGCAGGTGGAAATCCCGGCCGACCGCCTGGCGCAGGCGAAGGAAGCCGCACGCGTGCTGGATACGGCGGTGTTCGACAAGTTCCCGTTCCTGTCCGGCATGACGCCGATGGCCGACGATCTGACCGAACTGGTGCTCAACCGCACCTGGCGCCCGGCGCTGTCGGTGACCGGCATCGACGGCATGCCGCCGCTGTCGTCGGCCGGCAACGTGCTGCGCCCGCACACCTCGGTGAAGCTGTCGCTGCGGCTGCCGCCCACGCTGGACGGCAAGCGTGGCGGCGAAGTGCTGAAGGAACTGCTGCTGAAGGATCCGCCCAACGGCGCCCAGGTCGGCCTGGATCTGGAAAAGGCCAGCACCGGCTGGAATGCGCCGGCGATGTCGCCCTGGCTGGAGAAGGCCATCGACGCCTCCAGCCGCGAATTCTTCGGCGCCCCGGCGATGTACATGGGCGAAGGCGGCACCATTCCGTTCATGGGCATGCTGGGCGAGAAGTTCCCCGGCGCGCAGTTCATGATCACCGGCGTGCTAGGCCCGCACTCCAACGCGCACGGGCCGAACGAATTCCTGCACATCCCGATGGGCAAGAAGGTCACCGCCTGCGTGGCCCGCGTGATCGCCGAACACCATGCCGCCAGCACGCGCGGCGAGACCACCGGCGTGGCCGCGGTGGCCGGCGGCGAACAGCACGGCGACCACGGCTGCTGCTGAGCGGCCGTTGCCGGTCCGGGACATCACCACCCCGGACCGGCAACGCATCCCTTCCTTGCTTTCCCTCCACCTCTGTCTTGTGGGAGCGACGTCAGTCGCGATGTGGCTTTCATGGGAACGCCTGTCGCGACTGACGTCGCTCCCACACCACACCTCCATACATTGAGTATCCGGATTTCAGTGTGGGGCTGTCCTTCCCCCCCCCCCCGTTGTCGGGGGAGAAGAGCCTGCCCCGTACTCGGTACGGGATGGCCGGCAGGCCCGATGACGGGCGACGGAGCCAGTCGACGTGGTGTTCGTGATGATGGATCGAGTGCGAAAAGGTGCTGGAATTCCGCACTCGATGATGCTTCATGCACCGAATCGCAGCGGCGCCGTCGGCCCCTCACCCGCCTTCGGCACCCTCTCCCCGCAGGCGGGGAGAGGGATACGGCTATCCGCCAGCCCATACAAAATTCCGGATACCCCATAACTTTCCCGCATGGCGGGGCAGGATGGCCGGTGCCCGGGCAGTTGGGTTACGCTCCGGACCACCCCCGCATCCCAAACCGGAGCGACTAGATGGAACAGATCTTTGGTGGCGGCATCCTGTGGACCCTGCTGATCGGCTTCCTGGCCGGCCTGCTGGCGCGGGCGATCAAGCCCGGCAACGACAAGCTGGGCATCATCATGACCATCGTGCTGGGCATCGCCGGCGCCTTGCTGGCGCGCTTCGTCGGCGGCTCGCTGGGCTGGTACGGACCGAACGAACCGACCGGCTTCATCGCCTCGGTGATCGGCGCCATCGTCCTGCTCTTCATCTATGCCCTGGTGAAGAAGAAAAGCTGAAACGCCGCCACGGAAAAGCCCCGCATCGCGGGGCTTTTTCCTTGGGCCGCGACGCGTCTACTCGCTGCGTCCGTAGATGTCCGAATAGCGGACGATGTCGTCCTCGCCCAGGTAATCGCCCGACTGCACTTCCACCAGTTCCAGCAGGTCCTTGCCGGGGTTCTCCAGCCGGTGCTTGGCGCCGATGGGGATGTAGGTGGACTGGTTCTCGAACAGCTCGAACACGTCGTTGTCGCGGGTGACGCGCGCGGTGCCCTTGACCACGATCCAGTGCTCGGCGCGATGGTTGTGCGACTGCAGCGACAGCTTGGCGCCCGGCTTCACCTTGATGCGCTTGACCTGGTGGCGGCTGCCCATGTCCACCGAGTCGTAGCTGCCCCAGGGGCGATGCACTTCGCGGTGCAGGATGGCCTGGCTGCGCTGGTCCTGCTTCAACTGCGCGACCACCTGCTTCACGTCCTGCACGCGGTCCTTGCGCGCCACCAGCACGGCGTCGTCGGTTTCGACCACGACGATGTCGTCCAGCCCCACCAGCGCCACCAGCCGCTGCGCGTAGGCATAGCTGTTGCGGCTGTCCACGGCGATGACATCGCCATGGTGGGCGTTGCCGTCGCCATCGCGTTCGGCCACGTCCCACAGCGCGGACCAGCTGCCGACGTCGTTCCAGCCGATGTCCACGGGAAGCACCATCGCGTGCCCGGTCTTCTCCATCACCGCATAGTCGATGGAATCGGACGGACTGGACGCGAACGCCTCCTTGTCCAGCCGGATGAAATCGCCGTCGTGCTTGGCCGCGGCATGCGCGGCGCGCACGGCATCGACGATGTCCGGGCGGAACTGCGCCAGTTCCTCGATGAAGCGGCTGGCACGGAACAGGAACATGCCGCTGTTCCAGTAATAGCCGCCCGCGTCCAGGTAGGCCTGCGCGGTGGCGGCATCCGGCTTCTCGACGAAGCGCAGCACTTTCCGCAAGCCTTCGCCGGCGTCCGCCTGGATGTAGCCGAACCCCGTTTCCGGCGCATCCGGCACGATGCCGAAGGTCACCAGCGCGCCCGCCTCCGCGGCCGGGATGGCCTGGCGCACGGCGCGCTGGAAGCCCGCCACGTCGCGCACCACGTGATCGGAGGGCAGCACCAGCAACAACGGATCGTCTCCCGCCGCCATCGCCTGCAATGCCGCGGCGGCGATCGCCGGCGCGGTGTTGCGGCCGACCGGTTCCAGCACGATGGCCGGCACCGGCGCATCCACCTGCCGCAGTTGCTCGGCGACCAGGAAACGATGTTCCTCGTTCGCCACCACGATCGGCGCGCGGTCGGCCAGTTCGGCGACGCGGCGCCAGGTGGCCTGCACCATGGTGTCGTCGCCGGCCAGCGGCAGGAACTGCTTGGGGTAGGCCTCGCGCGACAACGGCCACAGCCGCGTGCCGGAGCCGCCGGAAAGCAGGACGGGTTGGAGATTGGCCATGCGGCGCAGCCCTCGCAAGTCTGTAGTGGGTCAGTTTACCCTCTACGGCATTAATGCCCTCTGCCGGCCGGAACCGCATGATCGATTCGATTCAGGACTCTTCCCAGCGGGATGCCCAGCGCCTGGACTGGGCGCGCGGCGCGCTGGGCGATCCGCGGGCGCGACTGGAACGGGCGTCGGTGGATGCCGGCCACCGCAGCTACTGGCGCAGTCGCGGGTACGGTCCCCGCCGCATCGTGATGGACTCCCCGCCCGGCCTGGAAGACGTGCGTCCCTGGCTGGCGATGCGCGACCTGCTGGATGCCGGCGGCGTGCGCGTGCCGCAGGTGCTGGCGCGCGACGTGGACAACGGCTTCCTGCTGCTGGAAGACCTCGGCAGCCCGACGCTGGCACGGGCGATGACCGACGACAACGCCGACGGCTGGTTCGATGCCGCCATCGGCCAACTGCTCCGCCTGCAATCCATCGCGCCTCCCGAGGGCATGGGCGAATTCGGCGAGGCACTGCTGCAGCGGGATGCCGGCCTGTTCGACGAGTGGTTCCTGCAACGCCACCTGGGCCTCGCGTTGACCTGCGGCGAGGCCGAGGGGCTGGAACTGGCGCAGCGCCGCCTGATGGACAACGCGCTGTCGCAGGCGCGCGTGCTGACCCACCGCGACTTCATGCCGCGCAACCTGATGCCGGTCACGCCGGGGCCGGCGGTACTGGACTTCCAGGACTGCGTGCGCGGCCCCATCGCCTACGACGCGGTCAGCCTGTTCAAGGATGCGTTCCTGAGCTGGCCCCTGGCGCGCGTGGATGGCTGGTTGGCGCGTTACCACGCGCGGGCGCTGGAGGCCGGCCTGCCCGTGCCGGCACGGGAGGCCTTCCTGCGCGACGCGGACTGGATGGGCATCCAGCGCCATCTCAAGATCCTTGGCATCTTCGCCCGCCTGCACTACCGCGACGGCAAGACGACATACCTGCCCGACGTGCCGCGCTTCATCGCCTACCTGGACGAAGTGCTGCCGCGCCATCCGCAACTCGCGGGACTGCGACGCCTGCTGGACGACCGCATCAAGCCTGCGTTGCGGGCGAAGGCGACTGCATGAAGGCACTGATCTTCGCAGCGGGACTGGGCGAACGCATGCGCCCATTGACCGACCGCACGCCCAAACCATTGCTGGAAGTCGGCGGCAAACCGCTGATCGTCTGGCACCTGGAAAAACTCGCGGCCATCGGCGTGCGGGACGTGGTCATCAACACCAGTTGGCTGGCGGAGCAATTCCCGCAGGCGCTGGGTGGCGGCGAACGCTGGGGCCTGAGCATCGAGTACGCGTACGAAGGGGAAACGCCGCTGGAAACCGGCGGCGGCATGTTGAACGCCCTGCCTTCGCTGGGCGCCGCCCCCTTCCTGCTGGTCAACGGCGACATCTGGACCGACTACGATTTCGACCGGCTGCCGCGCGAACCCGAGGGGTTGGCGCACCTAGTGATGGCGGACCCACCGGGTTACGCGACCCATGGCGATTTCGCGCTGGACGAAGCAGGCCATGTACGCCGCGAAGGCGCGCGACGCCTCACTTACGCCGGCATCGGCGTATACCGGCCTGTCCTGCTCGAACATTGGCAACGGCATGCGGATGGCGATGCCGGCACCGCCGGCAACGGCAAGCCCCGCTTCCGCCTGGCGCCCATCCTGCGCGCCCACATGGATCAAGGCCGCATCGGCGGCGAGCATCACACCGGCCGCTGGACCGATGTGGGCACGCCGCAGCGCCTGGCGCGGTTGGACGAAGAACTGCGCACACTCCTGTAGGAGCGGCTTCAGCCGCGACAGTGGAAACAGGAAACCTTCAGCCGCGGATTGGCACGGATTACGCGGATAGAGCCAATGAAGCTTTATCCGCGTTCACCCGCGTCATCCATCCGTGGTCGACAATGGCTTTTCTGTTTCGGCGGTCGCGGCTGAAGCCGCTCCTACAAGTGCACGTCACAGCACGCTGCGCAGGAACGGCACCGTGATCCGCCGCTGGGCGGCCAGCGAGGCGCGGTCGAGCTTGTCGAGCAGCGCCACCAGCGCGCCGAGATCGCGATCGGTGCGGGTCAGCAGCCAGTCCAGCGCAGCGTCATCCAGCACCAGGCCACGCCGCTGCGCGCGGTCGCGCAACACCTCGCGGCGGCCGTCGTCGTCCAGCGGGTCGAGCATGATGCGCATGCACTGCTGCAGGCGCGAGCGCAGGTCGGGCAGCACCAGGCCTATCCCGGAGGGAATGCCGCGCGCGGTGTAGAGCACGTTGAGGCCGGCGGCGCGCGCACGGTTATGGAAATCGAACAGGGCGACTTCGTCCTCGCGCTCGCCGGCGATCGCTTCCAGCCCGTCCAGCGCGACCACGTCGTGTCCTTCCAGCGCATCCAGGGCCTCGCGCACGCGACCCGCCGCCGCCGCCATCGGCAGGTAGGCGGCACGCCGTCCATGCTGTTCGGCGGCGGCGCACAACGCCAGCGCCAGGTGGGTCTTGCCGGTCCTGGACGCACCGGCAAGATAGATCCATTCGGCGCCCGGCCGGGCGATCAACTCATCCAGCAGCGCCAGCGCCCCCTCGGGCGGGCGGATGAAACTGTCGAAGCGCTGGTCGGGCGGATAGCGCAGCGCCAGCGGGATCTGCGGGCCGATGCCCTGGCCGGTCATGTCGCCACCGCTCACTTGTCTTCAGGTTCGCGCGCCTGCGCCTGGTCGATGCTGCCCTTGTCGATGTAGGAATCCAGCAGGATCGAGGGCCGGTCGCCGGCGTACAGCGGGCTCTGCTTGTAGCGCTCGTGCGCGAAGCGCAGCAGCACGTTGGCCACGGCCGCCACCGGCAACGCCAGCAGCATGCCGAGGAAGCCGAACAACTGGCCGCCGGCCATGATCGAGAAGATCACCGCGACCGGGTGCAGGCCGATGCGGTCGCCGACGATGCGCGGCGTCAGCACGTAGCCTTCCAGCATCTGCCCGGCCACGAACACGCCCAGCACCATCGCCACCAGCGGCCAATCGCCGCCGGACTGCACCAGCGCGGCGATCACGCCCAGCACGATGCCGGTGGCCGTGCCCAGGTACGGCACGAAGCTGATCAGGCCGGCGATGATGCCGATCAGCAGGCCCACCTTCAGGCCCACCACCGACAGGCCGATCGCGTAGATCGCGCCCAGCGCCAGCATCACCAGGAACTGCCCGCGCAGGAACGCGCCCAGCACGTCGTTGGACTCCAGCGCCAGCCGGTTGACGGTGGCGATGTGGTCGCGCGGCACCAGCGCCGCGATGCGCTCCACCAGCGTGTCCCAGTCGCGCAGGAAGTAGAACGTCAGGATCGGCAGCAGCACCAGGTTGGCCACCCACGCCATCACCGCGAAACCCGAGCGCGAGAAGTAGCCGAACATGGTGGCGGCCACGCCGCCGGCCTGCTGCCAGTGCGCGCGCACCCATTCCGTCAGCTTGTCCGGGTCCAGCCACGTGACCAGTTCCAGCCCGGTGCGCTGCTCCACCCACGGCAACGCCTTCTGCACGAACCAGTCGCGGTACGCCGGCAGCGATTCGATCAGCGTCACGATCTGCCGTTCGATCATCGGCACCAGGATCACCAGCGCCAGCACCACCAGCAGCAGCATCAAGGTGAAGACCAGCACCACCGCTATCGTGCGCGAGCGACCGGAACGTTCCAGGCGGTCCACCAGCGGGTCGCCCAGCCAGCCCAGCAAGGCCGCCAGCACGAACGGGGTCAGCACCGGCGCCAGCAGCCAGATCAGCCAGCCGGCGATGACGGCGATCAACAGCCACTGCCAGCGGCGTGCGAGGGTTCCTACCGGTGTAGGGGAAAGATGGTCCATCCAGCGTCCTTGGGTCAGCGCATCTGATAGGCCGGCGGCTCGCCTTCGCCGCCGGTGAAGGGCGCATCGTCGCCCAGCATGCGGCGGAAGCCGGCCAGGCCCGATACCAGTTCCAGGTCCAGTTCCAGCGTGTCGCCGCTGGCGCGCACCGGGGTGATCCGGCGCACCACGGCCATCCTCTGCAGATGGCCGGTCAGGCGCAGGTAGTCGTCGGTGCTGGCGATGCCGCTGAAGACGACGCGGTAGGTGCCGGCGGGGCCGGTGCTGCCGCGCTTGCCGTAACGCTTCACCAGCGCATCGGCCGCGCCATCGGCGCCGGCCGCCATCGCGCGGCGCGCGTCGGCATCGCTCACCGACCACGTCGACAACACCTTGCCGCCGTCCACGAACACCCAGTCGGCGGTCCAGGCGTCCTTGTCGCGATACAGCTTGCCCACCAGTTGCATCGGCGGGCTGTAGCGCGACGACGCGCGCGCGACCGCGGCGGTGTCCTGGCGCCAGATCGCGCCCACCAGGGCCTGTTCCGCCGCGCCACCGGCCGGCAGGCCCAGGCTGAAGCCGCGTTCGACCGCGCGGTTCAGCAGCGGGCGCGCGGCGTTGGACTGCGGCAGCCCGACCAGGCGCGGGCCGCTGCCGTCGTTGATGGCCAGCCATACAACCGGCTTGGGGCGCGGCTGCGGCCAGACCGGCAGGCCCAGCGCGCCGGCCAGCGCATCGACCTGTTCCGGCTCGAAGCGCACGATCAGCGTGGTGCGGAACGTGGGCGCGCCGCTGGGCGAAGTGCCCTGGTCCTGGCGATAGTCGTAACTGGCCACGTAATTCTTCGCGTTGCGCAATTCCGCGCCCACGCCCGGGCGCGCCATGGCCCCGCGGTCGCCGGACAGCTTGCCCAGCACCGTGCCCAGCGCGCGGGCGAAGCCGCCCTGGCGTTCGGCCTCGCCCTGCCCATTGACCGCCACTTCGGCCTGGTAGACGCCTTGCGCAGAGGCGGCGTCGCCCTCCGTGCGCAGGTCGGCCTGGGCCCGGGCGGAGGACGTGGCGGCCAGCGCCATGACCATCAGGGCGGCGGCGAGGGCGATACCTGGAATGCGGCGCATCGAGCGTCCTTGTGCTCTACGGATCATGCGAATTGTTGCCCGAATGGCCCGCCGCCGCCAATGTCGCCCGTTCAGGAGGGCCGCTTCGCCCGCCGATTCCTTTAAAATCGCGCTTCTTCCGCCCCGCCGACGACCGCCCGTGACCCAGCCTACGCCGCCCACCCCCACCCCGATGACCTATCGCGCCGCGGGTGTCGACATCGACGCCGGCAACGAGGTGGTCGAGCGCATCAAGCCGCTGGTCAGGCGCAGCTTCCGCCCGGAGGTGATGGGCGGGCTGGGCGGCTTCGGCGCGCTGTTCGACCTGTCCGGCAAGTACCGCGAGCCGGTGCTGGTGTCCGGCACCGACGGCGTGGGCACCAAGCTGAAGCTGGCCCAGCAACTGGGCCGCCACGACACCATCGGCATCGACCTGGTCGGCATGTGCGTGAACGACGTGCTGGTGCAGGGCGCCGAGCCGTTGTTCTTCCTCGACTACTTCGCCACCGGCAAGCTGGACGTGGACACCACGGTGGCCGTGGTCGGCGGCATCGCCCGCGGCTGCGAACTGGCCGGCTGCGCGCTGATCGGCGGCGAGACCGCCGAGATGCCCGACATGTACGGCCCCGGCGAATACGACCTGGCCGGCTTCACCGTCGGCGCGGTGGAGAAATCCCGCCTGCTGGACGGCGCCCAGGTACGCGCCGGCGACGTGCTGGTGGGCATCGCATCCAGCGGCCCGCACTCCAACGGCTATTCGCTGGTGCGCCGCATCTACGACCGCGCCGGCCGGCCGGCCGACATCGAGGTCGGCGGCGTGAAGCTGGCCGACGCGCTGATGGCGCCGACCACGCTGTACGTGAAGCCGGTGCTGGAACTGCTGAAGGCGCACGGTGATGCGCATCCCCGTGCGGAATCTCCGATACACGCGATGGCGCACATCACCGGCGGCGGCCTGACCGAGAACATCATCCGCGTCATCCCCGACGGCCTGGGCCTGGACATCGACGCCAGCGCGTGGACGCTGCCGCCGGTGTTCGACTGGCTGCAGCGCGAGGGCGCGGTGGAGGACAGCGAGATGTGGCGCACCTTCAACTGCGGCATCGGCTTCGTGCTGGTGGTCGCGCCCGACCGGTTGACGGCCGTCGAAGCCGACCTGGCCCGCCTGCAACTGGCGCACTGGCGCATCGGCGAAGTCGTGCCGGCCAGCGGTGCCGAGCGCGTGAAGATCGGCTGACCCAGGCCCCATGCAGCCCGCGAAGAAGGCGGCGTTCGCGCTCACCTGGGTCGTGTTCGCGGCCAGCTGGATCGCCCCGCGCTGGCCGCTGGAACAGGCGATGCACAGCAGCCTGACCGTGCTGGGGCTGGTCTGGCTGTGGCGGCACGACCGCCGCTGGCCGCTGCGGCCGTCCCACTTCGCATTGATCTGCGGCTTCATCATGGCGCACTGCATCGGCGCGCGCTGGCTGTATTCCAACGTGCCCTACGAGCAATGGTCGCAGGCGCTGTTCGGCTGGTCGCCCGCGGAAACGTTCGGCTGGCGGCGCAACCACTTCGACCGCTTCATCCACCTGGTGTATGGCCTGTGCTTCACGCCGGCCGCGTGGCATTGGCTGCGCCAGCGCTGGCCACGGCTGTCGGTGCGGCAGGCCTTCATCCTGGCGGTGATGCTGATCATGTGCACCAGCCTGGTCTACGAATGGATGGAATGGGGCATCGCACTGCTGCTGTCGCCGGAAGCGGCCGAATCCTACAACGGCCAGCAGGGCGACATGTGGGACGCCCATGCCGACATGCTGCTGGCGACCGTGGGCGCGTTGCTGGCCTGGCCGCTGGCGCGCGCCGAACGCGGACCGCGGGTGGCGCGATGACCGCCCGCATCGCCGTGCTGGCCTCCGGCCGTGGCAGCAACCTGCAGGCCATCCTGCGCGCCATCGCGGCGGGCCGGCTGGACGCGGACGTGGTGGGCGTGTTCTCCGACAGACCGAACGCCCCCGCGCTGCGGCAGGTTCCGGCCGGGCGCCGCTGGAGCGCCAGACCCACCGCCTTTCCCGACCGTGCGGCCTACGAATCCGCGCTGGCCGACACGGTGGCCGATGCGCGGCCGGACTGGGTGGTTTGCGCGGGCTACATGCGCATCCTGGGCGATGCCTTCATCGCCCGCTTCCGGGGACGCCTGCTGAACATCCATCCCTCGCTGCTGCCGAAATACCGTGGCCTGCACACCCATGCCCGCGCGCTGGAGGCCGGCGATGCCGAGCATGGCGCCAGCCTGCACTTCGTCGTGCCTGAACTGGATGCAGGCGCGGTGATCGCCCAGGTCCGGGTACCCGTGCAATCCGGCGACACCCCGGAAACACTGGCGGCACGCCTGCTGCCGCGCGAACACGCGTTGCTGACGGCCACCTTGGCGCTGGCCACGACGGGCGCGCTTTCTGAACAGGGCGACATGGCCTACTGTCATGGTCAGCCCTTATTAAAACCGCTGTCCCTAGATTCTGCAGATTGTCTGCTGCCCTGACCCCTCTGCCCCTCCGATGCGTGCCCCCTTCCCCCGACTCCTGCTGCTTGGCCTGTGCCTGGCCGGACCGGCGCTTCCCGCGCTGGCACTGGAGCCGTTCGTCGCCAGCTACCAGGCGTACAACGAGGGCAAGCTGGCCGGCAGCGCCACCATGAAGGTGGCCGACCGCGATGCGCGCCAGTGGCAGATCGACCTGAAAGTGAAAGGCACGCGCGGTTTCGCCCGCCTGGCCGGCCTGAACATCGAACAGAGCACCGTTTTCGACACCGTCGGCGAGGACTTCCGCCCGCTCAGCCAGGCCACCGTGCGCCATGCCCTGTTCATGGGCAAGAAGATGGTGGGCACCTACGACTGGAATGCGAACACCGCGCAGTGGCAGGGCGACATCAAGAAGAACCGCCGCGCGCCGCTGCCGCTGCAGTCCGGCGACATGAGCGCGCTGCTGATGAACCTGGCGGTGATCCGCGACGCCGCGCCGGGCCGCCAGCTGAACTACCGGGTGGTGGACAATGGCCGCGTACGCGACTACCAATATGTGGTAGCCACCGAGCCGGAAACCATCGCCGTCGAGGACCTCAGCTACAGCGCCCTGCGCGTGAGCCGGGCCAACGGCGGCCACGACGAGACGATTTTCTGGGTCGCCGACGGCGTCCCCACCCCCGTGCGCATCCTGCAGCGGGAGAACGGCCAGGACACCATCGATCTGCGCCTGGTCGAATACCAAGGAGTGCCATGAGCATGAAGACCACCGCCTTCACCCCCCTCCGCCTGCTGGCAGCCACCGCCGTGCTCGCCGCGTCCAGTGCCCCGGCGCTGGCCATCGAAGGCTTCACCGCACAGTACCAGGCCAGCGCGCTGGGCATGTCCGGCGAGGGCCAGATGGTGCTGGCGCCACAGGGCGACAACCGCTGGCAGTACACGCTCAGCGTGCGCAACCAGGCCGTGGACCTGAGCCAGAAGACCGTGTTCGACGAATACGACGGCCGCCTGCGCCCGCTGTCCAGCAGCGACAGCTCGCGCCTGCTGATCAAGAAGAAGAACGTCAACACCGTGTACGACTGGGGCAAGGCGCAGGCCACCTGGTCCGGCGACGTGAAGCCCGACCGCGCCGGCCCGGTGAAGCTGCAGGCCGGCGACATGGATGCGCTGCTGGTCAACCTGGCCATCGTGCGCGATGTCGCCGCCGGCAAGCCGTTGAACTACCGCATGGTCGAGAACGGCCGCGCCAAGCCGATGGTCTACCAGGTCGCCGGCAAGGAACGCATCACCGTCGGCGGACGGGCGCAGGACGCCACCAAGGTGGTGCGCACCGACGGCGACAAGCAGACTATCGTCTGGATCGTGCCGGACACGCCGGTGCCGGCGCGCATCCTGCAGCGCGAGAACGGTCAGGATGCGATCGACCTGCACCTGAAATCGTGGCGTTGAGCCGATTCATGCCATGACGGAAAAAGCCCGGCGATGCCGGGCTTTTTTCATTCCTTCCCGCTGGCGGCGCCGGCGTCGAAGACGGTCTTGCAGTCCATGCGGATGGTTTCACCGTTGCGGCGCCACGCGAAGGTATTGCACTGGCGCGGGCCCTCCTTGGTCTGCTTGACCACCACGGCGTAGAACGCCTGGGCGATTTCCGATTCGGTGACCGTGCCGTCGCCGTTCCAGTCCATGTCTTCGCTGGAGATGCCGTGCGTGCCGGCCGCGCCGGTGAAGTGCAGCCACGCCATCGCCGCCAGCAACACGGCGACGAAGCCCAGCAGCACCTTGCGGCGCAGGGAGAAACGCGGGCGGGCGGCAGGTGTCGGGAAGCCGGCCATGCTCACGACACCCGCCGGATCTTCGCGCCGAGCGCACCGAGTTTCTCCTCGATGTTCTCGTAGCCGCGGTCCAGGTGGTAGATGCGGTCGATGATGGTATCGCCGCCCGCCACCAGGCCGGCCAGGATCAACGATGCCGAGGCGCGCAGGTCCGTCGCCATGACCGGCGCGCCGCTGAGCCTGTCCACGCCGCGCACGATGGCGGTATGGCCCTCCACGCGGATGTCCGCGCCCAGGCGCAGCAGTTCGTTGACGTGCATGAAGCGGTTCTCGAAGATCGTCTCGTTGATCACGCCCACGCCGTCGGCCACGCAGTTCAGGGCCATGAACTGCGCCTGCATGTCGGTGGGGAACGCCGGGTACGGCGCGGTGGTCAGGCTGACCGCCTTCGGGCGCTTGCCCTGCATGTCCAGGGTGATGCTGCCGGCGGCGGTCCCGACCACCGCACCGGCTTCCTTCAGCTTGTCCAGCACCGCTTCCAGCGTGTCCGGGCGCGCTTGCCGGGCCGTGATCCTGCCGCCGGTCATCGCTGCGGCCACCAGGAAGGTGCCGGTTTCGATGCGGTCGGGCACTACCGAATGGCGACCGCCGCCCAAGCGTTCGACACCATGGATGACGATGCGCGAGGTGCCGGCGCCTTCGATCCTGGCGCCCAGCGCGTTGAGGCATTCGGCCAGATCGGTGACCTCCGGCTCCATCGCGGCGTTCTCCAGCACCGTGGTGCCTTCGGCCAGCGTGGCGGCGGCCATGACGTTCTCGGTGCCGGTCACGGTGACCATGTCGAACACGAAGCGCGCCCCCTTCAGCCGCGCCGCGCGCGCCTTGATGTAGCCGTTCTCGACGGTGATCTCCGCGCCCAGCGCCTGCAGGCCCTTGATGTGCTGGTCCACCGGCCGCGAGCCGATCGCGCAGCCGCCGGGCAGCGACACCACCGCGGCGCCGTGGCGCGCGACCAGCGGCCCCAGCACCAGGATGGAGGCGCGCATGGTCTTGACCAGTTCGTACGGCGCCACGAAACGGCTGACGGTGGTGGGGTCCACGGTGATGCCGCGCCCCTTCGCCAGCGTGCCCTCGTCGATGCTGATGCCGGCGCCCAGTTCGCCCAGCAGCTTCACGGTGGTGACCACATCGTGCAGGTGCGGCACGTTGGTGATCTCCACCGGCGCATCGGCCAGCAGGGTGGCGCACAGGATCGGCAGCACCGCGTTCTTGGCGCCGGAAATGGTGACTTCGCCGTTGAGCGGGTTGCCGCCGGTGACGATGATTTTCTGCATGGATATGGGGTTCTTGGTTGCGGGTTGCAGGTTCTTGGTTACGGACGCGCGGCGCGGATCGGGATTCCTGTTGCCGCCAGCAACCGGGAACCGACAACCAGCAACCTGTTCAGCCCGCTTCTTCGGGGGTCAGCGTCTTCAGCGCCAGGGCGTGGATGGCGCCGCCCATCAGCTCGCCCAGCGTGGCGTAGACCAGCCGGTGCCGGGCCAGCGGCAGCTTGCCGCGGAAGGCCTCGGTCACCACGGTGGCCTCGAAATGCACGCCATCGTCGCCCTGCACCTCGGCACGGGCCCCGGGCAGGCCGGATTCGATCAGTTTACGGATGGTTTCGGCGTCCAACGGGCTTTCCTAATAAAATACCCGGCCATTCTACCCTCGGCGCCCGCCTCCGCATGTCCCAGCCGCTTCCCCTGACCGAGTCCGTCACGCCCGCCAGCCTGGCGGCCAGCGGGCGTCGCGTCATCGAGATCGAGGCCCGCGCGCTGGATGCGTTGGCCGCGCGCATCGACGGCGCCTTCTCGGCCGCCTGCCAGGCCATCCTCGACAGCCATGGCCGCGTGGTCTGCACCGGCATGGGCAAGTCCGGCCATGTCGCCCGCAAGATCGCCGCCACCCTGGCCTCCACCGGCACGCCCGCCTTCTACGTGCACCCGGGCGAAGCGGGCCATGGCGACCTGGGCATGATCACCGATGCCGATGTGGTGCTGGCGTTGTCGTATTCCGGCGAATCGGACGAAGTGCTCATGCTGCTGCCCGTGCTCAAGCGCCAGGGCAACACCGTCATCGCGATGACCGGCCGCCCGCAGTCCACGCTGGCGCGCGAGGCCGACGTGCACCTGGACGTCAGCGTGCCGGCCGAAGCCTGCCCGCTGGACCTGGCGCCGACCAGCAGCACCACCGCCTCGCTGGCGATGGGCGATGCGCTGGCGGTCGCGTTGCTGGATGCGCGCGGCTTCACCGCCGACGACTTCGCCCGTTCGCACCCGGCCGGCAGCCTGGGCCGCCGCCTGCTGCTGCACATCACCGACGTGATGCATGCCGGCGACGACGTGCCGCGCATCGACGAAGGCGCCACGCTGAGCGAGGCGCTGGTGGAAATGAGCCGCAAGCGCCTCGGCATGACCGCCGTGGTGGACAGCGATGGCGCGCTGGTGGGCCTGTTCACCGACGGCGACCTGCGCCGCACGCTGGACAATCCAGCGCTGGACCTGCGCGGCACCCGGATCGGCGAGGTCATGACCCGGCAGCCGAAGACCATCGGCGCCGACCAGCTCGCGGTGGAAGCGGCGCGGTTGATGGAGACCCACAAGATCAGCGGCCTGATCGTGGTGGACGATGAACAACGCCCGGTCGGCGCCTTGAACATTCACGACCTGTTGCGTGCCCGCGTGGTGTAACAAACGCCGGGATTGGGGATTCGGGATTGGAGAGGCAAGCACATGTGTCCTGCCCTGCAATCGCACGAATCCCGAATCCCGAATCCCGAATCCCGAATTTCCCACCCCATGCCCCTATCCCACCTGCACGCCCTCGACGACGATCTGTTGGCCCGCGCCGCGCGCATCCGGCTGGCGTGCTTCGACGTGGACGGCACGTTGACCGACGGCCGCCTGTATCTGGATGGCGAGGGGCATGAACAGAAAGCCTTCCATGTGCAGGATGGACAGGGCCTGGTGCTGCTGAAGCGCGCCGGCATCGAGGTCGCCTTCATCACCGCGCGCGGCGGCACTGCCGCCGTGGCCCGTGGCCACGAACTCGGCGCGCAAGTGTTCATCGGCGTCAAGGACAAGCTGGCCCAGGTGAAGGCGTTGTGCGAGGGCCTGGGCATCACCCTGGAACAGGTCGCCTTCATGGGCGACGACCTGCCGGACGTGCCGCCGTTCCGGGCGGTCGGCCTGGCCATCGCCCCGGCCAATGCCCATGCGTGGACCGCGGCGCACGCGCACTGGCAGACCCGCCGCAGCGGTGGCGAGGGCGCCGCCCGCGAGGCCTGCGACCTGCTGCTGGGCGCGCAGGGACGCGCCCCGGCCTTCGAAGGAGCCACCGCATGAGCTGGCGCACCACCCTCGGCCTGGTCCTGCTGCTGGCCGCCATCGTCAGCGGCTGGTCGGCGTGGAAGAACCGCGACATCCCGGAGCCGGACCGCGCGGCGGCCGACCGCTCGGACTACGTGATGCGCGATTTCGAGATGATCGCGCTGAACAGCCAGGGCATCGAGGCCATGGCCGTGCGCGCGCCGGAAATGGCCCGCAACCCGGCCGACCAGACCTTCACCATCACCACGCCGCTGTTCCTGCTGCCCGAGGAAGACGGCCGCTCCTGGGAACTGCGGTCCAAGACCGGCTGGTTGTCGGCCAAGGGCGAGGAACTGCGGCTGCGCGGGGACGTGCACGGCACGCCGCCGAAGGGCAGCCCCCATACGATGCAGTTCCGCACCCAGCAGCTGAACGTCTTCCCCGACCGCGACCTGGCCCAGTCCGACGATACGGTGACCATCACCCAGCCCGGCTCTATACTCACCGGTCGTGGTTTTGAGACCAACCTCAAGACCAAAGCCTTCGTCTTCAAGTCCCAGGTCAAGTCCGTCTATGCGCCTCCGTCTGCCCGCTAACGCCACCCGGCTGCCGTTCCTGCTGCTTGCGGCAGGCGTCCTGCTCGCGCCGGCGACGGTGCTGGCCAAGTCGTCCGACCGCAACCAGGACATGATCCTGGACTCCAACCGCACCGAAGGCGTGCTGGACGGCAACAGCACCACCACCTGGATCGGCAACGTCAACCTGAAACAGGGCACGCTGGAGATCAGCGCCGAGCGCGCCGAACTGACCCAGCGCAACGGCGACCCGTCGCACGCCGTGTTCACCGGCAAGCAGGTCAAGATGCGCCAGCAACTGGACGACGGCGGCTGGATGGACGCCCAGGCCGACCGCGTCGAGTACAACATGGCCTCGGAAACCATCACCTTCATCGGCAACTACACGGTGAAGTCCGACCGCGGCTCCAACACCGGCCAGCGCATGGTCTACAACACCGTGACCGGCAACATCCAGAGCGGCGGCGACGGCACCCGCGTGCGCACCGTCATCAAGCCCAAGTCCGCTCAGGACGCGCAGGGCAAGAACTGATGTTGACCGCCAAGGGACTGCGCAAGCGCTACAAGCAGCGCGAGGTCGTCGGCGATTTCGGCCTGACCCTGGAGGCCGGCGAAGTGGTCGGCCTGCTCGGCCCGAACGGCGCCGGCAAGACCACCTGCTTCTACATGATCGTCGGCCTGGTGGCCGCCGATGCCGGCAGCATCGAGCTGGACGGCAAGGACATCACCGCCGAACCCATGTACCGTCGCGCCAAGCTGGGCGTGGGCTACCTGCCGCAGGAACCCTCGGTGTTCCGCAAGCTGTCCGTGTCCGACAACATCCGGCTGGTGCTGGAGCTGCGCGAGGACCTGGACGCGGCCGGCATCGAGCGCGAACTGGCCTCGCTGCTGGACGAACTGCAGATCGCCCACGTCGCGGAACAGCTTGGCGCCAGCCTGTCCGGCGGCGAGCGCCGCCGCTGCGAGATCGCCCGCGCCCTGGCCGCCAAGCCGCGCCTGATGCTGCTGGACGAACCCTTCGCCGGCGTGGACCCCATCTCGGTGGGCGAGATCCAGCGGATCGTGAAACACCTCAAGGATCGCGGCATCGGCGTGCTGATCACCGACCACAACGTGCGCGAAACCTTGGGAATCTGCGACCGGGCGTATATCCTCAATGCCGGGAGCGTACTGGCGCAGGGGGCGCCGGACGCGTTGCTGGCCAATCCGGACGTGCGTCGGGTCTATCTGGGGGATGCGTTCCGCCTGTGACCCGCGCGGCGCGTGCCTGTTGGCTCCTACGCGTTTCATGGGTCGGGAATGAAGCCACGCCTGCAGACATCGCTGGGACAGCAGTTGGTCATGACGCCGCAGTTGCGCCAGGCCATCCGGCTGCTGCAGATGTCGACCGCCGAACTGGAAATCGAGCTGACCGAAGCGATCGAGTCCAATCCGCTGCTGGACTGGGCCGAGAACAGCGAAGCTCCCGCCCCTTCCGAAGCGGGCAGCGAGCACGACGCACAGGCAAGCGCACCGGAGGACGATCGCGACACGCTGGCCCGTGACGACGACTGGTCGCCCGACGAGGGTCCCTGGGCCACCTCGGGCGGTGGCGGTTCCTTCGACGACGATGAAGGCGGCAGCCAGGCCGAACGCGTCGCCGAAGTCGATACGCTCCACGATCACCTGCTGTGGCAGCTGCACCTGTCGCACCTGTCCGCGCGCGACCGCCGCATCGGCGCGGCGCTGATCGACGCGCTGGAGGACGACGGTTACCTGCGCGAACCGCTGGCCGACATCGCGCAGGCATTGCGCCCCGAAACCGAGGCCGGCGAAGACGAGATCCTGGTGGTCCTGCACCAGTTGCAGCGCTTCGATCCGGTCGGCGTGGCCGCGCGCACGCTGGGCGAGTGCCTGCACCTGCAATTGTCGGTACTGAGCGACGACACCCCCGGCAAGGCCCTGGCGCTGAAGATCGCCGACACTGCGCTGGAACGCCTGCCGCGCAGCGGCGCGGCCGGGCTGGCGCAGGAACTCAAGCGGCCGGTGGCCGAGGTGGAGGAAGCCGTGCAGCTGCTGCGCACGCTGGACCCCAAGCCGGGCGCGCAGGTGGGCGAGCTTTCGCACGACACCTACGTGGTGCCCGACTGCGTGGTGTGGCGCCAGCGCGGCGTCTGGCGGGCGGCGCTGGCCGGCAACACGCTGCCGCGGGTCACCATCCACCGCGGCTACGAACAGATGATCCGCCAATGCGGCGAAAGCGACGCCGGCTACCTGAAGGGCCAGTTGCAGGAAGCGCGCTGGCTGCTGAAGAGCCTGGAAGCGCGCGGCGAAACCCTGCTGAAGGTCACCCGCTGCCTGCTGCGCCAGCAGTCCGGGTTCCTCGAATTCGGCGAACAAGCGCTGCGTCCGCTGACCCTGCGCGACGTGGCCGAGGAAGTCGGCCTGCACGAATCCACGGTTTCACGCGCCATCGCCCGCAAGTACGTGCGCACGCCGCGTGGAACACTGCCGTTGCGGGCCTTCTTCGCCTCCGGCATCGACACCGACGGCGGCGGCGAGGCCTCCAGCACGGCCATACAGGCCATGATCCGCCGGCTGGTGGAAAGCGAGAACCCGCGCAAGCCGCTGTCCGACGCCAAGCTGGCCGACCTGCTGAAGGCGTCCGGCGTGCCCGTCGCGCGCCGCACCGTGGCCAAGTACCGCGAAGCGATGAACATCCTGTCCTCGCACGAACGCGTTCGCATCGCCTGACCTGCCGCGCATCTCGAATGTGACGCGCACGACATCGCGTCCATACGTTTTCCTAACACCCGCGGAGAATCTGCGGCCACCGGTTGATAGTTGGCCGTTTCGGGTCCATCTTTGGCCTGTGGGCGATGAAAGCGTCCACCACATTCCCGACCACAGAGGAGATTGCCGGAACCCCAAGCCTGTTTGCGTTGTCACTGCAGGTGACACGCTCTCCCGCACCGCGGTGCGGATTACTGACCTGAAGGAGGTAGCACGATGCGTATCGAGACTTACGGCCATGAAATCGAAGTCACTCCCGCCCTGCGCGAATACGTCGAGACCAAGCTGAAGAGGCTGGAGCGCCACTTCGATCAACCCTTTGAAGTCCGTACGCAACTGGGAACCCGCAAACCCGACTACCTCGCCGAGGCCACCGTCAACATGGCCGGGCGCCAACTGCATGCCGACGCCGGCGCGCAGACCATGTACGCGGCCATCGACATCCTGGCCGACAAGCTCGACCGCCTGCTGGTGAAGCACAAGGAAAAGCGCAACGACGTGCAACGCAACAGCGTCCGCTCCGAACTCGCCGAATAGCCTTCGCCCTTTCGTTGCGCGTCGGCACGCGCACCCGCGTGCCGCACGTCCCCCCGAATGAATGCCGCATGCCTCCGCCGCACGGCCGGCGGGGGCCATGGCCGATCTTCCTCATGCGTGCCCCTGCCCGCCATGTCCGGGCGGGTCGCGATGGCCATGAGGGCGCATTACACTGGCACGTACCCGGCCACTGGCCGTGCCTACGAGTCGCCGCCGCATGATGAACACCAGCATCACCGCCCGTGAACTGTTCGACCAGCAGAAGGACAAGCTGGCCCTGCGCTGGCTGGCCGGACAGAAGGGCGAGAAGCGCGTCCTGGAAGCGGGCGACACCGTATCGCGGCGGCCCTCGATGGCCGGCTATCTCAATGCGGTCTACCCCAACAAGGTGCAGATCCTCGGCTCCGAGGAACTGGCCTGGCTGGATTCGCTGGATTCGCGCCAGCGCTGGGAAACCATCGAGAAGATCGTGCAGTTCCGCCCGCTGGCGCTGGTGATCAGCAAGAACCAGTCCTGTCCCGAGGACCTGCGCGAAGTCGCCAACGAGACCGACACGCCGCTGTGGGTGTCGCCCAAGCGCGGCCACGAGCTGCTCAACCACCTGTCCTACCACCTGGCGCGCACGCTGGCGCCGCGGGTCACGCTGCATGGCGTGTTCATGGAGATCTACTCCATCGGCGTGCTGATCACCGGCGAAGCCGGGTCCGGCAAGAGCGAGCTGGCGCTGGAACTGCTGAGCCGCGGCCACCGGCTGGTGGCCGACGACGCGCCCGAGTTCACCCAGATCGCCCCCGACGTGCTCGACGGCACCTGTCCCGAACTGCTGCAGGACCTGCTGGAAGTGCGCGGGCTGGGCGTGCTGAACGTGCGCGAGATGTTCGGCGACACCGCGGTGAAGAAGAACAAGTACCTGCGCCTGATCGTGCACCTGACCCGGCCGATGACCGAACCCAACCCGCACGGCTACGAGCGGCTGACCGGCGACTCCGGCACGCGCCACGTGCTGGACCTGGACGTGCCGCTGATCACCCTGCCGGTGATGCCCGGCCGCAACCTGGCCGTGCTGACCGAAGCGGCCACCCGCCTGCACATCCTGCGCACGAAGGGCATCGACCCCGCCGCCATGTTCATCGCCCGCCACAGCAACCTGCTGGAACGCAGCACGCCATGAGCACGGTCGAGACCACCGGCGTCTCCCATCCGCACGACGTGCTCGAAGACAACGGCACGCCGGCGGCGGCGGCGCCCACGGTGGTCATCGTCAGCGGCCTGTCCGGCTCGGGCAAGTCGGTGGCGCTGAAGACCTTCGAGGACCTGGACTACTACTGCGTCGACAACCTGCCGGTGGAACTGCTGCCCTCGTTCGTGCGCAGCCTGATGCGCGACGACGAACTGCCGCCGAAGATCGCCGTCGGCATCGACGTGCGCAGCCGCCACAGCGACCTGTCCAAGCTGGCGCAATGGCGCGCCGCGCTGACCCAGCTCGGGCTGGAAGGCAGGCTGATCTTCTTCGACGCCAGCGACGACGTGCTGTTGCGCCGCTATTCCGATACCCGCCGCCGGCACCCGCTGGGACATGGCGGCCAGACGCTGAGCGAGGCGATCCGGCAGGAACGCGCCATCGTGCAGCCGCTGCTGGCCGAGGCCGACGTGGTCATCGACACCAGCCACCTCAACGTGCACCAGTTGCGCCGGCGCATCATCGCCGAGTTCGCGTTCAACAAGGGCACCTCGCTGTCGCTGCTGTTCGAGTCCTTCGCCTACAAGCGCGGGGTGCCGGCCGATGCCGACTTCGTGTTCGACGCGCGCGTGCTGCCCAACCCGCACTGGAACCCCGAGCTTCGCCCCTACTCCGGCCGCGACCCCAAGGTCCGCAGCTACCTGGACGCACAGCCGGAAGTGGCCGAATACGTCGGCCAGGTCAGCGGCTTCCTCGACACCTGGCTGCCGCGCCTGCGCGGCGAGACCCGCAGCTACGTGACCATCGCCTTCGGCTGCACCGGCGGCAAGCACCGCTCCGTCTACCTGGCCGAAACCCTGGCCCGCCACGCCCGCGACCTGGGCTGGGAAGAAGTCGCCACGTTCCACCGCGAACTGGACTGAGGGGGCGGGGAAGGAGGCGGGATGGCCCGTAGGAGCGCCCTGGGGCGCGATGCCCTCGGCTCTTCCGGACTTTCCCGCCGGAAAGCATCGCGGCCGAGGCCGCTCCTACCGACTTCTCCCTTTGCAGGCCGCAACGCGGCTGTGCCACTCTCACCGTTCCATCCACGCTGCTTCCAGCCCGTCATGCCGGTCTGTTAACGTTCCGGCATGGCCTGTGGCATTCTTCTGGTAACTCATCCTGGCGTGGGCGCCGCGATCCTGGCGGTCGCCACCGCGCTGTTGCGGCAATTGCCCTTGAAGGCGGAAGCCTTCGAGGTACCGCTGGACGCGGACCTGGACGCGCTGCTGCCTGAGGCATCGGCCGCGTTGCGGCGGGTGGACGGCGGCGATGGCGTGCTGGTGCTGACCGATCTGTACGGGGCCAGCCCCAGCAACCTGGCCGGGCAACTGGCCCGGCTGGGCACGCCGGTACGGCGGGTGTCGGCACTGAGCCTGCCCATGCTGCTGCGGGTGATGAACTATTCGGAACAGGGACTGGACGAACTGCCGGCGACTGCGGCCGCTGGCGCACGCAATGGAGTCATACACGACGATGCTTGAACGCGAACTCACCGTTTCCAACCGCCTGGGCCTGCATGCGCGCGCCACCGCCAAGCTGGTGCAGACGCTGTCCGGCTTCCGCTGCAACGCCACGCTGGCGGCCAAGGGCCGTGAGGTGAACGCCAAGAGCATCATGGGCGTCATGCTGCTGGCCGCCGGCCAGGGCACGCCGGTGACGGTACGGATCGAAGGCGAAGACGAAGCCGCCGCCATGCAGGAAGTCGTCTCGCTGTTCGAGCGACGATTCGACGAAGAATGACGCGGGCGCTGCTGCCGGGTCACGGGGCTTCGCGCGGCAGCGCGCTGGGACGCGCCCGGGTCCGGCTGCCGCATGTGCTGGAGGTCGCCGAGCAGCGCATCCGCCAGAACCAGGTCGACGGGGAACTGACGCGGCTGCACGATGCCGTGGGCGCCACTCGCGGCGAAATGCACGAGTTGCGCGCGCGCCTGCACGGCGCGTTGGCCAAGGAAGTCGGCGAGTTCCTCGACCTGCACGCCCTGCTGCTGGACGACCCCGAGCTGCTGCATGGCTTGGACGAACTGATCCGCACCGGCCGCTACTCCGCCGATTACGCCCTGCGCCTGCAGCGCGACCGGCTGGCGGCGGTCTTCGACGGCATGGACGACGCCTACCTGAAGAGCCGCATGGACGACCTGGACCATGTGATCGGCCGCATCCACGCGCACCTGCACCAGCGCGTCGCCGACACCGGCGGCGTGGCCGGCGAGATCCTGGTCAGCGACAACGTGGCGCCGTCCGAACTGGCCCAGTTGCAGACCCAGGGCGTGGTGGCCATCGTCACCGCCGCCGGCAGCCCGCTGTCGCACAGCGCCATCCTGGCGCGCAGCCTGCACCTGCCGCTGGTGGTCGGCAACGCACAGGCCCTGCAGCGCATCAACGATGGCGACATCCTGCTGGTGGACGGCAGCACCGGCGAGGTCATCGTCAGCCCGGACGCGGAGGACCTGCGGCGCTATCGCGCGCGCCTGCGCGAGGCCGCCAGGGAGGAACGCGAACTCGGCCGCCTGCGCTCCAAGCCCAGCCGCACCCGCGACGGCGTGGACATCGCGCTGTGGGCCAACGCCGAATCGCTGGACGACGTGGCGCATGCGCACGCGCTGGGCGCCGCCGGGCTGGGCCTGTACCGCACCGAGTTCCTGTTCCTGCAACGCAACGAGCTGCCGGACGAAGACGAGCAGTTCCGCACCTACCGCGACGTCGTGCTCGGCATGAGCGGCCGCCCGGTGACCATCCGCACGCTGGACCTGGGCGCCGACAAGGCCGACCGCACCGGGCTGGCGCTGAGCGACGAGGACAACCCCGCGCTGGGCCTGCGCGGCGTGCGCCTGTCGCTGGCCCATCAGGGCGTGTTCGACACGCAACTGCGCGCCATCCTGCGCGCCTCCGGCTACGGCCCGGTGCGCATCCTGGTGCCGATGGTCAGCAGCCGCGAGGAAATCCTGCAGGTACGCCGGCACATCAAGCGCGTCGCCCTGAAGCTGCGCAAGGAAGGTCACGAGGTCGCCGAACACATCGCCCTGGGCGCGATGATCGAAGTGCCGGCGGCCGCCATCGCGCTGCACGGCTTCGTCGACGTGGTCGATTTCCTCTCCATCGGCACCAACGACCTGGTGCAGTACCTGCTGGCGGCCGACCGCAACAACGACGCGCTGGGCGAACTGTATTCGCCCCTGCACCCGGGCGTGCTGCGCCTGCTGCGGCATGTCATCGGCATCGGCACCGAACACAAGGTGCCGGTGGCGATGTGCGGCGAGATCGCCGGCGACGCCAAGATGGCCCCGCTGCTGCTGGCCCTGGGATTGACCGAGTTCAGCCTGCATCCGGCCACGCTGCTGGAACTCCGCCGCGCCATCCGCGACAGCGACCTGGGCCAGTTGCAGGCACGCGCCGGCAAACTGCTGCAGGCGCGCGACCGCGCCGGCATCGAGCGCTGGCTGAAGGCCACCCCTTGAACACGCTCTCCGGCGCGATGCCGCAGGGACACCTTGTAGGAGCGCTCTCGGGCGCGATGCTTTGCTTTTTCCATGTGTCCATCGCCGAAAAGCATCGCGCCCGAGGGCGCTCCTACAGCAATGCTGTGGCTTCTCGTGCCCGGGGCGCACGTAGCAAGCTTGCGCGGGGTGTCCTTATTTCGACCATCGGGCGATAATGGTGCGATGAACACCTGATGCCCCGGTCGCATCCGTCACGCGGATCGGCCCCATTCCGGAGTCCCGAATGGTCGAAGCCATCCGCCACGACAAGACCGCGCGCCAGCTGCGCCTGCTCTCCGACGCGCTCGACAGCGGCCGGCTGGGTCCCGTGCGCCGGCTGGTCAACACCTTGTCGCCAGCGGAGATCGGCAACCTGCTGGAATCGCTGCCGCCCGGCAAGCGCGAGGTCGTGTGGGGGCTGGTGGATGCCGAGGACGACGGCGAAGTGCTGGTGCACGTAGGCGACGAAGTGCGCGAAAGCCTGCTGGCCGACATGGACCCGGACGAGATCATCGCCGCGGTCGAGGACCTGGACATCGACGACCTGGCGGACCTGGTCGAGGACCTGCCCGACACCGTCATCGACGAAGTGCTCAAGTCGATGGACCGCGAGAACCGCGAGCGGCTGGAGCAGGTGCTGTCGTACCCGGAGGACACCGCCGGCCGCCTGATGAACCCGGACGTGGTCACCGTGCGCGCCGACGTCAACGTCGACGTGGTGCTGCGCTACCTGCGCCTGCGCGGCGAACTGCCCGACCACACCGACCATCTTTACGTGGTCAGCCGCCGCCACCAGTACCTGGGCCGGGTGTCGCTGGCCTCGCTGGTGACGCACGAGGACTCCACGCCCATCAACCGGCTGATCGACGACGAGCAGCCGGCCATCGACGTGGGCGAAAGCGCGCAGGAAGTCGCGCGCCAGTTCTCCGACCTCGACTGGGTCTCCGCGCCCGTGGTGGACGACAACAACATTCTGCTGGGCCGCATCACCATCGACGACGTGGTGGACATCATCCGCGAGCAGGCCGAGCACCAGGCGCTGGGCGCCGCCGGCCTGGACGAGGACGAGGACTTGTTCTCGCCGATCAAGCGCGCCGTGCGCGGCCGCGTGGTGTGGCTGGGCATCAATCTGTTCACCGCGTTCCTGGCCGCCAGCGTGATCGGCCAGTTCGAGGCGACGCTGGAGAAGATCGTCGCGCTGGCCGTGCTGATGCCGATCGTCGCCGGCATCGGCGGCAATGCCGCCGTGCAGGTGCTGACGCTGATGGTGCGCGGCCTGGCGCTGGGCCAGGTGGGCTCCAGCAACGCCCGCATCCTGCTGTGGAAGGAAATCCGGGTGGCGCTGATCAACGGCGTGCTGATCGGCGGCATCGTCGGCATCATCGCCTTCGTCTGGTTCCACAGCGTGCTGCTGTCGCTGGTGATCGCATTGGCGCTGATCATCAATTTCTGCGCCGCCGCCGTCGCCGGCGTGCTGTTGCCGCTGCTGCTGAAGCGGATGGACATCGATCCCGCCGTGGCCGGCACCGTCGTGGTCACCGCGGTGACCGACGTGATGGGCTTCTTCTGCTTCCTGGGCCTGGCGACGCTGATCCTCTTGCATTGAGGCACCGCGCCGGTGAAGTGCGCGGAATGCAGATCGCTTTTGTAGGAGCGCCCCATGGGCGCGATGCTTTCCGGTCCAATCACGCAAGAGCATCGCGGGCATGGCCCGCTCCTACAAGCAGGCGCCTACTTCTGCAGGAGTATCCATGGACGCGATGCTCCCCGCCTCAACCATGCAAGAGCATCGCGGGCATGTACCCCATGCGGGGCATAAAGACCGCTCCTACCAGCAGGAAGGACATGCCGCGCCCTTCATGCTCCAACGGGGTACATGGGTGCTTGGCTGTTGCCGGAATCGCCTTGGGCCGAGACATCGAACACGCGGCTCCACCCGACGGCGCTTCATGCCGCCCGCACGACCACGGGTTATGCTGCAACCCGGTTTCCGCCGACTGATCCCACCATGCGCTATCGCACCTTCGCCTTCCTTGCCCTGCTGCTGATCCTGATGACCGCCTGCCAGACGACTTCCACCGCATCCACGGGCGAATTCGTCGCGCGCGAAGTCACCGTGGACGGTACGGTCCGTCGCTACCAGGTCTTCGTGCCGGCGTCGCGGTTCCGCAAGGACAAGCTGCCGGTGGTGCTGTTCCTCAACGGCTCCGGCGAGCGCGGCAGCGACGGCGTGAAGCAGACGATGGCCGGGCTGGGGCCGTACCTGCGGCAACACACGGACGACTTCCCCGCCCTGGTCGTCTTCCCGCAGGCGCCCGAAGACACCGAATGGACCGAGGACGCCGGCCCGATCGCGTTCGCCGCACTGGATGCCGCGGTGGAGGAGTTCAAGGGCGATCCGGATCGCGTCTACCTGACCGGCATCTCGATGGGCGGCTACGGCACCTGGGAACTGGCGCTGCAGCAGCCCACCCGGTTCGCCGCGCTGGTCCCGGTCTGCGGCGGCATCACGGTGGACTGGACCGAGGCGCGGCCGACGATGAACGTGCACAGCGTGGCCGGCACTGCGGATCCCTTCGCCGCCGCAGCGCAGCGCCTGAAGGACGTGCCGGTATGGATCTTCCATGGCGGCAAGGACGAAGCGGTGCCGCCGGCGCAGTCCCGTCGCATGGACGCCGCGCTCAAGGCCGCTGGCGCCCGCGATGCGCGCTATACCGAATTCCCCGACGCCAACCACAACAGCTGGGACGCGACCTACGCCCATGCCCCGATGTGGGACTGGCTGTTCGCGCAACACCGCGGGAAGTAACCCTCCCCATGGCCGAACTCGTCCCCGATTACTTCAGCGCCGGCTGGCGTACCCGCGCGCTGGCCTGCCCCTGCGGGTGGGAGGGCGACAGCCGGGGCATGGCCATGGAACTGCACGACCAGGTCACCGACTACGCCTGCCCGCAATGCGGCAACCTGCTGCTGATCGTCACCCATCCCACGCTGGCGCAAGTGCGGCAGGCCGCCGCCGAAGGCCAGGCCGAGGCCATCGAACAGCTGGCGATCGTCGAGGAAGCACGCCGGCATTTCCCGTCCGGCGCCGAGGGCAGGGACGGCTGAGCCGCCCCAAGCCGCACCCGCGTCACGATTCCGCTCTTCCCGCCATCGACCGTGGGGCCTGCGGCTCAATTGTGGCCCGCCGCGGCCGATAAACCGGCATCCCTCCTTCCGGCGGCCCGACGGCTGCGCACCCGTGGCCAAGAAGCCTTCCGCCCTACCCGAGACGACCGACGACGATTCCGGCATCGCAGGCGGCCTGCGCCGCCTGTGGCCGCTCCGCCGGGAAAAAGCGGCCCCGGCTTCGACCGAACTGGCCACGGTGCCGCCGACGGCGAACGGTGTCGCCGGCGCCATCCTCCTGCCCAGCATCAGCCCGGCGCAGCTGCACACCCTGTTCGCGCACGCACTGGAACCGGCCACCCTGCTGTCGGCCTTCGCCGACGGCGTGGCCGGCCTGCCGGGCGAACTGCGCGGCATGGGGCAGCGCCTGCAATCGGCGCATGCCGATGGCGACTGGGCGCGCTACGGGCGCGCCCTGCGGCAACTGGTGGACAAGTACATCCGCACCATCCAGGACGAACCCGTCGCCGGCGAGGCCGAACAGTTGCGCGACCTGCTGCACCATACGCTGGCGCTGGCGCTGGAGACCCTGTTGCGCGACGATGCCGTGCTGTTGCCGCAGACGCATGCGCTGGCCGGCCGCGTGAAGCAATGGCGGCCCACGCAACCGCTGGACGCGCTCGCGACCGAACTGAAGGACCTGTGCCGGCAGGTCGGCCTGCGCACGCACGAAGTCAGCGATGCGCAGGACCTGATGCGCAGCCTGTTCGACCTGTTGCTGGAGAATGTCGGCGAACTGCTGGAAGACGGCAACTGGTTGCAGGACCAGATCGCCGCCGTGCGCGAACTGCTGGCCGGCCCGCTGGACCGGACCACGCTGGAACAGACGCGCGCCGGCCTGCGCGAGGTCATCTACAAGCAGGGCCTGTTGAAGCAGGGCATCGCCGATTCCAAGACAGCGATGAAGGACATGATGGTGGCCTTCGTCGAACGGCTGGATGGCATGGCCAGCAGCACCGGCGAGTTCCACGACCGCATCAGCTTCCACGCGCAGGCGATCCGCGACAGCCGCAGCATCGCCGAACTGGGCAAGCGCATGGACGACATCCTGCAGGACACCGAACAGCTGCAGGCGCAGGCGCTGAAGGCGCGCGACAACCTGCTGGCCGCCCGCCGCGAGGCGGAAGAAGCCGAACAGCGCGTGGCCGACCTGGAACAGGAACTGCAATCGGTATCCACGCTGGTGCGCGTGGACCAGTTGACCGAAGCGCTGAACCGCCGCGGCTTCGACGAACTGTTCAAGCGCGAATCCGTGCGCGCGCTGCGCAGCGGGCAGACGCTGTGCCTGGCCATGCTGGACCTGGACGACTTCCGCCAGATCAACGCGGTCCACGGCCATCTCGGCGGCGATGCCGCGCTGTGCCATGTCGTCGCCATCGCGCGCGCCACGCTGCGCGGCAGCGACGCGGTGGCGCGCTTCGGCGGCGAGGAATTCGTGCTGCTGCTGCCGGACACGCCGTTCCTCGAAGCGATGGGCACGCTGGAACGCCTGCGCGCCCGCCTGTCCCAGCGCCCCGTGCTGCACCAGGGCCTATCGCTGGCGGTGACGTTCAGCGCCGGCGTGGCCCGCTGGCGCCCGGGCGAATCGCAGGACGACCTGCTGGCGCGCGCCGACCGCGCGATGTACCAGGCCAAGCAGGACGGCAAGAACCGCGTGGTCGCGGCGGCGGATTGAGCGCCGGGTTCGCCGGACAGCACGACACGGACAAGCGCGAAGGAAGGAAGGAAACCTCCAGACGCCTCGCCTCCCTCTGGTAACCATCATCAATGACAGCCGTCATCCCGGCGAAAGCCGGGACCCAGTGCCTTTGCACTTCAGCGATGAAGTCGCTGGGTCCCGGCTTTCGCCGGGATGACGGGGAAACGGCTTGCCGGAAGTTTCCTGCTTATCTATCCGTGCGGGAAGAACACCCTCGACCACTACGGATACACACTCAGGCCAGCAACGTCTCCAGCACCGCCATGCGGATCGCCACGCCGTTGCTGACCTGGCGCAGCACCAGCGATTGCGGGCCGTCGGCCACCTCGTCGGTGATCTCCACGCCGCGGTTGATCGGGCCGGGATGCAGCACCACCGCATCATTCGCCGCACGTGCCAGGCGCGCGGCCGTCAGGCCGTAGTCGCGGTGGTAATCCTCCAGCGAATCCACCAGGCCTTCCTCCATCCGCTCCCGTTGCAGGCGCAGCATCATCACCACGTCCACGCCTCCCAGCATGGCGTCGAAATCCCCGCCAACTTGGCAGCCCGCCAGGGTGTCGTCGTCCGGCAGCAGCGATCGCGGGCCGCAGACGCGGATCTCGCCCGCGCCCAGCGTGCGCAGCGCATGCAGGTCCGAGCGCGCCACGCGCGAGTGCTTCACGTCGCCCACCATCAGTATCTTCAACCGCGAGAAATCCGCGCCCTTGGCCTGGCGGATCGTCAGCGCGTCCAGCAGGCCCTGGGTGGGATGGGCGCTGCGGCCGTCGCCGGCATTGACCAGCGTGGTGCCCTCGCCCGCCTCGGCCGCCAGCGCGGCCACCGCGCCGTCCTCGGCGTGGCGCACGATGAAGCCGCGCACGCCCATCGCTTCCAGGTTGCGTAACGTGTCGCGCGCGGTCTCGCCCTTGCGGGTGGACGAGGTGGAGGCGTCGAAGTTCAGCACGTCCGCGCCCAGCCGCTGCGCGGCGATGTGGAACGAGCTGCGCGTGCGCGTGGAAGGCTCGAAGAACAGCGTGCAGACCGTGGTGCCCACCAGCGCCGTGCGCCGTTGCGTGCGCCCCAGCGCCGCATCGCGGATCTGCCCGGCGCGGTCCAGCAGCCGGCACAGCGTTTCGCGGGGCAGTCCTTCCAGGGTCAGCAGGTGCCGCAGGCGTCCATCCGAATCAAGTTGTTGGGTCATGTGCCATCACGAAGGAAAGAATCAGGTCACCTGGGTCGCGTCATGCGGCGCGGCCAGCCAGCGTTCGATGATGACCGCCGCCGCCACCGCGTCCAGCGCGGCGGCATCGCGGCGGCGCTTGCGGCCTTCGGCGCGGTCCAGCGCGAAGCGCTGCGAAGCCTCGATGGAACTGGTGCGCTCGTCCACCAGCACCACCGGCAGGCCGTAGCGCGTGCGCAGTTCGCGGGCGAAGGCGTGCGCGCGCTTGCGGATCGGCTGGTCGCCGCCGTCCAGCGTCATCGGGTCGCCCACCACCAGCCCGTCGGGCTTCCATTCGGCGTGCAGCTTGTCGATGGCCAGCCAGTCCGGGCCATGAGCATGCACGTCGATCACCGCCAGCGCGCGGGCGCCGGTGCCGAAGGCGCTGCCCACCGCCACGCCGATGCGGCGCGCGCCCACATCGAAACCCAGCACGGTGCCGTCCAGCTTCATGCGGCGCGCCTCCTTCCGCGAAGGACGCCACGATCCCGCGCCGGATGGCAAGGAGAGCGCGTGTCCGATGCGGGCAGGCCGGGCTTCATGCGTGGCCGCTGTAGTCCGTCAGCCGGGTCATGTCCACGCCGATGCGGCTGCCGGCCGCCTGCCAGCGCTGTTCCAGCGGCAGCGCGAACAGCAGTTCGGCGTCGGCCGGCGCAGTCAGCCAGCCGTTCTCGCCCAGTTCGTATTCCAGCTGCCCGGCACCCCAGCCGGCGCACCCCAGCGCCACGACGACGTGCTCGGGGCCATCGCCGGCGGCCATGGCTTCCAGGATGTCGCGCGACGTGGTCAGGTAGAGGCCATCGGCCACTTCCAGCGTGGAGTCCCATTCGCGTTCGCCGTCGTGCAGCACGAAGCCGCGCTCGGGGTGCACCGGGCCGCCACTGAGGACGATCTGGCTGTCCAGTTGGGCGTCGTTGACCTGCAGGTTCATCTGCCGCAGCACGTCGCCCAGCGTGTATTCGGAGGCGCGGTTCACCACCACGCCCATCGCACCCTCGTCGTCGTGCTGGCAGATCAGGGTGACGCTGCGGGCGAAATGAGGGTCCGACAGCGCCGGGGACGCGATCAGCAGCTGGTTGGCAAGGGGAGTGGGAGCGTCTTGCATGGCGCCATTCTAGCCCGGTCGCGCGCCCCGCGGACCGGCCACCGAGGGCGGCCGCTGTCCCCATTCCGGGCCTACACTGGGCGATCAACGCGGCGCATTTCCGCCCGCCTCTACCCGGCCACGTCCACACCCCATGTCGAGCTACTGCGATTTCGCCCCCGGCCACCCGCTGCACGGTCCTTACCACGACCACGAGTACGGCTTCCCGCAGCGCGAGGAAGCGGTGCTGTTCGAACGGCTGTTGCTGGAGATCAACCAAGCGGGGCTCAGCTGGGAAACCATGCTGAAGAAGCGCGATGGCTTCCGCGCGGCCTACAGCGGCTTCGACGTGGACAAGGTGGCGCGCTACGGCGAGATGGACCGCGCCCGCCTGCTGGCCGACCCCGGCATCATCCGCAACCGGCTGAAGGTGGATGCCGCCATCCACAACGCGCAGGTGATCCGTCAGCTGCGCAAGAGCCACGGCGGTTTCGTCGAATGGCTGGACGCCCACCACCCGCTCGCCAAGGCGGAGTGGATCAAGCTGTTCAAGAAGACCTTCCGCTTCACCGGCGGCGAGATCACCAACGAGTTCCTGATGAGCCTGGGCTACTTGCCCGGCGCCCACCGCGAGGACTGCCCGGCGTTCAAGCGGGCGGCGAAGCGGAAGCCGGCGTGGATGGGGGAAAGCATAGGCTGACAAGCCGGCCTTTGGCGAGGGGAATCCTCGTAAAAGTAAGCCCCGCAGTGCTGCAGGGCTTCCTCGTTCTTCATCAGAAGTAGATCAGATGCAAGACTCGGCGATGCACTGCGCATAAACGCGTGCGCAAACGTTTGTGCTCAATCCATTCGCGATGCATTCGTCGTAGATTTCTTGGCAATATTGAATCGCAATGGGCGAACATGGAGCTGTCTGAGCGACAGCGCCGCCCAATCCAGAAGACACAAGAACAGCAGCGGCCACTACACTCTTGATGATCTTCATGAGTCAGTTCCTGACTGTGCCTGCAATTCAGGCTGTCCGACTCTATCGAAATGGAAGTCCAGCATGACGTGATGCTACTCACGTATCTAAAGCCTGATATTTCCCCTACATGCAAGTTCACACTAGGGGGGTGCTTCATATCATAAAGCATGGCTTCCCATCCTTATCCCTGTAGTCCTTGTCAGGCTACCGTTCGAGGTGGCTGATGAGGTAGACGCGGCCGCCCACGGTGGTACTTTCGCCCACCTTGATAGGCGGGTACAGAACGCGTCTTCAGCCGGGCCACCTCCTTCTTCAGCCGCTCGATCTCCGCTTGCTCGGGCCGCTGCTGGCCCGGCCCCGGGAACGGATGCTTGGAATCTTCGTCGACGGCCTTCAGCCATGCCCGCAGCACGTTGAGGTGAATCCCCAAGTCCCGCGCCGCCTGCGAGATCGATACCCCGCGCTCCCGGACCAGCTTTACCGCCTCAAGCTTGAACTCGGGCGTGAACGTCCGCTTTGCCATTTACCACCTCCGACTTCATCATTGCACCTGAACTAGGTGTCTGTGAAATCGGCAGCAGGCCACACAGTACACTCCCATATGGCGATCGTTACCCAATTAAAGTGTCCAATAAATCGGGAGAGAAGGGCACTCTATCCTCATTCTTTTTGTGAGATAGCGGCCGTGACGAGCCTACTAATTACGGATGCGCTTTTTTCCACTCAGCCTCTAAAGCCTTCAGACTCTTCAACTTGCTCTACCAAGTTTGGACGGGAGTCAACTTACGTACGCTACTGACACTCGGGTGCCGGGTACTTACTGAACTTGTACGCGGCTGAAATCCGCTCCGCTCAACCCACTCTACGTGTCACATGACGCAGATCGCAATATACATCGCAAATATAGACACGCCAGTCATAACTGATAGATACACCCAATGCCACCACGAAAAGCCACCCGTTCCGCTATGCTTTGACCAGAGCCAACCGGAGATGATCTTTGACATTCTTCTATGCTTTACAGAAGAAGCAACACCAAAGATGAGCACCATGGAACCTACCAAAAGAACTCCACGAAGTAAAAATTCGGACATAACTGATTCCAGACTCATCCTGCTCTCAATCGCAGGGCCATAGAAGACCAACATACTTCTTCGCAAACCAACCCGCGACAAAGCTCAATTCGGGCCTAAAGATGCCAACCAGACATCCCGCCACAGCAGCATTCTTGGCTTCACAATTCATTGAGTTGCGTAAGCAAGTCCTCCAGTCACAAGTTCGGACGTCCCATGATCCGCAAGCATCCTTACAACAATCGAAGGTTTGTTTCGCAATGTTCGTTGTCGTGGAAGTAACTGCGCCAGCCAGGCACCGACTTAATGCTCCCAAGATAATACTGTTTATTGCAGCTGCTGAAGGAACAA
Source organism: Pseudoxanthomonas putridarboris (assembly GCF_038321125.1). Classification (NCBI taxonomy): domain Bacteria; kingdom Pseudomonadati; phylum Pseudomonadota; class Gammaproteobacteria; order Lysobacterales; family Lysobacteraceae; genus Pseudoxanthomonas; species Pseudoxanthomonas putridarboris. The sequence continues at coordinate 99,036 of NZ_JBBWWT010000002.1, read as the reverse complement.
GACCCTTCTCGTCATGTGAAAGGAAGGGATCCCCTGCAACATAACTGTATGTACTCACCCCGCCCAGAAGACCGATTGGATCACTCTGCGAGTATCGGCCAGTGGCGAGATCGTAATCCCGCAGATAGTTATAACTGATAGCACTAGCGGAATCGTAGCGCTGCCCTGGAAAACGCATATCGAATACGAACGGAATCCCATCTCCATCCGGATCCTGCTCCGGCGGCGTGTTACCAAAAGCCTCGCCTTTGATATCCCACTTCCACACCGCCACATCCCGCATCGGATCGACCACCATGCGCGGTGTCCCCAAGTGATCCGGCTGCACGTAATGCAGCTGGTTGCCGTTGGCTAGCAGGCCCACCGGCAGGTCGTCCATCCAGATCGCCTGCTGGATGGGACTGCCGCTGCTATCGTAGTCACCCAGCCAATGGCCAGCCTCGTCGTACAGCGTGTAAGTATTGGCTGCGCCTAGATACCGGCGTACCTGTTCGCCACGGCCGTTGTAGGCGTACTCCCTGGTCACCAGCCCGGCCTGCTTCACCTGGCTCATGCGGCCGGCGTCGTTGTAGACGAACTCGCGCGAACCGCCAATAGCCAGTGTATTGCCTGCCGCGTCGTAGCTGCGGATAACGCCACCAACATCGGTCAGGCGATGGTTGTTGGAGGAATAGCCATAAGCACTGGTTCCCGACGAGGTGCCATGCGCCGTGCGGTTGCCCGTCTTGTCGTAGCTGTAGCTGTCGATGATCGCCTGCGTGGGACCATCCCGGGTTTCGGTCAGGCGACCCAGGGCGTCGTAACCATAATTCACAGGCGGCGGCGAACCGCTGGTCAGTTCGGCCAGATTCCCGACCGGATCGAAACCAAAGGCCAACGCCAAGCCATCCGTGCCACCCTGTACCGAGATCGGGCGGTAGTCCTGGTCCACGTCGCGCTGCATCGGACGGCCATTGCCGTATGCCCAACCCGCGACAGGGCCGAAGGGATGGTAGGCAGCCTGGTGGAGCAATGTGGCGCGGGGCTGCCCGGGCAAGGCCACTCCCACTTCGCTTACCTGGGCTAGCGTATTGCGCACGTAGTCCACCACCGTGCCATCGGGATACAGCATGGCCTGCAACTGACCAGCCTTGGTGTAGGCGTAGCGCAGCACGAACGAAACGCCGTTGGTGGTCTGCACCTTGCGCACAAGATTGCCGAAGCGGTCATGGCAGTACTGTGTGCTGCCGCTGCCATCCTGCATGCGGGTCAGCCGGCCGATCGAGAACGTTTCCCCCGACTCGCACACCGCCTGCGTGACGTCGTAGGTATAAGCGACGTCCAGGCCGGGTGTGGGATAGCCGACATGGGTGAGTCGGTTCAACGCATCGTACTGGTAAGTGGTGGTGACCCCGCGCGCATCGGTCTGGCTGGTGCGGTTGCCGGCACTGTCATGGGTATAGGTGGTGGTGCCGGTATCCGGACTCTGCAACTGGACCAGATCGCCCAGACCGTTGTAGGTGTAGGTGGTGTCGAGCCCCTTGGGGTCCGTCACCTTGGTCAGGTTGTCCAGTGCGTCGTACTGGAACTGGGTTTCTGCCGCGATGCCACCCACGTCTTGGAGCGTGCGGATCAGCCGGTTCAACGGGTCATAGTGGTTGCCGGTAACCCGACCCAATGCATCCGTCACCGAACCCATGTTGCCGTTGGCGTCGTAGGTGAAGTCCGTGGGGTTGGCCTGCGCATCCGCCTGGGTGGCAAGCTGCCCCAACTGGTTGTAGATGCGCGACAACGTGCGCTTCAACTGCCCGCCTGCATCCTTGGTATCTTCCTTGATGCGGTTGCCGGCGTTGTCCAGCAGATATTCGATGCGGTTGCCGGCATTGTCGGCGATGGCGGCCAAGCGATGGGCGGCATCGTATTCGTAGGAGGTGAATGCACCGTCCGGTTGTGTAACTTTCTTGACCAGCCCGGTAGGCTCGTATTCGTAGAGTGTCGTGCGGTCCTCCGTGGGCGTGATGCCTTTGACAGTTGTGGCGGCTACCCATCCACGTGGGTGGTAGAGCGTCTCCGTAACCACACCATCGGAATTCTTCACAGTGAGTGGGCGAGCGAAGATGTCATAGGCCAATACCTCGGTGACGCGACCCAATGCATCCGTGACCGTCCATACGTCTCCGGGAGCATAACCACAATCCGATAGGCTCGTAGTGCAAACCGGTCCGGTGCTGTTGTAGTACGCATACGTTGTCGTGTCAGTAACGTCTGTACGCGGCCCATCGATGGACTTGAGCAAACCAAGCCTGGGGCATAGGCCGGCATCAATGTCTACCTGCTCACAGTATGTGAACGAAGTCGTGCGCGAAGCCAAGGTAGCCGTATCAGTCGATGTCGAGAGAACTCTTTGACCCCGACTATTCAGCGAGTAATCCTCCCTCAGATTGGGCTTTAGGACTCTTACGAGCCTAGGTGTTGCAACTTGCTTCCAAGTCTGTGACGTTCTGGCATATGGCGTACCCGCTCCTTCCACCTTAGTGACCACCCGTACGCTTCCCAACAGCGGGTCCGTGGTATCGGCATACTGATATGTTGTTTGGTTCCCGCGACCATCCAGAATCTTGACTGGTCGGCGCCTGAAATCTGACCCCAAAGAGGCGAATGTAGTAGTAGACGTACCGGCGCTAGTCTGCGCTGACGAGACCTTGCGGTAACTTGCATCATTCGTCAGACGATATGTGTACTCCTCCCCTAATTGGTTTATATACCTAGTCGACCCATCAATATCGTAAGCGAACTGATGAATCTCCACTCCATTAGCGCGCTCGGACCGGATTGCTCGCCCCGATTCATCATAGCTGTAGGTAGAGATCCTATATCCTGATTCATCGGTAATACCTGTCAGATAACTCGGGAACCTGACATCCTCGTAATGGTAATGCCGCTCACCACCTTCAGGGTAAGTGACACCCGTCAGCTTTCCTTCGCCGTCATAGGAATAGGCCGCCAATGTGTATCCAGCGCTCTCAATGGAGCTTATGTTTGCTGCCGCAGGATGGGCGATCTCCTCATATCGAAAGGCCAGACTTCGCCCAGTCGAATGGGACACCGAGAACAATCTTCCGTACGAATCGTAAGCGAATGTCAACCCTTCCCCGTTGTTATTCATGATAGTGGTGACTCGGCCCGATACATCGAATCGCACTACATCATCGCCGCGATGAAGGGCATACCCATTCTGGTTTGTTATTCGCCAGCCAGAGCCATCATTTGCCTCGTAACCGCCCGCAACATTGAGAAAATTTAGTGCTTGTCCTCCATCGGCCATCAAAGCCGGACCATTCCTTCCATGCACCAGCCTGATGTTGAGATCATGGCTCCAGCCGCTTCCCAGCCGCCCATCGATAGAGGATTCCGCCGAGTGATAAATGCGAGAGAACTTTATCCAAGGAAGCGACAGATCTATTTCGACCTGACGCTTGTCTCCGGTCGCCACGCTTACCGGATTCCCCACGTAGTCACAGGCCCCGCAAGGAGGGAGTGGCTTGGTCACTGTTCGAGCTATGTCGTGCCTTGCACAAGCCTTGTCCAAGCTACTCCATGCCATGTACTCCGGACATTCCACAGGTCTAGTACGCCAGCCTCGAACCTTCCACGTTAAGGTGCAATGCCCTTGAGTCGCATTAGATGTCATGTCATATAGTCTTGACTCCAAAGAGTTTGTACCGTCGTACCATTTTTGGAACATAGCCCAATCTGAAGTGGGGGTAATAGATACGAAATTGCATGTCGGATACCTAGCATTCATTATGGCTAGCTTCGCGGCAATCGCCCCTGCCTCGCTGGTTGACGCACCTTCTCCTTGTGGACTTGATCCCTCCAGGTTGTACGTCCAATTTCCTACTGTCGGCCCTCTTGGAATTGCACCATAGACGTAGGTGACTTTGTCGATATCAGGGATCACCTGCTCCACGCGTTGCGCCAGTGCGTAATGGCTGCCGAGCGCTCTCACTGCCGAAATCGCAGTGGCCTCAGATGCGAATTGACCAGGCACCACATTGGTAGTCCAGACCTGGTGCGGCGTATGCGTTTGCGCGCGCAGATTCGTTGACGACAGGGCGATCAGAAAAACCAAGAACAATTGCCCCGTGAAAGTCCTTATCTTCGACTCCATACTTCCCCTGGCATAGTTGGCTTTGAATTGACCATCGCTATATTGCGTCGCTCGCAATCACAATGGTTCGGAATGGTGGCAATGTGTACCAAGCTTGTTAGCTATATGCGTTTACTTCAAGCGCACGCGAATATCCTCGACCAGACGGGATCGTCGTCAGGACCGTCACCTCTTTTCCGATTCCCACTAAAAAGGGGCGGTCGCCCGCCCCTTTCTTCAGTGCATCGATGCGAACTGGTGGCTCAACGCACTTCCGCAATCTCCACGCCATCCAGCCCCTGCGCCAGCGTGCGCGCGTCGCCGCCCTGGGCCAGCTTGATGCGCAGGCGCACTTCGTTTTGCGAGTCGGCATAGCGCAGTGCGTCTTCGTAGCTGATCTCGCCGGCCTGGTACAGCTCGAACAGGCTCTGGTCGAAGGTCTTCATGCCGAGGTTGGTGGACTCCTTCATCACTTCCTTCAGCTTGTGGATCTCGCCGTCGCGGATGTAGTCCTGGATCAGCGGCGTGCCCAGCAGGATTTCCATCGCCACGCGGCGGCCCTTGCCATCGGGCGTGGGCACCAGTTGCTGCGCCACCACACCCTTCAGGTTCAGCGACAGGTCCATCAGCAGCTGGGTGCGGCGGTCTTCCGGGAAGAAGTTGATGATGCGGTCCATCGCCTGGTTGGCGTTGTTGGCGTGCAGGGTGCACAGCACCAGGTGGCCGGTTTCGGCGAAGGCGATGGCGTGGTCCATGCCCTCGCGGGTGCGCACCTCGCCGATCATGATGACGTCCGGCGCCTGGCGCAGCGTGTTCTTCAGCGCCGCGTCCCAGCTGTCGGTGTCGATGCCCACTTCGCGCTGCGTGATGATGCAGCCCTCGTGCTTGTGCACGAATTCGATCGGGTCCTCGATGGTGATGATGTGGCCGGTGGAATTCTGGTTGCGGTAGCCGATCATCGCCGCCAGCGATGTCGATTTACCCGTACCCGTCGCGCCGACGAAGATGATGATGCCGCGCTTGGTCATGGCCAGCGTCTTGATGACCGGCGGCAGGTTCAGTTCTTCCACAGTCGGGATGCGCGTCTCGATGCGACGCAGCACCATGCCCACCTGGTTGCGCTGGTAGAAGCAGCTCACGCGGAAACGGCCCACCCCGGCCACGCCGATGGCGAAGTTGCACTCGTGGGTCTTTTCGAATTCCTCGCGCTGCGCCGGCGTCATCACGTTGAGCACCAGGTCGCGCGACTGCTGCGAAGTCAGCGGCGTCTGCGTGATCGGCGAGATCTTGCCGTGCACCTTGATGGACGGCGGCATGCCGGACGTGATGAACAGGTCCGACGCCTTCTGGTGCGCCATCAGCTTGAGGAAGGAGGTGAAATCGATGGTGCTCATGGGTGGCTCCTGTGGAGCCGGGATTCGGGATTCGGGATTCGGGATTCGCAACAGTGAAGGCGACCCAACCCGCATTCCGGTACCGGCTTTTACGAATCTCGAATCCTTAATCCCGAATCCCGCGCTTGTTCGATTATTCGAACAAGCGCTTGTCCTTGGCGTATTCCTTGGCCTGGTTGCGGGTGATCAGCGCGCGCTTCACCAGGTCCTGCAGGTGCTGGTCGAGGGTCATCATGCCGCTCTGCTGGCCGGTCTGGATGGCCGAGTACATCTGCGCCACCTTGTCCTCGCGGATCAGGTTGCGGATGGCCGGCGTGCCGACCATGATTTCCCACGCCGCGGTGCGGCCGCCGCCGATCTTCTTCAGCAGCGCCTGGCTGATCACCGCGCGCAGCGATTCGGACAGCATCGAGCGCACCATCGGCTTCTCGCCGGCCGGGAACACGTCGATCACGCGGTCGATGGTCTTGGCCGCCGAGCTGGTATGCAGGGTGGCGAACACCAGGTGGCCGGTTTCCGCGGCGGTCAACGCCAGGCGGATGGTTTCCAGGTCGCGCAACTCGCCGACCAGGATGTAGTCCGGGTCCTCGCGCAACGCCGAGCGCAGCGCTTCGTTGAAGCCGTGCGTGTCGCGGTGCACCTCGCGCTGGTTGATCAGGCACTTCTGCGAGGTGTGGACGAATTCGATCGGGTCCTCGACGCTCAGGATGTGGCCGTATTCGTTCTTGTTGATGTGGTCGATCATCGCCGCCAGCGTGGTCGACTTGCCCGAACCGGTCGGGCCGGTCACCAGGATCAGGCCCTGCGGCTGCTGGATCAGTTCGCGGAACAGCGGCGGACAGCCCAGGTCTTCCAGGGTCAGCACTTCCGACGGAATGGTACGGAACACCGCGCCGGCGCCACGGTTCTGGTTGAAGGCATTGACGCGGAAGCGCGCCAACGACGGGATCTCGAACGAGAAGTCGACTTCCAGGAATTCCTCGAAGTCGCGCCGCTGCTTGTCCGACATGATGTCGTAGACCAGCGCGTGCACCTGCTTGTGGTCCAGCGCCGGGATGTTGATGCGGCGGACGTCGCCGTCCACGCGGATCATCGGCGGCAGGCCGGCCGACAGGTGCAGGTCCGATGCTTTGTTCTTAACCGAGAACGCCAAGAGTTCGGCGATATCCATAACGCTGCTTCCCCAATTTGCTGCGACTGGAACGATACTTCCCCGAAGGGCAGTATAGCGCTCTTGTAGCTCCCGCCAATGGTTGAACGAACATGCTCGCCGACACCCTCAGCGAGACCCTGCAACGTATTGAAAACGCAGCGGATGCGGCGCAACGGCCAGCGCCGCGCCTGCTGGCCGTCTCCAAGCTGCAACCGGCCGCCGCCGTGGCCGCGCTGGCCGCCGCCGGACAGCATGCTTTCGGCGAAAACTACGTGCAGGAAGCGCAGGCCAAGATCGCCGAACTGGCGCCATCGGCGCTGGAATGGCACCTGATCGGCCACCTTCAATCCAACAAGGCCGACGTCGCCGCGCGCACGTTCGACTGGGTGCAAACGGTAGACCGTCACAAATTGATTGGCGCGCTGTCACGGTATCGGCCGGCCGAACTGCCGCCGCTCAACGTGCTGATCCAGGTCAACATCGACGACGAGGCCAGCAAGCACGGCTGCCACCCGCAAGACATCCCCGCCCTGGCGCGGGCCATCGCCGCCGAACCGCGACTGGCCCTGCGCGGGCTGATGGCGATTCCCGCCCCCCATCCCGACCCGGCGTTGCGCGCCGCCGCATTCAGCCGGATGAAGGCGCTGTACGATGGACTCGCCGCGGAATACCCGCAGGTCGATACGCTGTCGATGGGCATGAGCGACGATTACGCCCTGGCCATCGCGCATGGTGCGACCATGGTGCGCATCGGCACGGCGCTGTTCGGCGCACGGCCTACGCGGTCGCCCTGACACGCCGCACGGCCGCACCCGATTCCTGCATTCCACGTGAAAAACGACGCCATGACACACGCCTCCGCTTCGCGCACCCTGCTCTCCCATCCCATCGCCTTCATCGGCGGCGGCAACATGGCGCGAAGCCTGATCGGCGGACTGGTCAAGCGCGGTGCGGACCCCTCGCGGATCCGGGTGGCCGAGCCGGTCGAGGCGCTGCGCGCCGCGCTGGCCGCCGACTTCGGCGTGCAGGTCTTCGCCGATGCCGGCGAAGCCGCCTACGGCGCCGATACCTGGCTGTTCGCCGTCAAGCCGCAGGCGATGCGGCAGGCCTGCGAATCGCTGGCCGCCAAGGCGCAGTCGCAACGGCCTCTGGTGGTCTCGATCGCCGCCGGCATCACCACCGCGCAACTGCGACGTTGGCTGGGCGACGACCTGCCGGTGGTGCGCAGCATGCCCAACACGCCCGCATTGCTTGGCGCGGGCGTCACCGGGCTGTTCGCCAGCCCCGAGGTCGACGACGCCGGCCGCCAGCGCGCGGAGTCGTTGCTGGCCAGCGCCGGCCCCACGGTATGGATCGACGCCGAGACGAAGATGGACGCGGTGACGGGCGTGTCCGGCAGCGGCCCGGCCTATGTCTTCCTGCTGGCCGAAGCGATGGAAGCGGCGGCGAAGGCAGAAGGACTGCCGGACGACTCGGCACGCACGCTGGTGTTGCAGACCGTGCTGGGCGCGGCCCGCATGCTGACCGAAACCGGCGAGGCACCGGCCGAACTGCGCCGCCGCGTCACCTCGCCCAACGGCACCACGCAGGCCGCCATCGAAACCTTCCAGGCGGGCGGTTTCGAGACGCTGGTGGCCCAGGCGGTCCATGCCGCCACCGTGCGCGGCGGCGAGCTGTCGGCGGCCAACGACTGAATGCCTTCCCTTCATGCGACCCGCATGCATCCCCATGGACCCGGCCGATCCCTTGGTATCGCAATGATCAAACTCCTCGTGCGCCCCACCCTGCCGGTCCTGCTCGGCCTGCTGTTGTCCGCATGTTCCGGCGGCGACGCGCCGCGTGCGGCGGAATTCGTGCCGCCGGCACCGGCGGAAAGCGACTTCGGCACGCTGCGCGTGCGCTACAACGCGCTGCCCACGCTGTCGCTGAGCGAAGCGGTCGCACGCGAGTACGGCGTGCAGCGCGATGCCGGCACCGCGCTGGTGGTGGTGGCGCTGCGCGACCTTTCCGGCGATGAAGAGAAGCATGCCGAGGGCGAAGTAGACGCGGTCGCCGTGGATATCTCCGGTGCGCGCCAGAAGATCGCGCTGCGCAGCGTCGGGACCGGCAGCTACACGGACCACATCGGTACGGCCCGCATCTCGCCGCGCAATACCTACCGTTTCGAACTCGACGTACGATCCGGCGGACGCAGCGGACAGGTGAAGTTCCAGCGCAATTTCTGACCCGTCACCCCTGTAGGAGCGACGCAAGTCGCGACCGCGCCGCAAGAGTCCATGGATACCGGCATGGATGAGCGCGTCGCCACGCGGCTGGTAGGCGAACAAGAAGGGTATTGCCCTTCCCAGCCGCGCGGTCGCGACTTACGTCGCTCCTACAGGGCGGAAGGGCGCGCGTTCGGCGCACCCCCTATCCCATGCATCCCCAACCGGTGCGCCAGGGCGCACCCTACGCGTGGCGCGATGCCCATGCATGGATGATCGCGGCGATCTCCCGCACGCCGTCGGTCAACGCGGCCGGGCCCGGCTGCAGGATCAGCGGCGACTTGATCTCGTGCAGTTCGCCATCGCGCACCGCGGGGATCGCCTGCCAGCCGGGGCGCGCGGCCACCTTCTCGGGGCGGAACTTCTTGCCGCACCACGAGCCCAGGATGATGTCCGGCGCGCGCCGTACCACTTCGCCGCCGTCGGCCAGGATGCGCTGCTTCGCCAGCGGCTCCACCGCCAGCTCGGGAAAGGCATCGTCGCCGCCCGCGATCCGCACCAGTTCGGACACCCAGCGGATGCCGGTGATCTGCGGCTCGTCCCATTCCTCGAAGTACACCTTGGGGCGGCGCGGCAATGTCGCGGCCTGTCCGCGGATGCCGTCCAGTCCTTTCGCCAGCTCGTCCGCGTAGGCGTCGGCCTTCGCAACCACGCCGACCAGCGCGCCGAGCCGGCGGACATAGTCGAGGATGCCGTCCACGCTGCGGTGGTTGGAGATCCACACTTCCACGCCATGCCGCACCAGTTCGGCCGCGATGTCGGCCTGGATGTCGGAGAAGCCGATCGCCAGGTCGGGCTTCAACGCGAGGATCTCGCCGATCTTCGCGCTGGTGAACGCGCTGACCTTGGGCTTTTCCTTGCGTGCCTGCGGCGGCCGCACGGTGAAGCCGCTGATGCCGACGATGCGGTGCTGCTCACCGAGCGCGTACAGCGTCTCGGTCGGTTCCTCGGTCAGGCAGACGATGCGTTGCGGGCCCGTCATGGCAATGCACTATCCGTGGGAGCGGCGCAGGGGGCGCCCCTCACGGATACAGCATCCGCTTGCTCCACGCGCCGGCGGCATCGCGTTCGTAGCGCCAGCGTTCGTGCAGGCGGAACTGCGCGCCGTACCAGAACTCGATGCTCTCGGGCACCACGCGGTAGCCGCTCCAGCCGACGGGGCGCGGCACATCGCGGCCGGCGAATTCGGCCTCCACTTCCGCCATGCGGGCCTCGAAGGCCTGGCGCGACGCCAGCGTCTCGGACTGGATCGACGCCCAGGCACCCAACTGGCTCTGGCGCGGACGCGAGGCGAAATAGGCATCGGCCTCGGCATCGCTCACCGGGACGACATGGCCTTCCACGCGCACCTGGATGCCGGCCTCGCGCAGGCTGCGCCACAGGAACAGCAGCGCCGCGCGCGGGTTGTCGTGCAGTTCGCGGCCTTTCTGGCTGTGCATATGCGTGTAGAACACGAAGCCTTCCGCATCGAACGCCTTCAGCAGCACGGTGCGCGCGGACGGGCGCCCGTCGGGCGTGGCCGTCGCCACCGTCATCGCGTCGGCTTCGGCCTCGGTGCCCGAGGCCTTGGCTTCCTCGAACAGCGTGGCGAAGTGGGACAGGGCTTCCGCGTACAGGTCGGGCATGGCGATACCAACGAAGGGAGGGCAGCCCGCAAGACGGGCATGCGCTATTGTCTCTCGATGACGACGCTTCCGCACCCGCTGGAGAACGAAGGGTTTCCGCACGCCCTGGCGACGTCGGCACTGGCGGCCGCGCGTGCGCTCCCCGGCGGCACCCCGGTCTTCGGCATCGCCGGCCTGCAGGGCAGCGGCAAGTCCACGCTGGCCCGTCAGATAGCGGAACTGGGCCAATCGCAGGGCCTGCGCGTGGCCGTGCTGTCCATCGACGATGCGTACCTGACCCGCGCGCAGCGGCAACGGCTCGCCGCGGACGTCCACCCCCTGCTCGCCACGCGCGGGCCGCCCGGCACGCACGACGTGGGCCTGGCCTGCGCCGTGCTGGATGCGTTGCGCGCCGGCGAATCCGTACGACTGCCGCGTTTCGACAAACTGGCGGACGACCGTGCCCCCGAACGCGAGTGGGACCGGGTCGATGAGCGGCTGGACCTGGTGATATTCGAAGGCTGGTGCCTGCAGGTGCCGCCGCAGGACGAAGGAGAACTCGCCACGCCCCTCAATGCGCTGGAACGCGACGAAGACCCCGACGCCCGCTGGCGGCGCTGGTGCAACGAGGCCCTGGTGCGCGACTACCCGGCGCTGTGGGCACGGCTGGACGCGCTGTGGTTCCTGCAACCGCCCGGCTTCGACATCGTTGCCGCGTGGCGATGGCAGCAGGAACGGCACCTGCATGCCCGCGATCCCGGCCGCGTGGCGATGGACGAAGCGCAGGTGAGGCGCTTCATCCAGTTCTTCGAGCGCGTCAGCCGACAGGCGCTGCGCACCCTGCCGGCCGTCGCCGACGCCACCATCGCGCTGGACGAAAACCGCAAGCCACGGGCCTGGCCCGCGTAGCCGTCACTTGCACTTGAGGTACGGCGACCCCGCGATGTATGGGCGGTACTTGTCGGGCAGTTTCGGTCCGCCGGCATAATCGAAGTCGTACACCTCGATCTTCATCACGCCTTTTTTCTCGTCCGCATTGAGCCTCAGCAAGAACGGCCGCGGCTCGGCGGGATACGGAAAGAAGGCCAGGCTGATGCCCTCGTAGAAGTTGCCCATGAAGCTGGCCGCGTATTCCGGGCGCGTGGCCTTGGGCAGCGCCGGGCCGCCCTCGAACGCGAAGCCGTCGCGCCCCACCACGACCTGCGGCTGGCGCGAACAGTCGCCGCCCGGCGCATAGCGGTCGAAATGCTCCTCGAAGCCGTCGAGGTTCTCCACTTCGATCGCCTGTGCGGCGCCCCACGGCGCCATCGCCGCGGCGAGCGCAAGGATCGCCCTGCGTCCCTGTATTTTCATTGCGGTTCCTCCCGATTGGGATCGTCTAACGCGGTTGCCGGCGCGCCGGCCGCGGATCATTTCCTGCGGATGTCCTGCAGCGCTTCGTTGATCTTGAACAGCACGATCATGATCTCGCAGTAGATCCGCGCCAGCAGCGCCGAGAACACCACCAGGATGGGCGCGGCGACCACCATGCCGAACCCGGCGAAGCCCGAATACTTCATGAGGCCGAATCCCTTGAACATCAGCACCAGGCCACTGATGGCGGCGCCCGCCAGAAGCAGCCAGTAGATGAAGGTGATGATCTTCGGCGTCACCATCGAATCGAAATAGAGCAGGTCGCGCATGGATGGGTTCCTCTTTCTCGGTGTGTTGTATGTGTAGGCGTCGCCGATCAGTCACGGGGGACGTAGCCGACGGTGCCATCGGTGTAAAGGACGATCTGGTCCCAAGTGCGGCCCAGCTCCACCACGCCGCTACGCCTGTACCGCTCGCCGGCGCGGAGCGTTTCCAGCACTGGCGCTTCGGGGTCGGGGAAACTGCGCACCTGGACGGGCCTGCCGGAATCCCAGTTGCCGCCTTGCGACTTCACCCGGAAATCCAGCAGCGCCAGCCGGGCCATCAGAGCGCGCTTGCGATCTTCATTGCATTCCCCCTTTTGCCCATGTCAGTCGTTCCTTGCCGCCAGCACCGCGCCATCGAGCGCATCGGTGATGGCGACCTTGCGCGGCACGCCTTGGACGGTGGAGTGGTCATCGCGGCTCGCGCCTGTACTTGATGCCCATCGGCCCGGACAGCGTGTCGGCGTCGGTCCGCGTGAGCACCAGGGCCGCGCCCCGCGCGTCGGGATGGGTCAGCCGGACCTTGTCGCCATCGATTTCGTACTGCATTTCCACCTCGACGCCGGCCAGTTCCGAAGACTGCACGACCTTGCCGCCATCGTGGGAGGTGAGCGTGCCCATGCCGAATTCGTCGGTATAACGCCCTTCCAGGCCGCTCCCGCAAGCCGACAGCAACATGGCCAGCACCACCAGCGCCGCCACTCCCAACCGATTGCCCATGCCCATTTCCGATCCTCCATTCAATGGAGGGTGCCGCCCCGGCCAACCGCGCGGCACCGCTGCGCCCTGTCACTCCAGCACGATGATCTCGACCCGGCGGTTGGCTTCGTCTTCCGGCGACTCGGGTCGTTTCAGGCGCGCTTCGCCATGCCCTTGCACGTCCAGGCGCGATGCCGGCAGTTGGAACTGCCGCACCAGGTAGTCCCGCACGGCTTCGGCGCGCTGCCTGGACAGGCGCAGGTTGGCCTCGGCCGATCCGACCGCATCGGTGTGGCCGTGGATGCCGATGCGGCGCCCGGCCAGGGACGGCGACAGCAGGATGCGTCCCAGTTCGTCCAGTTGCGGCGTGCCATCGGCGCGCAGGGTCGCCTTGCCGAAATCGAACAGGATGTTGAGATCGATGCGGCCATCCGCGGCCAAGGCGCTGCCGATGCCGCCCGCATCCACCTGGTCGGGCTGGGCGGGCGGCATGGGAATGGCGCACTCCGCCCGCGGCGGCGCGGGCGAGGGGCGGCGGCCGAGATCGAAGTCCTTGCAGCCTCCTCCCCCTCCGCCGACCTTGCCGCTGAAGCGCCGACCCTCGGCGTCGACCAGGCCGTCGAAGGACACCACCCGATAACCGCTTGGGTGCAGCAGCCAGTCGCCGCCCTTCAACCTCAGCCGGCCGGTCGCCGGGTCGTAGTCGCCGGTCATGGTGAAGCAGCCCGTGGGCACTTTCGGATTGCGGGGATCGGCATAGAAGTGGAACAGCGCGCGCGCCTGCGTGGGCGTGGCTTCCGCGATGCTCAGCGTCAGTCCGGTCAGTCCCTGCGCGCAGACGTAGGTTCCCACCCATTCGCCCAGCACGCTGCGCGGCGGCGCGGACTGCCGGTCGTCGGCGCCGGCGGCCATCGCACGCGGCGCGCACGGCCACGCGGCGATCATCGCCGCGCAGGCCAGTGCGTGGACGATCCGGTGAACCGCCGCCTGTCCCGGCCCATGGGCCCGGTGCGGCGCGGCCGCCGGTGCGCGCGCGGACGCGGACGGAGGCGGCCCATGCGGGGACCCCGCCGCGCCCATCAGGGAACCCGCCAACCGTCGCTGGTCTTGACCAGGGTCATGCTGCTTTCGACCGGTTCGACCATGCCCTGGATGCCCTTGAACATTTCCGGCTCCACCCAACCGGGCGCGTCCTTGAGCCGCCAGGTGTAGGTCACCTCGGTGAAGGTCATCCCCTTGCCCTCGCCGGGTTCGGTCCAGCGCACGACTTCGTGCAGGCGCCGGCTGCCGATGCAGATGCCGTCCTTGGCGTCCCATACGCCGGCCTTGCGGCCCTTGTCGGTCAGGTCGATGCGCCAGCGGCTGCCCATGAAGCCGCTGCGTTCCCGGGCAAGTTCCAGGAACCCCGCGTCGACCGCGCCGGCCAGGATCGGCTCGTCGGCGGGCGAGCCGAAACCGAAGTCGACCACCACCGGCCAATCGAAGTTCGTGTTCTGCAGGGTCCAGCAGCGCGGCCGGCTGTCCTTCCGCAGTTCCTCGTCGATGATTTTTCCCAGCGATCCCTTGGACAGCCCGTCTCCGCAGCCGGCCAAGGCCAGCGCCATCAGCACGAGGCCCGTCACCGCCACTGCCCGCCTGTTTCCGATCGTCATGTCCGCGCCTCCGTCTGGTGCCTGGCCACCGATGCTGGCGGTCCGGCGACGCGGTGTCCTCACGCCACCTTCAAGGAACCTTCAAGCCTGTCCGCAGCGGCGGTGCGAGCGGGGTTGCCGCGCCGCAGCGGGCGTTATCATCCGGCCATGCCGTTCTCCTCCCCTCCCCGCGACGCTCGGCTGTACCGCTGGCGCTTCGGCAGCGTCGAGTTCGACGAGGCGCGCCACGAACTGCGCGTGGCCGGGCTGGCGGTGGACATCGAGCACAAGCCGCTGGAAGTGCTGTCGCTGCTGCTGCGCCACGTCGGCGAAGTGGTGACCAAGGAGGAACTGTTCGACAGTGTCTGGGCCGGCCGGATCACCGTCGACCACGTGCTGGCCACCGCCGTGGGCAAGCTGCGCAAGGCGCTGGACGCGGCCGGCGAGAGCCGCATCGCCACGGTGCCGCGGATCGGCTACCGCTTCGACGGCCCGGTCGAACGGACTGCGGTCGGCCGGCAGCCGGGCAGCGTACTGAAGCTGGAGATCGGCCAGCCGGTGCCGGGGCGCGAGCACTTCCTGCTCGAACGCCCGCTCGGCAGCACCCTGGGCAGCGAAGTCTGGCTGGCACGGCAACCGCGCAGCCGCGAAACGCGGGTGTTCAAGTTCGCCCTCGACGGCGAACGGTTGTCGTCGATCAAGCGCGAGGCCACCCTGCTGCGGGTGCTGCGCGACACCCTGGGCGAGCGCGACGACTTCGTGCGGGCGCTGGACTGGAACTTCGAGTCCGAACCCTACTTCCTCGAATGCGAATACGGCGGCGAGGCGCTGCCGGAATGGGCCGCGAAGGACGCGCGGCTGGCCGCGCTGCCGCGCGAACCGCGGATCGCCTTCTTCCTGCAGATCGCCGACGCGGTGGCCGCCGCGCACGGGGTCGGCGTGCTGCACAAGGACCTGAAGCCGGCCAACATCCTGGTCGCGGCGCACGGCGGCGACTGGCAGGTCAGGTTGACCGACTTCGGCAACAGCCGCCTGCTGCAACCGGAACGGTTGGCCGAACTGGGCATCACCGCGCTCGGCCTGACCGCGCCCCGCACCGACGGCGACACCTCGGGCACGCCGCTTTACCTCGCGCCGGAGCTGGTGGCCGGGCAGCCGCCCACCATGCGCAGCGACGTCTACGCGCTGGGCGTGATGCTGTACCAGTGCCTGGTGAGCGACCTGCGGCGGCCGCTCGCGCCGGGCTGGGAACGCGAGATCGACGACCCGCTGCTGCGCGAGGACATCGCCCAAGCCACCGACGGCGACCCGGCGCGGCGCATCGCCAGCGCGGCGGGACTGGCCGAACGCCTGCGCCACCTGCCACAGCGTCGCACCGAACGCACCCGGCGCGAAGCCCAGGAACGCGCCGCCGCCGAATTGCGCCAGGCGCTGGAACGCACCCGCGCCCGCCGCCCGTGGGTGGCCGCCGCCGTCTCCGCGCTGTGCATCGGCTTGCTGCTCAGCGGCCTGCTGTGGGGGCACAGCGAACGGCAACGGCGCATCGCCCAGCAGCAGGTCGCACGCACCGAAGCAGTGGTGCGTTTCCTCGACCATGCGCTGGGCACGATCAGTACCGGCAACAGCGGCCACGGCAACAACGCGACCATCAGGGAAATGCTGGAGTACGCTTCGGCTCCCGGCAACGGATACCTGTCGGACGATCCGGAGGTGCGCGGCGACATCCACACCCTGCTGGGGCGATCCTGGCGGAATCTGGGGGACTCCGCACGCGGCGTGGTCGAATACCGCACGGCGGTGGGCGGTTACGCCCAAGCCCTCGGCGAAAGCCACGAACTGACGCTGAAAGCCCGTTACGCGCTGGCGCGCACGCTGGCCTACATGCAAACCGCGCAAGCCTTCGCCGAAGCCGGTGCGTTGCTGGACGAGACCGATCGGCTGGCCGGCGCGCGCCTGCAGCAAGACAATGCACTGGCGCTGCAGGCGGCGCTGGAGCGCGGCATCTTCCACCTGCGCCGGCTGCAGATGGAGCCGGCGCTGCACGCATTGCGCCGTGCCGATCGCCTGCAACGCAAGATCGCACCGGACGATGCCGGGACCGCAGCGCTGATCCGCGGCAACATCGCCGATGCCCTGCGACGTTCCGGCAAACCGGAAGAAACCCTCGCCTGGCTGCGTGCCGCGCAGGCCGACCCGTTGCTTTTCCCCGAACGCATCGGCGAGGTCAGCGTGGCGCTGCTGCAATCCGCTTCGGCCAACGCACTGCACGATCTGGGACGCCATGCCGAAGCGCTGCCGCTGGCGCGTGCGGCGGCGGAAGAAAGCAGGAAATTCCTCGGCCCCGACGATTACCTCACCCTGGTCCAGCTTTCCACGGTCGCCAGTATTCATGGCGCTTCGGGAAACTGCTCCGCAGCACTGCCGCTGGCCCGCGACGTGCGCGAACGCATGGCTCGGCGATTCGGCGAGAACATGCAAGCCACGCTGATCGAAACCGGCAATCTGGGAAAAATCGAACTCGATTGCGGCGAACGCGACGCGGGCATCGAACATCTGAGCCGGGCCGAAGACCGCTTGCGTGCGGATTTCGGCGAAGACAACGTGGCCGCGCACAACTTCCGCTATGCGCTGGCGCGCGCGCTGGCCGAACAGGATCGCTACCGCGAGGCACTGGCGATGGCCGAGGGGCTCGACGTGGAGGCGCTGACCGCCGGCGATCCCGCGCCCGGCTGGGAACATCGCCTGCGCGCGTTGCGCGGGCGCATCCTGATGCTGTCCGGCGACGCGCCGGCGGGGCGCGAACTGCTGGCCGAGGCGCTGCCCGCGCTCGTCTCGCTCGGCACCGAGGAGCCGGACGACATCGGGCAACTGCGACGGCTGCTGGACGGCGGCGAGGCCGCCGCCGGACCTTGAGCGGTCAGGCGGCGCCTACGAAACCACGAAGCTGATCCGCAGGTTGACGCGCCATTCGGTGACGTTGCCGCCGTCGTCGGTGACCACCTTGATCTCGTTGACCCAGGCGCCCTTGAGGTTCTTCACCGTCTCGGCGGTCTTGCTCAGGCCCACCTTCACCGCATCTTCGATGCTGGTCTTGGAGGCGGCGTTGACTTCGATGATCTTGGCTACGGACATGGTGCGATTCCTTCCAGAAGAGTGACCCGGCCATCCGCCGGGAATCCAACTTACCCGCCCCGCCGTTAAGCCGGCGACACGCCCGCGCGCAGTGCTAGCATCTGCCCATCATGAATCCGGCCCCCAACCTGATCCTCGTCGGCCCCATGGGCGCAGGCAAGACGTCCATCGGCAAGCGCGTGGCCGAGCGCTTCGGCCTGCTGTTCGTGGATGCGGACCACGTGATCGTGGAACGCGCCGGGGCCAGCATCCCGACCCTGTTCGAGCATGTGGGCGAGGCCGGCTTCCGCGAACGCGAGAAAGCCGCGCTGAAGGACCTGCTGGCGGGCCACGGGCAGTTACTGTCCACCGGCGGCGGCGCGGTGCTGGACGCGGACAACCGTGCGCTGATGCGCCGGCGCGGCTACGTGGTCTATCTGCGCGTCGGCGTGGAAGCGCAGTTGCGCCGGCTGGGCCGCTGCACCAACCGGCCGCTGCTGCAACGCCCCGACCGCGAGGACGTGCTGCGCGAAATGGCGGTGCTGCGCGAACCGCTGTACCACGAAGTGGCCGACCTGACCCTGGACACCGACGGCCTGACCCCGCCGGAGGCCACGGCCCGCCTGACCCAACTGCTGGTCCACCGCTGGCAGCCCATCGAAGAGAACGCATGACCACCGCACGCACCGTCGACGTCGGCGGCGAACACCCCTACACCATCGCCATCGGTCCCGGCCTGGCCGGCGACGGTACCGCACTGGCCCGCCACGTGCGCGGCCGCCACGCGCTGCTGGTCAGCGATTCGATCGTGGCGCCGCTCTACGCCGGCGCCGTGCGCGAAGCGCTGCATGCCGCCCGGCCGGAGCTGGCCATCGGCACCTTCGTGCTGCCGGCCGGCGAGGAATCGAAGACGCTGGCGCACTTCGGCGCCGCCATCGATGCGCTGGCCACGCTGGGCGCCACTCGCGACGCCTGCGTGTTCGCGCTGGGCGGCGGCGTGGTCGGCGACCTGGCCGGTTTCGTCGCGGCCTGCTGGATGCGCGGCGTGGACTGCGTGCAGTTGCCCACCACGCTGCTGTCGATGGTGGACTCCTCGGTGGGCGGCAAGACCGCCGTGGATATCCCGCAGGGCAAGAACCTGGTGGGCGCCTTCCACCCGCCGCGCGCGGTGTTCGCCGACACCGCGACGCTGGCTACGCTGCCGCCGCGCGAACTGCGCGCGGGGCTGGCGGAAGTGATCAAGTACGGCGCCATCCGCGATGCGCGCTTCTTCCAATGGCTGGAACAGGAACGCCCCGCGCTGCTGGCCGGCGATCCGGACACGCTGGCGCTGGCCATCGCCGCCAGTTGCGAGCACAAGGCCGAGATCGTCGAACGCGACCCGCTGGAGAAGGGCGAGCGCGCCCTGCTGAACCTGGGCCACACCTTCGGCCATGCCATCGAGACCCAGCAGGGCTACGGCGGCCTGGGCAACGACAATCTCAACCACGGCGAGGCCGTCGCCGTGGGCATGGTGCTGGCCGCCCGGCTGTCGGCCGACCTGGGCATGGCCCCGGTCGCCGACGCCGACCGGCTGGAATCGCTGTTGCAGGCCTATGCCCTGCCCACCCGCATCCCCGCCGGCCTGGCCGCGGACGCGCTGCTGGCGCGCATGCGGCTGGACAAGAAGAACCTGGCCGGCCGCCTGCGGCTGGTGCTGTGGCGGGGCATCGGCCAGGCCGAGGTGGTACCGGGCGTGGACGAAGCACGCGTGCTGGCGGTGCTGCGCGCCGGCTAGCGGAGTTTTCCAGCAACTCCATCCGTCGCCTTCCATTGTGGGAGCGACGTCAGTCGCGACTCACGTCGCTCCCACAATGCACGCACTGATGAGCCGGCGCACCTGCGCCCGCCGCTTCCGTAAGCCACCGGTGCCAGCCTCGGGCAACGGCCGACCAGCGGTCGGCCCGCGCACAGCGGCGGCTGGAAACCACCGACCATCGCCGCCGCGCCGGGCACCTCGCCTTCGGCCTACCGACGACTTCCGCGGCGGCCGACCCTGCCCGCGCGGGCCGCAACCGCTACAATCCGCCCATGCGCGTCCTCCTCCAGCAACGCCCCGGCGCGGGCGAAGCGCCCCGCTACGTCCAGCTGACCCTGCAGCCCGATCTGTTCGGGGGCTGGGAACTGTTGCGCGAAACCGGCCAGATCGGCGGCCGCGCGCAGCTCAAGCGCGAGCAGTACCTGCTGCAGGACGAGGCCACCGCCGCGTTCGAGAAAGCCCGCGACAGCCACCTCAAGCGCGGCTTCCAGGTGACCTTCGTGCGTGGCGCCGAAGCCCCCAGGAACCCGTAGCGGGTTCCGGTCGCGGGCCGCCGGTTGCCGGAGCGAAGACCGGGACGGCCACCCGCGACCTGGAACCCCGAACCCGCCATCGACCCCCACATGCCTTCCGGAACCTCCGCCTTGTCCACCCCTGCCCTGAAGAACGACCGCCTGCTGCGCGCACTCAAGCGCCAACCCGTGGACCGCACGCCCGTATGGCTGATGCGCCAGGCCGGGCGCTACCTGCCCGAGTACCGCGCCACCCGCAAGCAGGCGGGCAGCTTCCTGGGCATGGCGAAGAACCCGGAGGTGGCCTGCGAAGTGACTCTGCAGCCGCTGCGCCGCTTCGACCTGGACGCGGCCATCCTGTTCTCCGACATCCTGACCATCCCCGACGCCATGGGGCTGGGCCTGTATTTCGTGGAAGGCGAGGGCCCCAAGTTCGAGCGCACCGTGCGCAGCGCCGCCGACGCGCAGGAGCTGGGCGTGCCGGACATGGAAACCGAGCTGCGCTACGTGATGGACGCGGTGCGAGTGATCCGCCGCGAACTGGACGGCAAGGTGCCGCTGATCGGCTTTTCCGGCAGTCCGTGGACGCTGGCCTGCTACATGGTGGAAGGCGGCGGCAGCAAGGACTACGCCCGCATCAAGGCGATGGCGCTGAACGACCCGGCCACCCTGCACACGCTGCTGTCGGTCAACACCGACGCGGTGATCGCCTACCTGGCCGCGCAGCGCGCGGCCGGCGCACAGGCGCTGCAGGTGTTCGACACCTGGGGCGGCGTGCTGTCCCCGGCGATGTACCGCGAGTTCTCGCTGCCGTACCTGCAACGCATCGCGCGCGAACTGCGGCGGGGCGAAGGCGACGAGCGCACGCCACTGATCCTGTTCGGCAAGGGCAATGCCGCCTACCTGGAAGACCTGGCCGACAGCGGCGCCGAAGGCGTCGGCGTGGACTGGCTGGTGGAACTGTCCGAAGCGCGCCGCCGCACCGCCGGCAAGGTCGCGCTGCAGGGCAACCTGGACCCGGCCGTCCTCTATGGCTCCCCCGAGGCGATCCGCGCGCAGGTCAAGCGCACGCTGGACAGCTACGCCGAAGGCGCCGGTGGCGGCCGCGACGGCCATGTCTTCAACCTGGGCCACGGCATGTCGCCGGACATGAACCCCGAGCACGTCGCCGTGCTGGTGGATGCCGTGCACGAATTCAGCGCAAGATAAACGCCACGCGCGCCGTCCGGCCGCGTCCACCCATGGAGTGACGCAATGGATTGCCGCCGCCTGCTGGTCCCCGCCGCCGCGTGCCTGCTGCTGGCGGCCACGCTGCGCGTTCGGGCCGAGGACGCGCCCCCACTGCGCGCGCTGCAGGTACAGGGGCGCGACTTTCCGTCGTTGACGATGGAGATTGCTCCCGATCTGGCCGATGCCGCGCATGGCCTGTCGCCGGTGCCGGGCTGCGACCGGATCCGCGTGCGCCGCCTGGACGAACTGGCGCCGGACTGGCGCCGGCGCGTCCACGGCGTGCAACTGGATTGCGATACGGCCACCGCCAACGATGCCGGTTTCGAGACGGTGGCCCTGTCCGCGCGCGCGCTGCTCAGGCCGGGCCAGGTGGAACTGGCGGGGCATCCGGTGACGGAAGTGCGGTTGATGGATTCGGAACTGTGGGGCGACCACCAGTACATCGTGGACGCTCCGTACGGACAGGCCGCCGAGTCCCTGCGGCGGCATGTCGAGGCATCCTGCCGTCTATGGCGGCTGCGCGAGGAAACCGACGCCGCCGGCTGCACGATGAGCGCGGTCGGCGACGGGTTGTTCCTGTCCACCAGCGAGATCGGCGGCATCTGGATCCATCCCGATCCGGAAAACGCGCGGCGCACCGTCTATGCCGAGGCCTGGGCGGACTGACCGCACGCCGCGTACCGGGCCTTGCTCCTCGTTGCCGCTCGTGCACGGATGAGAGCCTCGCGGCACGGTGGAAGCACATCCACTGCGCCGGATGCGATCACCCCACCCCGGTACGGCGCCCATGCAGGCGCGGCGTGTTGCCATCGCTCCGCTCGGGCGGCGCGCGGTATTCGAAGCGGATCTCGCGGTGCGTCGCCGGCACCTCGGGCGTCATGTCCTCCGGCGGATGGCAGCCGGGTATCCAGCGGCCACTGGCGCTCATCGACATGAGCTGCATCGCCTTCGCCTCGGGCGCTTCCGGATCCACCGCTTCGACGCGATCGGCGAATGCGACGGTGCGCAATCCGTCCTCGCGGCGGATGTGCATCAGGTTCCCGGCCGCCGCGTCGTCGGGCACGGCAACCTGCACGATCGGCGGCGGCATCCAGCATGCGCCGGTGCTGAACAACGACGTCTGCCGGACCAGCGGCTCCATCAACGCCTGCAACCGGGACTGGACGCGCGCCGGCTTGAGCGCGTCCGCCTCGGCGCTGAAGCGTCCCTTGATGAAATACAGGTCCTTGGCCAGCAGCACCATCGCCGAACTGTAGTCCTTGCCGTCGCGTTGCAGCGACATGGAAACCGCATAGGCGGGCAGTTGCCTGCGTTGCTTCCCCGAACCCGTGGCGATGGCGTACCCGCGCAACGGCGCGATCTCGGCACGGCTGTAGCCGCCATGTTGCCGCACGCCCTCCAGCGTCCCCTTGGCTTCCTCCAGCAACCGTCCCTGCGGCAGCACGCCGGCGGGATAGAAATAGATGTCCACCCAGCGGTCGCGGTGCACGCGATGCTGGTAACGCACGGAGACGCCCATCTCCGCCTGTTCGTAGCGATGCTCGCCGCGCGCTTCCCAGTCGCCGACCGCGAGCGGATAGAGGATGCGCGTCTCGGTCAGGAACCCGCCCAGGAAAGGCGCCCCGTCCTGCTGCGAGGCCGCTTCGGCCTGCTGCGCCGACGACACGGACGTGCCCCTGTCCTGCGCCGCCGCGATGGCCGGGCCCAGCAACAGTCCGCCCAGCCAGCGTCTCGCCATGTCGCGCCGCGTCGTCACGCGCCGCCGCCCTGATCGTTTCCGCCTTCGCGGGAGGGCGGGGAAGGGGCGCTGGCCATCGCCTGGGCCACGACCTCCGCCAGCATGTCGCCGGTGACCGGTTTGCGCAGGAAGCTGTCGAAACCGGCGGCGCGCGCCTGCGGTTCGGCCTCGGCATCGGCGCGCGCGGTCAACGCCACCAGCGGCGCGACGAATCCACGCTGGCGCAACTGCTGCGCCAGTGCCATGCCGTCCAGCCCCGGCAGGTCCAGGTCCAGGAACGCCAGGTCGAAATCCCCGCCCGACGCTTCGGCCAGTGCCGCCAGGCCATGCGGCGCATGCGTCACCCGGTGGCCGCGCGCGCGCAGCAGGCCGGCGACGACCTCGGCCACCGTCATGTCGTCCTCCACCAGCAGGATGTGCAGGGCCAGCGGCGCGGCGCGCATCGGCGCCGGGGTCGCCGCAACCATCCCGCCTTCCACCGGCACCAGCGCCGGCAGGTCGACGAAGAAGCGCGTGCCCTTGCCCGGCGCGCTTTCGACGCTGATCCGGCCGCCCATCGCCATCGCCAGTTCCTGGCAGATCGCCAACCCCAACCCGCTGCCGCCGTAGCGCGCCGCGGTGCGCGCGCCCTCGGCCTGTTCGAACCGCTGGAACAGCCTGGCCAGCTGTTCGGCATTGATGCCCGGGCCGGTGTCGCCGATCTCCACGCGCAGGCCGTGCGGCGACAACGGCAGCGCGCGCATCGACACGTGGCCGGCTTCGGTGAACTTGATGGCGTTGCCCAGCAGGTTCAGCAGGATCTGCCGCA
Source organism: Pseudoxanthomonas putridarboris (assembly GCF_038321125.1). Lineage (NCBI taxonomy): Bacteria > Pseudomonadati > Pseudomonadota > Gammaproteobacteria > Lysobacterales > Lysobacteraceae > Pseudoxanthomonas > Pseudoxanthomonas putridarboris. The sequence continues at coordinate 75,289 of NZ_JBBWWT010000002.1, read as the reverse complement.
GGCGCAGCGGGTCGCCGCGCACCGTGCGCGGCACGCCCGCGGCGATGCCGTCGTGGAAGGCGAGCCCGCGCTTGCCGGCCACCGGCGCCATCAGGGCGACGACATCGTTGAGCAGCGTATGCAGGTCGAAGTCGATCTGCTGGAACTCCAGCTTGCCGGCCTCGATCCTGGCCAGGTCCAGCGCATCGTTGACCAGCCGCAGCAGGTGCGTGCCGGCGCGCTGGATGGCATCGGCATAACCGCGCTGGCGCGCATCCAGCGGCGTGGACTGCAACAACTCGGTCATGCCCAGCACGCCGGTCATCGGCGTGCGTATCTCGTGGCCCAGCGTGGCGAGGAAGCGCGTCTTCGCCAGCGATGCCTGTTCCGCCAGTTCGCGCTTGTGCTCGGCCAGCTGCCAGGCGCTGCGACGGCGCACGCGGCGGCGATAGGCGGCCGCCATCGCCAGCATCGCCAGCAGACCGAGCAGGCAGAACAAGGCGATGCCCCATGGGCTGCGCCACCATGGCGGCAGCACGCGGAAGCGCAGGTGGATCTCGCGCGAGGCGTTGCCGGCGGCATCGAAGGCCTGCATGCGCAGCAGGTAGCGGCCCGGCGACAGCGCGGAGAACACGCGTTCGCCGCTGGCGCCCTGGTCCACCCAACCCTGGTCGACGCCCTCCAGCAACGAGCGATATCGGTTGGCCAGCGGATCTTCGTAGTTCAGCAGGCGCATGCTGATCTGCAGTTCGTGGTCCTGCGGCCTCAGCTCCAGCCCATCCTGCACGGGGAAGTGCATGACGTCGTCGCCACGGCTGACCTGCAATCCGTCCAGCACCAGGCTGGGCGTGAGCGGCTCGGGGTCGGGCAGATGGGTATCCAGCAGCATCACCGAGCCATCGGCGGCGGTGCCGGCCAGCAGGCCGTCGGGCGTCATCAGCAGGCCGCGGTCGTTGAATTCCTGGCTGAGCAGGCCATCGCGCACGCCGAAACTGCGCAACAGCGCGTGCGAACCCTGCGGGTTGGGATCGATGCGGAACACGCCGCGCCGCGTGCCCAGCCAGACGCGACGCTGCGCGTCCACCTGCAACCCGGTCGACTCCACCGCCGGCAATCCCTCGGCCACGCCGATGCGCCGCTCGCGCACCCAACCCTTCGCACCGTCGCGACGCCAGGCCTCCACGCCGGACAACCGGTGCAGCCACAGGCGGTCTGCGTGCTCGAAGGCGAACGAGAACACGCGCTCGTCGCCGAGCGAAGGCACCGCAACGAATCGGCGCGCGGCCGGATCCCAGCGCAGCAGGCCGGCGGCGCCGCCCAGCCACACGCTGCCGTCGGGCGCACGCACGATGGCCTCCGTGTCCGGCAACGCGGCGCCTTCGTCGGATTCCTTGTCCACCGTGTCCAGCACGCGGCCGGTCAGCAGGTCGCGCCGTTGCACGCTGCCCATCTGGGTGACCAGCCAGACGCTGCCATCCGGTGTTTCCACCAGCCAGTCCACGGAGGTCCCGTCGGGCGTGGCGTCCACCGCGCTCTCATGCGTCCACCGATCCAGCTGGCCGGTGTCGGGATCGATGCGCAGCACGCCGGTACGGTGGCCCAGCCACAGCTTTCCCCGGCTGTCCTGCAAGGCGGACGTCAGGCGCATCTCCGCCAGCATCGCTTCGTGCAGGCCCAGCGGCACGATCTCGCCGGTGCGCGTGTCCAGACGCTCGACCTTGCCGGTGCTGCTGGCCAGCCACACCCCATGGTCGCCGGCCTGCGACAGTCCGCGGTACAGGCCGCCGCCCAGTCCCTGTGCCGTGGAAAAAGCCGCGGTGCGGCGCCAGTCCGGACGCAGGTAGGCCAGGCCGCGCGTGGGCACCGGCACCCACAGGCCGCCATCGGGCAGCATCAGCACCGTCTGCAGCACGCGTCCGATGCCGACGCTCTGGTGGTCGTAGTTGACCGGCGCGGGGGCGCCATCGCCTTCGGTGCGCCACAGGCCGCCCTGGCTGGCCAGCCAGTATTCGCCCCGCCCATCGTGCGTCATCGCGATCACCGCATTGGGGCGCGCGAACATCGGCGACCAGGGCGGCGTGACCCAGCCGCCGTCCGGCGACCACCGGTGCACGCCATCGGAAGCGCCGACCCAGACGGCGTCCTGGTCGGCGTTGACCGAGTAGACGATCAGGCCATCGCCGCCAGGCAACGCATGGCGCCGCACTTCGCGACCGTCGTAGCGCGCCAGCCCGGCCATCGTGCCGATCCACAGCGCGCCGCGCGCATCGAAGGCCAGCGAAAGCACCACATCCGAAGGCAGGCCATCGGCCGCGCCCTCGACGGCGGCGAACCGGCTGATGCGGCCATCGGCCGACAACCGGTGCAGGCCACCGCCGAACGTACCGAACCAGATATCGCTGCCGGCGCTGGCGATCGCGAAGACGTCGTCGCTGGCCATCTTCGGATGCGAAGCCATGCGGTAATGCCGGAAGCCCTTGCGCTCGGGTCCCATCACGCTGAGTCCACCGTTCTCGGTAGCCACCCAGATGCGATCGGACGCATCGATGTGCAGCGCCTGCACCACGTTGCCCGGCAACGACGCCGGGTCGGCGGGATCGTGCCGCCATACCTTGAAGTGCACGCCGTCGTAGCGGGCCAGCCCGTCCCAGGTGGCGATCCACAGGAATCCGGCGCGGTCGCGGGTCAGTGCGGGAATGGTGGTGGAAGGCAACCCGTCGGCCGCGCCCAGCAGGCGGAAGCGCGGGATCTCCGGCACGGCCGCCCAGGCCGGGGCACACAGCAGGCACAGGACCAGCCACCACGCACGCATCGCCATCCCCACTCCACCTTCCATTGCTGATTGCTCACCCCGTCCGGCATCCTCGCAACGGACCGTTGCATGTGCAAGCGGAGTATCTTCAGCGTCCGGCCCCTAGAATCGGCGCCCATGCCCGGACTTCACGCCAGCTTCCGCTCCCGCCCGCGCGCCGCCAGGCTTGCGTGGCGCCTATGGCCCCTGCTGGCGCTGCTGCTGCCCGTGCTGGCCTGGGCCGACGACAGGATCGCCGAATACCAGTTGGACCCCGTGCACACGCGCGTGATGTTCGCGGTGGAACACGCGGGCTTCTCGCGCGCGATCGGCACCGTTTCCGGCAGCACCGGCACGCTGGCGTTCGACCCCGGCGACTGGACCCGCGCCCGGCTGGACGCCACCGTGCCGTTGGACCGGGTGGACCTGGGCGATGCGGAGTGGAACAAGGCCACCCTGGCCCGCTCCCTGCTGAACGTGGAGCAATACCCCACCGCGCACTTCGTTTCCACGCGCGTCGAACCGGTCGATGCGCAGCACGCCGCTGTCTACGGCACGCTGACCCTGCACGGGGTCTCGCGCGAAGTGAAGCTCGACGTCACCCTCAATGCCGCCAAGCGCCATCCGCTGCCGCCGTTCCGCCGCACCGTCGGGTTTTCCGCCACCGCCCGCATCAGCCGCGCGGAATTCGGCATCACCGCATGGAAATCGGTGATCGGCGACGACGTGGAACTGCGCATCGAAGCGGAAGCGACCTACCGCGGGAAGACCGGGGCGGAGGCGGAGGCCGAAACGGAGACCGGGACCGGGACCGAGGCCGACGACGACGCACGCGGACACGACGAAGAAGCCACCGCCCCGGAGCCGACGCCATGACCCTGAAGAACACCGACGAGCGCTGGGGCGCCATCAGCCAGTTGTTCCACTGGGTCATCGTGGCGCTGATCCTGGTGATGGCCTACCTGGGCCTGACCATGGGCGACCTGCCCAACGGCCCGCGCAAGATCAACGTCTACGCGCTGCACAAGTCCATCGGCCTGACCATCCTGGCGCTGGTCGTCCTGCGCGTGGCCTGGCGCCTGTATGCCGGCGCACCCGCCGCCGTGCCGGGCACGCCGACCTGGCAGCAACGCATCGCGTCGGTCACGCATGTCCTGCTGTACGCATTGCTGCTTGCCATCCCCTTGTCGGGCTGGGTGTTGAATTCGTCGGCCGGCTATCCGCTGCAGTGGTTCAAGCTGTTCAACCTGCCGGCCATCGCCGGGCGCAGCGACCGCGTGCACGAACTGGCCGAAGACGCCCACGAACTGCTGTTCTGGATACTGGTGGCGCTGGTGCTGGCGCATGCCGCGGCGGCGTTCTATCACCATCTATTTCAAAACGACGATACCTTGCGGCGGATGCTGCCGGGTCGCCGCAAGGCCATCGCGCCCCCTCCCGATCCCGTTCCCCCTTCCCCCACCCAGGATTCCCCCGATGAAACTGTCTGATCGCACGCGCATCGCGCTGGCCGGCTTGCTGCTGGCCACCGCACCGGCCATGGCGGCCGACTACGTGCAGGCCCCCGGCTCCACGCTGGTGTTCGCCAGCAACTACCAGGGCGAAACCTTCACCGGCAGGTTCGGCGGCTTCACCACCACATTGAGCTTCGACCCCGCGCAGCTGGCCACGTCGAAACTGGACGTGGTCATCCAACTGGCCGGCACGCAGACCGGCAACCGCGACCGCGACGACACGCTTTCCACCAGCGACTTCTTCAACGTCGCCAAGTTCGCGCAGGCGCGCTACACCGCCAGCACGTTCCGCTCGCTGGGCGGCAACCAGTACGCCGCCGACGGCACGCTGAGCCTGCGCGGCGTCAGCAAGCCGGTCACCCTGACCTTCACCTGGACGCCCGGCGCGCAGCCGGTGCTGTCCGGCAAGGCCACGGTCAAGCGCCTGGACTTCGGCGTGGGCGGCGGCGACTGGGCCGACACCGGCACCATCCCGAACGAAGTGGCGATCAGCACCAAGGTCGTCTTCAAGCCGAAGTGAATCCCGCGCGGGATGCGATCACTGCCGGCAGAAGCGCCGCTCGGGATTCCCCGGCGGCGTTTCGATCCGCCCCAGGCCATAGCTGAGCGCACCCAGCAGATCGCCTTCGCGCGCACGCGCGTGGCAGGCCAGGCATTCGCCTCGCGCCCGGATCGGGCCCATCGCGCGCGTACTCCCCGCCACGTCATGGACGACGAGCGACTGGCCCGACGCCAGCAGGCCAAGCATGTCGCTTTCCCATCCGGACAGATCGCGCGTGGGATGCCCGGGGGCTTGCCCCGACTCGGCATTCGCATGCTGGAAACCCATGAAGCGCCCCGCGTGGACCAGGGGCGGATCGTGTCGGGCGATGCCGATCAACTCCACATCGTGGACGCACCGTCCGCTGTCGCCGATGCCATCGAACTCATAGCGACGCATCTGCACCATCATCGGCGTCACGCGCCGTGGCCCAAAGCCATCGCTTTCGACGAACGCCTCGACGAACGCCTCATGCATCCGCTGGAGCGCCGGAGCATCCCCGTCCACCTGCGCGGTGGCCACCGAGGCCCCCGACCCGATCACGGCCAGCACCAGGACTGCAACGCGGAACATGCGGCTCTCCTTCGGCATGCGGATGCGCCAGCCTAGCCCGGCCATGCCCGCTCGTGCCGTCTTCGCGGCCGGTCATTGCGCTGGCGGACAGGTTGCCTGGCCAAGGAAGATACCCACGCGCCCGGCATCGAAAGGCCACTCCAGTTCCGCACCGGTGTCGCTGCATAGCAGCACCGGCACCCGGCTGCCGTAGCGCGCTTCCAATCCCGCGTCATCGTCGATGAACACGCTTTCGAACTCCGGCACCCGCGCCGCAGCCAGCACATCCAGCGCCAGGTCGCACAGATGGCAGTCGTCGCGTTGGTACAGGATCAGCGGCATGGGCGTCATCGGGTCCGGATCTGCTGCGACGCAGGAAGGTTTGCGCGCACGGGCAGCATAGAATACGCGCCATGGCAGTGAGCACGTTCGACCTGTTCAAGATCGGCATCGGTCCCAGTTCCTCGCACACGGTCGGCCCCATGCGGGCCGCCGCCCGTTTCGTCGCCCGCTGGCTGACCGAACCCGGCCGCCTGCCCGAGGTGGCCCGCATCCGCGCCGAGGTGTTCGGCTCGCTGGCCCTGACCGGCCGCGGCCACGGCACCGACAAGGCCGTGCTGATGGGCCTGGAAGGCCACTCTCCGAATGAGATCGACCCGGACATCATCCCGCCGGCGCTGGCCCGCATCCGCGGCTCCAGGCAGGTGCGGCTGGGCGGCACCCACGCCATCGCCTTCGACGAGAAGCGCGACCTGCTGATGAACAAGCGGCAGAAGCTGCCCTACCACACCAATGGCATGCGCTTCACCGCCTACGACGCCCACGACGAGGTGATCGCCACCCGCGACTACTATTCGGTCGGCGGCGGCTTCGTGGTCAACCAGGACGATGCCGCCTCGGACCGCATCGTTGCCGATGAAACGCCGCTGCCGTACCCGTTCCACAGCGGCGACGAACTGCTGGCCCAGTGCCAGCGCAGCGGGCTGAGCATCGCCCAACTGATGTTCGAGAACGAGAAGTGCTGGCGCGGCGAGGAGGAGATCCGCGACGGCCTGCGCGAGCTCTGGGGCGCCATGCAGGCCTGCGTGGCGCGCGGCATCCGCGAGGAAGGCACCCTGCCCGGCGGCCTGCACGTCTCCCGCCGCGCGCCCAGCCTGCACCGCGAGCTGTCCGGCAAGCCGGAGGCGGCGATGCGCGACCCGCTGACGGTGCTGGACTGGGTCAACCTGTACGCGCTGGCGGTGAACGAGGAGAACGCCGCCGGCGGGCGCGTGGTCACCGCACCCACCAACGGCGCGGCCGGCATCATCCCCTCGGTGCTGCACTACTTCGACCGCTTCTGTCCGGGCAGCAACGAGCAGCGCATCTTCGACTTCCTGCTCACCGCCTCCGCCATCGGCATCCTGTACAAGGAGAACGCCAGCATCAGCGGTGCCGAGGTCGGCTGCCAGGGCGAGGTGGGGGTGGCCTGTTCGATGGCCGCCGGCGGGCTGGTCGCCGCGCTGGGCGGCAGTCCCAGCCAGATCGAGAACGCGGCCGAGATCGGCATGGAGCACAACCTAGGGCTGACCTGCGACCCGATCGGCGGGCTGGTGCAGATCCCGTGCATCGAGCGCAACGCGATGGGCGCGGTCAAGGCGATCAACGCCAGCCGCATGGCCATGCGCGGCGACGGCAAGCACAAGGTCAGCCTGGACAAGGTGATCAAGACCATGCGCGACACCGGACGCGACATGCAGGACAAGTACAAGGAAACCTCACGCGGCGGACTGGCCGTCAATGTCATCGAGTGCTGAAACTGCGGCGAGGCCCTGTTCAGATCACCCCGCCGCCCTTGCCTTGGCCGCCGCGGACTGCGCCAGGATGATTTTCTTCCAATGATGTCGTCCCCAGAGGACGAACCGATATTCCTTGCCCCCGGCAACATGGATTGCCAACGAATTGGGAAATATCGGGATGACGTTGAGGAACTTCGTCCAGCAAGGACGAACAGTCTCTATCTCCGCGAGGCGGATCTCCGTTCTACCCGGCTGCACATTGATCGCATGCGAATCGAAGCGCAAACGCTCGCTTGTCAGGCATATCAGGCCACCGACCGTTTCCCATCCCCGCTGGAGATTGGCGAAGCCCTGCCGGACCAGGCGCTCCCCGGGCCGTCGGTCCATTGCCATGCGAGGCAAGGCCACCGCGTCCGTTACATTCTGATCGACATCCTTCCTGGTGAGTTCCGCCGAACTCAAGCCAAAAGCCGCCGCAATGGCGGCGCGCGATTCAAGCGACGCGCTGCCGGCGTTTTCCGCCCGCTGAACCGTGCGGGTGCTCAGGCCGGCTACCGTCGCCAACTGTTCCTGGGACCAGCAGCGCTCTTCGCGCAACTTCTTTATCAATGCACCGTCCAGCCTCATCGCCAGCACCATTCTTCCTCAAGCAGATTTCCAATGAAGGACTCTCGTTCACCTCGCGCCCACTGACCACGTCAGTCTTGCGACAGCCGGACGACAGCGACACGACACTGCTTTGGAATCAATGAATTACACAACCGGCGCCGGGCACTCAGCCCGGCTACTGCAGCCCAAATGCTGCTGACCAGTCCCGTTGTTCCCGCGGCGATTTCAGGCGATAGGGGGCGATCTTCATGCCCATGTCCGGATGATTTCGCTGTGGCGAGCATACCGTGGCGCGTGATCCTCCCGGAACCGGCACGACATCGGCCCGCCAGCGGCGTCTTAACTTTCCGAATGCGCGGCTCGTTACTCTACCCCTCCCCATATCGCCCTGTGCCCTGATGAAACGGCTCCCCGTCCTGCTGGCATTCGCCTGCGCGCCGCTCTCCCTTGCCGCCCAGGACGCGCACTACGGCGCGCGGCTGGAAGGCTTCGACTATCCCCATCCCGTGCAGCACTTCGGTTTCGCCTCGCAGGAGCAGGTGCTGGAGATGGCCTACCTGGACGTCGCGCCGAAGACACCCAACGGCCGCACCGTCGTGCTGCTGCACGGGAAGAACTTCTGCGCCGCCACGTGGGAATCGGCCATCGCGGCGCTCACCGGTGCCGGCTATCGCGTCATCGCGCCGGACCAGGTCGGCTTCTGCAAGTCCAGCAAGCCGCAGCGCTATCAATATTCGTTCGGGCAACTGGCGGCCAACACCCGTGCGCTGCTGGAAACACTCGGCATCGAACGCGCGGCGATCGTCGGTCACTCGATGGGCGGCATGCTCGCAGCGCGCTATGCGCTGCAATATCCGGATGCCACCGGGCAACTGGTGCTGGTCAACCCGATCGGGCTGGAGGACTGGAAGGCCGAGGGCGTGCCGTGGCGCAGTGTGGACGAATGGCATGCGCGCGAATTGAAGACCGGTTTCGACAGCATCCGCCAATACCAGCAGACCGTGTACTACGGCGGCCAATGGAAGCCCGAGTACGAACGCTGGGTGGAGATGCTGGGCGGCATGTACGCCGGCGACGGCAAGGCCGCCGTGGCATGGAGCCAGGCGCTGACCTCGGACATGGTGTTCAACCAGCCGGTCATGTACGAATTCCCGAAGATCGCCGTGCCGACCACGTTGTTCATCGGCCAGAAGGACCGCACCGCCATCGGCAAGGATCAGGCACCGCCGGAACTGGCGAAGCGGCTGGGCGACTATCCCGCGCTGGGCAGGCGCGCCGCGGCGGCGATTCCCGGCGCGACGCTGGTGGAATTCGCCGACCTGGGCCATTCGCCGCAGGTGGAAGCGCCCGCGCGCTTCAATGCGGCCCTGCTCGACGCATTGACGCCGTAGCGTGGGCCGCGCACCCGGAACGATCCCTTGTCCGCGTGCGCGCGGCCCACGCTACGGACGGGCGATGGCCAGCACATCGTCCAGCAACGCGGCCGCGGTGACTTCCGCTCCAGCGCCCGGACCCTGCACGACCAGCGGCTGTTCGGGATAGCGATCGCTGTAGATCGCGACCCGGTTGTCGGTACCGCCGCCGCCGCACAGCGGGTGATCGGCGGGCAGTGCCTGCAGGCCGACGCTGGCGCGCTCGGCATCGAAGCGACCAAGGAAGCGCAGCCTGGCGCCGTTGCGGTAGGCATCCTTGAACCGGGTCGCCAACGGAGCGTCCAGTTGCCCGAGCGCGGCGTCCAGTTCGGCCAGCGGCAATTCCGCAAGTTCCGCCGGCACCAGCGATTCGACGCGCACGTCCTCGGCCTGCAATGGCAGGCCGGCCGCGCGCGCCAGGATCAGCAGCTTGCGGCGCACGTCCTCGCCGGACAGGTCGATGCGCGGATCGGGTTCGGTATAGCCGGCCTGCCTCGCCTGCCGGACGAAGCCGGAGAACGCGCGCATGCCGTCGTAGTGGTTGAACAGCCACGCCAGCGAGCCGGACAGCACGCCTTCCACGCGATGGATGCGGTCGCCGCCGGCGACCAGCGCGCGCAGGCTGCGCAGCAGCGGCAGGCCGGCGCCGACGGTGGCGGCATCGCCGTAGCGCGCGCCGAAATCGGCCTGTGCCCGCGCGATCGCCTGCGCACGCGGCAGCGAGCCGCCGTTGCCCAGCTTGTTGGCGGTCACCACGTGCACGCCGCGCGAAAGCCATTCCGCATGCCAGTCGGCGACGGCTTCGCTGGCGGTGGCATCGACGACGATATCGCCCGAACGCAACGCTTCGCCCTCCGCCCACGGCGGCGGGCCGCCGTCGCGCGGTTCGGCCTGGTTGGCTTCGTCCAATGCCTGCTGCGCGGACGCATCGCAGGCATGCACCACGCGGGAGTTGGCCAGCCATGCCAGTTTCGGCACCGGCAATGCGCGATCCTGCAAACGCTGGTAGCGCGAAACGAAGGCGCCACCGACCACGCCGGTACCCAGCAGCGCGAGTTTCGGCGCGGCGCGCGAGGCGGTCGCCAGCCGGACGACGGTGCTCATGCGTCGGCGAGTTTGCGTTTGCCGGCCTTGATCACCGCCTCGGCACGGGCCAGTGCCGCCGACAGATCGGCCAGCAGGTCGTCGGTGGCCTCGATGCCCACCGACAGGCGCAGCAGGCCGTCGGAGATGCCGGCCTTGGCGCGCGCTTCCGGCGTCATCGCCGCATGCGTCATCGAGGCCGGGTGCGCGATCAGGCTTTCCACGCCGCCCAGCGACTCGGCCAGGGTGAAATAGCGCAGGCCGTCGACGAAGGCGCGCACCGCCTGCTCCTGCAGACCATGTTCGCCACCGGCCAGTTCGACGCTCAGCATGGCGCCGAAGCCCTTCTGCTGGCGCGCGGCCAGCGCATGGCCCGGGTGCGATTCCAGGCCCGGGAAGTACACCTGCGACACCACCGGATGCTGGTCCAGCAGCGCGGCGATGGCGGTGGCGTTTTCCTGGTGCACGCGCAGGCGCGCGTCCAGGGTGCGCAGGCCGCGCAGGGTCAGGAAACTGTCGAACGGCGAACCGGTCAGGCCCAGCGCGTTGGCCCACCACACCAGCTGATCGTGGACGTCCTTCTCGCGCGCCACCACCGCGCCGCCGACCACGTCGCTGTGGCCGTTGATGTACTTGGTGGTGGAATGGACGACCAGGTCGGCGCCGAACTCGATGGGCTTCTGCAGCGCCGGCGACAGGAAGGTGTTGTCCACCACGGTGACCGCGCCGGCCTTGTGCGCGGCGTCGATGACGAAGCGCAGGTCGGTGATGCGCAGCAGCGGGTTGGATGGGGTTTCGATCAACACCAGCTTCGGCGATTGGGCCAGCGCGTCGGCCAGCGAGCGCGGATCGGTCAGGTCGGCGGTGGTCAGTTCGAAATGACCCTTCTTCGCCAGGGCGTTGAACAGGCGCCAGCTGCCGCCGTAGGCGTCGTGCGGCACCACCAGGCGGTCGCCGGGCTGCAGCAGCGCGTTCAGCACCAGGGTGATCGCGCCCATGCCGGTGGAGGTGACGACGGCGCCGGCGCCGCCCTCCAGTTCGGCCAGCGCGTCGGCCAGCAGGTCGCGGGTGGGATTGCCGCTGCGGGTGTAGTCGTATTCGCGCTTGTTGCCGAAGCCGTCGAAGCTGAAGTTGGACGACAGCACGATGGGCGGCGTCACCGCGCCGTAGGCGGTATCACGGTCGATGCCGGCGCGCACGGCGGAGGTGGCGGAACGACACGGGGCGTCGGCGTCGGTCGGGGTATGGGTGCTCATGCGTTGTCTCCGGTGCCGCGCAGGGCCGAGGTGAGGATGGAATCGATGCGATCGGTTTCTTTCAGGAAGGCGTCGTGGCCGTACGGCGAGCGCAGCACGCGCAACTGGCCCAGGATGCCCAGGCCTTCGACCAGCGCGACGGAATCGGACAGCGGCACCAGGCGGTCGCCTTCCACCGCGACCACCACGGTCGGCACGCGGACGTCGGCGGGCGCGACGCGGTGCAGGTCGATGGATTCGGACAGGCGCACGTAGGCGGTGACCGGCGTGCGCGCGACGTACTGCGCGCCGGCGGCGTCCAGGTAGTCCTCGGCGGCGCAGCGCACGCGGCCGTTGACGATCTCCGGCGCGGCATCGAAGCGTTCGCCGAATTCCTCCGGCGTGCGGTAGCTCAGCATGGCGAACTGGCGCGCCAGCGACAGGCCCTGCGCATCGGCGCATTGCAACTGGCCCAGCGTGACCGCGCGGCGTTGGAGCGCACGCCACGCGGCGGCATACGGATGCGCGCGATGGGCGCCGCTGACGGCGACCAGCTTCCCGATGCGTTCCGGATGGCGCGCGGCGAACTGCAGGCCGACCAGCGCGCCATAGGAATAACCGACGAAGGCCTCCAGCCGCGCGATGCCCAGTGCCGCCAGCAGCTTGGCGATGGCGTCGGCCTGGTCGGTCGAATCGATGGGCGCGTCCAGGCGCCCGTCGGCGCCGATGAAATCGAAGGCGAGCAGTTGGCGGTGCGCCGGGTCCAGCGCGCGGCCGGCGCCGACCAGGTCGTTCAACCAGCCGGCTTCGGGAAACACGTCGCTCGCCGCCAGGTGGCGATGCGCGGAAATGCCGCCGGCGACGAACACCACCGGCGCGCCCACCGGTCCCTGCAATTCGTAGCGCAGGGTGACCGCACGGGTGCCGGCGTGGCGCATGGCCAGTTCCACCACCACTTCGCCGCGCACGGCGCGCGGGGCGTCGTCCTGCACGGACGAGGCCTGCACGGATGGGAACAGGACGCCTTCGATGGGCGAAGGTTCGGCAAGGCGGTTCAGGGCGGGGCTGACGAAACTCATGGCGGCATCCGGTGGGTTCGGTTCGTCCCTCGCGGGACGGGACAACACCACCGAGCTTCGCGGAGCTCGCGTTCGCCGTGCGAAGGCACGGTACGAACCATCTTCCGGCAGACGCTGGGTCCCCGCAGGATTTGGCACCTACACGGCGCTTGCGCGTCGCTGGCTGCCCCGGCTTCTTCGGGCCTGTCCCTCTGCCGGTCTCGATGGTGGGGCTACTTTGCCGCAGGTTCGCGGCGATGTCAATCGCTTTATTCGGATAAAGCGATGGAAGATGAACCCGGCCACCCTCGCCCGCGCCTGCGACGATGCCGCATAATTCGTCGCATGACCCGAAACTTCCTGTTGGCCGGGCTTTGCGCCGTCCTGTTGGCCGCCTGCAGCACCCCTGCGCCGCGCACTTCCACGCCCCCGGCGCCGACACCGAAAACTCCCGCCGATGCGGTGATCGCCGAAGCCTGGGTGTCCGAACCGGTGCCCGGCGACGAGCTGGATTCGCTGGTGGCGTGGCCCACCGAGGAAGGTCCGGTCTGGCTGATCGCCACCGCCAAGGCCAGCCACCGCCTGGCCGTGTACGACGCCGACACCGGCCGCCGCCTGCGCACCGTGGGCGGGCCGGGCACCGCCCCGGGCCGGTTCAACCGGCCCAATGGCATCGCCGCGTTCGGCGACCTGCTGTTCGTGGCCGAACGCGACAACCACCGCGTGCAGGCGTTCCGCCTGCCGGAATTCGAGCCGCTGGGCAGCTTCGGCGAGGACGTGCTGGGTTCGCCCTACGGCCTGTGGCTGCAGGAAACCGGCCCGGGCGAGTTGGAGTTGTTCGTCACCGACAGCTTCATGGCCGATTTCCGCATCGGCAAGCTGCCGCCGATGGAAGAACTCGACCGCCGCGTGAAGCGCTTCCGCGTGCAGGTGGACGCGGACGGCGAGCTGCGGACGGAACTGCTGGGCAGCTTCGGCGACACCGGCGAAGCCGGCGCATTGCGGATGGTCGAATCCATCGCCGGCGACCCGGCGCACCAGCGGCTGCTGATCGCCGAGGAAGACCGCCGCGTGGGTTCCACCCTGCGCGACTACACGCTTGCCGGCCACTACAACGGCCATAGCCTGCCGATCTTCGACGCCGACGCCGAAGGCATCGCGCTGTGGGCCTGCAATGCCGAGGACGGTTACTGGGTGGCGGTGGACCAGTTGACGCCCACGCGCTTCCGCGTGTTCGACCGCGCCACGCTGGCGCCGAGCGGCGTGTTCTCCGGGCAGGTCACCGCCAACACCGACGGCGAGGCCATCTACGCCATGCCCACGCCGCGCTTCCCGGCCGGTGCGCTGTTCGCGCTGCACGACGACGTATCGCTGACGGCGTTCGACCTGCGCGACATCGCGCGTGCGCTGGACCTGCACGAAGACTGCCACCGATGAGCGCACTGCGTGCCCTGCTGACGGGGTGCGTGGCGGGTGCCCTGCTGTGCACCGCCGCCAGCGCCGATGCCGCGCGGCTGTACCGCTGGAAGGACAAGGAGGGCTACACGCAATACGGCGACCAGCCGCCCCAGCCCGACCAGGTGGCGGGCGGCGACCTGGACGTGATGCGCTTCCGCAATCCGCCCAGCGCATTGGTGCGGTTGCGGCTGGAAAAGCAGGGCCTGCGCTACCAGGCCTGGGCCGACAACCTGATGCATGGACCGGTGGAGGTGCAACTGGGCTTCCGCCGCCAGCGCAGCGTGCACAGCGCGCCCACCCTGCCCGCGCGCACCGTGGTGCCGGCCCGCAGCAGCGTGCTGGTGGCCAACATCAGCGTGACCGATCCGCTGCGCGGCGGCGATTTCGAGCTGTCGCTGGACGGCATGCCGGGCGATCCCGCCAGCCAGCCGCAGGATTACGAGTACCGCATTCCCTTCGACTACGGCCGCGTGCGCGTGGACCAGGGGCCGGGCGGGCGCTTCAGCCACAGCGACCCGCAGAACCTCCATGCCGTCGACTTCGCCGTGCCCGAGGGCACGCGGATCGTGGCCGCCCGCGAGGGGCTGGTGATGCAGGTGGAATCGGATTTCGACAAGGCCGGCCTCAACCGCGAGAAATACGGCGGCCGCGCCAATTTCATCCGCATCCTGCACGCCGACGGCAGCATGGCGGTGTACGCCCACTTGCGGCCGGAGGGCGCGCAGGTGCGCGTGGGCCAGTACGTGCGCAAGGGCCAGTACATCGGCCTGTCGGGCAACACCGGCTTCTCCACCGCGCCGCACCTGCATTTCGTGGTGCAGGCCAACCGCGGCATGCGGCTGGAATCGGTGCCGTTCCGGATGTTCGGCCCACTGGGGCAATTGCAGTTCCCGACGGACCGGTGAAGCGTTGGCGGGCCCCGGGCTGTCGGGAATCCGCTTCACCATAAACCGGCCGCCCGGAACCCGCCGGCGCAGCCGGTATAATCCCGCCCTCCCTAGCCTCTTCCGCGCCCACCCTGGGCGTCCGCCCCATGCCCGAAGTTTCCACCGAAGCCGCGCGCCGCCGCACCTTCGCCATCATTTCCCACCCCGACGCCGGCAAGACCACGCTGACCGAGAAGCTGCTGCTGTTCGGCGGCGCGATCCAGATGGCCGGCTCGGTGAAGGGCCGCAAGGCCGCGCGCCATGCGACGTCCGACTGGATGGCGCTGGAAAAGGAGCGCGGCATCTCGGTCACCTCGTCGGTGATGCAGTTCCCGTACGAAGGCAAGATCGTCAACCTGCTGGACACCCCGGGCCACGCCGACTTCGGCGAGGACACCTATCGCGTGCTGACCGCGGTGGACTCGGCGCTGATGGTCATCGACGTGGCCAAGGGCGTGGAGGAACGCACCATCAAGTTGATGGAGGTCTGCCGCCTGCGCGACACGCCCATCATGACCTTCATCAACAAGCTGGACCGCGAGGGCCGCGAGCCGATCGAACTGCTGGACGAGGTGGAAAGCGTGCTGGGCATCCAGTGCGCGCCGGTGACCTGGCCGATCGGCATGGGGTCGCGCCTGAAGGGCGTCGTGCACCTGGTTAGCGGCGAAGTGCACCTGTACGAGCCGGGCCGCAATTTCACCCGCCAGGATTCGACCATCTTCGCCTCGCTGGACGATCCCGGCCTGGAAGCGAAGATCGGCGCCGAAATGCTGGCCGGCCTGCGCGACGAACTGGAGCTGGTGCAGGGCGCCAGCCATCCGTTCGACCTGCAGGCCTACCGCGAAGGACGGCAGACGCCGGTGTTCTTCGGCTC
The DNA here is from genome assembly GCF_038321125.1 of Pseudoxanthomonas putridarboris. Classification (NCBI taxonomy): domain Bacteria; kingdom Pseudomonadati; phylum Pseudomonadota; class Gammaproteobacteria; order Lysobacterales; family Lysobacteraceae; genus Pseudoxanthomonas; species Pseudoxanthomonas putridarboris. The sequence continues at coordinate 59,479 of NZ_JBBWWT010000002.1, read as the reverse complement.
GGCGGTCAACAACTTCGGCGTGCAGCCGCTGCTGGACTTCTTCGTCGAACATGCCCCGCCGCCGCAGCCGCGCGCGACCACCACGCGCACCGTGGACCCAGCGGAACCGAAACTGACCGGCTTCGTGTTCAAGATCCAGGCCAACATGGACCCGCAGCATCGCGACCGCGTCGCCTTCATGCGGGTGTGCTCGGGCCGCTTTGAGGCCGGCATGAAGACCTTCCATGCGCGCACCGGCAAGGAGATGAAGCTGGCCAACGCGCTGACCTTCATGGCCAGCGACCGCGAGATCGCCGCCGAGGCCTGGCCGGGCGACGTGATCGGCATCCACAACCACGGCACCATCTCCATCGGCGACACCTTCACCGAGGGCGAGGCGATCGGCTTCACCGGCATCCCCAACTTCGCGCCCGAGCTGTTCCGCCGCGCCCGCCTGCGCGATCCGCTGAAGCTCAAGCAGTTGCAGAAGGGCCTGGCGCAGCTGAGCGAGGAAGGCGCCACCCAGTTCTTCCGCCCGCTGATGAGCAACGACCTGATCCTGGGCGCGGTGGGCACGTTGCAGTTCGACGTGGTGGCCTACCGGCTGAAGGACGAATACGGCGTGGACGCCAGCTTCGAGCCGGTCGGCGTGGTCACCGCGCGCTGGGTGCGTTGCGACAACGCGAAGAAGTTCGAGGAATTCCGCGACAAGAACGCGATGAACCTGGCGCTGGACGCGGCCGGCCAGCTGGTCTACCTGGCGCCGACGCGAGTGAACCTGCAACTGGCGCAGGAACGCGCGCCGGACGTGGCCTTCCTGGCCACGCGCGAGCACGCGCACAGCGTGGCGCTGGACTGACCGAAGCTCCTCCTCTGTAGGAGCGGCTTCAGCCGCGACCGGAACCTGGCTGGCAACGAAAGGCTTGTCCTCATGCGGACGGACACGCGCCACCGTTCTGTCTGGATCTGCCGTCCCATGCCTGATCCATGTCGAGAGGGCACTTCAGCCATGCGGTCGCGGCTGAAGCCGCTCCTACAGGGGCCGGCTCCGTGCTGAATGCCGGGCCGGCGTACAGATGCGTCGATTGCTGCATTGCGGTAATTTTGTCGCCATGAGCACCGATCCCTCGCCCTTCAAGACCTTGCGCGCGCGCAAGCGGGCCGACCACCTGGCCGACATGCGCGACGAGATCGCCAGCGCGCTGACCCATGGCCTGGGTGCCGTGGCGGCGCTGGCCGGCGGCGCGGTGCTGATCACGCTGGCCGCGATCCATGGCGACGGCTGGCAACTGGGCGCTTCCATCGTCTTCGGCATCACCCTGCTGCTGCTCTACACCGCGTCCACGCTGTACCACGCCATCCAGCATCCTGTGGCCAAGGGACGGCTGAAAGTCTTCGACCACTGCGCCATCTATCTGCTGATCGCCGGCACCTACACGCCGTTCACGCTGATCGGCCTGCGCGGGCCCTGGGGCTGGGGGTTGTTCGCCGCGATCTGGACGCTGGCCATCGCCGGCGTCGTCTTCAAGCTGTTCTACACAGGCCGCTTCAAGCTGCTGTCCACGCTGATCTACATCGCGATGGGCTGGCTGGTGATCGTGGCGATCCGGCCGCTGCTGCAATCGCTGGACGGCTGGACGCTGGGCTGGCTGCTGGCCGGAGGCCTGTTCTACACGCTGGGCACCTACTTCTACCATCGCGAATCGATCCGTTATTCGCACGCGATCTGGCACCTGTTCGTGATCGCCGGCAGCGTCTGCCATTTCATCGCGGTGACCGAACAGATATTGATGCCGCGACTGGGCGGCTGATTCACGCGATGCTGCGGTTCATGTCCCGCGCATGAATCGCTGAGGCGCCGCTTCGCAGCATCTGAACACATGGCGGCCAACCATGGGCGCCATGAGCCAGGCGACACGCCCGCGACGCCGTTTCCCACGCCTGCGGCCACTCTCGCGCACCAGCACCATCGTGCTGGGCGTGGTGGCGGCACTCGTCGTCGTGTTGCTGCTCCTGTTCGAATGGAACTGGCTGCGCCGCCCGATCGAGCGCGTCGTGCAATGGCAAACCGGGCGGAGTTTCCATATCGGCGGCGACCTGGACGTCGACCTGGGACGCGTCACCACGATCCGCGCCGATGCGCTGACCTTCGGCAATGCCGCGTGGTCGAAGGTGCCGACGATGGCCTCGGCCGACCGCGCCGAGCTGAGCGTCGAAGTGCTGTCGCTGGTCTTGCGGCGCGAAACGCGCATCCCCGCCATCAGGCTGCAGAAGCCGCGGTTGCGGCTGGAGATGGGACCGGACGGCACGGGCAACTGGGTGTTCGGCGAACCCGGCGAGAGCCGGATCCGCTACCGCGCGTTGTGGATCGAGGACGGCCGCCTCAGTTACCTCGATCCGGGCAGCAAGACCGGGATCGAACTGCAACTGGACAGTGCGGAAAGCCGCCGCGGAGCCGAATCGCCTCCGGTCGACGTGAAGGGCGGCGGACATTGGACCGGCAGCCGCTTCACCCTCGCCGGACGCGTGGAATCTCCCCTGGCATTGCGCGACACCGACAAACCTTATCGGATCAACCTGCGCGCCACCGCCGGGCCGACGCGCGCCCATGCGCGGGGTACGCTGCTGGACCCGTTCCGTCTGCGCGATTTCGATCTCCGCCTGATGCTGACGGGCCAGGACCTGGAGGACCTCTATCCCCTGATCGGCGTGGCCACGCCCCCTACCCCTCCCTACCGGCTCGACGGCCGTTTCACCCGCGATGGCGACAGCTGGCGCTACGACGATTTCACCGGCACCGTCGGCGACAGCGATCTTTCCGGTTCGGCCAGCATCACCGTGGGGCGCGACCGTCCGTTGCTGAAAGCGGATCTGGTGTCGAAGCGATTGGATTTCGACGATCTGGCCGGCTTCGTGGGCGCGCCCCCCGAGACCGGCGGCACGGAGACCAGCAATCCGGAACAGAAAGCCCAGTCGGCCAAGCGGGCCGCCGAGGCCCGCCTGCTGCCGGACACGCCGTACGACCTGACCAAGTTGCGCGCGATGGATGCGGACGTGCGCTGGAAGGCGCAACGCATCAATGCACCGGGGCTGCCCATCGACAACATGGACGCGCACCTGTTGCTGGATGCCGGCCTGCTCCGGCTGGAGCCGCTCAACTTCGGCGTCGCCCAGGGCAATGTCCGTTCGACGATCCGCATGGATGCGCGGGCGGACACCATCCGCACCGACGCCCGGATCGCCGCGCGCGGCCTCGACCTGGGCAAACTGTTCCCGGACGTGCAACTCACCCGCGACGCCATCGGCCGCATCGGCGGCGACATCGCGATCTCCGGCACCGGCAACTCCATCGCGCAGATCCTGGGCAGCGCCGACGGCGATATCGCGCTGGGCATGGGCCGGGGCCGCATCAGCAACCTGCTGATGGAACTGGCCGGCCTGGACATCGCCGAATCCCTGAAGTTCCTGGTGACGAAGGACCGCACCGTGCCGATCCGCTGCGCCTTCGGCGACTTCGCGGTGAAGGACGGCACGATGCAGGCGCGCGCGCTGGCGTTCGACTCCACCGACACGATCATCGTCGGCAAGGGCACGATCAGCCTGAAGGACGAGACGCTGGACCTGGAACTGCGGCCGCGTCCCAAGGACCGCAGCATCCTGGCGCTGCGCTCGCCGCTGGTGGTGGGCGGCACCTTCAAGGATCCGTCGTTCCGCCCCGATTTCAAGCGCCTGGGCCTGCGTGGCGCCACCGCGCTGGTGCTGGGCAGCATCGCGCCGCCGGCCGCGCTGCTGGCGACACTCGAAGTGGGGCCGGGCGAGGACAGCGGCTGCGGCGGGCAGTACGCGGAATAGGCGCGGCGGTCAGCTGGCGATGTAGCGCTGCAACTGGTCCAGTTCCACCTGCTGGTCCTCGATCACCGCCTTGACCAGGTCGCCGATGGACACCACGCCGACGACGCTGTCGCCTTCCACCACCGGCAGATGGCGGATGCGGTGCTGGGTGACCACCTGCATGCAATGGTCCACCGTATCGTCCAGCCGCACCGTCACCACCTTGGCGGTCATGATGTCGCGCACCGGCGTATTGGCCGACGAACGGCCCTGCAGCACCACCTTGCGGGCGTAGTCGCGCTCGGACACGATGCCGCTCAGCCGCGGCCCCTGCATGGCGAGCACAGCGCCGACGCCTTTCTCCGCCATCAGCTTGATGGCGTCGAGGACCGACGAATCCGGGGAAACTGAGAAGACTTCAGGGGTCTTGGCCCCCAGCAACTGACGAACCGTGCGCATGGCTGCCTCCGTGATGGAGAGAGGATCGGTCGGGTTGTGGCAAGGATACTCCTGCCCCACCGGGTTGCCACACATCGATCAGGTAAAGCGGGCGCTGCTTGGCTTCCTCGTACAACCGGCCCAGGTACTCGCCGATCAGGCCCAGCGCGACCAGTTGCACGCCGCCCAGGAACAGCACCACCGTCATCATCGTCGGCCAGCCCGCCACCGGGTCGCCCCACAGCAGCGCCTTCAGCACCACCCAGATCGCGAAGGCGAACGCCAGCAGCGCCGTCATCACGCCCAGGTAGGTCGCCGCGCGCAATGGCGCGGTCGAGAAACTGGTGATGCCCTCCAGCGCGAAGTTCCACAGTTTCCAGAAGCCGAAGCTGCTGCGGCCGGCCATCCGCGCCTCACGGTGATAGGGCATGGCGACCTGGTTGAAGCCGACCCAGCCGAACAGGCCTTTCATGAAACGGTGGCGTTCGCGCAGTTCGCGCAGGGCCGCCAGCGCGCGCGGCGACAGCAGCCGGAAATCGCCGGTGTCGGCCGGAATGGGCGTCTTCGACAGGCGCCCGATCACCCGGTAGAACGCATGCGCCGTGGAACGCTTCAGCCAGCCTTCGCCCTCGCGCCGGATGCGGGTGCCGTGCACGTTGTCGTAGCCGGCCCGCCATTGGCGGACGAATTCACCGATCAGTTCGGGGGGGTCCTGTCCGTCGGCGTCGAGGATCAAGGCAGCCCCTTCATCGACACGGTCCAGCCCCGCCGTCAGCGCGGCCTCCTTGCCGAAATTGCGCGAAAGGCGCAGCAGCGAAACGCGCGGGTCGGCACCGGCCAGCGCCCGCAGCACCGGCCAGGTGTTGTCGGTGCTGCCGTCGTCCACGTAGAGCACGCGGCCACGCACGTCCGCCAGGCCGTCCAACGCCGCCGCGATGCGCGGATGCAGCAGCGGAAGGGTCTGCGCTTCGTTGAAGGCGGCCACGACGACGGTAAGCGAGTGAGGGGTCATCCGGATTCAGTCCAACGTCTGCAGGTAGTCGGTGCCGCCGATCTGCTGGACCTGGCGCTGTATCCAGCGCGCGCGGCGCTGCACGTAGGGGCCGGGATCGCGGGCGTCGTAGCGACGGGGCGAGGGCAGCACAGCCGCCAGACGGGCGCTTTCCGCCGGAGTGAGCCGCGATGCGTCCTTGCCCCAGTACCGGCGCGCGGCCGCCTGCGCGCCATACACCCCATCGCCCAGTTCGGCCACGTTGGCATAGACCTCCAGGATGCGCGTCTTCGGCCACATCAGCTCGATCAGCAACGTGTACCAGGCCTCGAACCCCTTGCGCAGCCAGCGCGAGGCGCGGCTCTGGCCCTGCCACAGGAACAGGTTCTTGGCGACCTGCTGGCTGATGGTGCTGGCGCCGCGCACCTTCCGGCCCTTGGCGTTGCTGGCGCGCGCCTTCTGGATGGCCGGCAGGTCGAACCCATGGTGATCGGCGAAATTCTGGTCCTCCGCCGCCACCATCGACAGCGGCAGGCTGGGCGCGATGCGATCCAGATCGCGCCACTGGTAGGACACCCCGAAGCGCCACTCGCCCTGCCCCCACGCCTCCAGTTGCCGCCCCGCCATGAAGGCCGTGAACGGAGGATCGACGAAGCGCAGCACAGCCACCTGCAGCGCGCTGGCCGCGGCGAACAGGAAAGGCAGCGCGACCAGCCAGCGCAACCAGCGCCGCAGGCGGCGGGGCGGTGATGACGGCTGGCTCATCCCGCCATCCCTGTCTTGAGGATGGCCCGCGGCGCCCCCATCGTGGTGTTTCCCTTGGCTGACATGTCCGGCGCATTATGCCGAGGCGATGCGTCCGCCCGCACCCACTGCCTGGACCACGACGTGAGCAACGAGCATTCCCGCGACACCCTGACCCGTTTCCTGCTGCCCGCCGCCGGCGTGCGCGGCGTCGGCGTGCGACTCGACGAGACGTGGCGGACGGTCGCCGGGCGCGCCGAATACCCCGCCGCCGCGCGCGAACTGCTGGGCGAGGCCCTGGCCGCTGCCATCCTGTTCACCGGCCACACCAAGGTGGACGGCCGGCTGTCGATCCAACTGCGCAGCCAGGGCGCCTTGCGCACACTGTTCGCCGAATGCACGGCGGCCGGTACGGTGCGCGGCATCGCGCAATTGGCCGACGGCGAGGACGCCCCGCGCGATCTCCGCGACCTGGGCGAGGATGCCCTGCTGGCCATCACCATCGAGAATCCCGGCCTGGACCCGCGCGAACCCCAGCGCTACCAGAGCCTGGTCAGCCTGCAGGCCAGCCGGCTGGCGGAGGCCTTCGAAGACTACTTCCGCCAGTCCGAGCAGCTCCCGACCCGGCTGCTGCTAGCCACCGACGGCCAGTGCGCCGCCGGCCTGATGCTGCAGAAGCTGCCCGGCGACGAGGGCGATGTGGACGGCTGGACCCGTGCCGGCGCCCTGTTCGACACCCTGGGCGAGCCGGAACTGCTGTCCACGACGGCCCCGGTGCTGCTGCACCGGCTGTTCCACGAGGACAACCCGCAAATCTTGACGGAACGTCCAATTCGCTTCGGCTGCTCTTGTTCCCGGGAGCGGGTTGCGAGCATGCTGCAGGCGCTGGGGGAAGAGGAAGCGACCGCGGCCCTGGCCGATGGGGTGGCCGAGGTGCGTTGTGAATTCTGTGGTCAGCGCTACCATTTCTCTCCGGCCGAGATTGCGGAACTTTTCGCCCAACCGCCGGTCGGATGGGAAGCACCGGCCAGGCTGCAATAGCCTGCCGGAGGGGGCAAGACACCCCCGGGGACTTGTTAAAGAAACATAAACGGCATAGCATCGGTTCCCCTTCGGGAGGGGAACTCCATCGGTCCAACGGAGTCTGAAGCGAGCCATGAACCTGCGTTGCCTGCCACTGTCGCTTGCCCTGCTGCTCGCCTTCGGCGCGGCATCGGATGCGCATGCGCAGAGCAAGCCGCAACGCAGGCAGGCCGCCGAATCCAACTCTACCGCGCTGCCCATCTGGAACAACGACGGCAAGGTGGAAGCCCTGCTGCTGCTGGAACCCACGGGCGAAGCCACCGCGGGCGCCCGCTGGCGCATGGGCAGCAATACCCTCAGCGCCGCCTTCGGGCTGGACGCCGATGACTCGCTGGGCCTGGTCTGCAACCGCAACAGCGGCATCGTTGGCAACATCGGCAACCTGGCCAGCCATTGCATGCTGGCCGCCCTGGGCGACGAAGCCGACAACGACAGCCAGCGCATCAGCGCCGGCGCCACCCTCAGCCGCCCGGGCGGTCGCCTGGGCCTGTCCGCCGGCACCGGCCGCGACACCCTGCCCGCCTGGCTGTCCGGCGGCACCGCCGCCAGCGGCCGCATCGAACAGAACGACCTTGCCGTCTTCGGCCAGAAGAACATCGGCCGCGAAGGCTTCGTTTCCATCGGCGGCGCGGTGGCCAAGGCTCGCCTGGTGCCCGCTTCCGACCTGCCCGCGCTGGCCGATCACTGGAACAGCAAGAGCCTGACCGTGGGGGGCGGCTATGGCCCCTTCAGCGCCAACATCGTCGGCCGCGTCGTCGACGTCCCCGGCCAGCCCGGCAAGTGGGAAGGCCTGGGCCTGGGCCTGACCTGGCGCACCCCCTGGAGCGGCCAGTTGACCGTCGGCGCCGAAAACGTCATCACCCGCGGCAAGAACCCCTTCTCGCTCAGCAACGAGAACGTCGACGAAGGCACCGTGCCTTACGTGCGGTACGAGCAGGACCTCTGAGGCGGCAATCGCCCCCCCAGCGCCCGAAAGATTGCTCCCACCGGCCGACTGCCGGGGAAGACATAGGCAATCAAGACCTTAGTTGAAGCACGCATCCCTTCTGCATAGCACGGATCAGCCTGTACTGGTCGTGATCCCAAGGCGCAAGCACTGTACACCGATTGCCGCGCCATCAACGCCGAACGTCAATTCAAGCTACCCCCCGGGGGGGGAGACCGATGCTTCAGCGTTGCGGTCACTTGAAGGTGCCTATTCAGGTTCACTTTGCCGACCCTGCCCAAGCATCATGCCGACCCGGCTTGCAGGTTTTGCTTCAATTTGGGACTTAACAACACTTTAATTCTTGGGGAAGCCCGTCTATGATCGGGCCACCCCCGCTTTTTGGTGGCCGTTCATTGGCCGGCCAGCTGGGTTCCTTAGGGCTTGAATCGACCTCACTTGGAGAGAGAGAGAATGAACTGTAAAACCAGCAAGCTTCGCGACGCGATTAGCCTCGCGCTCGTTGTAAGCGCCTCTGCCACCGGCGCCGCTTTCGCACAGGAAAGCACTGCCGCTCAGGAACGGCAGGCGACCAACCTGGATCGTATCGAAGTGACCGGCAGCCGCATCCGCCAGGTCGAACTCGAGACCGCGCAGCCGGTGCTGACGATCAGCCGCGAAGACATTCAGGCCGGCGGCTTCAACACCGTTGCCGACATCCTGCAGAACATCAGTTCGGCGGGCAATCCGACGTTCAGCCGCACCTCGCCGCTGACCGCCAACCAGGAAGCCGGCGGCCAGTACATTGACCTGCGCAACCTCGGCGCGCAGCGCACCCTGGTCCTGCTCAACGGCAAGCGCCTGGGCATCAGCCCCGATGGCTTCCAGGACGTTTCCACCATACCGTCCGTCGTGGTCGAGCGCATCGATGTCCTCAAGGACGGCGCCTCCTCCATCTATGGCTCCGATGCCATGGCCGGCGTGATCAACATCATCACCCGCCGGAACTTCGAAGGTGCCGAAGCCAACGCCTACTTTGGCCAGTACAGCCAGGGCGACGGCGAGAAGCAGACCTACGACTTCATAATCGGCATGACCGGCGACCGCGGTTCGGTCACCGTCGGCGCCGAATACCACAAGGAAGAGGGCGTCTGGGCGCGCGACCGCTGGTTCTCCGACGAGAGCTATCCGGGCTATCCGCAGTACAGCACCACGGTCGTCGGCCAGTGGGGCAACTACAACCGCAATGCCAACCTTTTCCAGCGTGACGAAAACGGCGTGTTGATCCTTGACGAGGAGACTGGTAATCCTCTTCGTGTTGGCGCAGCTTGGTCCGCAGCCAATCGCGGCAGCAACGCCATCGGGGCAGGGAACTTCCACCCGCAGAACGCCGACGACACCAGCAAGCCTTCCGACCAGATGCACGTGCTCACCCCGCTTGAGCGCCGTTCGCTGTTCGTCAGCGCCGACTATGACCTGACCGACAACATCCGCTTCGTCACCGATCTGGGCTACACCAAGCGCAAGTCGTTCCGGCAGATCGCCGGTTACCCGACTCAGTCCACCGCCATCAATGCACCGATGGCTGGTGCGGTTTACCGTACCCTGCCAGACGGCACGCGCGAGTTCGTCAGCCATGGCAGCTACTTCAACCCCAACGGCAATGCCGATCTCTTTGATCCCGAGGTCGCGACCTATCTGGATCCCGACACTGGCTTGCCAGTGTTGAGCCAGACCAACAACATCGACTGGCGACGTCGCGGTTGGGAAGTGCCGCGCACCACCCAGACCGACCAGACCACTTGGCGCTTTACCGCTGCGCTTCAAGGCTCGTTCAATGTGGGTGAACGGTATTTCGACTGGGATGCCGGCTACATGTTCAACGAGAACGATCTCCAGATCATCAACAACGGCAACCTCTACATTCCCAACGTCCGCCAAGCGGTAGGTCCGTCGTTCGTGAACGACCAGGGCCAGATCGTCTGCGGCACCCAGGGCCAGAACGGCGCGCCGGACAGCGTCATCGCCGGCTGCGTGCCGTGGAACCCGTTTGCCGGCTTCGGCACCGGCGCGGTGGCCAACTCGCTGGAGGATCCGGCGGTGCAGGCCTTCCTGTACAAGCAGGAGCACGCGCTGGGCAACACCAAGACCAACAACTACTTCGCCAACTTGGCGGGTTCGCTATGGACGCTGCCGGCCGGCGATCTGGCCTTCGCAGTGGGTTACGAATACCGCAAGGAAGAAGGTGGCTTCACTCCGGACGCCATCGCGCAGTCGGGCGACTCCACCAACCTGGCTTCCGGCCCCACCTATGGCTCGTACTCGGTGGATGAAGTCTATGCCGAGTTGAGCATCCCGATCCTGGCCGATGTCAGCTTCGCCAGGGAACTGTCCCTGAGCGTGGCCAGCCGGTACTCAGATTTCGACACCTTCGGCGACACCACCAATAGCAAGTTCGGCCTGAAGTGGCGTCCGATCGACAACCTGCTGGTCCGTGGCACCTGGGCCGAGGGTTTCCGCGCACCGACCATCGGCGACCTGTACGGCGGCAGCTCGCAAACCTTCACCACCGGCTTCCGCGACCCTTGCGACAGCGTTTATGGCGCCGCCGCCGGTTCGGCCCGCTGCCTCCAGGATGTGGGTGCCGGTTACCGTCAGTTGCAGCAGGGCTTCGTGCCCACGGACGCCCCGGGCGCGCAGACCCCGGTTCCATTCCGCTCGGGTTCCAACCCCTTCCTGGAGCCGGAATTCTCCAAATCGAAGACCGTCGGCGTGGTGTACAGCCCCGGTTTCGCGCAGGGCCTGACCGTCGCGCTGGACTGGTGGAACATCAGGATCAACAACACGGTGGTCGCCGACCACCCGAACGACATCCTGAGCGACTGCTACGTGGCGTTGATCGAGAGCCGCTGCGCTCTGTTCACGCGTGATCCGTCCCTCGGCAACATCGTCGGCGACCTGTCGTACGGCGGCCGCAACGCCGGCTACACCGAGACCGAAGGCTTCGATCTGGATGTGAACTACGTGCTGGATACCGACTATGGCCGGTTCAACGCGAAGTGGTCCACCACCTACGTCAGCCTCTACGAGGTCAAGTCGACCAACGATGCGGACACCATCCCGGAACAGGACAACGGCATCGCGGACAACAATGGCGTCAACTTCCGCATCCGCTCCAACCTGAATCTGGGTTGGGCCTACAATGACTTCGGCGTCACTTGGGGCATGCGCTACAACTCGGGCGCCAAGGAAGAGTGCTTCTTCGACGAGCACTGCTCGAACCCGGACTTCCAGGCCCCGTGGACCCAGGGCGCGACCGTCCCGATGAACCGTGTCGGCTCGGTCACCTTCCACGACCTGCAGGTCAGCTGGAATGCTCCGTGGAATGCCCGGATCGCGATCGGTGCCAACAACGTGTTCGCCAAGGATCCGCCGATCTTCTACAACGCTCCGGCTTCTGGCTTCTCGTTCTACGGCGGTCACGACCTGGGCCGCTTCGTCTACGCTCGCTATCAGCAGAAGTTCTGATCCGGCTGCAGCGATCAGAGATAGTTTGTAACGACTACAGCCCCGCAAGGGGCTGTAGTTTTTTGGCGAAAAAGAAACCAGCCTGGGCACCCGCTCCCCATGCCGGTGAAGTCCCGGATCAGGCACAGTGCGATTTCGGATGCGACCTGGTTTCACCCTGCAGCGGCCGACGTTTGAGACAATGCGGGAAGCAGCATCCCTACGCATGGCTCATCAGGCGGCCCAGGCCCACATGTCCAGTCCGCACCCGGATGCGATTCAACGCATGCAGGAACCCCATCAGATGCATCCCGATATCCATCAGCAGGCGATCATCGCCTTGCAGCAGCGCCGCTGGGAGCAAGCCGGAGCATTGGCGACCCGGGTGCTGGACCGCTCACCGCAGGATCCTGATGCGCATTACATTGCCGGCATCTCCCTACTGGAGCGCAACGAAAATCCCGCAGCGCTGAACCACCTGAAACGGGCAGTGGCCCTGGATGGTTCCCGCATGGAATTCAGCCTGCTCCTGGCCCGGGCCCATGCCTCGCTACAGGACTATGGAGCCGCGCTGCAGGAAGCCGAGCGCGCCATGGAAATGGCGGCCCCCGAAGATGCCCTTGCTCATGACACCCTTGGCGTGATCTTCAGCCAATGTCATGCCTACACCAGTGCGTTGGCTTCATTCCGGAGCGCAGTCGGCATCATGCCGACAAACGATGGATTCAGGTTCAACCTGGGCACCACACTCACATTCTTCGGCAAGCTGGAAGAAGCCGAACAGGAATTCGAAGCCTGCCTGGCCATCAACCCCCATCATTGGAAGGCGCACCACTCCCTGGCACAAATCCGCAAACAGACTATTGCCTCCAATCATATCGAGAGGCTTTCCAGGCTGATTGCCGGTGTAGCCGGCAGAGTGACCGCCACGACTTACTTGAACATGGCCCTGGCCAAGGAGTTGGAAGACATAGGGGAGTACGAAAAAGCCTTCAACCACTACTCCATCGGCAAGCATGCACCGAAAGCTCTGCTGGGGTATTCAAGGGAGCGAGAGAACGCATTGTTCAACGCGCTGGCATGCAACTTCCCATGGGCAGGAGCTGCGTTGCCTTCCACAGGGTGCAGCGAGGAAGGACCGATCTTCATAGTCGGCATGCCGCGTAGCGGCACCACGCTGGTGGACAGGATCCTGTCCAGCCATCCGCTTGTGCATTCCGCCGGTGAACTGCACAACTTCCCCTCCGCCTGGAAACGGGCACTGGGCGGGCCGGGGTTTGAAATGTTCAACCCGGAGCATATTTCCAACGCCAGGGATATCGATTGGCAGGGATTGGGCGCGGCCTACTTGGCAAGCACCAAGCCATTGGTGGGTTCATCCCCTTTCTTCACCGACAAGCTTCCGCACAACTTCATGTACCTGGGGTACATCGCCATGTCACTACCAAACGCAAGAATCGTATGCGTGAGGCGGAATCCCATGGACACCTGCCTGAGCAATTTCAGACAGTTATTCGCACCCGAATCCCCGTATTTCGACTATTCCTACGATCTGATGGACACGGGCAACTATTATGTTCTGTTCGATCGACTGATGGCGCACTGGGACCGGACTTTCCCCGGCAGGATATTGCAAGTACGTTACGAATCCCTGGTCGCGGAACAGGAGAAGAACATCAGGAAACTGCTGTCCCACTGCGGCTTACCTTGGGATGAGGCCTGCCTAAACTTCGAGAACAACACCGCGCCGGTTGCCACCGCCAGCGCCGTACAGGTGCGCGAGCGCATCTACAGTTCCGCCCTGGATAGATGGAAACGCTACGGGACGCAGATGGACGGCCTCAAACAGATGCTGATGGATGCGGGCATCTCTTGTGAATAAAATCCTCAAACGGGATCACGAGCTTTCCATGCCCATGGAATCGCTGTAGGTGCTTTTGCGTCTCGAATCACACGACGATGCACGCACCCGCCATCACACAATTAGTTTCATGCACAGGGAGCCCCAATCGGCCTAGTCCCGAAAGCATGGGGATTCGACGGATGAGGCGTGGATGACCAGGCTGAAGAGTGCCTGGATATTGCCTGGCTCGACGGCCAGGACCTGTGCCCACGAACGCTCCGCTTCGGATCAGCGCCCTGCGGAAACGGCGGTGCCGGCCGCGGAAACCAGCGATTTCGTCTGATCGCTCACGGCGCGGATCTTGGCTCAACACGTGCGCTCTCCCGTTCTCGGATAAGACCCACTCAGACCCGTGTCCGCCGCCGGTCCGGGGGCGCAACACGAAAAAATGACACGGCACCCCATTCTGGCCCGACGTCGAGCCGGGCCCACTGCATGGGAGCGGTGACAATGGCCATGATGCGACCCTTCCCTCTTCATCGGTACGCGGAGGTCGATGATAAGAAATGGTATCGACGCCCGACGGACAGAGCGCCTACTCCACCCGCACTTCCGCACTCCCGGAGAACGTCTCCAGCTTCACGCGACCCCTGCCATCGCCGTAGCGGGTGTTGAAGCTGCGGCCGGCGCCGCTGCGTTTCTCGATGGTGACGCCGGTCGCCTTGAGGCCGCCGCTGAAGGTTTCGCCCCTGACCTGCGCGGATACGTTGGCGGGCAGGCGCAGCAGCAGGTCGCCGCTGACCGATTCCATGCTGATCTCGCCGCCCGGGGCCAGGGCGGTGCTGACTTCGGCGCGGCCGCTGACGGTGCTGGTGCTGAGGTCGCGGACCTGTTCGCCGTTGACGGTGACTTCGATGCGGCCGGAGACGGTCTCGGTGCTGATGTCGCCATTCAGGCGTCCACGCAGGACGATGTTGCCGCTGACGGTCTGCACATCCACGTCGGCGCTGTTGAGGGTCAGGTGGGCGCTGCCGCTGACGGTTTCCACGTCCGCCTTGCGCGGCGCGGCGGCGGCGACCACGCTGCCGCTGACGCTGCTGATGGACAGCTCGTTGGACGCCATGCCGGTGACATGCACGTCGGCGGCCACGGATTCGATGTCCAGGTCGGCGCGCAGCGGCACCATCAGCACCAGTTCGGTCGGACCGGACTGATTGCCGCCCCAGCCGCCGCTCTTCGGGTAGCGCACTTCCACGCTCAGGTGCGGGCCGCCGCCGTCCACCTGCAGCCGCTCCACGCCCTTGCCCAGCGTGCCGGTGATCTTCACCTCGTCGCGCTCCCAGCCACGCACTTCGATGCGGCCCTTGATGTTGTTGATGTCCACGCGGCCGCGCGGGTCCAGCGGGCGGGTTTCGTCGATGGCGGTCTGCGCCAGCGCGGGGGACGCCAGCAGTGCGCTGCCCAGCAGCAGCGAGAAAGCGATGGTGGTACGCATGGGGTACTCCTCAGGTCATGGCCACGCGCTGGGTCAGCGCCAGGCGTCGGGCATAGGTGCGGCGCAACTGGTCCAGCAGGAAGCGCGCGTTGGGATCGGTGGCGATGGCGCGACGGATCTGCGCCGCGCTTTCGTCCAGGGCGTGCAGCGCCGGGGCGATTTCCTCCGGTGCCTGGGCGCGCTGGTCCAGTTGCGCCAGCGCGCCGGCGTAGTCGCGGGTCATCGAGGCGGCTTCGCGCTGGATCAACGCACCGTCTTCCGGCGCTTTCTGCAGTTGCCAGGTCACGGTGACGGCGAGCAGCACCGACGCCGCCAGGGCGAACGGGGTCACCCGTCGCCGCACGGGCGTTGCCGCCCGTTGCGGGGTGGCGGCCAGGCGCGCGGCGATGTCCGGCCACAGGTCGCGCGAGGGCGGCGTGTCCTGCCGCAGTGCGCGCAACCGCCAGCGCAGCGCGTCGTCGGGAAGCTTCGTGGGGTCGTGATGGGTCATGCCTCTACTCCTAACCGCTGGCGCAGCAAGTGCCGCGCACGGTGCAGCTGTGCTTTTGAACTGCCGACCGCCATGCCCAGTTCGGCGGCGATCTCTTCGTGTTTCCAGCCTTCCACGTCGTACAACACCAGCACGGCGCGGGCGCGCGGCGGCAGCGTGGCCACGGCGCGTTCCAGGTCCAGCGACAGCGCCGTGCCGTAACCCGCGCTGTCGGCCATGCCCAGGTCGTCCAGCGCATCCTCGTCGTCGTCGAAACGCGGCTGGCCGCGCCGGCTGCGCAGTTCCATCAGCGCGGTGTTGACCGCCAGCCGGTGCAGCCAGGTGGTGAAGGCGCTTTCGAACCGGAACGCGGGCAATGCCTGCCATGCCCGCACGAAGGCTTCCTGCGTCAGGTCTTCCGCCCGCACGCCCTGCCCGCCCACCAGCCGCTGGATCACGCCATGCACGCGGCCGGCATGGCGGCGGTACAGCGCCTCGAAGGCGCGGGTGTCGCCGCCCGCGGCCGAACGCACCAGCGCGGTGTCCTGGGCGGCCGCCGCCTCGGGGGCAGCGCTGTCGGCAACGGGTTCGATCACGGCATTCAGCATACTGACTAGGATGCCGGGCGGGGCGCGGGGGTTTAGAGGGGCTGGGGATTTTTCTCCAAGCCTCTACCGGCATGGTGGAACGCGTGCCCCTCTCCCTGCCTGCGGAGGGAAGGGATTGGGATCCTTCCTTACTGCGCGCCCACAAAAAGCCCCGCGTCGGCCGACGGACCGTGCGCGGGGCCAGTGCAGGAGCGATATGAAGCCGCGGCTATGCGGGCGGCGTCAGCCCGCCAGCTGTTGGACGATGCGCTGCTGTTCGTCCATCAACGCCTGCGGGGTACGGGTGCCGAACTCCTGCAGGAACTCGCCGATGCCGGCGAACTCGGCCTGCCAACCGGCACGGTCGAAGCCGAACAGCACCTCGCGGGCTTCGGCGGTCAGTTCGATGCCGTCCAGGTTCAGGTCGTCCGCACGCGGCAACCGGCCGATGGGCGTTTCCACCGCCCCGGCCTTGCCCTCCACACGCTGGATCATCCACTCCAGCACGCGCAGGTTGTCGCCGAAACCCGGCCACAGGAACTTGCCGTCGGCGCCCTTGCGGAACCAGTTGACGTGGAAGATCTTGGGCAGCTTCGCGCCAGCCACGTCGAACGACAGCCAGTGCGCGAAGTAGTCGGCGAAGTTGTAGCCGCAGAACGGCTTCATCGCCATCGGGTCGCGGCGCATCACGCCGACCGCGCCGGTGGCGGCGGCGGTGGTTTCCGATCCCATCGCGGCGCCGACCAGCACGCCGTGCGTCCAGTCGCGCGCCTCGAACACCAGCGGCACCAGCGAGGCGCGACGACCGCCGAAGACGATGGCCGAGATCGGCACGCCCTGTGGGTCTTCCGCGCGCGGCGAATAGCTGGGGCACTGCCTGGCCGACACGGTGAAGCGCGAGTTGGGGTGCGCGGCCGGGCCGTTGGCCGGGTCGTACGGGCGGCCCTGCCAGTCCAGCGCCGGCGTGCGCTTGTCCAGGCCTTCCCACCACGGCTCCTGGTCGTCGGTGACGGCGACGTTGGTGAAGAGGGTGTGGTGGCTGATGGTGGCCAGCGCGTTGGGGTTGGAGATGTCCGAGGTACCCGGCGCCACGCCGAAGAAGCCGGCTTCCGGGTTGATCGCGTACAGGCGGCCGTCGGCGCCGGGGCGCATCCAGCAGATGTCGTCGCCTACCGTCCAGACCTTCCAGCCGGCCTCGCGGTAGCCCTCCGGTGGGATCAGCATGGCCAGGTTGGTCTTGCCGCAGGCGCTCGGGAACGCGGCGGCGATGTAGTGGGTCTCGCCCTGCGGGTTCTCGATGCCGACGATCAGCATGTGCTCGGCCAGCCAGCCTTCGCTGCGCGCCTGGTGCGAGGCGATGCGCAGCGCATGGCACTTCTTGCCCAGCAGCGCGTTGCCGCCGTAGCCGGAGCCGAAGCTCTTGATGGTCAGCTCTTCGGGGAAATGCATGATGAAGCGGCGGTCCGGGTCCAGCTCGCCGGTGGAGTGCAGGCCCTTCACGAACGAACCCTCGCGCTCGATGCGTGCCAGCGCCGCCGCGCCCATGCGGGTCATGATCCGCATATTGGCCACCACGTACGGCGAATCGGTGACCTCCACGCCGCAGCGCGCCAGCGGCGAATCGATCGGGCCCATGCAGTACGGGACCACGTACAGCGTGCGGCCGCGCATGCAGCCGGCGAACAGCTCATCCATCTTCGCGTGCGCCTCGGCCGGTGCCATCCAGTGGTTGTTGGGGCCGGCGTCTGCCTGTTGCGGCGTACATATGAAGGTCAGGTGTTCCACGCGGGCCACGTCGCTGGGATTGGAACGGTGCAGCCAGCTGTGCGGGTGGGTCTCCGGGTTCAGCGGCAGCAGCGTGCCGTCGGCGAGCATCTGCCGGGTCAACGCGGCGTTTTCGGCATCGCTTCCTTCGCACCAGTGGATGTGGTCGGGCAGGGTCAGCGCGGCGACTTCGGCCACCCAGGCGTTGAGGGCGTCCAGCCGGCTGCCGTGGGTGTTGAGTTGCTCGAAAACGTCGACCGCTGCGTTCATGCCCACCCTCCGATAAATGAGACCAAAATGATACCAATGTCCTGTCCCGCTGACGAGGACAACGCTGAATGCCCCGGCCCGAGGCCAGGAATGCCTTGTAGGAGCGCCCCATGGGCGCGATGCCCTTGCTTTGCCTCTGCGGAAAAGCATCGCGCCCACGGGGCGCTCCTACAAAGAAAGGGGGGCAGGCATAAGAATGAGGTCAGGGCCCGCGCGAACGGCGGTAGGGGTTGAACAGCTGCAGCAGCCAGGGTTTCTGCGCCAACACCAGGCTGACGCCCACGCGCTCCTCGGCGCTGAGGGTGGCATCGCGGGCCAGCAGGGCGTCGAACTCGCGCGCCACTTCCTCCAGCCGCTGGCGCAGTTGCTTCACGCCGTCGATGCTCAGGCTGCCGCTGAGCAGCAGCAAGGCGTCCTGTTCCCCGTCGAAGGGATCGGCGAAGTAGTCGGTCAGCAGGGTCAGGCGGAAGTAGCGCTCCATCGGCCCGTCGGCGCGCCAGCGGAAGTTGCGGGCGGTCAGCGCGCGGCCGCGGTTGCCGGGCATCAGTTCGATGATGCCCAGCCGGTCCAGTTTCACCAGCAGGCCGGTCCACTGCGCGGGGGTGAAGCCGAAGTGGCCCATCACGTCCTCCTGCCGCCAGCGGTTGAGGGTCAGGAACAACGCCATCAGCAAGGGCGGGTCGTCCACCAGCGCCTGTTCCTGCGCCTCGCTCAGCTGCGCCATGGCCTTGCGCCCGCGCGAGGCCTCGGCGCTGAGTTCGGCCAGGCCCACGTCCAGCACGTCGCAGATCTGCTCCAGCCGCTGCAGGCTCATCGCGCGGCGGGAGAACATGCGCTTGACCGCCGCTTCGCTCATGCGGATGCGGGCGGCCAGGTCGCGGTAGGTCATGCCCTGCCCGCGCAGGCAACGCTTCAGTGCATCAATCAGGTCCACGGAGACGGCCATGGGTAGCGGATTCCTATACCTGTCGTTTCGCCAGAGCTTACCTTGTCGATGATCGTTGAATGCCGGCATCGCCCGCGTCCACCCTCCGGCATCCACGGAGGACGCCTCATGACCCGCCTGATCGCACGTTCGCTGACCCTCGCCCTGATCGCCGCGCTGTCCACGCCGGCATGGAGCGCGCCGCAGTCCGACGGCGCGAGCCGGCATTCGCAGGCCAGCCTGGCCGCCTCGGTGGAAGTGCCGGTGGCGGTGGTGCATGCACTGGGGCACGGCGCCTCGGCGGTGGTGTCCGGCGTGGGCGCCAGCGTCGGCGCGGTGGCCGGCAGCGTGGCGGTCACCGTGTCGGTGGTGGGCGTGGGCGCATCGTTCGTGGTGTATCTGTCGGTGGAGGCGATCCGCCGGCTGGGCATCGTGGTCGGCACCGCACTGAGCGTGGCCGTGGTGGCGACGGGCTGGATCATCAGCGCAGCCGGCGAGGCGTTGTGCTTCATCGCCAACGACACCGTGCGCCCGCACATCCACAGCCATCGCTACGGCGGGTGAGCGCGATGAAGCGCATTCTTTCCGCATGGATGCTGCTGCCGTGCCTGTGGCTGGCCGTGTCCGGCGCCCGCGCGGGCGATGCGTGCCGGGAGATGCAGGTGCCTCCCCACAAGGTCGAGGCCGCGGCGCGCACCGCGCTGTTGGCTGCTTCCGCATTGGATGAAATGGATGCGCCGGTCGCCTTGATCGCACGGGTGGGCACCGACCTGTCCAGGCAGGGCCTGTTCTACAGCCACGCCGGCTTCGCGGTGCGCGACCACGCGCACGGCCGCTGGACGGTGGTCCACCTGCTCAACGAATGCGGCAGCGACCGCTCGGGCCTGTACGCGCAGGGACTGGTGAACTTCTTCTCCGACGACCTGGTGAACCAGGACCTGCGCATCGTGTGGTTCACGCCCGAGGTGGCGGACCGACTGGCCGCGCGCCTGCAGCAAATGCCGCGCCACAGCCTGCACCACCCGCGCTACAACCTGATCGCACGCCCAGGCAGCGACGACTACCAGAACTCCACGGCGTGGATCGTCGAAGTGCTGGCCTCCGCGCTGGCCGAGCGACCGGTGTACGACCGCCGCACGGCGTACGCGTTCGCCAAGGGCGACGGCTTCGCGCCGGATACCGTGCATATCCCCTATTCCAAGCGCGTGCTGGGCGGATTGTTCTCCGCCAACACCGTCTTCACCGACCACCCCGTCGGCACGCGCCTGTCAGGCGACTATCCGGTGATCACCGTGCGCTCGATCTTCCGTTATCTGGAGAAATCCGGGTACGTGCGGGAGCAACGCGAGTGGCGCGGTGGGGTGCGGCAGGGCGTGATGGGACCTGCCTGACCCGATGCATTCCCGGACTCGAAGGAAACCGCCATGTTCCTGACCTTGCTTGCCGTAACCCTGCTGCTTTCAACCGCTGTGTCGTGGTGCGTGGCGCGTGCGTTCTCGCAGCCGATCGACCGGATCCTCGGACGCATCATCGCCGACGACATCAGCCAGGCGTGGCTGCGTTACATGAAGTTCGCCATCCTGGTAACGGCGTCTCGTCGGGCGTGCGCATCCACGAACTGGAGCGCTACATCACGGCACCACGATGGGCAGACAAGGAAAAGGCCCAGATCATCGCGCTGACCACCGAACGCTGGGTGCTGGAGGTCTATCGCACGGTCATCGAGACACTGCAGGGCATCGCCTGGATGCTGCTGGCGTTCTTCGCGGTGGCGCTGCTGGCTTATGTGGTGGTGCGCTTGTCCGAGTTGAAGCGGGCGGCGGCCACACCCGCGTAGGGCGGACCCGGGCCCACCACGTGCAATCGCAGCATCACGGAAGGTGGGCCCTGGCCCACCCTACGAACGCATCACACCGGGATCAGCGTCGAGATGACGTGTTCGAGGTAGGCCTCGAATTCCTCGTGGGTCATGCGCGGCTGCTGGAGTTGCAGCGACAACTGCAGGAAACCCACGTACGCGGCGTAGGTGAGGCGGGCACGGTGGATGGCGTCCTGCCGGCCCAGGCCGGCCTGCCGGAACGAGGCCACCAGGTAGTCGAGGCGGCGCTGCGAGACGCGGTCGATCACCGGCTGCACGGCCGGATGGTCCAGCGCCTTCAGCAGTTCGCTGTAGATGATGTGCGGCTTGACTTCGTGGCCGACCAGCTGGAACAGCGCGCGCAGGCGTTCGCGCGGATCGGGGACCTTCTCAAGGTTGCCGAACACGCTTTCCTGCTCCACCACTTCCCAGCGCTCCAGCGCGGCCTGCAGCAACGCATCGCGCGACGGGAAATGCCAGTAGAAGCTGCCCTTGGTCACGCCCAGGCGGCGGGCCAGCGGCTCCACCGCCACGGCGGCGACGCCCTGCTCGGCGATCAGGTCCAGCGCGGCCTGCGCCCAGTCGTCGGCGCTCAGGCGCGCGGTGCGGGCAGGTGCGGTCGGGGTGGCTGCGGGGCTGGGTGTGGTCATGCTCCGCATTTAACCATACGCCGTGGTGTGTTGCGGTACGTTTGCTGCGATGCACAATAAATAAAATGAAATCAATCGGTTGCATAGGCAGGAACATCGGCAAACCGATTGACTACTCTAAAAGTGAAAACCCATACTAGGCCGTATGGTCACTTCCGTTTCCCCTGCCACTCCGATCCGCGACGACCTCGATGCGGGCCATGGCCGCGTGATGGCGGGGCACGGCGATTTCGCCCTGGCGACCCGGCGCTTCGCCTCGCCACGCGCATTGCAGGGCAACCCCGCGCTGGTCTATGCGCACGGCTTCGGCCAGACGCGCGGCGCGTGGACCCGTACCGGCCAAGTGCTGGCCGGGCATGGCTACAGCGGCCTGGCCTACGACGCGCGCGGCCACGGCGAATCGGACCGCAATCCCGCCGACCTGCCCTATGCCGGCGACCAGTTCGCCGACGACCTGATCGTGGTGGCCGGCGAACAACCCGAGCCGCCGGTGCTGGTGGGCGCATCGATGGGCGGCCTGTTCGGCCTGATCGCCGAATCGCGCTGGCCGGGCCTGTTCCGCGCCATGGTGCTGGTGGACATCACCCCGCGCTGGGAGCCCGCCGGCCTGGAGCGCATCCTGGGCTTCATGACCGCATTCCCCGATGGCTTCGAATCGCTGGAGCATGCGGCCGACGTCATCGCCGCCTACCAGCCGCAGCGCCGCACCCGCAAATCGCCGGACGACCTGCGCGAACTGCTGCGCGAAGGCGTCGACGGCCGCTGGCGCTGGCATTGGGACCCGCGACTGGTGGACGAACTGGCGCGCGACAGCGCGCAGCACCAGGACGCCATCGCCGAAGCGGCGCGTGGCGTACAGTGTCCCGTACTGCTGATCAGCGGCGGGCGCAGCGACCTGGTCTCGGAAAAGACCGTCGAAGACTTCAAGACGCTGGTGCCGCACGCGCGCCACGCGCATCTGCCGCAGGCCACCCACATGGTGGCCGGCGACGACAACGATGCGTTTACCGCCGCCGTGTTGGAATACCTGGCCGGACTTCCCGCCATGCCAGGTGCCGTCGAACCCGATGTAACCGAATCCGTGCCCGGAGCAAGCCCATGAGCATCGCCATCCCCTTCCTCGCCTTCCTGCTGGCGGGCGCCTTCGCCGCCTACCACCGCCTGCGGCTCGCGTACTGGGCCGCCATCACCGCCAGCCTGCTGGTGGCGTGCTGGCTGCTGGGCGCCAACCCGGTCGCGACGGCCATCGCCGCGGTCATCGTCGCCGTCATCGCGGTGCCGCTGCTGATCCCGGCGATCCGCAAGCCGCTGATCACCTCGCCGATGCTGAAGTTCTTCCGCAAGGTACTGCCGCCGCTGTCGCAGACCGAGCGCATCGCGCTGGAAACCGGCTCGGTGGGTTTCGAGGGCGAACTGTTCACCGGCGACCCGGACTGGAACAAGCTGCTGGACTATCCCAAGCCGCAGCTGACGACCGAGGAACAGGCGTTCCTCGACGGCCCGGTGGAAGAACTGTGCAGGATGGTCAACGACTGGGAGATCACCCACGTCCATGCCGACCTGCCGCCGGACCTGTGGGAGTTCATCAAGAAGAACAAGTTCTTCGGCATGATCATCCCCAAGCAGTACGGCGGCCTGGGCTTCTCCGCGCTGGCGCACCACAAGGTCATCCAGAAGCTGGCCTCGGTCAGCAGCGTGGTCAGTTCCACCGTCGGCGTGCCCAACTCGCTGGGCCCGGGCGAACTGCTCAACCACTACGGCACGCAGGAACAGAAGGACTACTACCTGCCGCGCCTGGCGATCGGCCAGGAAGTGCCCTGCTTCGGCCTGACCGGTCCGTTCGCCGGTTCCGACGCCACTTCGATCCCCGACTACGGCATCGTCTGCAAGGGCGAGTGGAACGGCGCCAACGTGCTGGGCGTCAAGCTGACCTTCGACAAGCGCTACATCACCCTGGCCCCGGTCGCCTCGCTGATCGGCCTGGCCTTCCGCATGTACGACCCGGACGGCCTGATCGGCGACACCAAGGACATCGGCATCTCGCTGGCGCTGCTGCCGCGCGAAACGCCGGGCGTGGAAATCGGCCGTCGCCACTTCCCGCTCAACTCGCCGTTCCAGAACGGCCCCATCCACGGCCGCGAGGTGTTCATCCCGCTCAGCCAGCTGATCGGCGGCGTGGAGATGGCCGGCAAGGGCTGGAACATGCTCAACGAGTGCCTGGCCGTGGGCCGCTCCATCACTCTGCCCTCGACCGCCAGCGGCGGCGCCAAGGCCGGGGCGGTGGTGACCGGCGCCTACGCGCGCATCCGCAAGCAGTTCGGCCTGTCGGTCGGCCGCTTCGAGGGCGTGGAGGAAGCGCTGGCCCGCATCGGCGGCAAGGCCTATGCGATCAGCGCGCTGTCGCAGGCCACCGCCGCCGCGGTGGACCGCGGCGACGTGCCGTCGGTGCCGTCGGCCATCGCCAAGTACCACTGCACCAGCATGAGCCGCGAAGTCATCAGCGACGTGATGGACGTGGTGGGCGGCAAGGGCATCATCCTGGGGCCGCGCAACTTCGCCGGCCGCAGCTGGCAGGCCGCGCCCATCGCCATCACGGTGGAAGGCGCCAACATCATGACCCGCAGCCTGCTGATCTTCGGCCAGGGCGCGATCCTCTGCCATCCGTGGGTGATGAAGGAGATGAAGGCCGCGCAGAACCCGGACTTCGACGCCGGCGTGGAAGAGTTCGACCGCAACCTGTTCGGCCACATCGGTTTCGCGATCTCCAACGCCGTGCGTTCGTTCTGGTTCGGCCTGACCGGCGCGAAGATCGGTTCGGCGCCGGGCGACGACTACACCCGCCGCTACTTCCGCAAGCTGGACCGCTATTCCGCCAACCTGGCGCTGATGGCCGACGTGTCGATGCTGACGCTGGGCGGCAAGCTGAAGTTCAAGGAATCGCTGTCGGGCCGTCTGGGCGACGTGTTGAGCCACATCTACATGACCAGCGCCATGCTCAAGCGCTACCACGACGAAGGCGCGCCGCAGTCCGACCAGCCGCTGCTGGCATGGGCCTTCCACGACAGCGTGCACAAGATCGAACTGGCGCTGTCGGCCGCGCTGCGCAACTTCCCGATCCGCCCGGTGGGCTGGCTGATGTGGGCGCTGATCTTCCCGTGGGGCCGCCGTGCCGAAGCCCCGGGCGACCGCCTGGGCCACCGCGTGGCGGCATTGCTGATGGCGCCGAACGAAGCCCGCGACCGGCTGGCGCAGGGCGTGTTCCTGACCCCGTGCGCGAACAACCCCGGCGGCCGCATCGCCAGCTACCTGGCCACCGCCATCGCCGCCGAGCCGGTGGAGCGCAAGTTCCTGAAGGCGCTGAAGACCAAGGGCATCGAGGCGCTGGACTACGCCGCGCAGCTGGACGAAGGCGTGCGCGAAGGCTGGATCACCGTGGAGGAGCGCAAGCTGCTGGAGGAACTGCGCGCCATCACGCTGGAAGCCATCACCGTGGACGACTTCGACGTGCACGAACTGCGCGCGGCCAGCTACTACGACCTGCCGCAGAACAAGCGCCAGCCGCGCGAAGCGGCCTGAAGGGAGTATCCCCTCCCTCGCCTGCGGGGGAGGGTTAGGGTGGGGGCGACGAAGCCACCGCCCATTGCGAGCCGGGCTGGCACCCGAAGACGATGCCAGCCCGCCCGCGAAGACCCAGCTTCACCATCTCCGCCCGCCCCGATCCCAGCCCCGTATCAAGTACGGGGGGAGGGGTTGATCCGAAGGGTTCCCCGATGAGCGCCAACGTCCTGCAGATCTACCGCACCCTGAGCCGCAAGCCGCTGGGCAAGTGGCTGTTCTCGCGCCTGATCTGCTTCAAGGCGCCCTACTTCGGCAGCATCAAGCCGCGCATGACGCTGCTGGAGCCCAACCGCGGCGAGGCCACCATCGCCCACCGCCGCAGCGTGACCAACCACCTGGGCACCGTGCACGCGATCGCGCTGTGCAACCTGGCCGAGTTCGTCGGCGGACTGACCACCGACGTCAGCATCCCCGCCTCGATGCGCTGGATTCCGAAAGGGATGACGGTGGAGTACGTGAAGAAGGCCGTCGGCACGATGCGGGCCGTCGCCACGCCGGAGTTTGCGCCCCACGCATCGGCCGATGGCTACGAACTGCCGATGAACGTGGTGGTCGACAACCCGCAGGGCGAGGCGGTGTTCCGCGCCCGCATCAGCATGTGGGTATCGCCGAAACCGGCGCGCGACACACGCTGAGCATCGACCCGGCGACGCCATGGACACGCCCGAACTTCTGGTCCGCCTGGGCGGCGCGCACAGCCTCGGTTTCGCGCTGTTCCACCTGGCATTCTGGAAACTGTTCGACTGGAAGCGCGACCTGGCCCGCAACTCGGCGGCCAACCGCGCGATCATGCAGATCCTCAACCTGCGGTTGATCTACGTGTTCCTCGGCATTGGCGCGGCCTGCTTCGTCTTCACCGACGAACTGCTGCGCACGCCGCTGGGCAACGCGATACTGGCCTTCATGGCGCTGTTCTGGGTGGGGCGGACGATCGAGCAATTCGTGTTCCTGCGCGTGCACCACCCGTTGGTGCACGCGCTGACGGCCTTGTTCGTTCTGGGCGCCCTGCTGTTCGCGATTCCGCTTCTTTCCCCGTAGGAGCGCCCTGGGGCGCGATGCTCTTCTTTCCACCACTGCGCAAAAAAGCATCGCGGGCATGGCCCGCTCCTACAACTACCATCAAGCAGCGGTATCGATGAACGGAATGCCTCGCGGGCATACCGTGAGGAAGAGCATCGCGCCCCAGGGCGCTCCTACAATAGCCAGATGGCCGCCAGCGCGGCGATGGCCGGCACGCCCTGCACGTAGAAGATGCGCCTGCTGACGCTCCACGCGCCATACAGCGCCGCGACGACGACGCACAGCAGGAAGAACACCACCACGTTCCACTGTGCGGTGAACAGGCCCCAGAGCAGGCCCGCGGCGAGGAAACCATTGTAGAGCCCCTGGTTGGCGGCCAGCACGCGCGTGGTCTCCGCCTTCTCCGGCGTGTTGCGGAAGGTCTTCATGCCCAGCGGACGGGTCCACAGGAACATCTCCAGCACCAGGAAATACAGGTGCAGCAGTGCGACCAGCACCACGAGCACGGACGCGAGCAGGGTCATGCGATCACTCCGGAGGGCAGGCGGCCAGCATAACGTCCCCCGCATGGAAACGCTTCATGGGTGTCGCCCCGCGCAATGGCCTGCCGGTCGATACTCAGGGAGTATCGCGGCGTGTTATCCAACAGGCCTGCAGACCGCTCCTACGCGGTCTTCCGCGCGTGCCAGGCCCTCAGCACTTCGGCCTCGCGCTCGGCATCGATGCCCGCCTTCGGCTTGGCGCGGCGCTCTTCCGGCAATGCCAGCCACCACTGCAGGGTATCGTGCACGGTGGTGTCGAGAGAGCGGTAGGTCAGCCCGGCGGCCTGGGCGCGTGCGCTGCTGCGCAGGCCGAAGGCCGCGTATTCGCCGGTCGGCGGAATCCACGCCGGCATGTCCTGCCAGGCGCTGACCTTCTGCTGTTCCAGGAAGTCCGCCGGTACCCAGGTCACGGTGGAACTGGCGGCGGCGGGCTGGTCGCACGGTGCGCGCACGCACTGGACCTGATTGGCTTCCGTCCCCGCCTTCTGGCAGGCGTCCAGCAGCGCGCCCATCGTCAGCTTGCCGGCCGGGGCATCGGCGTTGAAGACGTCGAAG
Source organism: Pseudoxanthomonas putridarboris (assembly GCF_038321125.1). Taxonomy (NCBI): domain Bacteria; kingdom Pseudomonadati; phylum Pseudomonadota; class Gammaproteobacteria; order Lysobacterales; family Lysobacteraceae; genus Pseudoxanthomonas; species Pseudoxanthomonas putridarboris. Next base: position 32,385 of record NZ_JBBWWT010000002.1, on the reverse strand, counting down.
TTGCGCGTCTCGATCAGGCGCAGCATGAATTCCGCCAGGTCGCGCACGTCGATGACCTGGGTGGGGTTGTCCGGCGCGCCGGGGGCGAGGATCTCGCCGCCCCGCGCGGCGCGCGCAGGCCAGTAGGTGAAGCGGTCGGTGGTGTCGCCGGGCCCGACGATCAGGCCGGGGCGCACGACGGTGGTGCGGCCGGGCATGGCCTTCTCCGCCGCCTGTTCGCACAGTGCCTTCAATGCACCGTAGGTCTCGCCGGTGATCTCGGTGACGGTGGGGTCGGGAATCGTCGCCACCGCCGCGGTTTCGTCGGCGTCGGGCGTCGCGTTGTCGGCGTAAACCGAGATCGAGGAGACGATCAGGTACTGCCCCACGCGCGGGGCCAGCAACTCCGCCGAACGCGTCACGTCGGCTGGCAGGTAGGCGGAGGTATCCAGCACGGCGTCCCAGCGGCGCGTGCCTTCCAGCGCGGCCAGGTCGCTCTTGCGGTCGCCGTGCAGTTGTTCGATATCCTTGAACGCTTCGCCGCTGAAGCGTGTCGGGTTGGACTTGCCGCGATTGAACAGGGTCAGCCTGTGGCCGCGGTCGCGCGCGGCTTCGACGAAGTGCGGACCGAGGAAGCCGGTGCCGCCCATGACCAGGATGTCGAGTGGCCTGGCGGCCTCGCCTTCGACCGCGGCGCGGACGCTGCCCGGCAACGTCATCCAGGCGGCGGCCGCGGAACCGGCCAGCAGGAAATCGCGGCGTGAGGTCATGGTGTGCTTCCGGCAGGCGCCGCGGCGGCGGCGCGTTCGGAAGGCAGCTTGGACTCCTCGCGCAGCAGCCGCCATGCCCCGAAAGTCATGACGCTGGCGACCAGCAGGCCGGCCCCGAACACCACGTTCGAGCCGAAGGCGGACAGCAGTTTGTGCAGCCAGACGAAACTCAGGTCGCCGCCGCGGTAGATCACCGTGTCGATGGCGGCGCCGGCCTTGTAGCGCCATTCGCGCCCCACCCGGGTGTAGATGGTCTCGCGCGCCGGCTTGGCCAGCGAGAACTCGCTGGCGCGCGTGACCACCTGCACGATGGCCACCATCACCGGTAAGGGCGACGCCGACAGGATGGAGAAGCCGAGGATGATCGCAGCGCCGGGGATCAGCAGCGCCGGCGCGATGCCGTAGCGCGACAGCAGGAAGCGGGTCAGCAGCAACTGCACGACCAGCGTCAATGCGTTCACGGCCAGATCGAGGGTGGCGTAGTACGCCGTGCTGGCCGCGGGATCGGTGTAGAGGCGCCGCACGATGGCCGCCTGCTCGTTGTAGAGCAGCGTGCCCACGCCGACGCCCGTCACCACCATCACCGCCAGCCAGCGCAGCAGCGGCTCGCGCGCGATCAGCTTCAGGCCGGCCAGGATCTCGCCGCCCATGGGCACCTCGCCGCTGACGATCTTCCGTTCCTGTTCGCGCGCCACGGCCCACAGGCGCAGGCGCAGGATGCACACCACGCAGACGGACAGGAAGCCGGCGGACACCAGCATCAGGTTGGCGATGCCGATGCGTTCGACCAGGCTGCGGGTGAGGACGGGGCCCAGGAACGCCCCCATCGTGCCGGCGGCGCCGATGTAGCCATAGAACTTGCGCGCTTCGGCGTTGCTGAAGACATCGGCCATGAAGCTCCAGAACACCGCCACGGCGAACAGGTTGAACACCGTGATCCACAGGAAGAACGCCATGCCGCGTCCCGGCACGCCGCTGTTGAACAGCACGTAGAACAGCAGCAGCGTGGCGATGAAGAAGCCGTACACCACCGGCAGGAACACGCGCCGCGGATAGCGGCTGACCAGCCAGCCGTAGACCGGCTGCAGCAGCAGCATGATCAGGAAGGTGCAGGTGAACAGCACCTGCAGGGTGAAGTCCCTCAGCGGCATGCCGCGCGCGGCGAAGAACTCGATCATCTGCGCCGGAAAGATCGCCTGCACGTCCGCCGAAGCCCCCATCGCCTCGCGTACCGGCCGCAGCACGTAATAGCCGCTCAGCAGGCAGAAGAAGTAGATGAACGCCCACAGCAGCGGGGGCGATTCGGACAACGCCGCCCGGAACCGGCCGAGCCTGGAAGTGGCTGCTGATGGATGGCTCATGGGCGGGCGCATTCCCCTGGTGACGGCCGTGGGCAGGCATCCGGCCCGCATCTCGCGCGCACGGTATACGATGCACTGCAACATCGCCAGCACGGCACGGGGCGCCAACCGCGCGATGGCCCAGGCGTCGCCCGCCACCGGTCCGCATCGCCCCTGCTCAGAGCATTTGCTCTAGCCCCGGCCGATACGTTCGGGCGGTCTCGGGAACAGGTCCACGCGTGTACGACTTCGTCATTATCGGTGCCGGCTCCGCCGGTTGCGTGCTGGCCCATCGCCTGTCCGAAGACCCCGGTTGCCGGGTACTGCTGCTGGAAGCCGGTCCGCGCGACTGGCACCCCTTCATCCACATGCCGGCCGGACTGGCCAAGCTGGTCGGGCAGAAGGGCGTCAACTGGAACTACGACACCGCGCCCGAACCGCACCTCGACGGGCGCCGCCTGTGGTGGCCGCGCGGCAAGGTGCTGGGCGGCTCCAGTTCCATCAACGCCATGTGCTACATCCGCGGCGTCGCCGGCGACTACGACGACTGGGCCGAGGCCGGCGCGGACGGCTGGGGCTGGGCCAGCGTGCTGCCCTACTTCAAGCGTTCGGAACGCAACGCGCGCGGCGCCGACGCCCTGCATGGCGCAAACGGCCCGCTGTACGTGTCGGACCTGCGCTACACCAACCCGCTGTCGTCGGCCTTCCTGCAGGCCGGGCAGCAGGCGGGCTTTGCGCTCAACCCCGATTTCAACGGCCCGCGACAGCAGGGCTTCGGCTTCTACCAGGTCACGCAGAAGGACGGCGCGCGCTGCTCCAGCGCGGTGGCCTACCTCGATCCCGCGCGCGACCGGCAGAACCTGGACATCGTCACCGGCGCGCTGGTGCGGCGCATCCTGCTGGAGGACGGCCGCGCCGTCGGCGTGGCCTACGCGCGCGGCGGGCACGAGGTGACGGTGCGCTGCGAGCGTGAGGTCCTGTTGAGTGGCGGCGCGATCAACTCGCCGCAGCTGCTGATGCTGTCCGGCATCGGCCCGGCCGAGCACCTGCGCGAACACGGCATCACCGTGCGGCACGACCTGCCCGGCGTGGGCCGGAACCTGCAGGACCACCTGGACATCTGCACGCTGCAGCACTCCACCCAGCGCGTGACCTACGACCGCGCCAGCGAGCTGAAGACGGCGTTCGACTACTTCCTGCGCGGCCACCGCGGGCCCGGCAGCAGCAACATCGCCGAGGCGGGCGCGTTCGTGCGTTCGTCGCTGGCGCAGGACGAGCGCGCCGACATCCAGCTGCACTTCGTGCCGGCGATGCTGGACGACCACGGCCGCAACCGGCTGGAGGGCGACGGCTACACCCTGCACGCCTGCTTCCTGCGGCCCCGCAGCCGCGGCCGGATCGCCCTGGCCAACGCCGATCCGCGTGCGGATGCGCGCATCGAGGCCAACTACCTGAGCGATCCGGAAGGGTTCGACCTGAAGATGATGGTCGAATGCGCCAAGCTGTCGCGCGAGCTGTTCGCGCAGAAAGCGTTCGACGCCTATCGCGGCGCCCCCATCCACCCGGCGCGCAGCGACCTGTCCGATGCCGAGCTGGTGGACTTCATCCGCGCCAAGGCGGAGACCGTCTACCACCCCATCGGCACCTGCCGGATGGGCAGCGACGACAGCGCCGTGGTCGATCCGCAGTTGCGCGTGCGCGGCATCGGCGGCCTGCGCGTGGTGGATGCCTCGGTGATGCCCATGCTGATCGGCGGCAATACCAACGCACCCACCATCATGATCGCCGAGCGCGTGTCGGACCTGATCCGGGGCGTCGCGCCGTTGCCGTCGTCGTCCGGCGACGCGTTCGCCCATGCCGACGCGTCGCAGACGGTGCTGGCGGACTGATCCCCGCGCCTACTTGCCTTCCAGCATCGCCGGCAGCGGGCAGTGCAGCACGGCGCAGACGGTGCGCAGCAGTTCCGCTTCCTCCACGCTCACCTGGCCGTCGTGGCTGACGGCGGCGGCCACCGCTTCCACCATCAGCTCCTTGGCCAGCGGGTCCAGCGCATCCAGCGGCTCCCATACCTCGTCCAGCGCCAGCACGCCCCTGGCCGGCGGCGCATAGGGCAGGTGGTCGCGTGGCAGCACGCGTTGCAGGCCCGCCAGATAGGCATGCTGCGCCTTGACTGGCGTGTCGTGGCCGGCCTGCGCCACCACCGCCAGCAAGGTGGCGAACGGCTGCCGCACATCGTGCGGCTTGCGGCGGCCGAACGGTTTGCCGCGGCCCGGCGACAGGGCTTCGCGCACCTGCACCTGCAGCAGCCGCGCCAGGCAGTACTCGAACAGCGAGACCTGGCCGTCGGCGTGCACGGCGGCGTCCACGGTATCGATGAAGGCATCCAGCTCCGGTCGCGGGAACCGGCGCAGCAGCGGGAACGCCAAGGCCGCCAGCGGCAACCTCAACATCGGGTGCAGCGTGCGCAGGTGCTGCTCGCGCAGTTCCACGGCGCGCTCAGCCGTCGCCGCGCCCAGCCGCGCGGCGATCTCGAAGCGCTGGCGCGCGGCCACCGTCTCCGTCGCATCCAGCACCAGTCCCAACAGCAGCGGCATCACCTGATCGCGTTGCCGCGCCAGCACCCGCAACGCGTCCGGCAGCGTGGTCGCGATGACATGGGCGCGCCCGTAATCGTCGTCCGCGGGCGTCGCCACCTGGGCCGCCACCATCGCCGGGGTCAGCGAAATCGAGGCCGAGGCCAGCGGCAGCGGCGGCGGTTCGCTGCCGGCCAGCCCCTTCGCGACGTCTTCCTGCAGCCCATCCGGCGGCGACACCGCCCAGCGGCGCGCCAGGTCGTCCAGCTGCTGCTTGCCGAACAACGGGTCCAGCGTGCAGATGCGCTGCAGCAGCGGCGGATGGGTGGCGAACAACCGCGAGTACGCGCGGCCTTCGCCGAACAGCATGTGGCTGACTTCCTCCACCTTGCCCTTGTCTTCCAGCGTCGAGCCCGCGTCCAGCCCGCCGATCTTCTTCAGCGCGCCGGCCAGTCCCGCAGTCTGGCGGGTGAACTGCACGGCGGAGGCATCGGCCAGCAGCTCGCGCTGGCGGCTGACGCCGGCCTTGATCATGCGGCCGAAGAACAGCCCCACGCCGCCGGCCACCATCGCGGCCAGCGCGATCATCAGCACCGCCGCGCCGTCCTTGCCGCGTCCACCGCGCCCGTACAGCAGCACGCGCTGGCCGATGATGCTCAGCATCATGATGCCGAACAGCACGCCCATCAGCCGCAGGTTGAGCCGCATGTCGCCGTTGAGGATGTGGCTGAACTCGTGCGCGATGACGCCCTGCAACTCGTCGCGGTTCAGGCGGTCCAGCGCGCCGCGGGTGACCGCCACCGCCGCATCGGCGGGCGAATAGCCGGCCGCGAAGGCGTTGATGCCGGCTTCGTTCTCCAGCACGTAGACGCGCGGCACCGGCACGCCGGAGGCGATGGCGATCTCCTCCACCACGTTGCGCAGCCGGCGCAACGACAGGTCGGTGACGTCCTGCGGCACCTCGCTGCCGCCCATCTGCAACGCCACCGTCTCGCCACCGGCGCGCAGCGACGCCAGCCGGTACAGCGAGCCCAGCCCGATCACCGCCAGCGTGCCCAGCGTGGCCATCGCCAGCAGCGCGATCACCCCGCCATTGCCGCCACCGCTGGCCCACACCTGGCTGCCGAACAGCACCAGCACCACCAGGTCCACCACCGCGACGATGCCGGCGACCGCCAGCGCGAACAGCACGACCATCCGCAATGAGCCACGGCGCGCGGCCGCCTGGTGTTCGAAGAAGTTCATGCGAGAGCCGGGATTAGTGATTGGGGATTGGGGATTGGTCGAAGCGGGAGGGATGCGGAACAATCGGGCTTTCTCTCGAATCCCCTCATCCCGAATCTCCAATCCCGGTCCCTTAGAACTGCACCTTCGGCGCCTCGCGCACCTGCGCCGCCTTGTCCGCCGGGATGTCCAGCAGCGCCGCGGGCGTGAAGTCGAACGCACCCGCCACCACGCTGGAGGGGAACATCTCGCGCTTGTTGTTGTAGGCCATCACCGCGTCGTTGTAGGCCTGCCGCGCGAACGCCACCTTGTTCTCGGTAGACGTCAGCTCTTCGGTCAGCTGCATCATGTTCTGGTTGGCCTTCAGGTCCGGATAGGCCTCGGCGATCGCCAGCAGGCGGCCCAGCCCCGCATTCAGCTGGCCCTGCGCGGCGGCGAGTTGCGCCATCGCCGCGGGATCGCCCGGATTGGCCTTGGCCGCGGCCAGGCCCGACTGCGCGGCCGAACGCGCCGCCACCACGGCTTCCAGCGTCTCGCGCTCGTGGTTCAGGTAGCCCTTCGCGGTTTCCACCAGGTTGGGTATCAGGTCGAAGCGGCGCTGCAATTGCACGTCGATCTGCGCGAAGGCGTTCCTGAACGCGTTCCGGGCGGTCACCAGGCCGTTGTAGATGCCCACGCCCCACAGAACTGCGACGACCGCCACACCCACCACCAGCAGCAGGATGAACAACATGGACATGGAACTTCTCCTTGATTGTGCAATCGAAAAAACCGGCGTTATCATCCGGTACGGCAAGAGCTTACGCAGGCCACGCGCACGATGAAAGACAAGGGTACACGGCGGCCGATGCGGTCACTCCGGTTGGGACTGGTCGGCATGCTGCTGCCCCTCACGCTGTCCACCACTGCGCAGACGCCGTCGCGCTGGGACCCGGCCAGCCCGCCACCCGCCGCCGCGACCGCGACGCCTGCCCACACCGCGACGCCGCAGTACCTGTCGCCCACGCAGCCACGCCCCTACCGTACCGCATTGGCGGAGCAGCGCGTGCTGCCGTTGGCGCAGGGCTTCGACGTGGCCGGCTTCGAGGCCATGGCCCAGCAACTGACCGTCGGCCAGCGTGTGCCCGGGATGGCCATGGCCATCGTGCACAACGGCCGCGTGCTCAGCGCGCGCGGCTACGGCGTCACCGACGTGACCGCGCCGCAGGCGGTGGATTCGCACACCGTGTTCCGGCTGGCCTCGCTGTCCAAGGCCTTCGCCAGCACGCTGACCGGGCTGCTGGTCAACGATGGCTCGCTGCGCTGGGACAGCAAGGTCAGCCAGTACGTCCCCGGTTTCCAGCTCAACGATCCGGTGGCGTCGCAGCGCGTCACCGTGGCGGACCTGCTGAGCCATCGCGTGGGCCTGCAGGCCTACAACGCCTTCGACCGCGACATCGAGGCCAACGCCGACTACTACGAGGTGAGCCGCAAGCTGGCCTACGCGCCGATGAAGTGCATGCCCGGCCAGTGCTACGCCTACCAGAACGTGGCCTTCAGCCTGGTCGGCGACGTGGTGTTCGCGGCGTCCGGCACGTTCTACGACCAGGCGCTGGACCGCCGCATCTTCAAGCCGCTGGGCATGAACGACGCCAGCGTGGGCCTGGCCGGCATCCAGGGCAGCACGCGCTGGGCGCGTCCGCACGTGCGCAGCCGCAACGGCTGGGTCTCGCTGATGCCCAAGCCTACTTACTACCGCCTGCCGCCCGCGGCGGGCGTCAACGCCAGCGCCAGCGACTTGGCGCAATGGCTGCTCGCGCAGACGGGGCATCGCCCCGACGTGCTGCCGGCGCCGCTTCTGGCCACGTTGCATGCGCCCATCATCGCCACGCCGGGCGAGATGCGTGCCGGCTGGCGGCGCGAGCGCGTGTATTCGGCCAGCTATGCGCTGGGCTGGCGCGTGTTCGATTACGCCGGACAGCCGGTGGTCTTCCATGCCGGTGCGGTGCAGGGCTATCGCGGCCTGGTCGCGTTGCTGCCGGAACGCGACCTGGGCGTGGCGATCGTCTGGAACAGCGAAAGCTCGCTGCCGTCCGGCCTGCTGCCGACCATCCTGGATCGCGCGATGGGCCTGCCGGGCCAGCCATGGGTCGATACGCCCGCCGACTACGATCTGCTGATGGCCGATTCGCCGGCCACGCCGCCAACGGAAGAGAACGGCACCTCGGCGCAGCGCGCGAAGGCCTCGCCGAACTGACCGGCCATCGCCGGAACGCACCGGGCGCATCGAGCGCCCGGGATCCTGTCTTTCGCGGTCCTCAGGCCTGCGTGCTTTCCAGCAACGCCTTCAGCTTGGCCAGGCCCTTCTCGTAGTCCCCCCCGATCATCCGGTCGAACAACAGGCCCAGCCAACGACCGAACGGGTTGTAGCCGTGGTCGGTATCGAACGCCCAGGTCAGCCGCGTGCCGCTGCCCTCCGGTTCGATCAGGTAGGTCGCGCGCCCCTGGCTGCCACCGAAATCCAGTTCGACCACGATCTTCCGGTGCGGCACGCTTTCGCTGATCTGCTGGCTGCCCGAACCGACCGACCGATTGCCGATCCAACTCATGCGCGCGCCCACGCCGTTGGCCGGGCCCTCGAACGTGTACCTGGCCTGCGGGTCGTACTCGGCCCACGGCGACCAGGCGTTGAAGCGTTCGAACGAATTGAGCGTGGCGTAGACCTGCTCCGGGCTGCGGTCGATGGTGACGGCGCGCTCGACGTGCGTGCTGGCCGGCAGCAACAGGCTGCCCAGGGCCAGCACCAGGCCCAGCCCGACGATCACGGCCAACGTCCATTTGATGAACTTCATGCGGCGCCTCCTCCGGTTGGATGACGGCGCCAGACTAACCGGTCGCGCATAAAAAAACTCCCTCCCCGCTGGGCATCGGGGAGGGAGTCCATGGTGTTACGGCTAATCGGGGTTGGCTTAGATCAGCGGAGCCGGGGTAGCCGGCAGCGCGACCGGGGCCGCTTTCTTCTTGGACTTCTTGGCAGGCTTCTTGGCGGCCTTCTTCGCGGCCTTCTTGGCCGGCTTCTTGGCTACTTTCTTGGCAGCCTTCTTCGCGCCCTTCTTGGCGGCCTTCTTCGCAGGCTTCTTGGCTACTTTCTTGGCAGCCTTCTTGGTGGCCTTCTTCGCGGTCTTCTTGGCAGTCTTCTTCGCCGGCTTCTTGGCTACCTTCTTCGCAGCCTTCTTGGCGACCTTCTTCACCGCCTTCTTGGCCTTGGCGACCTTCTTGGCGACCTTCTTGGCAGCCTTCTTCACTGCCTTCTTCACGGTCTTCTTGGCGGCCGACTTCTTGGTGGCCTTCTTGGCGGCCTTCTTGGCGGCCGGTTTCTTCTTCGCAGCTTTCTTCGTTGCCATGTGATGGCTCCTCGTCAATGAACTATGGATTGGTACATCTGGTTACAGCACATCTGCCCGTGGGCAGGCCCAGTTGCAAGAAACGCCGCGGGAGTCGGACCCGCCGGCAGCCGCCGCCGCGACCAGCGCGGCGATGCGGATTCCCAGGGAGACGGGCGTGCGAAACCCGGCTCCCTACAAATACGAAAACACCCGCGTCGCGCGGCGACACGGGTGTCCTGGAAAGGGGGGCGATGCGTTTTTCCGGGGGAAGCGAAGCCTGCGTCCACCGCGATCCCGGTGCGGACGGTTGGCCTTGTTGTCTTTCGCGCTGTCGTGTTGATTCGACTCACTCGCTTCCGCAGGATGCTCTGCTTGGGGCGAAACCTAATCACGCTTTTTCTGGGTGTCAACACTTTCGTGCAACTTTTTTCCGCGATGGGAAGCGCACCGGAACACCGGTGGTCGCGCGCCCGGTTGCCTAACGCCGCGCGGCGGTAGCCGGCGCGCATGCGCGCAGTGGAAGTGCATGCAAAAAAACATCGGGAAAACGCGTGTTTTTTTTTCGCGACCCATCCACTGGCACACAACGGGTGGTCGCGCGGGCGACTTCGACGACAACCTGGAAAGTCTCGTTCCGGGTTGAACGGCAGCTAAAAAAAACTTTCGCGAAGGGCGCCGGATTCGGCGTCGCACAAGCCCGATTGCGTCGATTTGCGCAAGAATTTTTCCCGTGCCGTCCCGCTCGCGGACGGACGAACGCGGCATGTTCGCGCCGCGACGCACCCTGTCCGGGCAACGCGCGCATCCTCTTCGACGACTGCCTTCGACGGTCGCGAACGATGCTTTCCCGCCCTGCGCCATCGTCGATCGCGAGTCGGCGGCGCGGAACAGGACGACGGGATGTCGGCGGACGCGGTTGCCGACCGGCCGGAGCGACAGCGATGCGCCGTCGACAGGCGGACGGCGCGTCAACGATCCGGCACCGGCGCCGACGAACGGCGCGGCATGGTTCGCCGCATGGGTGCCGGCGCTTCGGCGCCGCGACGGACCGCGGAAACGAAGCGGGGAACCGCGGAGCGGCGGGATCTGCATCCTGCCGCTCCCGGTTCCCCGGGAGACATTCCGTCGCGGACCGGCTCAGTCTTCGTCTTCGAGCAGCTCGGCGTAGTCGTCGGGCGACAGCAGGTCGTTGAGCTGGTCGGGTTCCTCGACCTCGATGACGAAGATCCAGCCTTCGCCGTAGGCGTCCTCGTTGATCGTCTCGGGCTTGTCGCTGAGCGCGGCGTTCACCTCGACGATCTTGCCGGTGACCGGGCTGTACACGTCGGAGGCGGCCTTCACCGACTCGACCACGGCACTGGCGTTGCCGGCTTCGATCCGGTCGCCGACGTTGGGAAGCTCGACATAGACCAGGTCGCCCAGCAGGCCCTGCGCATGGTCGGAAATGCCGACGGTCACGCGGCCACCGCCTTCGACGCGGGCCCATTCGTGGGACTTGAGGAACTTAAGATCGCCAGGAATCTCACTCATGGGGCTACTCCGGATTGAACAGTGGATCGGGACAGGGACGATAGTTTAGCGGAGTAAGCGGCCGGTGAAGGAAGCGCCGCCGGTCAGCCGGCACGGAACGGCGTGCGCCCGTTGCGCAGGGCGTCGTCCAGATGCGCGATGCGGTCCTGGCCCCAGAACGCTTCGCCATCGGACACGTAGCCCGGCACGCCGGGCAGGTCCGCCGCGATCGCCGCTTCGGTATTGGCCCGGTACTCCGCATGGACGGCGTCCGCACCGGCGGAAGCCAGCATATGGTCCGCATCGTGGCCGTGCGCGGCGAGGCGCGCGGCCAGCGCCTGCGGATCGGCGATGTCGGCATCGTCCACCCACAGCGCGCGGGACACCGACAGCATGTAGTCGGCCGGATCGGCGCCCGCGTGCAGCAGCGCGACGACGGTGCGGTCGGCCAGCGAGGCGTCCACCGGGAAATGCTTCGGGTGCAGGTTCAGGGGCAGGCCGCGCGCTTCACGCCAGCGTTGCAGTTCCAGCAGGCGGTAGCGCTGGCGCGACAGCGGGCGCTGCCCCAGCGGCACGCCGCCGCCGGCGGCGAACACCTCCAGCATGCGCACCGGGCGGAAGCGCACGTTCGCGCCATGCCGTTGCGCCACCTGCAGGAACGCCGCGTGCCCGAGATAGGCATACGGCGACGCCAGCGAGAAGAAATAGTCGACCGCGGCGGCCATGGCGCAGGGCTCAGCCCAGCACGCCGGGCTGTACCTGGCCTTCGCGCACGAACGGGAACTTCACCACGCGCACCGGCACTTCCTTGCCGCGGATGTCCACGCGCACGCCGCCGTCCGCGCCCAGCGCGATGTCGCCGGCCGGCACGCGGGCGAAGGCGATGGCCTTGCCCAGCGTGGGCGAGAAGGTGCCGGACAGGATCTCGCCGTCGCCGTGGGCGGTGAGCACCTTCTGGCCGTGGCGCAACACGCCCTTCTCGTCCATCACCAGGCCGATCATCTGGCGCGGCACGCCGGCGGCCTTCTGCGCCTCCAGCGCGGCACGGCCGATGAAGTCGCGCCCTTCGTCGAGTGCGACCGTCCAGGCGAGCGCGGCTTCGTAGGGCGAGACGGTCTCGTCCATGTCCTGGCCGTAGAGGTTCATGCCGGCTTCCAGGCGCAGCGTGTCGCGCGCGCCCAGGCCGGCCGGCTTGACGCCGGCTTCCAGCAGCGCGTTCCAGAACGCCACCGCCTCGGTTTCCGGCAGCACGATCTCGTAGCCGTCCTCGCCGGTGTAGCCGGTGCGGGCGACGAACAGCGGGATGCCGGTTCCGGTCTGCGCCTCCATCGCGGCGAAGCGCGCCAGCCTGGCGGCGCCGGCGCGGTCGCCTTCGCGCAGCAGCCCCTGCACGCGTTCGCGCGCGGCCGGGCCCTGCACGGCGATCATCGCGAACTCGGGACGCTCGCCGACCTGCACGCCGAACGCGGCCGCCTGCGCGGCGATCCATGCCAGGTCCTTGTCGCGGGTGGCGGCGTTGACCACCAGGCGGAAGAATTCCTCGCCCATGAAGTAGACGATCAGGTCGTCGATCACGCCGCCCTGCTCGTCCAGCATGGTGGTGTACAGCGCCTTGCCCGGCTTCTGCAGCTTGTCCACCGAGTTGGCCACCAGGCGTCGCAGGAATTCGCGCGTGCGCGCGCCGCGCAGGTCGACCACGGTCATGTGGCTGACGTCGAACATGCCGGCGTCGCGGCGGACCAGGTGGTGTTCCTCGATCTGCGAACCGTAGTGGATCGGCATGTCCCAGCCGCCGAAATCGACCATCTTGGCGCCGAGCGCGCGATGGGTGTCGTTGAGGATGGTCTTCTGGGTCATGGCGGCTTCCGGCACAAAGAAGCGCATTATCCCAGAAGCACGCCGCTGGCGCGGGTCGGCCGCTAAAGGCCGTAGTAGGCCTCGTTGATGCAGTCCACGGCCTTGGCGTCCAGCACGGTGAAGCGACCCGCGGGCAGTTCGATGCGCCCGGCCCAGGCGATGTCCTTCAACCATTCCTGCATGCCGTGCTGGCGCACGATGGCCGCCACGCGGCTGTCGTCCTGGCCGTCGAGGCGGCAGGTGCCGAACTGCAGGTAGTACCCCGGCACGGCATCGGGGTACGGCACGGCATCGGTCACCTGCCAGCGCGCGTGCGCGCCCTCGCGGCCCGCCATCCTGCCCGCGATCAGGTAGCGCGGTTCGGGTTCGCCGGGGGCATCGACCGGTGCTGAGGCCAGCAGCGTGATGGCGTACTCGCAGACCCGCAGCGGGTCGCTGGAATCGGAGACGCAACTGCCGCCGACATCCTGCAAGCCGTCCGGATAGGGCGGCACCACCCGCCCCACCAGTTCCGCACCCGGCGAACCCGTGGAGGCGAGCAGCGATGTCAGCCAACCGAGTACCGCCGCCTGCATGGTTCAGGCCTCCTGGACCTTCAGCGTCATCCCGTCCACGGCCACCACCCGCACGCGCGTGCCGAGCGGCAGGTCGGGACCTTCCACTACCCAGAACGCATCGTCGATCTTGACCCGGCCGCGTCCGCCCGCGATCGGCTGGTCCAGTGCGGCGACCGTGCCGACCAGCTGTTCGGCGCGGCGGTTGAGCAGCGGGCGATCGCTCTGCCGCGCCCTGCCGCGAAACCAGGTGCGGTAGATCTGGATCGACACGAAGCTCAGCACCACGAACGCGGCGACCTGCGCCAGCACCGGAATGCCATCCACCAGCAGCACGCCCAGGAACACCGCCGCCGCCGCGAAGCCCATCCATAGCATGAAGGCGCCCGGCGCCATCGTCTCGGCGGCGAACAGCAGCAGCGCCACCGCGGCCCAACCCGCTACGTCCCAGCGCATGGCTCAGCCCCCCACCCGCGGCGGCACGCGCGGCGGTGCGGCCTGCTGCTTGTTCAATGCCTCCTTGGCCAGTTCGGCGATGCCGGCGATGGAACCGATGATGCCGCTGCTCTCCATCGGCATCAGCACGAACTTCTGGTTGGGCGCGGTGGCCAGTTCCTTGAAGGCCTCCACGTACTTCTGCGCAATGAAGTAGTTGATCGCCTGTACGTCGCCCTTGGCGATCGCGTCGCTGACCATCTGGGTGGCCCTGGCCTCGGCTTCGGCCAGGCGCTCGCGCGCCTCGGCGTCGCGGAACGCGGCCTCCTTGCGGCCCTCGGCTTCCAGCACCGCGGCCTGCTTCTCGCCCTCGGCGCGCAGGATCTCGGACTGGCGCGAACCCTCGGCCTCCAGGATCTGCGCGCGCTTCTCGCGCTCGGCCTTCATCTGCCGCGCCATCGAGTCGATCAGGTCGCGGGGCGGCTGGATGTCGCGGATTTCGATGCGGTTGACCTTGATGCCCCAGGGATTGGTGGCATGGTCGACCACGCCCAGCAGTTGGGCGTTGATGGTCTCGCGCTGGCTCAGCGATTCGTCCAGGTCCATCGAACCGATCACGGTACGGATGTTGGTCTGCACCAGCGCGATGGTCGCGATCTCCAGGTTGGAGACCTCATAGGCCGCCTTGGCCGCGTCCAGCACCTGGAAGAACACCACCCCGTCCACCTTCACCACCGCGTTGTCCTTGGTGATGACGTCTTGGCTGGGCACGTCCAGCACCTGCTCCATCACGTTCACCTTGCGGCCGATCCCGTAGATGATGGGGACGAGAAAGTGCAGGCCCGGCTCCAGCGTATGGGTGTACTTGCCGAAACGCTCTACGGTCCATTCGTAGCCCTGCGGCACCATCCGCACGGTCTTGAATAGGATGATGACGCCGGCGATCAGCAGCACGATCGCCACGAAGCTTGTCTCGAACATCGTTGTTCTCCCCTCTTTATCTAATGTCCTTCGGATGGCCCGAGTATAGACCGCCGGGATGAGGGTTCCGTTCCAGCCCCGGAAGCCGCCCGGAAGGAACTTTCCCACCGGTGCGACGGTATTGCCCGCAGCGGCATCTCCTTCCCTGACCGCCCTGCGACGTCCGCCCGCTTGCCAAAGTCACAATTCGCCATCGATGTGCCGGAAACCCTGATCGCGCACGCGCGCACGGGCGGACGGGAGGCGTTCGAGCAGATCTACCGGCGCTTCGAGCGACCCGTGTTCACCCTGGCGCTGCGCATCTGCGGCAACCGCGAGGACGCCAGCGAGGTACTGCAGGACACCATGATGAAACTGTTCCACCACCTGCCCGACTACCGCGGCGACAGCCCGTTCTGGGGCTGGCTGCGGCAGATCGCCGTCAACGAAGCCCTGCTGCGCCTGCGCCGGCAGAAGCGGCTGGTGGCCGAGATCGCGGTGGACGAGGACGACCTGCCCCAGGACCACGGACCACCCCCGTCCGCCGCCGCCGATGCCGCGCTGCTGCAGCGCGCCTTGGATGCCCTGCCCGCCGCCACCCGCAGCGTGCTGTGGCTGTACCACGCCGAGGGCTACACCCACGATGAGATCGCTGCGCTGATGCAGCGCACGCCCAGCTTCTCCAAATCGCAGTTGTCGCGCGGCACCCGCCGCCTGCGCGCGCTGCTGCGGATCGAGGAACCCGCCCATGCCTGATTCCCGCATTCCCAATCCGCTGCCGCGCGACTGGAGCGACGCCTTCGCCGCGCTGCCGCTGGAGACGCCACCGCCCGACGCATGGGCGGCATTGTCCGCGCGCCTGCCGCCTCGCCCGGCCGGCACGCCGGTGCGGCAGCGCCGGTTGCGCCGCATCGCCCTGGCGGCGGCACTGGCACTGGCCGCCCTGCTGCCGGCATGGTGGCTCGGCCAGCCGGCCCCGACGCCCGCCGATCCGGCCGTCGCCATCCGCGCCACCGCGCCGGACAGCGGCACGGTCCCGGCTTCGTCCCTGCCGCCGGCACCCGACGCGATGACGGCATCCGCTGTCGCCGATCCGCCGGCCAGGGTGGTCACAATGCCGGTCGAAAAGGCGCCACGTGCCACGCACCGCGACGTGCCCGCCATCGCCGCCGCCGCGCCATCCGATCCGCTCGACGCGCTGTATGCCGAATCCGCGCAGTTGGAAGCCGTGCTGGCGCAACTGCCCGAGGCCCGCATGGCCAACGCCGCCGCCGAGGCGCTTTCGGCCGGCTTGCACGACCGCGTGGCCAGCATCGACGTCGCGCTGTCGCAACCGGCCCTTCCCTCGGATACCCAGGCCGACCTGTGGCGGCGGCGCGTGGACGCGCTGCGCCAGCTGACCGGCGTGGAAACCACGCAGCGGTGGCAACTGGCCCGTGGCGACGTCAACAACCGTCCCGACACCGCGATCTACTGAACCGCGATCCGCATCAAGAACACGAGGCCCACATGAAACCGACCTTGCTCACCTCCACCCTGCTGGCCGTCGCACTTGCCCTGCCGCTGGCCGGCCATGCGCAGGCGGATGCCACCGCCAGGCAGCAGGAACTGGATGCCGCCCGCCAGGAATTGCAGCGCGCCGCCAAGCGGGTGGCGGAACTCTCCCGTGAGACGGCCGAACTGCCCCGCGCGATCCAGCTCGATCGCCTTGCCAGCCGCAAGCCGCGCCTGGGCGTGCTGCTTGCGGGCGACGACGACGCCGGCGTACGCATCACCGGCATCACCCCCGACAGCGGTGCGGCCAAGGCCGGACTGAAGTCGGGCGACCGCCTGCTGAGGATCGCCGGCAAATCCATCGCCGGCGCCAACGCCGACGAACGCCTGCAGAACGCGCGCGCCGCGCTGGCCGACCTGAAGGCCGACACGCCCGTGTCGTTGGGCTACCAGCGCGATGGGCGCATGCACGAGGTCCATGTCACGCCCACGCCGGTCGGCCCGCGCATCGCATTCTCCGGCCGCTCCATGGGCGATCCCGGCACCTTCACGATGCTCGGCGATGGCGAAGGCATGCCGTGGCTGGAAGGCGTGCCGCTGCCGCTGGAGGAACTGCGCCTGGGCATCGCGCCGGAAGTGCAGCGCGAACTGCGCCGCCTGGGCAAGCTGGAGGACTGCAAGGGCGAGGACTGCAGGCTGCCGGTGCTGGCCGAGGCGTTCCGCTGGAGCAACCTCAACCTCGCGTCGGTGGACGCGCAGCTGGGCCGCTACTTCGGCACCGACGCGGGCGTGCTGGTGCTTTCCACCGGCGACGAACTGGAAGGACTGCAGGCGGGCGACGTGATCCGCAAGGTGGAAGGCAAGGCGGTCGGATCGCCGCGCGAAGTGATGGAAGCGCTGCGCGGCAAGCCGGGGGACGCCAAGGTGTCGGTGGAATACCTGCGCGACCGCCAGCCGCGCACGTCCAGCATCACCGTGCCGAAGGCCATCCCATTGCGCCTGCCGCTGGCGCCCCGCATGGCGATCCAGGCCCGTCCCGTCACGACCACCATCGCCGCGCCGCATGTCATCGGGAAACGCCGCACGGTCATCGTGGATTCGGATGGCAACGTGCAGACTTTCGGTGAAGAGACAGACGATCCGCCGCCACCGCCGCCCGGCGATGGCGGCGCCCCGCTTTGACGCATAACAAGAAAAGAAACCGTCGTGAATCCCCTGCCCCCGCCGCGTGCGGGGGTCTTTTTTTCCATCGCCTTTTCCATCGCCCTGTAGGAGCGCCCTTGGGCGCGATGCCTTTGCTTTACCGGCAGCCGGCCAAGAGCATCGCGCCCAAGGGCGCTCCTACAAGGATCGAGGCATCAAGGGCGCTTGGTGGGGCGGCTACTTCCCGGCGTGCACGGCAACGCCGTGCTCGGGCGGTGCCTTCTCCACCCACTGCGCGAACACCTTGGCGATGTCCGCGTCGGCCACTGGCTTGCCGGCCTGGATGTCGCTGGCCTGGGTGAACAGCGGGATGATCATCGCCATGCCGTCCACCTTGGTCTTCAGGTGCACGCCCGGCGCCTGCGACAGGAAACCGTCCCAGTGCGCGCGCACTTTCGCCCAGTAATCCGCGGTGGTCTGCCAGTAGTCGCGGGCCGGCTTGAAATCGATCTCGGTGGTCTTCTGGTAATCGTTGAAACCGAACTCGCGCGCCAGTTCCACCTGCGTGCCGTCGGGCTTGCGCAGCACCTTGGTGTTGAACTGCTCGTGCGTCCAGCCGCCCGGCGTCAGCGTGTGGCGGTTGACCACCGACAGCGCGTTGTAGTCGCTGCGGCGGGTGTACTCGCGGCGCGGCAGCGGACGCCAGCTCAGGTCGCTGGTCCAGGTGGCCACGTCGTTGGTGTAGTCCCAGCGGCCGGTGCCACAGTAGCGCGGCGCGTCGCTGACTTCGTAGACACACTGCGTCCATGCGCCTTCGCTGATCCCGGCGGGAACCGGACGCACGTGCCAGGTCTGCTCGGCGCTGAACTCGAAACGCGTCGGCGCCTCGTACACCCAGTCCTGCCGCCAGTGCTTGGTGACGTGGCCGCTCTTGGCGTCCACCAGGATGTGCTGCAGCACGATGCGGGTGGGCGTGTCCTCCACCACGATGACGGTCTCGTCGCCGCCGCTGCGCATGGCCGACTGGCGCTCGTAGCCGGGCTGCAGCAGCACCGTCTCGTCGAAGGCGAAATCGACCGTGTAGTCGCCCTGCATGGCCAGGATGGACTGGCGGTCGCGGGCGGGATCGGCCGCGGCGAAGGCATTGGCGGTAAGGCACAGCGCGGTGGTGGCAAGTAGAACGGCTACCGGGTTCTTCATGGGTACTCTCTTCATTTCAATCTGACCAGCGGGATCGCGTTGTCGTCCCCCGCACCTTTTGCATCCACGCGCGGTCCTGCCGGAAAGTGCGAACCCGCGCAACAACAGTCGTCGATCGACGTGTCCGCCTCGGCGCCTTCGGCCAGGGCGATCCTGCGCGCCGTCGCAACGCCCAAGGGCGATACGGTCGCAAGGCTCGCCGCCAGCGATGGCGAAACCCGTGCCTGCACGTTGTGTTCCTGCGGCACCGCATGCAGCCGCAGCGCGCAGGCACGCCACTGCCCGCTCAGCAGCCTGCCTGCCAGGCGCCGCCAGAGGCGTTCGCCCAGGCTTCCGCACGCACTCTCGCTGCGGGCCGGCAGCGAGCCGAGCAGGCGGTCCCATGCCACGAAGTCGCTGTCGGGCAACAGGAACAGGCGCCAGCAACAGCGATCCTCCGCGTCGAAGAACAGCAGGCTCTCGTTCAAACCATCGCTGTCCACGCCGGTACACGCTTCCACGCGGACCGCCTGGTGCCAGCCGGCCAGTTCGCTGCCATGCTGCGTGCGATACAGACACAGCACGGTGCCCAGGCCAGCCAATTGCCGGGACGTGGGCAGCATGCCCGCCTGATGCAAGCGCATGCTTCCCGGATGTCCCAGCACGCCGGCCATGACGGCTACCAGCTCACCGAGACGCTGGCCGCCAGCGTACGGCCCGGCGAGGTGTAGCGGTCCAGCGTGGCGCTGCTGCCCGCCACGACAGGCACGTCGCCGGCGTCGGAATACTTGCGGTCCGCCAGATTGAACACGCCCACGTTGAACTTGGCGCCCGGCGCGAAGTTCCAGTGCGCGTACAGGTCGAGCACGCCGTAGCCGCCCTGCCGGTAATTCGTGGGGTCCGACACACGATCCTTGCGGTCGACGAATCGGCCTGCCAGTTCGGCACCCCAGGCGTCCTGGTCGTAGGCCAGGCCCAGCGTCGCCGTCAGCGGGTCCACGCTGTCCAGCGGCGTCCCGTCGCTGCGGTCCTCGCCACGCGACCACGCGGCCGCACCACGCAGCGACCAGCCCTCCCACGTGTCGGACAGGGCGCCGAAGTCCACGCCCGCCTTGGCTTCCACGCCGTAGATCTCCGCCTCGGCGATGTTCTGCGACTGGTAGACCATCAGGCCATCGTCGTTGAAGCCGATGAAGCGCATGGACTCGATGAAGTCGTCGTATCGGTTGTAGTAGCCGGACAGGCTGCCGTAGACCGCAGCGCCCGAGAACCGCACGCCCAACTCCAGCCCGTCGCTGGTTTCCGGCTTCAGGTCCGGATTCGCGATCGCGGTGTAGCCGAACTGGACGTTAGTGAAGCCGATGTTGACGTCGTTGTACGGCGGCGAGCGGAAGCCGCGCGCATAGCCGCCGAACAGCGACCAGTCCGGCGCGAAATGCCAGACCATGCCCAGCTTGGGCGAAACGCTGGTTTCGCTGATGTCGGCGATCGCCACGCCGGGATTGTCGCCTGCGAAGATGGCGTCCATCTCCGGCTTCAGGCGATAGTGGTCCACGCGCAGGCCGGGCACCAGGCGGAATTCGCCATCCGCGAAACCGATCTCATCCTGCACGTACAGTGCCGCATTGGTGGTCTTGCTGATCGGGAAGTCGCGCACGGGGAACACGTCCGGGGACATGACCGGCGTACTCACGCCGGTCAGCGGGAATGTGCGCAGGCCATCGCGCTTCTGCCGCGTTTCGGTCCGCGACACGTCCAGCCCATAGATCAGGTCATGGCGCACCCGTTCGCCGAAGGCTTTCCGGACGTTCGCCTGCAGGCCATAGGTGCGCTGGTCGAAATTGAATTCGCGCTCGCGGACGTCCTGCAGCGTGGGAGCCGGCAAGATGCGCTCTTCGCGCGTGTACTGGGTGGTTTCGCTGTCCTGGCGATAGACCTGCCAATCCAGGCTGTCGGCGAAACCGGTGCCCAACTGGTCCCACTCATGGGCAAACGCCACGCGCGCCCGGGTCTGGTGGTCGTGCGCGGTCACCGACGTATTGGTGGCGCCGGTCAGCGCCTGGAATCCCAGCTGGTTGAGCAGGTTGG
The DNA here is from genome assembly GCF_038321125.1 of Pseudoxanthomonas putridarboris. NCBI lineage: Bacteria > Pseudomonadati > Pseudomonadota > Gammaproteobacteria > Lysobacterales > Lysobacteraceae > Pseudoxanthomonas > Pseudoxanthomonas putridarboris. The sequence goes on along the minus strand of NZ_JBBWWT010000002.1, from coordinate 11,915 downwards.
TATCGGTACTGTCCTCGTTGCCTTCCACCGTCAACTTGAAGCGTTGCGTCTGGCTGGGCGCGAACACCAGCTTGGTCAGCAAGCTCCGGCCATCGCGATCTTGAGGATTGGGAAGCGTGCGCGCGGCACCGGTACCACCGACCTCGCCTTGGTTTTCGGTCTCCTGGCCCTGGCGATGGCTTACCGCCACCAACCCGCTCCAGCGTTCGCCGCCGAAGGCCGCCGTCGCGCCGCCGAACAAGCCATCCCAGCTACCGTCATAGCCGAGCTTGAATCCGAAATAGGCATCCTTGCCCTCCTCCAGATAGTCCGAAGGATCCTTGGTGATGAACGACACCACGCCGCCCAGCGCATCGGAGCCATACAGCGAACTGGACGGGCCGCGCACGATCTCGACCTGCTTCAGCGTGTCCAGATCGACGAAATTGCGGTTGGCGTTGGAAAAACTGCCGATGGAGAACGCATCCGACACCGGGATGCCGTCGGTCTGGATGCGCACGCGGTTTCCGTCCAGCCCGCGGATGCGGAAACCGCCCAGTCCGAACCGACCGAAGCTCGAGGTCACCGACACGCCCGGCTCGTATCGCACCAGGTCCTTGATGTCGCGGACCAGGTGGTCGTCCAACTGCTCGCGGTCGATGACGCTGACCGTGTTGGGCACGTCGCCGATGGCGCGCTCGCCACGGGTCGCGGTGACCTGGATGCGCTCGAATTCGCGCGCGGCGGCATCGGCGGAGGAAGAAGTCGAACCGGATGTATCGGCGGTGGTTTCGGCGTGGGCGTGGCTGGCGAATGCCAACCACAGTGCCGTGGTCAGCAGCGTGGGGCGCATCATGGCGTGCAGCATTCCTACTGATGGGTAGATGAAAAACCCGGAAGGCTGGCGGCCGGAAATCCGATGGCTGGCGCCCAGGTGGAGAGATCAGGTTGTTGCGGCGCGCAGGGACTCCCCCGCGCACCAACGGCGGCGTGGCGCGGATTACTTGGTGAGGATCAGCTTGTCGTTGCTGGTGTGGCGCAGACGGTATACGCGGTCGCCGTGCCGGATCAGGATCTCGCGGCGTCCCTTCAACAGCACTTCGCTGTCCAGGGATTCGTCGGCGGCCGGCGTGGCCAGGCGCGGGGAGATTCGCTCGCGCAGCGCGGTCGAATCGACGGTGGGCAAGGGTGTGACGTTGGTGATCATCGGGAAGCTCCGTGGCGGAACGGAGTTAGATGATAATGATTCTTATTTGCGCGTCAATAGGGTCCGCGCAATCCGCCGATATACGGCATCGATCAATCCGCGGCGGCCGTCAGCCGCGCCCAGACCGGTTCGTCGTAGCGGGCCATCAGGTCCAGGGCACCCAGGTTCTCCCGCAGCTGTTCAGGGCGGCTGGCGCCCAGGATCACGCTGGAGACATGCGGGTTGCGCAGACACCACGCGATGGCCAGCGGCGCCGGTTTCTCGCCCAGTTCCCGCGCCACGTGGGTGAAGCGCTGCGCGCGTTCCCGGCGGCGGCTGTCGGGATCGCCGAACACCATCTCGCGCAGCCAGCCATGTCCGGCCTGGCCCAGCCTCGAATCGGCCGGCACCGATGCGTCGTACTTGCCGGTCAGCAGGCCCGAGGCCAGCGGCGACCAGGTGGTCGTGCCCAGCCCCAGTTCGGGATACAGCGGCGCATATTCCAGTTCCACCCGCTGGCGGTGCAGCAGGTTGTACTGCGGCTGCTCCATGGTCGGGCCATGCAGGTGATGCTCGCGCGCGATCTTGGCCGCCTCGCGGATACGCGCGGCCGGCCATTCCGACGTGCCCCAGTACAGCACCTTGCCCTGGCGCACCAGGCTGTCCATCGCGAACACGGTTTCCTCGACCGGGGTGTCCGGATCGGGGCGATGGCAGTAGTACAGGTCCAGGTAATCCACGCGCAGCCGCTGCAATGCCGCATGGCAGGCTTCGATCACATGCTTGCGCGACAATCCGCACTGGGTGGGTCGCGGGTCCTCGACCGCGCCGAAGTACACCTTGCTGGACACGCAATAGCCATCGCGCGGCAATCGCAGGTCGCGCAGCGCATCGCCCATGACCCGCTCGGCCAGGCCATGGCCGTAGACCTCGGCATTGTCGAAGAAGTTGATGCCCTGTTCCCACGCCAGCGCCAGCAGCTCGCGCGCTTCGTCGCGTCCTACCTGCTGGCCGAAGGTGACCCAGGCGCCGAAGGACAGTGCGGAGAGCTTCAGGCCGGAATTGCCGAGGCGACGGTATTGCATGGCGCACTCCTTCTGGAAGAGACGACGTCGCCGGCATCGTATCGCGCGCCGGCCCGGCCGGACCCGTTCCATCGCCTGCGAATGAGAACGGCTCCGCGGCGCGCGGGCGGACCCTGTACAATGCGCGCACTTTCCTCCTCCGGGGAGTAGCCCACCCGTCCCGACGGGTTCCGCGCGTCAACACACTTGGTCGCAGGCCATGGTGCGCGGGGCGAAGCTACTGGCTTCCGCTGGGCAAGACCGAAGGCAGGCGTCGCGCTTACCCGGGCCGGGCAGTGCGTCGTTTGCCTTCGCGCATCGCGCGAATGCCTGGCCCCGGAGCACTCGATGTTGTCCCTGCACGCCCTGCTGGTTTCCACCGGCACCGTCACCCTGGCCGAGATCGGCGACAAGACCCAGTTGCTGGCCCTGTTGCTGGCCGCGCGCTACCGCAAGCCCTGGCCCATCGCGCTGGGCATCCTGGCGGCGACATTGGTGAATCACGCGATATCGGCCTGGTTGGGCGCCGAACTGACCCAGTGGCTGTCGCCGGAGGTCCTGCGCTGGATCGTGGCCGCCAGTTTCCTGGCCGTGGCGCTGTGGACGCTGAAACCGGACACGCTGGAGGACGAAGCCGACAAGCTGCCCGCCCGCGGCGCCTTCCTCGCCACACTGGTGGCTTTCTTCCTGGCCGAGATCGGCGACAAGACCCAGGTGGCGACGGTGCTGCTGGCGACCAAGTACGTGCCGCTGTGGCAGGTGGTGGTCGGCACCACGCTGGGCATGCTGCTGGCCAACCTGCCCGTCGTCTGGCTGGGCCACCGCTTCGCCGACAGGCTGCCGCTGAAGCTGGCCCGCACGCTGGCCGCGGTGGTGTTCCTGGCGCTGGCGATCTGGGTAGCCTGGAACGGCGTCGGCTGAACGGCCGTACCGGCGGTCCCGGCTGCTAGACTGCGCCGTCAAAAGAACGATGAAGGCTGGGGGATTGCATGGTGGAAGTCCTGGGGCGGATCGGCTTCGGCCTGTTCGGCCTGGCGGTGCTGATCGGCATCGTCTGGCTGTTTTCCAACAACCGCAAGGCCGTCGACTGGAAGCTGGTCGCCACCGGCATCACCCTGCAGATCGGTTTCGCCGCACTGGTGCTGCTGGTGCCGGGTGGCCGCGAAGTATTCGATGCGCTCGGCCACGGGTTCGTGAAGATCCTGAGCTTCGTCAACGCCGGCTCCACCTTCATCTTCGGCGGATTGATGGACACGGAAACGTACGGGTTCATCTTCGCCTTCCAGGTGCTGCCCACCATCATTTTCTTCGCCGCGCTGATGGGCGTGCTGTATCACCTGGGCGTGATGCAGTTCGTCGTGCGGATCATGGCCCTGGCCATCACCAAGGTGATGAAGGTGTCCGGCGCGGAAACCACCAGCGTCTGCGCCAGCGTGTTCATCGGCCAGACCGAAGCGCCGCTGACGGTGCGCCCCTACATCTCCAAGATGACCGAGTCCGAGCTGATCACCATGATGATCGGCGGCATGGCGCACATCGCCGGCGGCGTGCTGGCGGCCTACGTGGGCATGCTGGGCGGCGGCGATCCGGAACAGCAGGCGTTCTACGCCAAGCATCTGCTGGCCGCGTCGATCATGGCCGCGCCCGCCACGCTGGTGGTGGCCAAGCTGCTGATCCCCGAAACCGGCACGCCGCTTACCCGCGGCACGGTGAAGATGGAAGTGGAGAAGACGTCCAGCAACATCATCGACGCCGCCGCGGCCGGCGCCGGCGACGGCCTGCGGCTGGCGCTGAACATCGGCGCGATGCTGCTGGCCTTCATCGCGCTGATCGCGCTGATCAACGCGCCGCTGACCTGGCTGGGCGACGTCACCGGCCTGTCGGCGATGCTCGGCAAGCCGACCGACCTGGCGGCGATCTTCGGCTACCTGCTGGCGCCCATCGCCTGGGTGATCGGCGTGCCGTGGCAGGACGCCACCACGGTGGCCTCGCTGATCGGCCAGAAGGTCGTCATCAACGAGTTCGTCGCCTACCTGCAACTGGCCGACATCGTCAACGGCAAGGTCGCCGGGGTGGCGCTGTCCGACGAAGGCCGGTTGATCGCCACCTACGCGCTGTGCGGCTTCGCCAACTTCAGCTCGATCGCCATCCAGATCGGCGGCATCGGCGGGCTGGCGCCCGAGCGCCGTTCCGACCTGGCGCGCTTCGGCCTGCGTGCGGTGCTGGGCGGCACCATCGCCACCCTGATGACGGCCACCATCGCCGGCGTGCTGTCGCACTTCGGCTGAGCCCGGAAGCGGCCGTACGGCGGCCGCTTTCCTCCGATGGATCACGTTCCACTCCATGACCGCGGCATCGCCGCCGTCGGGACAGCAGGTGCACTCCGATGAACAAGCCTTCCCCCTCCACCGGCCGCGTCACCATCGTCGGCTCCTTCAACGTCGACCATGTGTGGCGCTGCGATGCGCTGCCCGTCGCGGGAGCGACCATCGCCGGCCGCTATGCCAGCGGCCCCGGCGGCAAGGGATTCAACCAGGCCATCGCGGCGGTCCGCGCCGGCGCGGACATCACCTTTGTCTGCGCATTGGGCGATGACGCGGGCGGAGCATTGGCGCGCGAGCTGGCGGCGGGCGACGGCCTGGACCTGCGCGCGCAGGCCAGCGAGGAACCCACCGGCACCGCCGGCATCTACGTGGATGCGCACGGCCGCAACACCATCGTCATCGGCGCCGGCGCGAACGCCGTGCTGGACGCGGCCTTCGTGGCGCGGCAGGACGAAACGCTTGCCGCTTCCGCCGTATTGCTGACGCAACTGGAATCGCCGGCCGACACCGTGCTGTCCGCGCTGCAATCGGCGCGCCGGCACGGCGCACTGACGCTGCTGAATCCGGCGCCCGCCAACGCCGGCACCACCACCGAACTGCTGGCGCAGGCGGACATCGTCACCCCCAACGAAACCGAGTTCGCCGCGCTGCTGGCGCGCCACCTGGGCGAACGCGTCAGCGCCGACGACGTCGCCACGCTGGACGGGGTGACCCTGCACCAGCACTGCCGCCAGTTGCTGCCGCACGGCACGGTCGTCGTCACGCTCGGTTCGACCGGCGTGTACGTCTCCCACTGCGAGGACGCCTTGCGCGGCGATGCGCGCGCCCACTACCGGGTGCCGGCGGAAGCGGCCAACGTGGCCGACACCACCGGGGCCGGAGACGCCTTCAATGGCGCGCTCGCCGCGTCGCTGGCGGGAGCGCCGCAGCCTGCGTTCGCGGACCACGTGCGCTTCGCCAACCGTTACGCCGCCCTGTCCACCGAACGCGCCGGCGCGGCGCTGGCGATGCCGACGCACGCGGAATTGCAGGCCCGCTTCGGCGACTGAGGCACCAGCCAGGTGTGGCGGCCCCGGTGGCGGGTCGATATCGATAACAATTCTCATTTACAATGCGCGGGATTCCCACTCCCACCGCATTGATGAACGCCACCCGCCCCCGCCTGCTCGTGCTGGCCCTGACCGTCGCCCTCGTCCCCAACGCCTTCGCCCAGACCACCCAGACCGCCCCGGCCGGCGACCAGGTCACCCAGCTCACCAAGGTCACGGTGTCCGCTTCCACCGCCCGCCTGCCCGAGGGCGAGGGCGCGCTGCCCAACACCATCACCGTGATCACCCGCGAGGAACTGGAACAGCAGCTCGCGCTGACTTCGGACATCTCGCAGATCATCGCCAACCTGGTACCCGCCTTCGCGCCTTCGCGGCAGAAGCTCTCCAGCCGCGGCGAATCGCTGCGCGGCCGCCGCCCGCTGTACATGGTGGACGGCGTGCCGCAGTCCACACCGCTGCGCGACGGCTCGCGCGACGCGCACACCGTCGACCCGGCGATGATCGAGCGGATCGAGATCATCCACGGCGCCAACGCGCTGCAGGGGCTGGGCGCCTCCGGCGGCATCATCAACTTCATCACCAAGCGCGCGCCGAAGGAAGACGGCACGTTCTTCGAGACGTCGCTGTCGGCCAGCGCGGCCGTGCCGCGCCAGTCGGACGACGCCAGCTACCGCGGCTCGTTCCTGGTCGGCACCCGCAAGGGCGACTTCGACTTCATCGGCGGCGTCGCCTACGACAGCCAGGGCCTGTACCGCGACGGCGAGGGCCGCGCCATCGCGGCGAACACCGTGCAGGGCGACATCATGGATTCGAAGGCCAACGACGTGTTCCTGAAGTTCGGCTGGAACCTGCCGCGCGACCAGCGGCTGCAGCTGAGCGTCAACCGCTACGAACTGGAAGGCAACGGCGACTACGTCTCGGTCGACGGCGACTTCGCCGCCGGCATTCCCGCCACGTCGGTACGCGGCCGTGCGCAGCTGGACCCGGCGCGCAATCTGGCCGAGTCCGTGGCGTTGGACTACACCGTGCCGCACCTGCTCGGCGGCAGTTTCCAGGCACAGCTGTTCTGGATGGACTTCAAGAGCCGCTTCGGCGAATCGCAGTTCAGCAATTTCAACGGACCGGGCACGCCCAGCCAGCTGGAACAGTCGCAGAACGTGTCCAGGAAACGGGGCGTGCGCCTGACCCAGTCCTGGGGCAAGGTGGCGGGCCTGCCGCTGCGCATCACCGCCGGCCTGGACGCGCTGAGCGACACGACCTACCAGGAACTGCTGGTCAGCGGCCTGGACTGGGTGCCGGAAACCGAATACCGCAGCCTGTCGCCGTTCGTGCAGGCGCAGTGGTGGCTGTTCGACAGCCGCGTCATGCTGGCCGGCGGCTTGCGCTACGAGAACGCCGAACTGAAGGTGGACGACTACACCACCATCCCTTCCACCGGCGCGCACTTCGTCGAGGGCGGCACGCCCGACATGAGCGAGACGCTGCCCAACTTCGGCGCGGTCTGGTACATCACCGGCGACCTCAACGCCTACGCGTCCTATGCCGAAGGCTACAGCGTGGCCGACGTGGGCCGCGTGCTGCGCGCGGTGAACCAGCCGGGCCAGCGGGTGGAGAACCTGGTGGATATCTCCCCGGTGGTGGCCGACAACCAGGAGATCGGGCTGGAATACGACAACGGCCGCTTCGACGCCAACCTGGCCTATTACCGGTCCGAATCCGACCGCGGCTCGCTGCTGATCTTCGATCCGGTGAACAATGTCTACAACGTGCAACGCCAGGCCACCGAGATCAAGGGCTGGGAAGCCAGCGCGGCCCTGCGCTTCAACGAGAAGACGCGGATCGGCCTGGGCTACGCGCGCGCCGACGGCCGCTACGACCGCGACCAGGACGGTCGGCTGGACACCGACCTGGAAGGCGTGAACATCTCCCCCAACCGGCTGACCGCGTTCTGGGAACAGGGTTGGGGCGATGCGTTCTCGACCCGCCTGCAGGCCAGCCACGCCTACGACCGCGACTTCGACCGCAATGGCGCCCAGGTCGCGGATTTCCAGGGCTACACCACCGTCGACCTGTTCGCCCGCATCCGGTTGCCGGTGGGCACATTGAACGTGGGCGTGGAGAACCTGCTGGACGAGCAGTACATCAGCTACTACTCGCAGACCACGCCGTCCAACGCCGACTACACGGCCGGCCGCGGACGCGTGCTGACGGTGGGCTGGGCGCACCGATTCTGACCTCTGCCACAAGGCCCCGCATGCCGCACCGCCAGGCCACACGTCCATCCGCCGCATGGCGCCTCCGCGCCGTGCTCGCCTGGCTGCACCTGTGGCTGGGCCTGACGGTGGGGCTGGTATTCGCGGTGGTTGGGCTGACCGGCTCGGTGCTGGCGTTCCAGAGCGAGCTGTTGCAGGCGGCGCACCCGCAGCTGTCGCGCGCGGACCTGCCGGCGCTGGAGCGGCAGGGACAGGCGCTGGCGCGGATCATGGCCGATGCCGAAAGCAGGGGCATCCGTTCCATCGACCTGCCTTCCGCCCGCCTGCCGGCCTGGCAGGCGCACGCCGGCAAGGGCGAACGCCATTACTTCGACGCCGCCACCGGGGAACCGCTGCTGGTCCGCACCGCCGACAACGACCTGCTGCTGTGGCTGCGCGAACTGCACACCCATCTGCTGGCGGGTGAGAACGGCGAACAGGTACTGGGTGCTTGCGGCATCGTCGCGGTGTTCCTGCTGCTGTCGGGCCTGTACCTGTGGTGGCCACGACTGGCATCGCTTTTCGTCAGCCTGCGCTGGCACGCGCACCCGCCGGAGCGACGCTGGCTGAGCTGGCATCGCAGCGCCGGCGCATTGCTGTTGCCGTTGCTGCTGCTGGCCAGCGTGACCGGCGTGGCGCTGGTCTACAACCAGCCCGTCCGCGCCGCGCTGCGCTGGACGCTCTACGACGGGCCGGAGGTGGTACCGCCACTGCCCCTGGCACCGCGCGGCGAGCGCATCGACTGGCCGGCCGTCCTGCGCGCCGCCGAAGGCGGGCTGCCCGGCGGAGCGCTCAGGCGCGTCAACGTACTGCGCGGCGACAACGCCCTGGTGGCGATCCGCGCCCGCGCCGCCGGCGAGTGGCATCCCAACGGCCGCAGCATGATCTGGCTGGATCCCTACCAGGCCCGGGTGGTGCAGGTGCACGACGCCACCGCGCAGGATGCCGGCGCCCGCATCAGCGAAGCGATGTACCCGCTGCATGGCGGCTTCATCGGCGGACGCGTCTGGCAATGCGTAGTCGCCCTGGCCGGGTTGGTGCCCGCGTTCCTGTTCGTCACCGGCCTGATGTTATGGATCTCACAGAAGAGGCGCGACGCACGTGCCGTCGCGGCGACGCGGTAAGCTCGGCGGGCCACCACCGACAGGAGGATTCCCATGGCAGGCAAGTTCGAGATCACCACCCGCAAGAACGGCGAATTCCAGTTCAACCTGAAAGCCGGCAACGGACAGGTCATCCTGACCAGCGAAGGCTATGGCGCCAAGGCCTCGGCGCTCAACGGGATCGAATCGGTGCGCAAGCACAGCCAGGCCGATGCCAGCTTCGAGCGCCTCACCGCGAAGGACGGCAGCCCCTACTTCACCTTGAAGGCAAGCAACGGCCAGGTGATCGGCCACAGCGAGATGTACAGCGGTACGGCCGCCCGCGACAACGGGATCGCATCGGTCAAGACCCACGCACCGGATGCCGCGGTGGTGGACACCACCGCCTGACGACCCTTCCACGGAAACGCGGCGGAGCCCGGCATCGCCGGGCTTCGCCGTCCCCGGATGGCCGCGACGGTACAATGGCCGCCATGCAGATCGGCCCGTACCGCATCGACCCGCCGGTGATCCTGGCCCCCATGGCCGGGGTCACCGACAAGCCGTTCCGCCTGCTGTGCAAGCGGCTGGGGGCGGGCCTGGCCGTGTCGGAGATGACCATCAGCGACCCGCGTTTCTGGAACACGCGGAAGTCGCTGCGCCGCATGGACCACGACGGCGAACCCACCCCGGTCAGCGTGCAGATCGCCGGCACCGAGCCCGGTCAGCTGGCCGACGCGGCGCGCTACAACGCCGACCATGGCGCGCAGATCATCGACATCAACATGGGCTGCCCGGCCAAGAAGGTCTGCAATGCCTGGGCGGGCTCCGCGCTGATGCGCGACGAGGCGCTGGTCGGCCGCATCCTGGAAGCGGTGGTGAAGGCGGTGGACGTGCCGGTCACCCTGAAGATCCGCACCGGCTGGGACTGCGACCACCGCAACGGCCCCGCCATCGCCCGCATCGCCGAGCAGAGCGGCATCGCGGCGCTGGCCGTGCATGGCCGCACCCGCGACCAGCATTACACCGGCACGGCCGAGTACGACACCATCGCCGCCATCAAGGCCGCGCTGCGCATCCCGGTGGCGGCCAACGGCGACATCGATTCGCCGGAGAAGGCCGCCCACGTGCTGAGGAAGACCGGCGCGGACGCGGTGATGATCGGCCGCGCCGCGCAGGGACGGCCGTGGATCTTCCGCGAGATCGCGCATTTCCTCGCCACCGGCACGCGCCTGCCGCCACCCTCGCTGCAGGAAGTGCGCGAGATCCTGCTGGGCCACCTGCGCGCGCTGCACGATTTCCATGGCGAACCGCAGGGCGTGCGCATCGCGCGCAAGCACCTGGGCTGGTACGCCAGGGACCGTCCCGAGAACCTCGCCTTCCGCGCTGTGGTGAACCGTGCCGAGAGCGCGGTCGAGCAGTTGCGCCTGACCCGCGACTACTTCGATGCCTTGATCGCCGGCGTGGCGCCGGAATTGTCCGCGGCCGCCTGACCCCCTTGCCGGAAGTTTCCCCATGAGCGACGCCGAAAACGCCCCCGCCTACCTGCATGGTTTCTCGCCGGTGGAACAGGCGCGCCTGATGAAGCAGGCCCGCCTGCTGGAAAGCACGCTGTTCAACCACGTCGACTACACCGGCGCGCGGCGCCTGCTGGAAGTGGGCAGCGGCGTGGGCGCGCAGACGGAAATCCTGCTGCGCCGCTTCCCCGACCTGCACGCCACCTGCGTGGACCTCAACGCCGCGCAGCTGGAATCCGCGCGCCAGAACCTGGCGCGGATGCCCTGGTGCCGCGAGCGCTACACGCTGCAGCAGGCCGATGCGAGCCGGCTGCCGTATTCCGCGCGCGACTTCGACGCCGCCTTCCTGTGCTGGGTGCTGGAGCACGTGCCCAACCCTGCGCGCGTGCTCAGCGAAGTGCGCCGCGTGCTGGCGCCGGGCTCACCGGTGTACGTCACCGAGGTGATGAATTCCTCGTTCCTGCTGCATCCGTATTCGCCCAACGTGTGGCGCTACTGGATGGCGTTCAACGATTTCCAGTACGACAGCGGCGGCGACCCGTTCATCGGCGCCAAGCTGGGCAACCTGCTGCTGGCCGGCGGCTACCGCGACGTCGCCACCGAGATCAAGACGGTGCATTTCGACAACCGCGAGCCGGCGCGGCGCAAGGACATGATCGCGTTCTGGGAGGAACTGCTGCTGTCGGCGTCCGATTCGCTGGTGCAGGCCGGACGCGTCACCCAGGACGTGGTGGACGGCATGCGCCGCGAAATGCGCGACGTGCAGAACGACCCCGACGCGGTGTTCTTCTACGCCTTCGTGCAGGCCCGCGCGACGGTCTATTGACGTTGGTATACGACGGATAAACATAACCGTTGCACGGTGCTTTCCGGCATTGTCTGGCGTGTCGGCGGCGGCGGGACGATAGACGTGCCGGACGGCCCCCACCGGCTTGCGCATCGCCGTAGCACAACACGCCGTACCGGCTTCATCCGGAAGTTGTCATGTACGTAAGAACCCTCTAGCCGCCGCGATCGTGCCGTCATGCTCACGATCAGCGGGACAATCGGGAAAAGACTTCCGGCTGGTGAAATCCGCGGTCCGCGGACCGCTTGCCCACGCACCTTCCCGCCACAGGCAAGGCGTCGCGCGCCACGAGGCACGTGATGGCTCGCCCGGATGACGATCTTGACACGGCCCCTGTTGCCTTCAGGCCCAGCGTCTCGGCTGCGACCGTGCACGGATGTTGCGGTAGGTCGGACTGAGTCGCTGGCGTGAGTTGGTGGAGCCGTAGGCATCCTTGCAACGTTACCGATAAGTCCGGTCGGCCGCGGCGGCGGTCCAGACCTTAAAGCAGACGGATCGGTGACTTGACCGCGTCCGTGGTATTGCTTGCATCCATTGATGGGTGGGTCGGCTACAGGCTGGAAGCAGCCGATAGCGTGGTCTCGGCTGCTGTTGCATTCATGGGGATTTGGGTCG
>NZ_JBBWWT010000001.1:437500-934487 GCF_038321125.1 Pseudoxanthomonas putridarboris | reverse complement strand
TCTTGTTTTGGGAGAGTAGCCGGCGCCGATCACCGCGCGGGGAGAGGCAACTCGTGGCAGAAGAACCGCCTACCGGCAACGCGAGACCCGCGCTTTTTGTAGGAGCGCCCCATGGGCGCGATGCGGTTGCCGGGGGCGGACGGGAGAGGCAGGAGCATCGCGCCCATGGGGCGCTCCTACGGGGTTTTCTTGTTTTGGGAGAGCAGCCGGCGCCGGTCACAGCACGGGAGAGGCAACTCGTGGCAGAAGAACCGTCCACGGGCAACGCGAGGCCCGCGCTTTTGTAGGAGCGCCCCATGGGCGCGATGCGGTTGCCGGGGGCGGACAGGAGAAGCAGGAGCACGCGCCCATGGAGCGCTCCTACGGTCGCGTGGCGCGATTGCGGGTGGGCGGACGGGAGAGGCATGCGCAACGCGGCGATGGGCGACGCTGCAAAAACGGGTATCCGGAATCCGGGTGGGCTGCCCACGAGCGCATCCCTCCCCCCCTGTCCCCCGACAAGGAAGGCGGGACGCACGCAGGCGCATCCCACGCCGGATCCGGATATCCGAAGAAAAAAGGGAGGGAGGCGTTGCACCTCCCTCCCCTTGCCGTGCCCTCTCGTTCGGGGCTTGCGGCGCGTCGCCATGGTTTCAGGGGTTATGGCGACGATGAACCGGACCCGGGGAAGGGGCTCGGTTCGACTGGCGCAAGCGGGGGAAGCGCCTGCGGTCAGTACGGTTGGATGCGCGCCCGCGCACCCTGAATGCTTTCCAGCTGGCCCGGCCGCCTCCCACCGGCCGGGCGCGCGCACGTCAGGTGGGTGCGGGATGCTCAGCCGGCCAGATCGACCGGATGCACTGCGTCGGGCAGGGCATCGAACGACCGCACCGCATGCCGGACCGCCTGAAGGCACACCTCGTGGAGCGAGCGGGTAAGGTGTTCGTCATGACTGTGCACGATGATGGTGATGTCGGCCTCGGTGTCCTGGTGGGTCTGCACGATGACGGCGCTGTGCCCAACGTTTCCCATGGTGTTTCTCATAGCGTTTCTCATGCTTCCCTCATCCCAAGTTGTGCGCCGGAGGCATGCGCCGCCAATACCTTCCGCCGCATGTCCCGCGCTATGCCCTTGTCCACATAGAGCTGGATCATCCGGCGCAATTCCTCCTTGGGGCCCCCTTCCTGCAGTGCCTCGACAACGGCATGCCACTGGTCGCCCCGCATCCAGCGGAGAAAACGGACGTAAACGCTGTGCCAGGGCCCGAACAGGGGCGGCAGATCCGACCAGCAGGCGCGGGTCTGCGCCACCCACAGGACGGCGTTCACGAAACGACGGGTGCTGCTGCCCCTCCGCGCGCGGGCGCCGGTACGCCCTCCGAGCGCCGCGGCGACGCGGACCCACTCTTCCGTGGTCATATGCTCGGTGACCAGCCACATATCCGACACCTTTTCCCCCGCCATCCTTCACTCCATCGCGACCCGGCCCCTGAACGATCCCCGGCACAGGATTGATTGACGAACATCACACATTTATTGCTTCATATGCCTTATGCCGAATGCCGAGAGCAAAACAGGACATGCCGTCCTGGCCGGATTCGACAAGCGCGGGCAATCGCCGCGACGCATCGGTTGTCCGTACCGGCAACCAGGTCACGCCAGACCCATAATTCCCAAGGGCGGTGTTTCATCTGCTAAGGGGGGATGAATGGACAGGTCCTATGAAACCGTGGAAGAAACCGCAGGCTCGATCACCCGGCTCCTGACCGACGCCAAGGCCGGACAGTCCGATGTATGGGACCGGATCTACACCGTGCTGTACCGCGACCTGCACGGGCTGGCGCGGTCGCAGATCTGGCGTGCGCCCCACCAGACGCTTTCGCCGACGGCGTTGATCAACGAGACCTGGATCAGGCTGGCCAAGGCCAATGTCAACGCCGAGAACCGGAGGCAGCTGATCGGCCTGATCATCTCCACGATGCGGTCGGTGCTGCTGGACGAGGCCAAGCGCAAGCTGGCCGACAAGCGGGGAGGAGGCGCGCAGGTGCTGTCGTTGTCCGACGGCTGGGACAGCGGCGAGGACTGCCGGCTCGAGCACCTGCTGGCGCTGGACACGGCGTTGAACGAGCTGCAGCGGACCATGCCGCGCCTGGCGCAGGTCGTGGAATGGCGCTACTTCGGCGGGCTGGCCGAAAACGAAATCGCAAAACTGCTGGACATCCATGTCCGCACCGTGCGGCGCGACTGGAATGCCGCGCGCCTGTTCCTGCTGGAACGGCTCGGCAGCGCGTAGGAGCGATCGCCGACATGGCCGAAGACCATCCCGACCGGCGAGCGATCTCATGGTTGCGCCGCCTCAGCGGGTTGCCCGTGTCCGCGCAGCGGGCGGCGCTGGCCGTGCTTGCCTTATGGAATCCGACGACCGCGGACAGGGCCCGGCGATTGCTGGCCTCCGATTCCGACCGCGGCAGCATCCTGGACCATCCTCCCCACCTGGTCGTCCTGTCCGCGGGAGACGCGCACCCGATGCCCGACACGGGCGCGGACGCGCGCATCGGGCGCAAGGTGGGGGCATGGCGCATCAAGCGCATCATCGGCAAGGGCGGCATGGGAACGGTCTACCTCGCCAGCCGCGACGACGGCACCTACGACCGCGATGTGGCGCTCAAGTACATCCGCAGCGAACTTGCCTCGCCGCAACTCCAGGCGGCGTTCCAGAAGGAACGTAACGCCCTGGCCGCGCTGAACCACCGCGACATCGTGCCCATCCTGGACGGCGGCCTGGACGACGATGGCGCGCCCTGGTTCGTGATGCCGCTGATCGACGGAGCGCCGATCGACGCGTGGTGCGACGGACACCAGCTTGCGATCCGGGACAGGATCGGCGTGTTCGTCCTGCTGTGCGATGCGCTGGCCTACGCGCACAAGCGCGGCGTGCTGCATCAGGACATCAAGGCCTCGGCCGTGCTGGTCACGGCGGACGGGCACCCCAAGCTGCTGGACTTCGGGCTGGCGGACATGACGCACGCCCGCGACGATCCGGCGCCGGACACGCAGGCCAGGCACCTGGCCTTCAGCGCCGACTATGCGGCGCCGGAGTTGCTCCGCGGCGGCGGGCCTTCCACCGCCATCGACATCCATGCCCTGGGCGTGCTGCTGTACCGCCTGATCTGCGGACGCTGGCCTTCGACCGCTTCTCCCCTGCACGCGTCGCTTTCGGCGGTGATCGAGAAGGAAGCGACGCCTCCCAGCCGGCTTGCCCTGCACCTGTCCGCCGCCGAAAGCGCGCATCGGGGCATGCCGACGGCCGAGGGTCTCGGCCGCCTGCTGTCCGGCGACCTGGACTGCATCGCGATGAAGTGCATCGCCCACGATCCCGAGGAACGCTATCCCACCGTGGACGCCTTGCGGGACGATCTGCAGCGTTGGCTGGAAAAGCGGCCCATCTCGCTGCGGACGCAAACCGGCTATCGGGCGAAGCGCTTCCTGCAACGCAACGCCGTGCCCGCGGGCGCGGCCAGCGCGATACTGGTGGCCGCCCTGGCGACGGGTGTCGCCGTGATGTGGCAGCAGGCGCAGGCCGCGCACGAGAGCGAGCTGTCCAGCCGCGTGGACCAGATATTCAGCCAAGCGCTGGGATCGGCGGCGCTGTCGCGCGCCGGCGACCTGCCGATGAGTTCTTCGCAGTTGCTCGATCGCACGGAGGCCAACGTCCGTCGCCATTCGGCCAAGGATTCGCCCGACGTGCTGGCGCGGGGGCTGTCGATCCTGGCCAGGAGCCAGGCCGACACGGGAAACTACGCGAAGGCGGAAGCGCTGGCGCTGGAATCCCGCCGCCTCGGCGACGACACGGCGCTGCAGTTCGCCTTCAACCAGGCCACCCTGGCGCGCCTGCACAACCTGCGCGCCGAGCATGCCAAGGCCGAGCAGGCGAGCCTGGTCGGACTGGACAGGCTGCGCTTCGGACTGAGCCGGCAGGATCGGCTGGCCGCGATCCAGTTGCGGATGCAACTGGCGATCGCGCAGTCCGGGAAGGGCAGGCCGCAGGAGGCGATGGCGTCGCTGAACGCCGCGATCCGGGACGCCGCCGCGCTGGATTCGCCGCCGGGCCGCCTGGCGCTGGCGCAGATGCTGATCCTGCGCGGGAGCTGGTACCGCCAGCGCCTGATGCTGTCGGCCTCCGAGCAGGACCTGACGCAGGCGATCACATACGCGGAGGGAATCGAACCGCGGATCGTGGACGACGCGCGGGAATCGCTGATGCGGACGGTGCGCGCGTCGAGGAAGCCGGGACGCGAGGCGCGGGCGCTGGCGATGGCCAACGACCTGCTGGAGAGCAGGCGGCAGACGCTGGGCGAGGATCATCCCGAAACCGGCGTGGCCTGGGGCGAACTGGCCTTCCTGCAGATGCACAACGAGAACACCGCGGACGCGGAGGCCTCCGTCCAGCGGGCCAGCGACATCCTGCTGGCGACCGTCGGCGACAGGCACCCCGCCTACGCCCGCATCCTGATGGCGCGTTCCCACCTGCTGACTTCCGCAGGCAAGCTGGAGGACGCCATCGCGCAGACGGAAATCGCGCTCGACATACTCCAGGACCGCTACGGCGACACGCACGAGCGCACGCTGGAGGCCCGGTTCCTGCTGGCGAGCCAGTACTGGTGGCGATCCAGCACCGATCCGGACGCATGGGAAATCGCCATCAGCACGATGGAATCCACCATCGACACCTACATCCGGAAGAACGGCGAGGTGTCCGCCACCCATCGCATGGCCTACGCCTCGATGCTTTCCGGCGCGGGCCGCATGCAGGAGGCCGAGCGCGAGATCAAGCAGGCCCGCCAGGACGCGACGCACCAATATGGCTCCGGCAGCCAGGAGATGCTGCACATCCGCCTGACGGAGTGCATGCTGCTGGTCGCCAACGGCACGGACGGCGCCCGTGTGGAAAGAGAACTCGACCAGCTCATCGAGGACGTGGGCCGGGTCGATTCCCTGTACGCCAGGGCGATCCTGGTGACCGCCTATCTCGAGAAGGCCAAATGGCTACGGCCGAACGACGTTATCGCCGCACGCGAGACCCTGCTGAAAGCACGCGATGTCGCCGTCAAGGCCAACCAACCCAGCTGGATCAGCGACCTCGATCAGCAATTGGAGCGACTGGAGCAATGATCCCGCCGGGGAGACGAATCCTTCCGCCCGATGCGCCGGTCGAGCCGGTGGAAGCGAGGATGCGGGTGTAGCCGAGGGGGTTCGCCGGCCGACGCGGCCGGACTTCAATGGCCAGCGAATGGACGCCTTCGGAGAGGCATCGGCCGGGCGGGGCCGTGGATCAGTCGCTCTGCAGTTCGGCGACGAAATCATAGGCATCGCCGCGGTAGTAGGAACGCGTGGATTCCACCACCCGGCCGTCGTCGAGGAAGGCGCGGCGTTCGACCAGCAGGCCGGGGCTGCCGACCGGCAGTTCCAGGTGCCGCGCCGCCTCTTCGTCCAGCGCCACGGCGCGCAGGCGTTGCAGGGCGCGCTTGGGGCGGTTGCCGTGCGCGTCCAGCGCTTCGTACAGGGACGTGGTGACGCTTTCCGGATCCGGCAGCAGTGCGTAAGGCACCAGCGTGCGCTCGATGGCGATGGGCGAACCGTCCACGTGGCGCAGGCGGTACATGCGCACCACGCCGCTGCCCGGCGAGAGGTTCAACGCCATCGACTCTTCCGGGGTCACTTCGCCGATGGTCCGCTCCAGGAACTTCACCTGCGGGTTGAGGCCGCGCTCGCGCAGGTCGTCGGTGAAGCTGGTCAGGCGCGAGAACTGGCGCAGGATGCGCTCGGCCACGAAGGTGCCGGCGCCCTGCCGCTGCACCAGCAGGCCGGTCTCGATCAGGCCGGCCAGGGCCTTGCGGATGGTCACCCGCGACAGGTCCAGCAGCTGGGCCAGGTCGCGTTCGCTGGGCAGGGCCTGGCCGGGCCGCAGCACGCCGGCGTCCATCAGGTTCTGCAGCGCGCGGCGCAGGCGCAGGTAGGCCACCGCGCGGGTGGACTCGCCGGTCTGCAGGCGCTGGTATTCCTCGAGCAGGTTGGTTTGCATGCCGGATAAGATACCAGTGCCGTACCAATATCGCAACAATCCTTTCACATGAAGGAAAACGACATGACCTGTTGGCATCTCGTGGTATGTCGGTGGTATTGTGGCCGCCACTTTCCATCTGCCTCAGCGAGACCGTCGTGACCGCGAAGACCTTGCCTGTCGACCCCTTCGACCTCGTCATTTTCGGCGGCACCGGCGACCTGGCCCTGCGCAAGCTGCTGCCGGGCCTGCTGCGCCGCTATGCCGACGGCCAGATTCCCGAAGACAGCCGCATCATCGGCGTGGCCCGCGACAAGCAGGGCGACGCCGACTACCAGGCCAGAGTGGGCGACGCGCTGGCGCGGGCCATCGGCAGCGACGAGGCGCTGAAGGCCAAGCTGCCGGCCTTCCTGGAGAAGCTGGGCTACGTGGCGCTGGACGCCACCCGCGACGACGGCTGGGACGACTTCGCCGCCCGCCTGCGGACCTCGGGCGAGCGCATCCGGGTGTTCTACCTGTCCACCAGCCCCACCCTGTTCGTCGCCATCTGCGACCGCCTGCGCGCGCACGGCCTGAACGCCGGCAGCGCCCGCGTGGTCATCGAAAAACCCATCGGCCACGATTCGGCCAGCGCGGCCGTGATCAACGACGCCGTGGGCAGCGCGTTCGCCGAAAGCCAGATCTTCCGCATCGACCATTACCTGGGCAAGGAGACGGTGCAGAACCTGCTGGCGCTGCGCTTCGCCAACATCCTGTTCGAGCCGTTGTGGAACGCCAGCCGCATCGACCACGTGCAGATCACCGTGGCCGAGACGGTCGGGCTGGAGAAGCGCGCCGGCTACTACGACACCTCCGGCGCGCTGCGCGACATGGTGCAGAACCACCTGCTGCAACTGCTGTGCATGGTGGCGATGGAGCCGCCGGCCGCGCTGCAGGCCGATGCCGTGCGCGACGAGAAGCTGAAGGTGCTGCGTTCGCTGCGCCCGATCACCGCCGAGGACGCCGCCCACCTCACCGTGCGCGGCCAGTACCGCGCCGGCGCTTCCGGCGGGGCGGCGGTGCCGGGCTACCTGGAGGAACTGGGCAGGCAGGATTCGCGCACCGAGACCTTCGTGGCGATCAAGGCCGAGGTGGACAACTGGCGCTGGGCCGGCGTGCCGTTCTACCTGCGCACCGGCAAGCGGCTGTCCGAGCGCGTGTCGGAGATCGTCATCGCCTTCAAGCAGATCCCGCACTCGATCTTCGAGGACAGCGCCGGCCCGGTGATGGGCAACAAGCTGGTGCTGCGACTGCAGCCGGACGAAGGCGTCAAGCTGTGGCTGATGATCAAGGACCCGGGCCCGGGCGGCCTGCGCCTGCAGCACGTGCCGCTGGACATGAGCTTCGCCGAGGCCTTCGGCGTGCACCAGCCGGAAGCCTACGAGCGCCTGCTGATGGACGTGGTGCGCGGCAACCAGACCCTGTTCATGCGCCGCGACGAGGTGGAAGCGGCATGGAAGTGGATCGACCCGATCCTGGCCGCGTGGGAGAACCTGCGCGAAGCGCCCAAGCCGTACACCGCCGGCTCCTGGGGCCCCAGCGCCGCGGTGGCGCTGGTCGAGCGCGACGGCCGCACCTGGCACGAAGACACCGTCTGACGCTCCCGGCCCTGCCGCGGCAGGGCCTTCCGCCCGGACTCCGGTCCGTCTTCCCGCGGGAATCCCCCCACCTCCCCGAGCCCCATGCCTCCCACCGATCTTTCCCTGCAGATCCAGCTGCACCCGTTCCCCGACGGCGATGCCGTCGCCCAGGCGCTGGCCCAGGCCGTCGCCGACGACCTGCGCGCCGCCCTCGCACTGCGCGGCCAGGCCAGCGTGGCCCTGTCCGGCGGCAGCACGCCGCGCCGCTTCCTGCAGGCGCTGTCGCTGCAACCGCTGGACTGGTCGCAGGTCACCGTGACGCTGGTGGACGAACGCTGGGTGCCCGAGGACAGCGAACGCTCCAACGCCCGCCTGCTGAAGGAGCACCTGCTGCAGGGCGCGGCGGCGCAGGCGCGTTTCGTGCCGCTGTTCCAGCCCGCGGCCACGCCGGAAGACGCCCTGGACAGCGTGCACGCCACGCTGCCGGCGCGGCTGGACGTGGTGGTGCTGGGGATGGGCAACGACGGACACACGGCGTCCTTCTTCCCCGGCGGCGACCGGCTGGCGCAGGCGCTGGATCCCGCTGGCGATGCGGTGCTGTTGCCGATGCGCGCACCCGGCGCGGGCGAGCCGCGCATCACCCTGACCCTGCCGATGCTGCGTGACGCCGGCCGCCTGTACCTGCATATCGAGGGCGCCGAGAAGCGGCAGGTGCTGCAACAGGCGCTGTCCGGCCAGGGCGAAGGCGCGGGCTACCCGATCCGCGCCGTGCTGCGCGCCCTGTCCGCGCCGTTGCAGGTCTACCTGGCGTACTAGGGCGAATCGACTTCAGCCGCATGCGGGAACGTAGCCGGTTGGAGAGCGGCAAGGGGTAAAGAGGGAAGCCGGCGGCTTGCCAGTGCGCACGGCGCACGACGTCCCGCTTCCGGCCCGGTGTCGCCCCGAAACGGGTCGGCGATGTCGGTCGGGGGTGAATGTCGATCCGGTCTGGAAGCGAACCTCGCGTGGTTGAGGCAAACCGTGCCTCACCGCTTATAATGCCGCCCTGTCCGCGGTGTTCCGATGCCACGGCCTTGCCCGGACGGCCGTGGCCGGCAGTCCACTGGCCCCCGTTTTCGTAGCCATGCATGGCCCCGCGGCCGTGCTGCCAAAGGTGGAAAGTGCGTAACTACGACCTCGAATTCCTCAAGCAATTCTCGATGGTGATCGGCTTCCTGATGCTGGTCACCGGCGGCCTGATCGTCGGTGCGTTCTTCCTGCACGGCAGCCTTCCGCCGGAAGTGAACCCCAGGACCGCGCAGCTGACCGAGGCGCGCATCGCCCCGGCCGGTGCCGTGTACGCCGGCGAAACCGGCGCCGCGGCGCAGGCCGCAGCGGCCGCCGCCGCGCAGGCCGCCGCCGCCTCGCAGGTGGCCTACGGCGGCACCACCGACGGCAGCGTGATCTACCAGAACCTGTGCGGCGCCTGCCACACCAACGGCGTGGGCATGGCCCCGACGCTGACCGCCTCCAGCTTCGGCGCGCGCGCCAGCAAGGGCGTGGAAACCCTGTACAAGCACGCCATCGAGGGCTTCACCGGTCCGGATGGCGGCATCATGCCCCCGAAGGGCGGCAACCCGGCCCTGACCGACGAGCAGATCCACGCCACGGTCGACTGGATGCTGGCCAACAGCAAGTAATCCCGTCGAACCGTCCGCGACAGCGCCGCCTCCGGGCGGCGTTTTCGTTTGCCGCCCCCGTAGGAGCGCCCCATGGGCGCGATCACGTACCGGATGCACGAAAGCGAGAGCATCGCGTCCATGGGGCGCTCCTGCCGTGTCGAAGGCGCATGCCGGAACGACATGATTCCCGGGTAACCTTGCCGCTTTCCATTCCCGGTCGTCCCGCGATGACGTCACTCCGCTCGCTGCTTGTCCTCGCCCTGCTGGGCACATCGACGCTGCCTGCCTGTGCCGCATCGCCCGGCGGCAACGTGATCCGCATCGGGCAGGTGCAGGGCGACGGCGCGCGCAGCCCGCTGGACGGGCAGACGGTCACGGTGGAAGGCGTGGTCACCGGCGCCTTCTTCGAGGGGCTGGGCGGCTTCTTCGTGCAGGATGCCGGCGACGGCGATCCGGAAACCTCCGACGCCCTGTTCGTCGCCATCGAAGACGGCACGCCGCCGCCCACCCTCGTTGCGGGCGACCGCGTCCGTGTGCGCGGCATCGTCGGCGAGCGCAAGACCGGCGGAGATGCCACCCTGACGACGCTGCATGCGCCACGCATCGAGATGCGCGGTCATGGTGACGTGCCCCTCACGGTACGCGACGCCGCACCTGGCGACTGGGAGGCCCTGGAAGGCATGCACGTGCGCATCGACGCCCCATTGACGCTCAGCGGCACCGATGCGCTCGGCCGCTTCGGCGAGCTGACCACGAGCTTCGTCGGCCGTTTGTGGCAACCCAGCGAGGTCGCCGTGCCGGGCAGCACCGAATACGCACATGCCGTCGCCGACAACGCACGTCGCCGGCTGGTGCTGGACGACGGCAGCGCCGCGCGCGATCCGGCCGCCGTCTGGTACGTGAAGGACGGCCAGCCGCTGCGCACCGGCACCGTGCTGAACGGCGTGCGGGGCATCGTCGACCAGCGCCACGGCGGCTGGCGCCTGCAGCTGACCGCGGCACCGACGATCGCCGCGCCGGAACGCCCCGCCCCGCCGCGGGTCGCCGGCAACCTGCGCATCGCCGCGTTCAACCTGGAAAACCTGTTCAACGGCGACGGCCGCGGCGGCGGCTTCCCCACCCCACGCGGCGCCAAGACCGCCGCACAGTACCAGGCGCAGCTGGCCAAACTGGTCGCCACCATCCGCGGCCTCGACCCCGACATCGCCTCGCTGATGGAACTGGAGAACGACGGCTACGGTGCGGACTCCAGCCTCGCGCAGTTCGTCGATGCGCTGAACGCCGATGGCGCGCGCTGGCGCTTCGTCGATGCCGGCCAGGGCCCCGGCCCCGACACCATCCGCGTCGGCATCATCTACCGCGGCGACCGGGTGAAGCCGACCGGCCAGCCCGCCACGCTGGAGGAAGGCCCGTTCGGCGAACGCAGCCGCAGCCCGCTGGCGCAGGCCTTCGTGCCGCTGGCCGGCCAGGCGCAACCGGTGGTCGTGGTGGCCAACCACTTCAAGTCGAAGGGCTGCTCGGAGGCGACCGGCGCCGATGCCGACCAGAAGGACGGCCAGGGTTGCTGGAACGCGCTGCGGCTGGATTCCGCGCGACGGCTGGATGCCTGGCTGAAGACCGACCCCACTCGCACGCGCAGCGACCGCACCGTGCTGCTGGGCGACTTCAACGCCTACGCGATGGAAGACCCGATCCGCTGGCTGCGCGACGACGCCGGCTGGGTGGACGCCTTCACCCGGGCCGGCGTGGAGCGGCCCTACAGCTACGTCTACAACGGCCTCAGCGGCCGGCTGGACCATGCCTTGCTGAGCCCGTCGCTGGCCAGGCAGTTGCGCGGCGCGGCCGAGTGGCACATCAACGCGGACGAGCAGGACGCGCAGGGGTACGCTGAAGGCGACGCCTCCGTGCCGTGGCGCAGCTCGGACCACGACCCGTTGTTGCTGGGGTTCGATCCGTAGGGTGCGCCCCGGCGCACCATCCCGCCGGCGCCGCGGCGGTTCCTTGTGGGAGCGACGTAAGTCGCGACAGATAGTCGGTAAAGCTTCATCGCGACTTACGTCGCTCCCACGGGGTTTCATCGGGGGCGCAGCCCCTGACCTGCGGCCGCCTTTGTAGAAATCCTTTGTAGAAATTGGGAGTGGTGCCGACCTGCCGGCACGGGTCGGTCGCGAGCGCGAAGAATCCATCGGCCACCGATTGACACGGATGAGCTTGGATAAAGCTTCGTTGCTTCATCCGTGGAAATCCGCGCAATCCGTGGCTTCCTGCTTTCCAGGGTTTCCGGTCGCGACTGACGTCGCTCCTACAATGGGGCCTCAATAGCCCGCTGCCTGTCCGTCCTTGCGGCTTTCGCTGGCGCCGTAGTAGACGCCGGTTTCCGGATCGCGGCGGATCGCCTGGTAGCCGCCGTACGGGCCCAGCGCCCATTCCACGTGGTGGCCCTTGTCCATCAGCGCGCGCACGGTTTCGTAGGGGAAGCCCGACTCCAGCTGCACCACGCCGCCATCGCTCATCGCGGTGGCCCGGCCGGTCGGTTCGGTGGAGCCCTCGTGCTGGATGCGCGGCGCGTCGCCGGCTTCCTGCAGGTTCATGCCGAAGTCCACCAGGTTCATCACGATCTGCACGTGGCCCTGCGGCTGCATCGCGCCGCCCATCAGGCCGAAGCTGGTGTGGGGCTTTCCGTCCTTGGTGATGAAGGCCGGGATGATGGTGTGGAAGGGACGCTTGCCGGGCGCGTAGCAGTTCGGATGGGCGGGCTTCTCGTCGCAGCCCTCCAGCACGAACATCTCGCCGCGGTCCTGCAGGATGAAGCCCAGGCCCGGCGGCGCCATGCCGCTGCCCATGCCGCGGTAGTTGGACTGGATCAGCGAGACCATCATGCCGTCCTTGTCGGCGGTGGTCAGGTAGATGGTGTCGCCTTCGTCCAGTTCCTTCGGCGTGCCCGGCTGCACTTCGCGCAGCACCTTGCCGTCGGAGATCAGCGCGCGCCGCTGTTCGGCATACGGCTTGGAGACCAGCCGCGCGACCGGGGCGGGATGGAATGCCGGGTCGGCATACCAGCGCGCGCGGTCGGCGAAGGCCAGTTTCTTCGCCTCGACGAAGAGGTGCACGTGCTGCGGGCTGCCGAAGGGGATCCTGCTGAAGTCGTAGCCTTCCAACACGTTGAGCATCTGCAGCGCGGCGATGCCCTGGCCGTTCGGCGGCAGTTCCCACACATCGTAGCCGCGGTAGTTGGTGCTGACCGGCTCGACCCACTCGCCGGTATGCGCGGCCATGTCCTCGTAGGAAAGGAAACCGCCGTTGGCCTTGAAGTAGGCGTCGATGGTGCGGGCGATGTCGCCGGTATAGAACGCATCGCGGCCGCCGTCGGCGATCCGTTGCAGCGTATTGGCCAGGTACGGGTTCTTCCACAGCTCGCCGACGCGCGGGGCGCGGCCGTCGAGGGTGAATTGCTCCTTGAAGCCCGGGAACTTCGACAGCCGCGGCACCGAACGGTCCCAGTAGTAGGCGATCGTCTGGTGCACCGGATGGCCCTCGCGCGCGTAGCGGATGGTCGGCGCCAGCACGTCCTTCATCGGCAGGCGGCCGAAGCGTCCGTGCAGCGCGAACCAGGCATCGACGGCGCCCGGCACGCTGACCGGCAGCGGACCGTGCGG
Source organism: Pseudoxanthomonas putridarboris (assembly GCF_038321125.1). Taxonomy (NCBI): domain Bacteria; kingdom Pseudomonadati; phylum Pseudomonadota; class Gammaproteobacteria; order Lysobacterales; family Lysobacteraceae; genus Pseudoxanthomonas; species Pseudoxanthomonas putridarboris. The sequence continues at coordinate 921,512 of NZ_JBBWWT010000001.1, read as the reverse complement.
CGGTATGTCGGTGATGCCCTGCTGCCGGAAGTATTCCAGCGTGAGCGATTTCGGCGAACGGCCAGAGCCGTTGTAACCATGCAATTTCTTCGTCTTCGGATCCCAGACGATGGCGAACAGGTCGCCGCCGATGCCGTTGCCGGTGGGTTCCATCAGGCCCAGCGCGGCATTGGCGGCGATGGCCGCGTCCATCGCGCTGCCGCCCTGCTTCATCACGTCCAGCGCGATCTGCGTGGCCAGCGGATGCGAGGTGGCCGCCATCGCCTGCGGGGCGATGACCTCCGAGCGCGTGGCGAAATCGCGGCCGGCGATGCGGTCGGCGGCCAGCGACGGCAGGGACGAAGCGACGGCCAGGGTGGCCGCGAGGCAGATCGGGAACGATGCGCGCATGGCGTGTGGCGGACTGGCGCGCGGTGCGCGCCTTCATCCCGCGATGTTACGCGTTACGGCCAGCTAGGCGGATTGGCCACCCACGCCTGGTGCACTTCGGCCAGCGTATCGCGCTCGGCTTCGGTCCACGTGGGCAACAGTTGCGCGAAATTGGCCGGGTTGGTCCACTGCGTGGGTTCGGTACGCACCGCGGCGGCGTACCACTCCACGGCCTCGGTCTTCCGGTCCACGCTCCACAGGCCCACCGCCAGCGTGGGCGGCAGCCACGACGGCGCGCCGACGCCGCTGACGAGCGTGCTCCAGCGCTGCAGGGCGGGCTGGTATTCCCCCAGGCGGTACAGGTCCCAACCGTAGTTCCAGTTGATCGAGCGCCACGTCGTGCCCCCCGCCTGCGTGCTGGCCAGCGCCTGGTCGTACAGCTGTTTGCCCAGGTCGACGCGGCCATCGGAAATCGCCACGTGCGCCAGCTGCGCCGTGGCCTCGATGACCTTGCGGCCGCGCTCGCGCGCCTTGACCAACTGGTCCACCAGCGCATCGCCCTGCACGCCCTCGACCACCACGATGGGCACGGCGGCGCGGTCCTGGTCGAAGTAGAACTCCTTGGGTTTCGGCAACGTCTGCGCCCGGACAGCGAACGCCATCAATGCCAGCGCGATGGCCAGCCCCGTCTTCATGCCCATTTTCACAACGATCCCCTGCGACAACTTCGGTGACACCCCTCGTCGCATCCTAACCGCTGCAATGCACAACGACGAAGTGACCGCCGTCACATAAAAGGGCGCTGCTACAATGCGCGCCCTAGCGCCCGAGGGGTTTTCGGGCCACGCCAGCCGCTTTGGGCCCGCCATGACCAGCACCGCCGAACTCACCTCACCCTCGTCCGCCAATACGCCGCAGATCGGGGTGATCGACAGCGACTACACGCTGGAACACAAGTACACCCGCACCGACGGGCGCATCTACCTGAGCGGCGTGCAGGCGCTGGTGCGGCTGCCGCTGATGCAGCGGCTGCGCGACCAGGCGGCGGGGCTGAACACGGCCGGTTTCATCAGCGGTTACCGCGGCTCGCCGCTGGGCGGCTTCGACCTGGAGCTGTGGCGGGCGAAGAAACACCTGGCCGAAGCGCAGGTGAAGTTCATCCCGGGCCTCAACGAGGACCTGGGCGCGACGATGGTGTGGGGAACGCAGCAGACCAACCTGTTCCCCGGCGCCAAGGTCGATGGCGTGTACGCGATGTGGTACGGCAAGGGCCCGGGCGTGGACCGCTGCGGCGACGTGTTCAAGCACGGCAACGCCGCGGGCACCAGCCAGCACGGCGGCGTGCTGGCGCTGGCCGCCGACGACCACAACTGCCGCAGCTCGACGCTGCCGCACGGCTCGGAAGACGAATTCGTCAGCGCGATGATGCCGGTGCTGAACCCGGCCGGCGTGCAGGACATCCTGGACCTGGGCCTGGTGGGCTGGGCGATGAGCCGCTACACCGGCCGCTGGATCGGCTTCAAGACGATCGCCGAAACGGTGGAATCGTCGGCATCGGTGGAAGTGGACCCGTTCGCCCGCAGGATCGTGCTGCCGGAAGACTTCGACATGCCGCCGGGCGGCCTCAGCATCCGCTGGCCGAATCCGCCGCTGGACCAGGAAATGCGCCTGCACAGGTACGCGGTGGGCGCGGCGCAGGCGTTCGCCCGCGCCAACGGCGTGGACCGCATCGTGCTGGATTCGCCGCGCGCGCGGCTGGGCATCGTCACCACCGGCAAGAGCTACCTGGACGTGCTGCAGGCGCTGGAATACCTGGGCCTGGACGAACGGGCGTGCGCCGACATCGGCATCCGCGTGTACAAGGTCGGCATGACCTGGCCGCTGGAGCCGGTGGGCATCGCCGGGTTCGCCCGCGGCCTGGAAGACATCGTCGTGGTGGAGGAGAAGCGCGCCTTCATCGAGCGGCAGATGAAGGAGTACTTCTACAACTGGCCGGCCAGCGCCGGCACCCGCCCGTCCATCGTCGGCAAGTACGACGAAGCCGGCGAATGGATCCTGCCGTCCACCGGCGAGCTCACGCCCGCGACCATCGCCGGCGTGATCGGCAAGCGCATCCAGCGTTTCTTCACCGCCGAGTCCATCGAGCAGCGCCTGCGCTGGATGGAGGAGAAGGAAGCCGAGATGGCGCTGCCGCGCGCCAACTTCCCGCGTGTGCCGCACTACTGCAGCGGCTGCCCGCACAACACCTCGACGGTGGTGCCGGAAGGCTCGCGCGCGCTGGGCGGCATCGGCTGCCACTACATGGTCACGTGGATGGACCGCAGCACCGACACCTTCACCCACATGGGCGGCGAAGGCGTGACGTGGTCGGGGCAGGCGCCGTTCACCGAGACCGAGCACGTCTTCCAGAACCTGGGCGACGGCACGTTCTTCCATTCCGGCTCGCTGGCGGTGCGGCAGTCGGTCGCCACCGGCGTCAACATCACCTACAAGATCCTCTACAACGACGCGGTGGCGATGACCGGCGGCCAGCCGGTGGACGGCACGCTGTCGGTGCCGCAGATCGCGCACATGATGCGCGCCGAGGGCATCGACACCATCGTCGTGGTCAGCGACGAGATCGGCAAGTGGAGCAAGCCGGAGATCTTCCCCTCGGGCGTGGAGTTCTTCGACCGCAAGCAGCTGGACGAGGTGCAGAAGCGCCTGCGCGAAGTGAAGGGCGTGTCCATCCTGATCTACGACCAGGTCTGCGCCACCGAGAAGCGCCGCCGCCGCAAGCGCGGCAAGCTGGCCGACCCGGCCAAGCGGGTGATGGTCAATACGCTGGTCTGCGAAGGCTGCGGCGACTGCGGGGTGAAGAGCTTCTGCGTGTCGGTGCTGCCGAAGGAAACCGAGTTCGGCCGCAAGCGCGAGATCGACCAGTCCAACTGCAACAAGGATTTCAGCTGCGTCAACGGCTTCTGCCCCAGCTTCGTCACCGTGCACGGCGGCACGCCGCGCAAGGGCAAGAAGAAGGACACCGCGTCGTTGTTCGACGCGCTGCCCGCGCCGGCGTTCAAGTCCGACCTCGCGCAACCCTGGAACATCCTGATCACCGGCGTCGGCGGCACCGGCGTGGTGACCATCGGCGCGCTGCTGGGCATGGCCGGCCATCTGGAAGGCAAGGGCGCCAGCGTGCTGGACCAGACCGGGCTGGCGCAGAAGGGCGGCGCGGTGACCACCCACATCCGCATCGCGCGCGCGCCGGAAGACATCCACGCCGTGCGCATCGCCGCCGGCGAGGCCGACCTGGTGCTGGGCTGCGACATGGTGGTCGTCAACGACTACTGGGTGCTGTCCAAGGTGCGCGGCGAGCGTTCGCAGGTGGTGCTGAACACCTACGAAGCCATGCCCGGCACGTTCACCACGCATCCGGACATGGAATTCCCGGCCACCGACATCATCGCCGGCGTGAAGGTCGCGCTGGGCGGCCGCGAGCCGATGCTGGTCGACGCCACCCAGCTGGCGACCGCGTTGATGGGCGATGCGATCGCCGCCAACCTCTTCATGCTGGGCTACGCCTGGCAGCAAGGGCTGGTGCCGATATCGTTCGACGCCATCATGCGCGCGGTGGAGCTCAACGGCGCGGCCATCGAGATGAACAAGCAGGCCTTCGCCTGGGGCCGCCTGGCCGTGGTCGATCCGCAGGCGGTGCAGGCGGCGGCCGGCCTGATCCACAACACCCAGACCGAAAGCGAGCGCACGCCGGGCACGCTGCAGGTCCTGCCGCCGGGCGAGTGGGAAAGCAGCGAGTGGGCCGCCAACGCCGCGCCGCGCACGCCGGACAACGAAAGCGAGCTGCGCGGCCTGCCGGAAGGCGGCACGGGCAGCGGCGACAACGTCGCCTTCCTGCCGCTGGACGACCTGCGCCTGTCGCGTTCGCTGGACGAACTGATCGCCCGCCGTTCGGCCTTCCTCACCGACTACCAGGACACCGCCTACGCGAAGCGCTATACCGACCTGGTGGCGAAGGTGCGCGCGGCCGAGAACCTGAAGGCGCCCGGCTCCACCGCGCTGACCGAGGCCGTGGCCCGCTACTTCTTCAAGCTGATGGCCTACAAGGACGAGTACGAAGTCGCACGGCTGTACACCAGCGGCGATTTCCGGCGCCGCCTGCAACAGCAGTTCGACGGCGACTACCAGGTGCGCTTCCATCTTGCACCGCCGCTGTTCGCCAAGAAGGACGCGCAGGGCCGGTTGATGAAGCAGGAATACGGCCCGTGGATGTTCAAGGCCTTCGGCCTGCTGGCGAAGCTGCGCTTCCTGCGCGGCGGTGTGTTCGACGTGTTCGGCTACACCGGGGAACGCAAGGGCGAGCGCCAGTTGATCGGCGACTACGAGAAGACGCTGGGCGAATTGCTGGCGTCGCTGGAAGGCGACAGGCTGGACCTGGCGGTGGAGATCGCCAGCATCCCCGAACACATCCGCGGCTACGGCCACGTCAAGGAAAAGCACCTGCACGCCGCCAAGGCGCGCGAGGCCGAGCTGCTTTCGGTCTGGCGCAACCCCAGGGCGCTGCATATCGTGCAGGCGGCGTAAGGAAACACTCCGCTTCGGTGGAGGCGCCGTGTGCATGCGGCGCTCGGCAAGCCCTCTGTAGGAGCGGCTTTAGCCGCGACCGCACACCCTGAAGAGCCTTTCAGCCATGGATTGACACGGACGAACACGGATAGAGCTTTCTTGCCTTGATCCGCTTTATCCGCGCTGATCCGTGACTCCTGTGCTTCTTCGATTCATGGTCGCGGCAAAAGCCGCTCCTACAGCCGTTCCTGCGGGGGATGGGATCTGCGCCACACCAGGCAGCGATTGTTGGCCGGCATCGCGTTGTCTTCGACCAGCGACAGGCCGATGCCTCGTGCCAGCACGTCGACGGCCTCGAAGTCGCGGAGGGCGGACGCGGGATCGCGTGCCTTCAGCCAACCATCGAAATCGCGGTTGCTGTCGCTGGTGTAGGCGCCGTCGTAGTTGAAGGGACCGTAGACGACCAGCCACCCGCCCGTTTCCAGCACGCGGCCGACGCCGGCGAAGAACGCTTCGACCTGCGGCCAGCCCATGATGTGCAGGCTGTTGGCGGTGAACGCCGCATCGAAGCGCTGCGCCGGCCATGCGCCGGCGACATCCAGCTCCAGCGGGGCGGGCGTGTTCGGCAAGCCCGCCTCGTCCAGCCACAGGCGGATGCCGGGCAGGCCGTCGGCGCGGTCGCTGCACTGCCAGGTCAGCCACGGCATCGCGGCGGCGAAATGCACCGCGTGCTGCCCCGTGCCGCTGCCGATCTCCAGCACGCGATGGACATCGTCGAAACGGCGCTGAAGCACCGCCAGGATGGGATCGCGATTGCGCTCGCACGCGGGCGAGAACGGTTTCCCGACCGCTTCGCCGGCGGATGCCATCGCTCAGCCCGTGGCGCGCACGTAGAAGCGCTTCACCCCACCCTCGCCCGCGCGCTCCTCGACCTGGAAGTGGCGCGACTGCGCCTTCAGCAGGTCGCTGAGCTTCTTGTGGCCGTACAGGCGGGTGTCGAAGTTGGGCCGCACCTTGTTGAGATAACTGCCCACGCTGCCCAGGAAGGCCCAACCCTGTTCGTCGCTGGCCTCTTCGATGGCCTGCCGGATCAGCCGCAGCGGCAATGCTTCGCCCTTGCCGCTCTCGGCCGCGGGCGCGGCGGTGGGTTCGGCGACGACGGCCGGCTTGCTGGCGGCGGGCCTGGCGGCCTTCTTCGCCGGCTTGGCGGGCGCCGGCGTCGCGGCCGGCGTTTCGCTGCGCAGCACCTCGGTGTAGATGAACTTGTCGCAGGCCTGCACGAAGGCATCCGGCGTCTTGCGTTCGCCGAAGCCGTACACGGTCAGGCCCTCCTCGCGCAGGCGCTGGGCCAGGCGGGTGAAATCGCTGTCGCTGGACGCCAGGCAGAAGCCGTCGAAGCGCCGCGTGTACATCAGGTCCATCGCGTCGATGATCAGCGAACTGTCGGTGGCGTTCTTGCCGCTGGTGTAGGCGAACTGCTGCACCGGGGCGATCGAATGCTTCAGCAGCGCCTGCTTCCACTGGGTCATCCGCGTGCTGGTGAAGTCGCCGTAGATGCGCTTCACGCTGGCCACGCCGTACTTGGCCACTTCCGCCAGCAGGCCTTCGATCACCGAAGGCTGGGCGTTGTCGGCATCGATCAGCACCGCCAGCCGGGGTTGCTCGTCGTCGTTCTCCTGCCGGGGGACGGAACGCGATTTCATGGAGTGCTCCGCAAGGGTCCGTGGATGGCCTGCATTGTGCACCACGCCGCAGGCCGCCGTTCCATTCCGACCGCGCGCATGACCGCGGCCACTTGACGCTCGCGGACCCCGCGACCAAAGTCCGATACCCGACCTTCACCTGTCGCCGCAGGATGGCGCGGCGACACGCTCCGGACACCGGCACATGCAACGACGCGACTTCCTGACCCTCGGCGGCCTGGGCCTGGCCGGCCTGATGCTGCCGCATTCCCGCGCGATCGCCGCCGAAGCGCTGCTGGAGCCGGTGGACGCCGCGCGCCGCAGGACGCTGGCCGATGCCGCGTTGGCCGCCGCCACCGATGCGGGCGCGAGCTACTGCGACGTGCGCATCGGCCGCTACCTGCGGCAATCCGTGATCACCCGCGAGGACAAGGTGCAGAACGTGGTCAACACCGAATCCTCCGGGGTGGGCGTGCGCGTGATCGCCGATGGCGCCTGGGGTTTCGCCGCCACCCACCAGCAGACCCCCGATGGCGTCGCGGCCGCGGCGCGCCAGGCCGTCGCCATCGCGCGGGCGAATGCGCGCATCCAGACCAGGCCGGTGCAGCTGGCGCCGCTGAAGGGCGTCGGGGAAGTGGCGTGGAAGACGCCGATCCGCAAGAACGCGATGGCGGTGCCGGTGAAGGAGAAGGTGGACCTGCTGCTGGGCGCCAACGCCACCGCGCTCGAGGCGGGCGCCAGCTTCGCCGCGTCGCGCATGTTCGCCATCAACGAGCAGAAATACTTCGCCAGCACCGATGGCTCGTACATCGACCAGGACGTGCACCGCATCTGGGTGCCCTTCACCGTCACCGTGGTGGACCAGGCCACCGGCAGGTTCAAGACCCGCGACGGCCTGTCCGCGCCGATGGGCATGGGGTACGAGTACCTGGACGCCAACCCGCAGGACAAGTTCGCCCTGCCCGGCGGCATGGTCGGCTACGGCGCCTCCTACGATCTGCGCGAGGACATCGTGGCCGCGGCGAAGCAGGCGCGCGCGAAATTGACCGCGCCGTCGGTGAAGCCCGGCAAGTACGACCTGGTGCTGGATCCGTCCAACCTGTTCCTGACCATCCACGAGAACGTCGGCCATCCGCTGGAACTGGACCGCGTGCTGGGCTACGAGGCCAACTACGCCGGCACCAGCTTCGCCACGCTGGACAAGCGCGAGCAGCGCTTCCAGTGGGGCAGCGGCATCGTCAACTTCACCGCCGACAAGACCGAGGCGCGCAGTCTGGGCGCGGTGGGCTTCGACGACGAAGGCGTGAAGACCCGGCGCTGGGACCTGGTGAAGGACGGCGTGCTGGTCAACTACCAGGCCACCCGCGACGAAGTGCACATCCTCGGCGAGGACGCATCGCACGGCTGCAGCTACGCCGATTCGTGGGCCAGCGTGCAGTTCCAGCGCATGGCCAACGTGTCGCTGGCGCCGGGCAAGGCGCCATTGACCGTGGAACAGATGATCGCCGGCGTCGAGAACGGCCTCTACATCCACGGCCGCGGCTCGTATTCCATCGATCAGCAACGCTACAACGCGCAGTTCGGCGGCCAGCTGTACTTCGAGATCAGGAACGGCGAGGTGACGCGGCAGGTCGAGGACGCCGCCTACCAGATCCGCACGCCGGAGTTCTGGAACGCCTGCGCCGCCATCTGCGACGAACGCGACTACCGCCTGGGCGGCTCGTTCTTCGACGGCAAGGGCCAACCCAGCCAGGTCTCGGCGGTGTCGCACGGCTCGGCGACCACGCGCTTCAACGGCATCAACATCATCAATACGGCGCGCAGTTTGGGGTGAAGCCGGGAATGGGGATTCGGGATTGGAGATTGGCGTAAAGCGGCGGCCGTCACGAATTCCCGATTCCGAATCCCGAATCCCCAATCCCGGCGTCTATGCCGAAAGTCATTTGACGCCCTCTCCAGCGGGGGCAAGAATCGGGGACGCGCCTGCGCTTCCCGCAGGCGCCTTGCTTCCGTCGCAGTCCCCTCCGCGCACGCGCGGCCTTCATCGGTGGAGAACAGCCTTGCAACGACGTGACTTCCTGGCCCTGACCGGCCTCAGCCTGGGCGGTTTGATGGTGCCGTCCTTCCTCGGCAAGGCCATTGCCGCCGAACAATTGCAGTCCACGCTGGACGTGGCGTTCAAGAAGCGCCTGGCCGACGCCGCGCTGGCGGCTGCCAGCAGCGCGGGCGCGACCTACTGCGACGTGCGCATCGGCCGCTACCTGCGCCAGTTCGTGATCACCCGCGAGGACAAGGTGCAGAACGTGGTGAACACCGAATCCACCGGTGCCGGCGTGCGCGTGATCGCCAACGGCGCCTGGGGCTTCGCCGCCACCAACGAGCTCACCGCCGAGGGCATCGCCACCGCCGCGCGCCAGGCCGCCGCCATCGCCAAGGCCAACAGCAAGGTGCAGACCAGCCCGGTGCAGCTGGCCCCGGCCAAGGGCGTGGGCGAGGTGTCGTGGAAGACGCCGATCAGGAAGAACGCGATGGACGTGCCGATCAAGGACAAGGTGGACCTGCTGCTGGGCGTCAACGCCGCGGCGATCGACGCCGGCGCCGACTTCGTCAACTCCATGCTGTTCCTGGTCAACGAGCAGAAGTACTTCGCCAGCACCGACGGGTCCTACATCGACCAGGACGTGCACCGCATCTGGGCGCCGATGACGGTCACCGCCATCGACAAGGCCACCGGCAAGTTCCGCACCCGCGACGGCCTGTCCGCGCCGATGGGGCTGGGCTACGAATACCTGGACGGCGATGCCGCGCAGAAGTTCGCCACCCCCAACGGCGTCATCAACTACGGCCTGTCCTACGACATGAAAGAGGACGCCATCGCGTCGGCCAGGCAGGCGCGCGCCAAGCTGACCGCGCCGTCGGTGAAGCCGGGCAAGTACGACCTGGTGCTGGACCCCTCGCACACCTGGCTGACCATCCACGAGTCGGTCGGCCACCCGCTGGAGCTGGACCGCGTGCTGGGCTACGAGGCCAACTACGCCGGCACCAGCTTCGCCACCCTGGACAAGCGCGAGCAGCGCTTCCAGTACGGCAGCGACATCGTCAACATCTTCGCCGACAAGACCCAGCCCGGCAGCCTGGGCGCGGTGGGCTACGACGACGAAGGCGTCAAGTGCAAGCGCTGGGACCTGATCAGCGACGGCAAGCTGGTGGATTACCAGACCATCCGCGACCAGGCCCACATCCTGGGCAAGACCGAATCCGACGGCTGCTGCTACGCCGATTCGTGGAGCAGCGTGCAGTTCCAGCGCATGGCCAACGTGTCGCTGGCGGCCGGCAAGGCCAGGCTGAGCGTGGCCGACATGATCAAGGACGTCGAGGACGGCATCTACATCATCGGCGACGGCTCGTTCTCGATCGACCAGCAACGCTACAACGCGCAGTTCGGCGGCCAGCTGTTCTACGAGATCAAGAACGGCCAGATCACCAGACAGATCGAGGACGTGGCCTACCAGATCCGCACGCCGGAGTTCTGGAACGCCTGCGCCGCCGTCTGCGACGAGAGCGACTACCGCCTGGGCGGCTCGTTCTTCGACGGCAAGGGCCAGCCCGGCCAGGTGTCGGCGGTCTCGCACGGCTCGTCCACGGCGCGCTTCAACGGCATCAACGTCATCAACACCGCCCGCTCGCTCGGCTGACCGGCGCCCAAGGAGATCACCAGAACATGAGCATCCTCACCGAAGCGCAGGCCAAGGCCATCCTGGACAAGGTCATCGCGCTGTCCACCGCCGACGAGTGCACCGCCTCGCTCTCCGGCTCCATCGAGGGCAATATCCGCTTCGCCCTCAACAACGTCTCCACCAGCGGCATCGTCAGCAACACCGACCTGGCCGTGCAGGTGGCCTTCGGCAAGCGCACCGGCGTGGCGACCATCAACGAGTTCGACGACGCCTCGCTGGAACGCGTCGTGCGCCGCGCCGAGGACCTGGCCCGGCTGGCGCCGGAGAACCCCGAGTTCATGCCGGCCGTGGACAAGCAGGCCTACCAGGCCAGCCCGACCTTCAGCGACTCCACCGCCGCCATCACGCCGGAGTTCCGCGCGCAGGTGGCCGCCGATTCCATCGGCCCGTGCAAGGCCGAGAAGCTGATCGCCGCCGGCTTCCTGGAGGACGGCCAGAGCTTCGTCGCCTTCGCCAACAGCAAGGGCAACTTCGGCTACCAGAAGGCCACCGCGTTCAACTACACCTGCACCGTGCGCACCGAGGACGGCCGCGGTTCCGGCTGGGTCGGCCGCAACCTGAAGGACGCCAGCGACTTCCAGGCCGGCAGCGACATCCGCACCGCCATGCGCAAGGCCAGCGAGTCGGCCGAGGCCAAGGCGCTGGAGCCGGGCAAGTACACGGTGATCCTGGAACCGGCCGCCGCCGCGGGCCTGATCTCCTTCATGATGAATTTCTTCGACGCCCGCCAGGCCGACGAAGGCCGCAGCTTCCTGTCGAAGAAGGGCGGCGGCAACAAGCTGGGCGAGCAGGTCTACGACCCGCGCGTGAACATCAGCGCCGACCCGTGGCACCCCGGCGCGGAGGTGATGCCGTGGGACAACGAGGGCCTGCCGCGCGAGAAGATGGCCATCGTCGAGAACGGCAAGGTGGTCAACCTGGAGTACTCGCGCTTCTGGGCGCAGAAACAGGGCAAGCGCGCGATCGGCTCGCCGGGCAACCTGCTGATGGCCGGCGGCAACAAGTCCACCACCGAGCTGGTCGCCGGCACCCAGAAGGGCATCCTGGTCACGCGCACCTGGTACATCCGCATGGTGGACCCGCAGACGGTGCTGCTGACCGGCCTGACCCGCGACGGCACGTTCTACATCGAGAACGGGCAGATCAGGCACCCGGTCAAGAACTTCCGCTTCAACGAATCGCCGGTGATCATGCTCAACAACATCGAGGAACTGGGCAAGCCGGTGCGCGTGGCCGGCGACGAGTCCAGCTTCGTGATGATGATCCCGCCGATGAAGCTGCGCGACTTCACCTTCACCTCGCTGTCGGACGCGGTGTAACGCAGTGATCTGTTCCCTCCCCCGCCCGCGGGGGAGGGTTAGGGTGGGGGCCCGACGAAATACCGATATCGACGCACGGCGCGCGCCGCCGAAGCCTATGCCCTCCTCTATCCAGAACGGCTGATGACACGTTGCTTGTCCCTGCCCCCATCCCAACCTTCCCCCGCAAGCGGGGGAAGGGGCGGTTTGCTGGCCCCATGACACGCGCCCAGTTCCTCCGCCTGATGACCGCCGGCCTGGCCGGCGCGCTGCTGGCCGGGCCATGGCGCGGCGCGCGCGCGGCCAACGGGCAATACGACTTCTGGTTCACCCGGCTGAAGTACGACTCCGGCGACTGGGACGTGGACGCGCGCATGCCGTCCAACCTGATCACCTCGCTGATCGACTACACCAGCCTGCGCGTGGACCCGAAGGAGCACGTGCTGGCGCTGTCCGACCCGCGCATGCTGGCCGCGCCGTTCTGCTACCTGGCCGGGCACAAGCTGGTGGACTTCAACCCGGCCGAGCGGCGCAACTTCGAGCGCTACGTGCGCAACGGCGGCTTCGTGTTCGTGGACGACTGCAACCACGACATCGACGGCCTGTTCGCCAAGTCGTTCGAGGCGCAGATGGCGGCGATCTTCGGCGCCGCCGCCATGAAGAAGCTGCCGAACGACCACGCGATCTACCGCAGCTTCTTCACGTTCGACGGACCGCCGGCCACCGGCTTCGAACTCAACGGCTGGGGCGACGACCTGGTGCACGATTACCTGCAGGGCATCGAGATCGACGGCCGCCTGGGCGTGCTCTACAGCAACAAGGACTACGGCTGCGAATGGGACTACGACTGGCGCAACAAGCGCTTCCTTGCCGAGGACAACACCAAGTTCGCGGTCAACCTCGTCATCTATGCGCTGACCACATGAGATCTCCCTGTAGGAGGGGCTTTAGCCCCGACCGCGGACCCAGAAGAAAAGCATCGGGGCTGAAGCCCCTCCTACATTTCTCCTTGCGATGACACATCCATGACCCAGATCACCGAATCCGACCTCCAGCAACAGCTCGCGCGCCTGGGCCAGCTGCGCAGCGCCATCGCGCAGGCCATCGTCGGCCAGGAGGCCGTCGTCGAGCAGTTGCTGATCGGCCTGCTGGCCGGCGGCCACTGCCTGCTGGAAGGCGTGCCCGGACTCGGCAAGACGCTGCTGGTACGTTCGCTGGGGCAGGCGCTGGAACTGCAGTTCCGCCGCGTGCAGTTCACCCCCGACCTGATGCCCAGCGACATCCTGGGCACCGAACTGCTGGAGGAGGACCACGGCACCGGCCATCGGCATTTCCGCTTCCAGCCCGGCCCCATCTTCACCCACCTGTTGCTGGCCGACGAATTGAACCGCACGCCGCCGAAGACCCAGGCCGCGCTGCTGGAGGCGATGCAGGAACGCACCATCAGCTACGCCGGCACCACGCACGCGCTGCCGTCGCCGTTCTTCGTGCTGGCCACGCAGAATCCGCTGGAACAGGCCGGCACCTATCCGTTGCCGGAAGCGCAGCTGGACCGCTTCCTGCTGCACATCCGCGTCGACTATCCCAGCGAACAGGAAGAGCACGACATCCTGGCGCAGACCACCGGCCGCGCCGGCGGCGAGGTGCCGCGGGTGATGGGCGGCGAGGAAGTGCTGGCGCTGCAGGCGCGCGTGCGCGACGTGCATGTCGGCGAGGACCTGTTGCGCTGGATCACCAGGCTGGTCCGCGCCAGCCGCCCGGCCGACGGCGTGCCCGAGGACGTGCGCAAGTACGTGCGCTGGGGCGCCGGCCCGCGCGCCGGCCAGTCGCTGGTGCTGGCGGCGAAGGCGCGCGCGTTGCTGCACGGCCGCCTGGCCGCCACGCGCGAGGACATCGCCGCGCTGGCCGCGCCGGTGATGCGCCATCGCCTGCTGCTGTCGTTCGCCGCCGAGGCCGAGCAGAGGAGCGCCGACGACGTGATCGGCGCGCTGCTGCGCGGCGTGCCGTTCCCCGGCGCCTGAGCGAAGCCGCGCCGTGTCGCACGAGTTGATCCCCGCCGATGTCCGCAGCCGGCTGAAGGACCTGCGGCTGACCGCGCGCCGCGCCATCGGCACGCAGGGAGTCGGCCTGCACCACAGCCGCAGCCGCGGCGCCGGGCTGGAGTTCGCGCAGTACCGCGCCTACGAACCCGGCGACGAACTGCGCCAGATCGACTGGAAACTGTACGCGCGCTCGGACCGCTTCTTCGTGCGCGAAGCCGAACGCGAAAGTCCGCTGACGGTGTGGATCGTGCTGGACGCCACCGCGTCGATGGCGCAGCAGGACGCCGCGCGTCCGGGCTGGTCGCGCTTCGATGCGGCGAAGGCGCTGGTGGCCTGCGTCGGCGAGCTGGCTTTGCGGCAGGGCGACCGTTTCGGCCTGATCGCGCTGCATGGTCACGGACTGCACCTGGTCGCACCCGGCAACGGCGCACGCCAGCGCGACCGCCTGCTGCTGGAGCTGCATGCCCTGCGCGCGGCCGGCGAATTTCCCGCCGCCGACAGGATCGCGCCGCTGTGGGAACGCATCGGCGCCGGCGACCTGGTGGTGGTGCTGAGCGATTGGTTCGATGAAGGCGTGGCGGCGCTGGCCGAACGGCTGGCGTCCGCGCGTCGCGAGGTGCTGGCCATCCAGTTGCTGACGGTGGAGGAACGCGACTTTCCGTTCACCGGCGGTCATCGCTTCCGCGATCCGGAAAGCGGCGAGGAGCTGTTGGGCGACGGTGCCGCGCTTCGCACCGAGTACCTGCGACGTTTCGACGCCGCGCAGCGCGCGCTGGATGCGCGGCTGGATGCCAGCGGCATCCGCCACGCGCGTTACGTACTGGACCAGCCGCTGGACCTGCCGCTGCGCCGGCTGTTCGGCGCGCGCGACGCGGCGGAGTACGCATGAGCCTGGCGTTCCTGCTGCCCGCCGGCTTCGCCGCACTGGCCGCGCTGCTGCTGCCGCTGCTGCTGCACCTGGCGCGCCGCCACGAACAGAAGCCGACCGACTTCTCCGCGCTGCGCTGGCTGCGGCAGAAGCCCAGGCCACGGCATCGCGTCCGCTTCGACGAATGGCCGCTGCTGTTGCTTCGCCTGCTGCTGCTCGCGCTGCTGGCGCTGTGGCTGGCGCGGCCGGTCCTGTCGGGCGCCGAGGACGATGCCCCGTGGATCGTGGCGGTGCCGGGCGTGGACACGGCACAGATGCGCGCCCAGGACCCGGAACAGAGCCATCGACTGCATTGGCTGGCGCCCGGCTTTCCCTCGCTGGATGAAGCGCCGCCCACGGGCAGCCTTCCGGTCGGCAGCCTGCTGCGCCAGCTCGATGCCGAGCTGCCGGAGGGCGTGGCGCTGACCGTCGTGGTGCCCGCCACGCTGCAGGGTGCCGATGCGCAGCGTCCGGTGCTGTCGCGCACCGTGCGATGGACGGTGATGGACGGCGCGATGCCGGCCGCGACGACGCCTGCGGCATCGCCGCCGGCGCTGGTGGTGCGGCACGCGGGCGGGGACGAAACCGGCCTGCGCTACCTGCGCGCCGCGGTACAGGCATGGTCGCCGCCGGATGGCGCGGCGCCATCGGCGATCTCCCTCGATACGAACGACCAGGCGATACCGTCGTCCGCGAAGCATCTGGTCTGGCTGGCGCCGGGCGCGCTGCCATCCTCCGTGCGCCAGTGGATCGACGCGGGCGGCATCGCATTGCTCGGCGACAGGACCGAGCTTGCCGGCTTCGTCGCGACGACCGTCCCGTGGCGCGACGCGCAGGGCGCGGCGCTGGTGGAATCCGCCGACTCCGGCAAGGGCCGCGTGCTGCGCTTCACCCGCCCGTTGCGACCCGCCGCGATGCCGGAACTGCTGGAAGCGGATTTCCCGCGGCGCCTGCGCGACCTGTTCGCCGAGGCGCCACCCGCCCCCACGCGCGTGCTCGCCAGCGACTACGCGCCGATCGCCGGCGGCACGGCCTACCCGACCGCGCCGCGCGACCTGCAACCGTGGCTGGCGCTGCTGATCGCGCTGCTGGCGCTGGTCGAACGCTGGCTGGCGACGCGCCGGCAACGGAGCGTGGCGCCATGACCGTGCCTGCATCGGCGATGCGGCGCCTGCGGCAGGCGCGTCGGCATGCCGTCGGCGGCGATGTGCTGTTGTGGGCCGCTTTGCCGGTCGCCGCCGCCGCACTGCTGTGGCGGACGACGACGCCCGCCATCGCCATGACCGTGCTGCTGGCCGGCATCGCGCTTGTGCTGGGCGTCGCGGGGCGGCGGGCGAAACGCTTCGACACGCATTGGCTGGTGCGGCAGTTGAACGGCCGGCGCAAGGATCTGGACGACAGCGCCGACCTGCTGTTCGCCTCCTCCGCCTCGCTCGGTCCGTTGCAACAGTTGCAGCAGGCGCGCGTGCGGCAACGCCTGCAGGCGCAGCCGGCTCCCGACCTGCGCACGTCCTGGCCCTGGCCGCGCATCGCGGCAGGGTGGCTGGCGGCGCTGGCGATCTTAGCCGCTGCCGCGCTGTGGCCACCGCGCGCGCCGGATGCGCGGACACTGGCGCCCGGCGACGAACCCGTGGCCGCCGTGCCGGGCATTCCCCGCCTGGTCGCGCAGCGATTGCAGGTGACGCCGCCCGCCTACACGGGCCTGTCCGCGCGTTACGAGTCCACGCTGGAGACGAAGGCGCCGGAAGGGGCCCGGCTGGCGTGGACGCTGCGCTTCGATCCGCAGCCCGAATCCGCCGCGCTGGTCTTCCACGACGGGCAACGCATCGCGCTGGTCCGCGACGGCGACGACTGGCACGCGCGCCACACGCTGGCGAAATCCACGCTGTACCGCGTGGTCGCCAGCGGCACCGAGTCGCAGCCGCCGTCCAGACTGCGCCGGCTGGACGCCATCGCCGACCGGCCGCCGCAGGTGAAGGTGCTGGCGCCGGATCGCGGCCTGAGCCTGGTGACGGTCGGGCAGACCCGCTGGTCGCTGTCGTTCGAAGCCAGCGACGACTACGGCGTCGCGCCGACCGCGTCGCTGAAGCTGACCCTGGCCCAGGGCAGCGGCGAGAACATCGAATTCAAGGAACGCACCATGACTCTGCGCGGCAGCGGACCGGCCACCGCGCGCCGCTTCGCCGCATCGCTGGACCTGGCCGCGCTGGGCATGGCGGTGGGCGACGACCTGATCGCGCAGCTCAGCGTGCGCGACAACCGCGCGCCCTCGCCGCAGCTGGCGCAGAGTCCGGGCCTGATCCTGCGCTGGCCGGCCGATCTGGGCAACGAGAGCACCGGGCTGGAGGCGCTG
Source organism: Pseudoxanthomonas putridarboris (assembly GCF_038321125.1). Taxonomy (NCBI): domain Bacteria; kingdom Pseudomonadati; phylum Pseudomonadota; class Gammaproteobacteria; order Lysobacterales; family Lysobacteraceae; genus Pseudoxanthomonas; species Pseudoxanthomonas putridarboris. The sequence continues at coordinate 904,564 of NZ_JBBWWT010000001.1, read as the reverse complement.
GCGAAGAAGGTGATGCCGGCCTACTTCCGCAGCCAGCGCCAGATCATCATCGATGCGGAAGCCTTGCAGAAACAGCGGCGCAGCCTGGCCGCGGAACGCTTCGTGCAACGCTCGGACGCGATCGGCGTGGACCAGCGCATCCTGCGGCTGCGCTACGGCCAGTTCCTCGGCGAAGAGGCGGAAGGCGCGCCGCAACCGCCATCGACCCACGATACCGAAGAAACCCACGACGACGACGACGGCCACGACCATGCCGGCGAACCCGCGGCGGCCGACGACGGGCACGGGCATGGCGAAGCGGTCAGCGCGACCGGCGCCGCGTTCGGGCGCGAAGCCGACGTGCTGGAAGCCTACGGCCACACCCACGACCATGCCGAAGCCGCCACCCTGCTCGACCCGGAGACGCGCGCCACGCTGAAGAAGGCGCTGGACCAGATGTGGCAGTCCGAACTGCACCTGCGCCAGGGCCATCCGGACCAGGCCCTGCCGTTCGCCTACAAGGCGCTGGAATACATCAAGCAGGTGCAGCAGGCCACCCGCATCTACCTGGCGCGCGTGGGCCCGGAACTGCCGCCGATCGACGAGACCCGGCGCATGAGCGGCAACCGCACCGGCCTGGCGCGGCGCGAACTGGGTGCGCTGCGGCGCGCCGGAACCCTCGACGACAGCGCCCCCGCGCAGGCCTGGCGCACATTGGCCGAAGCGCCCGGCGGCGATGCCGGCGCCGACCTCGATGCGCTGGAACGCTGGCTGCGCCAGAACGAGTCGCGGGTGCCGGATGCGCTGGACCTGTTCGCCGCCATCGACGGCGTGCGCAACGACCCGGACTGCGATGACTGCCGCCAGCGCCTGCGCGCGCTGCTGTGGTCGGCGCTACCGCAACCGCCCGCGCAGGTGCCGCGCCGCGATGCGCCGGACGCCAACGGACGCCGTTACCTGGATGCCTTGCGGCAGGAGCCGGCGCGATGAACCTGCCCGCATTGCCGCCGCTGGTCCTGGCCGTCGTCCTGGCGCTGGGCGTGCTGCTGGCCTGGGCCAGGCTGGCCCATTGGCAGGCCCGCGCGCCGGCCGCTGCGCGCAGCGCGCGCGGGCGGATGCTGGCCCTGTTCGCCCTGCAACCGCTGTGCGCGCTGCTGCTGTACTTCACCCTGTCGCCGCCGCGCCAGGCCGGCGCTACCGGCACGCTGGTCGTGCTGACCGCGAACGCCGACACGGCGGCGCTGCCGGCCGCACTGCGAAGCGAACGCCGCATCGCCCTGCCCGAAGCGCCGGCGACGGCCGACGTCGAGCGCGTCCCCGACCTCGCCACCGCACTGCGCCGCCATCCGGACGCGCAACGGCTGCACGTCGTCGGTGCCGGACTGGAAGCGCGCGACGCGGACGCCGTGGGCGATCGCGCGCTGTCGTTCACGCCTCCACCGCTGCCGCGCGGCATCGTGCGGCTGGATCCGGCGGTGGGCCGGGTGGCGCCCGGCGGCGTGTTCACCGCCAGCGGACAGGTGGAAGGCGTGGCGCAGGCGAGCGTGGAGCTGCGCGATCCGGCCGGGCAGCGCATCGATGCCGCGCCGGTCGATGCGCGGGGGGTATTCGTGTTGACCGGCACGGGCCGCCTGCCCGGCCCGGCCGGGTTCACCGTGCAGGTGCTCGACGCGCGGAAGAAACCCGTCGAATCGCTCGCACTGCCGGTATGGACGCAGGCCGATCCCGCGCCACGCGTCTGGGTGCTGGCCGGCGCGCCGAACGCCGAACTGAAATACCTGCGCCGCTGGGCCACCGATGCCGGCCTTCCCCTGCACCTGCAGGTCGGACTGGGCGGCGGCCTGCAGCTGGGCGATGCGCCGTTGCCGATGACCGCCGATACGTTGCAGCGTTTCGACCTGGTGGTGCTGGACGAACGCAGCGCGGCGGCGCTGGGCGAAAACCAGCGCGCGGCGCTGGCCGCCGCCGTGCGCGACGGGCTGGGCCTGATGCTGCGCGTCACCGGCCCGGTGCCGCAGAACACGCGGCGCTTGCTCGGCTTCCAGCTCCAGGCGAGCGGCGAAGACGCCGGCTTCCGCCTGCTCCGCCCGGCCCCCGACGACGATGCCTGGCGGGCACGGCGCGGCAGCGGCACCGCCGATGCGCCGCTGGATGCCGACGCGGTCACCGGTGGACTGCCGGCGCTCACCCGCCGCACGACCTCCGCGCAGGCGGACGACGCGCTTCCCCTGCTGCGCGACGCCGACGGCAACGCGCTGGCGCAGTGGCGCGCGGAAGGACGCGGCCGCGTCGCGGTGTGGATGCCGGTGGATACCTACCGGCTGGTGCTGTCCGGGCATCCGGAACGGCATGGCGAACTGTGGTCGCAGGCCTTCGCCACGCTGGCGCGCGGCTCCGGCAGCCCGCCTCCCCGCCTGCCGGCGGACGCGCGCGAACAGCAGCGCGTGTCGCTCTGCGGTGTGCCTGCCGAAGCCCGTGTCGTCGCCCCCGATGGCCATGCGACCCGCCTGCTGCCCGATCCCGCCACCGGCAGCGACCGCTGCGCCGCCTACTGGCCACGGCAACCGGGCTGGCATCGGCTGGAATGGGGCGATGCCGGCTGGCCCTTCCACGTCCGCGCTCAGGACGAGGCGCCAGGATTGCGCGCGGCGGCATTGCGCGAACGGACCCTGCGGCTCGTCGGCGAGGCCAAGGCTGCTTCGCCCGACCGGGCGCAAGTGGAAGCGGGGCCGCGCGGACCCGCCTGGCCGTGGTTCCTCGGCTGGCTGGCGGCGGCAGGCCTGCTGTGGTGGCTGGAACGCAGCCGTCGCGGACGCATCGCGGCCACATGACCGCCGCGGCGGACTGGCGTACGCTGCCGTCACTTCGACCCACGGAACCCCACCCATGCACATCCTACGACGCGCGATTCCTCCCCTGCTGGCCGTGTCCGGCGTGGCGCTGATGCTTTCCGCCTGCACCGCCAGCGCACCCGTCGCGGGCGAAGGGGCCACGAAACCGGAAGGCTCCGGCACCTGCGTGGCGGAGAACGTGCAGTGGGCCGTCGGCCAGGAAGCCACCCAAGCCACGATGGGCCGCGTCTGGCGCGAGAGCGGCGCCGGCCTGATCCGCCCCATCGGCCCCAAGCAGGCGGTGAGGATGGACTACCGCCGCGACCGGGTGAACGTGAAACTGGACGCGGAGAACATCATCACCGAGGTCACCTGCGGCTGATCGGGCGCCGTCCGCGCGCCTGCGCATGTGCGTTGGTTAACGACATGCGAATGTGATTTGGGCGATGCTTGCCCCATCACCCACCCCCGGAGCCCTGCATGATCCACAAGGCGTTGCCTCTTCTGCTGCTGACCCTGTCCCTGGCCGCCTGCGGCACTCCCGAGCCGGACGAACAGACCGCCGCCACCGAGCAATCGCAGGCCGCCGCCGCCGAAGCCGCCGCGCCAGCGCCTGTCGAACCGCCCGCCACCGAACTGGCCGGCAGCTGCGACGACACCCAGGCGCAGTGGATCGTCGGCAAGCCCGGCATCGAGGCCGATGTCGAACAGGCCCGCCACGACGCCAAGGCCGAAACCGTGCGCAGCCTGAAGCCGGGCGACGCCGCGACGATGGACTTCAATCCCGACCGCCTCAACGTGATCCTCGACGAGAAGGGCGTGGTGAGTTCGGTCAACTGCGGCTGACGCCGGCGGCAAGCGCACCCGTGAACCGCCTGCGGCGAGCAGGCGGTTTTTTTTGTTCGACGATGACGCCAGCCCGGTACTTCGCTGGACAACGCTCGCGCCGCTGGCGCGGCCTGCTCGACGAAGCCTTGACCGAAGAAGATCTCTCCGCGATCCGCGAGTACCTGCAACAACAGCGCACCCGGGGCCGCGACGGCTTCCGCGCAGTGGTCGAAGCCGAGACCCGGTGCTTCGCCGGCGTCCGACCGGCGCATCGCCCTTCGAGGCCGGGCAAGTGAACCTGGCACCGGGGTTTCCCCTGATCGACTCAGAACCGGTACTGCAGGCTGAGGCTGAGGAAGCTCAGCGTATCGTCTGCGCCCGTCTCGCGCAGGAATGCGCCGGGTCGCGCGTAGGCGACGACCGTCGTCGAGGACCAGCCGGGGACCGGCGTCCAGGTGGTACCAAGCGATGCGATGGTGGCCACGTAGCGGGCGCGACTCTCGCCAGCGGGGCGGATCAACATGCCATTGGGCGCATACACGCCATCGCGGGTACTGTGGCGCCAGAAGAAGTCCAGGCTGGCATTCAGGCTGACCTGAGGTGCGAGTCGCAGGGTCATCGCCGGATGGATGTTGAAGAAGTTGCGTGGCCCCAGCGTCGCCTCGTCGCCAAAATAATTGCCCCGCGGATAAAGGGGATTGAGGGTACCGAAGCGGTCGTCGTCGGGGTCCTTGTCGCCGCTGGCACCGGCGAGAAGCAGCGCCACTCTCGGTCGGCCGGCGACGCCTTCGAAGGTGTAGCCCGTGTCAGTGGCCAGCGACCAGGCGCGAATCTCGTCATCGCCGAACCGCCCGCCCTGCAGGACGACCTCCCAGTTCCAGTCCCAGGCCTGGTGGCCGCCGAACACGCGGCTGCCGACCGACCAGCGGCGCTCGTGTACGACGTCCTGAACGTCGCGGGCAGCGGTGTCGTCGTAATACAGGGCGTAGACCTCCCACGAGGTGACGCCGCCGGTGTGGGTCGCATACAGGCCGCCCAGCGCCTGGCTCCGCGAGCGGGCGTCATCGAAGCTGCCCGCACGGCTCTCCCGCGGCGCTGCGGCGAAGGCATCGACACGCCAGGGACCACGGGTCGCATAGGCGCGGACGGCGTCGAAACTGCGCCGCACATTCGGGCCTTCGCGGGCGTCGATGAGGCGACCCGATCCGAACTGCAGTTCCTGGATGCCGACACGCATGCCGCCGCTGCCGTCGCCATCGGCGGCCGGTTGCCACTCGACGAACAGGTTGGTGGGATCGAGCCGGTTCTCGTCCACCGGGGCAGGACCCGCGGCGCGACCCCGGGTGAACGAGCTGGAAAGCTGAGCGAAGCCGCGCCAGTGCTCGCCCAGGCGCAGGTCCGCGAAGACGGAGCCACGCTGCATCAGCACGCCCCACTTGTCCTGGGGCTGCAGCCCATAGCGCGGATTGCCGGCGTACTCGTAGCGCCAGCGCAGGTCGCCGCCGAGACTCAGGCGCACGGAATCCGCGATCGGGCGGTCCTTCCAGCATGCGCTGCGGGTGTCGGTGCATTCCTGGCGCTGGGCGCTGAAATCGTCGTCGAAGCGCAATGGACGGAACTGTGCCGACGCGGCATCGGCCGCCAGCAGCAGGAGGATGGCGGGCCATGCCGTGCGCATGCGCATCCCGCCGGTCGGCCATGGGCGCCGGGATGGCCCACCAGCGTCGCGAGCGCCCCGTGGCCCCTGTCGCGACGCCTGGCGCCGACGACGCAGGCGGCCTGGTCCAGTGCTTCGAGCCGACACTGCAGGGTGATCTCACCGCACCTGGTGGTAGCCGCCGAAGTGCTTGATCGGTGACCAGGCGGGCAGGATCTCGGGCAGTTCCGGCGAAAGCGCGCGGTAGTCCTGCGCGCCGTACACCACCCGGCCATCCATGACGGTCAGCACCGAGGAAATGGATTTGATCTGCGATTCGGGCACCGAGAAGTAGTCCCGGTCCAGCAGCACGAAGTCCGCGAGGTAGCCAGGAGCGATCATGCCCATCTCGGATTCGGCATTCAGGAACCAGGCCGCCCTGCGGGTGAACAGCCCCAGCGCTTCGGCGCGCGTGAGCCGGTTGTCCTCGGCCAACGCTTCCGACCCGGAGACGGATCGCCCCGACACCATCCAGCCGATGCCGACCCACGGATTGAACGAGGACGCCCGGAATGCGTCGGTGGTCATGGCCAGGGGGATGCCGCTGTCGACGAGTTCGCGCAGGCGCGGGGTCAGCAACGCCTTCTCGCGTCCATAGGTCTTGATGAAACCGTCGGCGTGCAGCGCCATCTTCGCGTCCAGGGCGATGCCGCCGCCGAGCGCCTTCACCCGGGCGATGTTCGCTGGACTGATGGTCTCGGCATGTTCGATGCTCCACCGCAGGCCGTCGAGCGGCACCTGTGCGTCCAGCTTCTCGAGCGCATCGAGGAACGGCGTGATGTTCTCGTCGTAGCTGATGTGCAGGCGGAAGGGAATGCGCCGCTGGACCAGCCTGGAGACGTCCCGCTCCACCAGCTCGCGCATCTTCTCCGGCGCGATGACGACCGCCGGACGGTCGAAGTTCTCGTGGTCGTGGACCTCTGCCGACAGCAATTCACCAGCGCCCCGGTAGACGTGGCCGTGCGCCAGGTGCGGGTGCAGGTTGTGCCCGGGACTGATCGGCGCCGTCTTCGTGATCGCCGTGAGCTGGTCGTCCACCATGTTCGTGGAGCCGTCTCCGAACTGGATGTCCACGAAGGGCATGCGGATATTGAGCCGGTTGTCGCGGGCGAGGACGTCGACGGTGGCCTGGGCCTTGGGATACCCACGGAAGCCCGTGCCCGCATCGACGATCGACGTGACCCCGAAGCGGTTGAGGCTGTGGACCGTCTGGACCATCGAGCTCACTTCCTCGTCGAAGGACAGCTGCGGGACCATGGTCTCCAGCACGATGAACATGAAGGTGAAACCATGGACCACACCGGTGTACCTGCCCTGCGCGTCCTGCTCGAGCTCCGTGCCCGGCAGCTGCGGAAACCGGTCGGTGCCCACGCCGAGCGCTTCCATCGCCTGCGGGTTCATGAAGCCGCGGTTGTAGGCGTACTGCACGAGCAGCGGGCGATCGGGCACCGCCCGGCGCAGTTCTTCCATGGTGGGAAAGCGGTTCTCCTCGAACTGGTAGGGCGACCAGCCGCCGATCACCTTGACCCAGTGACCTTCCGGGGTCCGCCTGGCCTGCTCGCTCAGCATCTCCAGGGCGCGTCGCAGCGTCGGCACGCCGTCCCATCGCAAGGTGTAGGTGTAGCCGCCTTCGTTGAGTATGTGAGTGTGCGCGTCGATGATGCCCGGAATGAGCCGTCGGCCGCGGGAGTCGACGACCCGGGTACCGGCGCTCCTCAAGTCCAGCACTTCGGCGTCCGTGCCTACCGCGTAGATGCGTCCGTTCTTGACGGCCAGGGCGGACGCCGCGGGCTGCGCGGGATTGCCGGTGAAGATCTCGGCGTTGTGCACGATCAGGTCGGCGCCCGGATCGGCTTGTGCTGCTTGCGCATGGGCGCTGACCAGGCCATTCACCACCAGGAATCCGAGCAAGCGCATGAACTTCACTGACATTCTCCATTCGATGGAATTGAAGGGACACTCGCGTGTCCGTTCCCGATGTGCGGGCCGGACCGCTGCGATGTACGTTGAATGGGAATGTTGCCCAGCCGGTCCGGCACGGTCACTGATCGTTCCTGCTCACGGCAGCACGATTCGCTCATGGGGCTTAGCGGCCAGGAGAACGCGCGGCGGGCCGAGGCCGGGATCGGAGCCGTCAGTGGCCGCGTCGGCGAAGGCTGCGGCAACGCATCGCCGGGACGATCGACGGGCTGTCTGCCCCTAGGCGAGCATGCGCATCCGCCATGCCGCCGGGGTCGCGCCCGTGACCTTGCGGAAGGTCCGGCCGAAGTGCACCGCGTCGGCGAAGCCGGTGGCTTCGGCCACCTGCTCCAGACCGCCATTGGTGTTCAACAGCAGGTCCTTGGCGCGCTCGATGCGCGCCTGCAGCTGCCACTGATACGGCGCCAGTCCGGTCGACGCCTTGAAGGCGCGGCTGTAGTGCGACTGCGACAGCCCCGCAAGCTCCGCGAGTGTGGCCAGGTCCACCCTCGCCGGCAGCTTCGCCTCGAGATAGCCGATCGCATCCTTGAGCTGAACCGGCGAGAGCCCGGACTCGCTTCCCTTGGCTTCTTTGGGGCGTTCGAAGAGCCTCGCCCCGATCGCTGCCGTCAGCGAGTCACCGTACAGCTGCGTGGTGGGGTCGGCATCGTCGATCGCGTCTGCGAGCAACTTGATCAGCGTCCACAGCCGGTCATCGTTGATGCGGAGCCGTGGAACGTCGCTCAGCCGCACCGAGTCGGAAATGCCCAATCGCTTCTGGAACGACGTTGCATCGAAACTGACCGTCGAACACTTGATGTAGCGGACATCCGCCGAATACCCCCACAACTCCATCTTCGCCGGCGCGAAGTACATCGGCCGGGGCTTGTAGGCATGCGGATTGGGCGTATTGGGCGCCGACCTGGGCTCGGCGCGGTCCCCACCGACCTCCTCCAGATTGGCGCTGAGCCGAGTCGACTCTTCACGGCTGTCGATCTTGAGCAGCAGCCTGCCCGTGCACGTGTACTCATGCACATCGACGTTCACGCCGTTCCAGCACCGACTGGAGCTGGTGTGCATGGCCACGTTTTCGGGAAGCTCGGATGCGTTCGACATGGGGACGAGACTGCTTGCGGGATGAGTGCAACCGGCACCGTTATTTTGTATCACCAGATAAGTGAACCCGGCAAACCTGGCACCGGTGGCGACTTCGTGGCGCATGGCGACAAGGTCAATGCCTATGCCATCGAAGGCGGCCAGGTGCTCCCGATCCACATCAAGGGCCAGGTGCTCGCAAACGGCGAAGGGACCAATGCCGTACTGGTCGCCGACAAGGGTTCGACGCCGCTGACCGACGTGCGCGCACTGCCAAGGCCGGCAAGGCCCTGCAACAAACCGACGGCGAAATCACTGATCGGGCGGGTTTCCTGGACGCGTGACCCTTACCGGTCAATGAGCCCGGCTGATCCGTTGCCGGTGGGCTGATCACGAACCTGTATCGAGCCCAGCGGTATGCGTGGGGAACCGCAGCCACACCGACCGCGCGGCCGGGCCTGCCGGTGCGTTTGGTTCTGAGCCGAGATCTGGTGCTCCGCTTGATTCTTCGGCACATCGCCGCACGCAGACCATGTTCCCGCTCGGCGGCGGACCTGTTCCGCGGACAAGAGGGATGCCGCGCGAAAGTTGCCGTTGCAACTATTATCCACTGGCGTGGGAAAGGTGTTGTTGCGGTGCCGCAACAACTGTGCTTTAGTCGGGATTCCGGTGACATTTCGAAGTGCCGCTGCGCGGGCAGGGCACGGTGTCGCCGTCACTGAAATTCGAGGCACAGATGGCCCCTCGCAGCCGCCAAGGCAGCCGTCAGCCGGGACTGTACGACCCGAACGACGAACGCGACGCATGCGGTTTCGGCATGGTCGCGCAGCTGGACGACCAGCCTTCGCGTGCGCTGGTCGATACCGCCATTGCCGCGCTCTCGCGCATGACCCACCGCGGCGGCGTCGCCGCCGACGGCCTGACCGGCGACGGCTGCGGCCTGCTGATCCGCAAGCCGGATGCGTTCCTGCGCGCGCTGGCCGGCGAAGCGAACATTCCCCTGGGCGCGCGCTACGCGTCGGGCCTGGTGTTCCTGCCGCACGACGAGGCGCAGGCCGCGCACTGCCGCGCCACGCTGGAAGCCGAACTGTTCCGCACCGGCGCGACCGTGAAGGGCTGGCGCGTGCCGCCCACCGACGACCGCGTCTGCGGCCAGCTGGCCCGGGACACGCTGCCGCGCATCGAGCAGCTGTTCGTCGATGCCGGCGACCAGCAGGACGACGATGCGTTCGGGCTGGCGCTGTTCCTGGCGCGCCGCCGCAGCGAGCAGCAACTGCGTGCCAGCGTGCCGGATTTCTACGTGGTCACGCTGTCGCCGCACGCCATCGGCTACAAGGGCATGGTGCTGCCGGACAAGCTGCCGGTGTTCTTCGCCGACTTGCAACGCAGCGATCTGGCCAGCAGCGCCATCGTCTTCCACCAGCGCTTCTCCACCAACACGCTGCCGCGCTGGCCGCTGGCGCACCCGTTCCGCCTGCTGGCGCACAACGGCGAGATCAACACCATCGAAGGCAACCGCCGCTGGGCGCAGGCGCGCAGCAAGGTGTGGAAGACGCCGCGCTTCGACATCGCCGAATTCGATCCGGTCATCTCCATGCACGGCTCCGATTCGCAGAGCCTGGACAACATGCTGGAACTGCTGGTCGCCGGCGGCATGGACCTGATCCAGGCGCTGCGCATCCTGGTGCCGCCGGCGACGCAGTCGCTGGAATTCAAGGACGCCGACCTGGCCGCGTTCTACGAGTTCTACGGCCTCAACACCGAACCGTGGGACGGCCCGGCCGGCATCGTGTCGATGGACGCGCGCTACGCGGCCTGCATGCTGGACCGCAACGGCCTGCGCCCGGCGCGCTGGCTGCTGACCAGCGACCGCCACTTCATCGTCGCCAGCGAAGCCGGCGTGTGGGAAGTGCCGGCCGAACGCGTGATCCGCAAGGGCAAGCTGGGCCCGGGCGAGATGATGGCGATCGACCTCAAGCGCGGCGACCTGCTGGACAGCGACGCGGTGGACCGCATCAACCGCGGCCGCGCGCCGTACAAGCAATGGCTGCACCAGGGCGTCACCTACCTGCAGACCGAACTGATCGACCCGTCGCTGACCGACGCGCCGTTCGACGAGAAGACGCTGCGCGGCTACCACAAGCTGTTCCAGCTCACCCGCGAGGAAGTGGAAGAGGTGCTGCGCCCGCTGGCCGAGACCGAGCAGGAAGCCACCGGCTCGATGGGCGACGACACGCCGATGGCGGTGCTCAGCCGGCAGACGCGCCCGCTGTACGACTACTTCCGCCAGGCCTTCGCGCAGGTCACCAACCCGCCGATCGATCCGCTGCGCGAAGACTGCGTGATGTCGCTGACCACCCAGCTGGGCAAGGAGACCAACATCTTCCACGCCGGCGCGGAGACGGTGAACCACATCATCCTGAACTCGCCGGTGCTCAGCCAGCGCAAGCTGCGCCAGATCGTGAAGATGGCGCCGTACGACCAGAAGCACCGCTACGTCGACCTGTCCTACGGTGTCGAGGAAGGGCTGAAGGCCGGCATCGAGCGCGTCTGCCGCGAGGTGGAACAGGCCGCCCGCGAAGGCATCGTCATGGTCGTGCTGAGCGACCGCCGCCCGCAGCAGGGCCGGCCGATGATCCACGCGCTGATGGCCACCGGCGCGGTGCACCACCACCTGTGCCGCGAAGGCCTGCGCTGCGACGTCAACCTGATCGTCGAGACCGGCACCGCGCGCGATCCGCACCACATCGCCTGCCTGATCGGCTACGGCGCCACCGCGGTGTATCCGTACCTGGCCTACCAGACCCTGTTCGACCTGGGCCGGCGCGGCATCCTGCAACTGAAGAAGGGCGGCGAGCAGGCGCAGATCGGCCGCAGCTACCGCAAGGGGGTCTACAAGGGCCTGTCCAAGATCATCTCGAAGATGGGCATCTGCACCATCAGCAGCTACCGCGGCGCGCAGTTGTTCGAGATCGTCGGCCTGGACCCGGACGTGGTGGACCTGTGCTTCGCGGAAACGCCGTCGCGGATCGGCGGCGTCGGCTTCGAGCGCCTGGACAGCGAAGCCCGCCAGCTGGAAGCCCGTGCCTGGAACGAGCGCGCGGCGGCGGATGTCGGCGGCCTGCTGAAGTACGTGCACGGCGGCGAGTACCACATGTACAACCCGGACGTGGTGACGACGCTGCAGCGCGCCACCCGCACCGGCGACGCGCGCGACTGGCAGGCCTATGCCGACGCGGTGAACTCGCGTCCGCCCTCCGCGCTGCGCGACCTGCTGCAACTGAAGAAGGCCGATACGCCGACGCCGCTGGACGAGGTGGCGGACGCCTCCGACCTGCTGCGCCGCTTCGATACCGCCGCGATCAGCCTGGGCGCGCTGTCGCCGGAAGCGCACGAGGCGCTGGCCATCGCGATGAACCGCCTCGGCGGCCGCAGCAATTCCGGCGAGGGCGGCGAGGATCCGGTGCGCTACGGCACCGAGAAGCGCAGCAAGATCAAACAGGTCGCGTCAGGTCGCTTCGGCGTGACCCCGGAGTACCTGGTCAACGCCGAAGTGCTGCAGATCAAGGTCGCGCAGGGCGCCAAGCCCGGCGAGGGCGGCCAGCTGCCCGGCCACAAGGTCAACGAACTGATCGCGCGGCTGCGCTACGCCCGGCCCGGCATCGGCCTGATCTCGCCGCCACCGCACCACGACATCTATTCCATCGAAGACCTCGCGCAGTTGATCTACGACCTCAAGCAGGTCAACCCGACCGCGCTGGTCTCGGTGAAGCTGGTCAGCCACGCCGGCGTCGGCACGATCGCCGCCGGCGTGGTGAAGGCCGGCGCGGACCTGATCACCGTGTCCGGCCACGACGGCGGCACCGGCGCCAGCCCGGTCAGCTCGATCCGCTACGCCGGCGTGCCGTGGGAACTCGGCGTGGCCGAGGCGCACCAGGCGCTGGTCACCAACCAGTTGCGCGACCGCGCCGTGCTGCAGACCGACGGCGGCCTGAAGACCGGCCTGGACGTGGTGAAGGCGGCGCTGCTGGGCGCCGACAGCTTCGGCTTCGGCACCGGCCCGATGATCGTGCTGGGCTGCAAGTACCTGCGCATCTGCCACCTCAACAACTGCGCCACCGGCGTGGCGACCCAGGACGAGCGCCTGCGCGCGCAGTACTTCACCGGCCAGCCCGAGCGCGTGGAGAACTTCTTCCGCCTGCTGAGCGAGGAAGTGCGCCAGTGGCTGTCGTACCTGGGCGTGCGTTCGCTGGACGAGATCATCGGCCGCACCGACCTGCTCCAGCAGCTGGACGTGTCGCCGCGCGAGGGCGTGAACATCGACCTGTCGCGCCTGCTGCAGGGCGCGCAGTTCGAGGGCGGCGGCTGCGCCGCGCAGCGCCTGTACGAATCGCCGGACAGCCTGGCCACGCAGCTCGACGGCCTGCTGGCCGAACCGATCCGCAGGAAGAGCGGCGGCGACCACCGCTTCCTGATCCACAACACCGACCGCAGCATCGGCACGCGCCTGTCCGGCGCCATCGCTCGCGCGCACGGCAACCAGGGCATGGCCGACGCGCCGCTCACCCTGCGCTTCCGCGGCACCGCCGGGCAGAGCTTCGGCGCGTTCAACGCCGGCGGCCTGCACATGGAACTGGAGGGCGAGGCCAACGACTACGTCGGCAAGGGCATGGCCGGCGGCCGGCTGGTGGTGCGCCCGCCGCGCGGCGCGCGCTTCGAGGCGCGCAACACGCCGATCCTCGGCAACACCTGCCTGTACGGCGCGACGGGCGGCGAACTGTTCGCCGCCGGCCGCGCGGGCGAGCGCTTCGGCGTGCGCAATTCCGGCGCGCTGGCGGTGATCGAGGGCGCCGGCGACCACTGCTGCGAATACATGACCGACGGCATCGTGCTGGTGCTGGGCAAGGTGGGCCTGAACTTCGGCGCCGGCTTCACCGGCGGCCTGGCCTACGTGCTGGACCTGGACCGCGATTTCGTCGATCGCTACAACCACGAGCTGATCGACATCCACCGCATCAGCCCGGAAGGCTTCGAGAGCCACCGCCAGCACCTGCACACGCTGATCACCCGCCACCGCGAGCTGACCGGCAGCATCTGGGCGCAGCAGGTCCTCGACGAGTTCCGCGACTACATCGGCAAGTTCTGGCTGGTGAAGCCGAAGGCGGCCAGCATCGATTCGCTGGCCGAGACGTTGAGGCGGGCGGCGTGATGAACCGTCACGGCGCGATCACTGCCCCTTCCCCCGCCTGCGGGGGAAGGCTGGGATGGGGGCAAGCCGAAGTCCGTGCGGCCGGTCCCTCGATGCCGGCACGGAGCCATCACTCGAAACGAACGTTGCTCCGACGCGATTCCGGCTCCGGACTTCCCCCCACCCCAACCCTCCCCCGTGAACGGGGGAGGGAGCCGAGACAGCACGCATGAGCCGCAAGCAAGTCTTCCAGTTCCTCGACCTGCCCCGCACCATGCCGCAGCGGATCCCGCTGGAATTGCGCACGTCCGGCGACTGGGGCGAGTTGTACGGCAAGTTCGGCAAGGAGGAGGCGCAGTACCAGGCCGGCCGCTGCCTGGATTGCGGCAATCCCTATTGCAGCTGGAAGTGCCCGGTGCACAACGCCATCCCGCAGTGGCTGCAGCTGCTGCAGGAAAACCGCATCGAGGAAGCCGCCGAGCTGTGCCATTCCACCAACCCGCTGCCGGAAGTCTGCGGCCGCGTCTGTCCGCAGGACCGGCTGTGCGAAGGCGCGTGCACGCTGGAGGAATTCGGCGCGGTCACGATCGGCGCGGCGGAGAAATACATCGTCGACACCGCGCTGGCCAATGGCTGGCGGCCCGACCTCAGCGACGTCAAGCCGACCGGCAAGCGCGTGGCCGTGGTCGGCGCCGGCCCCGCCGGCCTGGGCTGCGCGGACCGGCTGGCGCGCGCCGGCATCCAGGCCGTGGTGTACGACCGCTACGAGCAGATCGGTGGGCTGCTGCAGTTCGGCATCCCGTCGTTCAAGCTGGAGAAGAGCGTCATCGCGCAGCGCCGCGAGGTGCTTGAAGGCATGGGCGTGGAATTCCGCCTGGGCGTGGACGTCGGCCGCGACATTACGCTGGAGCAGTTGCTGGCCGAATACGACGCGGTGTTCCTGGGCACCGGCGCCTATCGCTATACCGATGGCGGCCTGCCGGGCCAGGACCTGGAAGGCGTCCTGCCCGCATTGCCGTTCCTGGTGCAGAACGGCCGCATCGTCGGCGGCAACGATCCGTGGGGCCGGCCCATTGCCGGCTGGGAGGACAAGCTGGCATTGCCCGACCTGCACGGCAAGCGCGTGGTGGTGCTGGGCGGCGGCGATACCGGCATGGACTGCGTGCGCAGCGCGATCCGGCTGGGCGCGGCCAAGGTCACCTGCGCGTACCGCCGCGACGAGGCCAACATGCCCGGCTCCGCGCGCGAAGTGGCCAATGCGCGCGAAGAAGGCGTGCGCTTCCTGTTCAACCGCCAGCCGCTGGCCATCGTCGCCGGCGAGGACGGCAAGGTCGCCGGCGTGCAGGTGGTGGAAACGAAGCTCGGCGAGCCGGACGAACGCGGCCGCCAGAGCGCCGTGCCGGTGGCGGGCAGCGAATCGGTGCTGGACGCGGACGTGGTGATCATCGCGTTCGGCTTCTCGCCCAGCGTGCCGGAATGGTTGGCCGCGCAGGGCGTGGAAGGCAGCCCGAACGGCCGCATCGTGGTGGGCGGCGGCGACCGGCTGCCGTTCCAGACCACCAACGCGAAGCTGTTCGCCGGCGGCGACGCGGTGCGCGGCGCCGACCTGGTGGTGACCGCCGTGGCCGAAGGCCGCGATGCGGCGGGCAGCATCGCCCGCTGGCTGCGCATCGACGCATAAGCCTGTCCCCTGTAGGAGCGGCTTCAGCCGCGACCGGGAATCAGAAAAACCTTTAGACACGGATCAAAGCGGATAGCCGCGGATAAGGCGTTTGCCTTTGATCCGTGTGTATTCGCTTTGATCCGTGTCCAATGCTTTTTTCGATAGCTTCCGGTCGCGGCTGAAGCCGCTCCTACAGGGGCTATGCCACTCAGCATCCCTAGGAGTGGCGGGGCTCGCTTAGACTGTGGGTTCCTTCTACGCCGAGCGACGCGATGCGCCTGGGCCTGGCCGCCAACCGCCTGCACCACCATACCGAGGACGCCGCATTGTTCCGCTGGCTGCGCGCCTGCGAGCCGGGCATCCGCGAACTGCGGCTGGGCCTGCACGCGGTGGGCCGCACGCACGACGCCATCGCCGCCGCCGGTATGCTGCGCGGCTACGACGGGTTGAAGCGCTATCCCTACGGCCGCGATGGCGGACTGATGAAGCTGGTCGCCGAGGTGGTGGGCCTGGAGGGCGCCGAACGCCATCTGGATGGCGCCATCTACCTGATCGACCCGGTGGATCCCTCCTCGATTTTCCCGGAAGCCATCGCCCTGAAGCGCCAGTGCGTGATCCACGGCAAACCGTTCCTGTCCACGGTCGCCTCGGCGCGCGACTGGGTGGAGATGGAACGCATCCACGCCGGCCTGGCGCCGGATGCGGGTGCGGACCACTTCCATGCACTGGAAGCGCAGACGCTGGCGCTGATCGCGCACGACGCGATGAAACCGCAGATGATCGCATTCGCCGCGGACCACTTCGACGTGCTTTCGCGCTTCGCCCACCGCATGGCGACCGGCACCACCGGCCAGCGCCTCAACGAACTGGCATGGAGCCGCGGCTGGCCGCAGGGCCAGCCGTGGGTGGAACGCTTCCAGAGCGGTCCGCTGGGCGGCGACGCGCAGATCGCCGATCGCGTGCTGGAACACCGCTGCCAGCGCGTGATCTTCTTCGAGGACCCGCACGTGGCTCGCCAGCACGAAGCCGACATCCAACTGCTGGAACGCGCCGTGACCACGGTGACCGACGAGGCGATGTGCATGACCTCGCCGGTGGTGGCGCGACGGTGGGCAAGCGCCGTGCCGCTGCGGGCGGGACCCCGTTGAAGACCGGACCGATGTCCTGTCCCGGCCGTTCGTGTCGATACTGAAAAGGCGCTTCTTCCGCTGAAAGGAGCGCGACCTCCGGCATCGAAGGCGCAATCGAATGAAGAAAGAACTCTTGCTGGGCATCCTGCTGGCGGCGGCATCGGCGACGGCTTCCTGTGCCCAGGACGCGCCACCGGATGCGGCCCCCGGCCCCGCCCCCGGCGAACAGCAAGCGCATGCGGCGATCGTCGCCATGTTCGGTGGCGCGTCGGAACTGGAAGGCACCACCGTCAAGCTCGGGACCTGCCTGCCCGCCTTGGCTCCCGAACACGCGGGACAGATCGCCTGCACGTTCGCGCTGGCCTCCGCGGGAGGTTCGTCCGAAAGCCAAGCGGATTTCCATTGGGATGGCCGGCGCTGGGTCGCCCAACCCAGCAGCTCGCAGGAAATCCTGCCGTTCCCCGACTCCAAGCTGAGCCAGTAGACCCGGCTTTACCCGTATGCGTTGCGGGCAGACCGAACAGCGTCGAGCCCGCTTCTCTTCCCGCAGGACACTCCCATGCGCTTGACCGCCGTTTGCTTCGCTATAGCCAGCCTGATCGCCGGTCCCGCCTTCGCCGCGGGACCGGCCAACCCGTCGCTGTACGCCGTCAATTCCGCCGCCATCGCCTCGGCGATGACCTATTGCAGCACCAGGCACGGCAACCTGCTGGCCGGCTCGCCGGGCGCGGCTTGCTTCACCCGGGCGCGCAACATACTGGCCGGCTACGGCTTGAAGCGGGTCTCGCAGGACATCGACGCCCGCTGCAACGACCCGCAGACGTTCAACACCTGCCTGACGCCCGAGATCGGCCGGCTGGTCCACGCGCTCAACGCCGAATTCCAGAAGCAGGGGCTGTAACCCCTGTAGGAGCGGCTTCAGCCGCGACCGTGGAAAGAATTTGCTTCAGCCACGGATCAACGCGGATGCACGCGGATAAAGCCTTTGTGTTTCATCCGTGGTGATCCGCGTCAATCCGTGGCCAAAGGGCTCTTTGTTTCCACAGTCGCGGCTGAAGCCGCTCCTACAGGGAGGATTGCGGGCGGGTGCCGCCGACTTCGGCGAGAATGGCGGCGGTTCGATCGACGCGCCCCCGCATGTCCCTTTCCCAGACCACCCCGCCACGCCACCTGCTGCGCGACCTGTCCCTGTCCGCCATCGCCGCCGGTTTCGTCACCGTGCTGGTCGGCTTCGCCAGTTCCGCCGTCATCGTGTTCCAGGCCGCGCAATCGCTGGGCGCGTCGCCTGCCGAGATCAGTTCGTGGATGTGGGCGCTGGGGCTGGGCATGGGCCTGACCTGCATCGGGCTTTCCTTGCGCTACCGCATGCCGGTGGTGACCGCGTGGTCCACGCCCGGCGCGGCCATGCTGATCAGCAGCGCGGCCGGGCTGCCGCTGTCCGATGCCATCGGCGCCTTCATGCTGTCGGCGCTGCTGATCTGCGTGGCCGGGTTCTCGGGTTTCTTCGAACGGATGATCAGCCGCATCCCGGTGTCGCTGGCCTCGGGCATGCTGGGCGGCGTGCTGCTGCGCTTCGGGCTGGAGGCGTTCGGCGCGATGAAGACCCAGCTCGGCATGGTGCTGACCATGTTCGCGGTGTACCTGCTGGCGCGCCGGTTGCTGCCGCGCTACGCGGTGATCCTGACGCTGCTGGTCGGCATCGCCTTCGCGGGCGGATTGGGATTGCTGCGCGTGGACGGCCTGGCGCTGGAACTGGCGAAGCCGATCTTCATCGCGCCGACGTTCTCGCTGGCCGCCGTGTTCGGCATCGCGCTGCCATTGTTCATCGTGACGATGGCCTCGCAGAACGTGCCCGGCGTGGCGGTGATCCGCGCGTCGGGCTACCCGATCCCGATCTCGCCGGTGGTGGGCTGGACCGGCGTGGCGAACCTGCTGCTGGCGCCGTTCGGCGCGTTCGCGTTGAACCTGGCGGCGATCACCGCGGCGATCTGCATGGGCCGCGAGGCGCACGAGGACAGCGCGCGCCGCTACGTGGCCGCCATCGCCGCCGGCGTGTTCTACCTCGTCGTCGGCCTGTTCGGCGCGACCGTGGCGGCGCTGTTCGCCGCGTTCCCGAAGGAGCTGATCCTGGCCATCGCCGGCATCGCCCTGCTCGGCACCATCGGCAACAGCCTGGCCGCGGCGCTGCGCGAGGAATCGGAACGCGAGCCGGCGCTTATCACCTTCCTGGTGACCGCGTCGGGATTGTCTCTGGCCGGCATCGGCTCGGCGTTCTGGGGCCTGATCGCCGGCGTGCTGACGTTGCTGCTGTGGAGGAAGGCCTGACAGGCCGCGCGTTCGCACGCGGCTCATGCATGTGAAAGCCGCGTGGAACATTCAGTTTGCCGGCGGTGAATTCACCCGCGGGTGATGCCGTGCGGAGCAGCATCGCGACTCCACTCTTGCAGGAGATTGCCATGCAGACCTTCCACTTCCGCCATCGCATGCTGTTCGCCGTTGCGCTGGTGGCGCTGTCCGGCGCCGCCTTCGCGCAGGCACCGGCACCGACCGCCGGCAAGGATGCGCTGGCCGAGCCGCAGGTGCGCGCGCTGCTCACCGAGAAGGGCTACACCCGCATCGACGATCTCGACTTCGAGGACGGCATGTGGGAAACCGACGCCACCAGCGCCAATGGCGAGCGCGTGGACGTGCGCGTGAATCCGGCCAGCGGCGACATCATCGCGGAGAAGCTGGTGTCCAGCCTCAGCGAGAACGACGTCAAGGCCAAGTTGACGGCCGCAGGCTATTCCAGCATCCACGACATCGACTTCGACGACGGCGTGTGGAAGGCCGAGGCCGAGCGCGCCGACGGCAACGACGTGGAGATCCACCTGGCCGCCGACACCGGCGAGATCATCCACGTCGAGAACGATTGACCGGTATCCGTCAACGTCCGCGATGAAGAAGGCCGCCCAAGGGCGGCCTTCTTCATTCCGTTCCCGCTGGCGAACCCTGGCGGGAAAGCGGGGCGGGTACCGGACGCGCGAACCGCCAGCCCACCAGCCAGCCGATGGCCAGCAACAGCGCCGCCAGCAGCCAGGGCGCGCCCGGCAGGTGCGCGGGCGCCTGCTTGCCGATGAACAGCGCGAAGGTGCCGGCGAACATGATCGGCCCGACGATCCCCGCCAGGCTGACCAGGCTCATCAACGCGCCCTGGATGCGGCCCTGCACGTCCGCGCCCACCTGCTGCGTGATCAACGCCTGCGTCGCCGGACCGGCCAGGCCCCACAGTGCACTGATTGGCAACCCGACCAGGAACATCCAGCCCACATCGGCCATGCCATAGATGAAGAAGCCGAGCACGCCACAGGCCAGGCCGAACAGCAGCGTGCGGCGCTCGCCCAGCTTCGGCACCACCTTGCCAACCAGGCCCGCCTGCACGATCACGCTGAACACGCCGACCGCCGCCAGCACCCAGCTGACCTGCTGTTCGTTCCACCGGTACTGGTACTGGGCGAACAGCACGAACACGCTGGGGTAGACGTAGTGCGCCAGGTTGGCGATCAGCACCACCGCCGCCAGGCCGAACACCTGCGGGTAGCGCTTCAGCAGGATCATCGAGCCGACCGGGTTGGCGTGCGACCAGTCGAAGGTCTTGGTGCGCCTTTCCTTCGGCAGCGATTCGGGCAACACGAACCAGCCGTACAGGAAATTCAGCAGCGCCAGCCCGGCGGCGAACCAGAACGGCAACCGCAGGTCGATGGCGCCCAGTTGGCCGCCGATGATCGGCCCGATGATGAAGCCCACGCCGAACGCCGCGCCGATCATGCCGAACGCCTGCGCGCGCTTCTCCGGCGCGGTGATGTCGGCGATGTAGGCATTGGCGGTGGTGAAGCTGGCCGAGAACACGCCCGAGAAGATGCGCGCCACCAGCAGCCACGGCAGCGACTGCGCCAGCGCCATCAGGATGAAGTCGATGCCCAGGCCCAGGCACGACAGCAGGATCACCGGACGGCGGCCGAAACGATCCGACAACGTGCCCTGGATCGGCGTGCAGACGAACTGGATGGCGGCGAACAGCATGCCGAACACGCCCACCCACCATGCCGCCTGGGCGAAGTCGCCGCCGGTGAACTGCCGCACCAGGCCGGGCAGCACCGGGATGATCACGCCGAACGACAGCACGTCGATCAGCACGGTGATGAAGATGAAGATCAAGGCGGCGCGGCGGCGGCCGCCCAAGGGCTGGGAGTCTGCGTTCACGGGCGGCGAACCGGCAAAAGGTGCGCAAGTGTAGGACATCGCCGCCGTGCATGGCGCCCTCCTTCCCTCCTGTAGGAGCGACGCAAGTCGCGACCGCGGACCATGGTTGTCCGTGAAGTTCTGATCGTTCGCCATCCGGACGCGCTGCCGCGCGCTCGATATCATGCACGACGGTCCGCGTGCGGTCGCGACTTGCGTCGCTCCTACAGCAAGGCCACCGAGATCACGTGGCTGAGCCGGTGGCGCTGCCCGGGTTCCAGTTCGATGGCGTCGTCGCCGGCATTGGCGGCTTCCAGGCAGACGAACTGCCGCCAACCGTCGTCCGGCATGTCGGCGATGTCGCGCGCGCCGTCGGCGCCCGGGTTCCACGCCACCAGCGAACGGCTGCCGAAGGTGTCCAGCCGGATGCGGCGCGCGCCGGCCTGGTCGAGCAGATCGAAGCGATGGCCGGTGCCGGTGTAGATGCGGTCGCTGCGGCCGGGATCGCGCGGATCGTGCATCGACCAGTCGCCGGCCTGGCGATGCGTGCCGCCATCGTACTTGTCGGCGTAATGCAGGCCGTCCAGGCCGGTGACGCGCGCCTGCCGGGCGTCGGCCACCCGGAAGTAGGTATGCAGCGCCTGCGTCAGCGTGTACGGCGCATCGCCGCGATGCACGGTGTCGATGCTCTGCCGCAATTCGCGCCCGATGTGCAGGGTCATCCCCAGCTCCAGCGGCACGCCCGGCTCCAGCGGCAAGGCCAGCTTCAGTTGCAGGCCGCCGTCGGCCTGCGTACGCGCATCGGCCAACTGCCAGCGCGTCAGTCGCGCATGCCCGTGCTGCGGCACGGATGCGTCCCGCCCTTTCCGGCCGAAGTACGGCCAGCACACCGGGATGCCGCCGCGGATCGCCTTCGGCGGCCGCGCGCTGGTGGGCGACAGCCACAGCAGGTCGTCGAAACCCTCCGGCGCGAACGACAGCAGCTGGCCGCCATGGAGGCTCAGGACCGCCGTGGAGTGCGGCGTCCGCAGGCGCAGCACGTCCAGTCCCTGCAGCGTGTCGTGGATGATGCCTTCGGGCAATGCGTTCATCGTGGTCACGGTCTTGCGGATTGCGGAAGAGCCGCCGCTGGCGCTTCCGCCTGCAGCGCGGCCAGTATTCTCGCACCGGCACGGCCGTCGGCGGGTTGCAGGCCCAGCCGCGTCTGTTCCGCCTGGATCGCGCGCCGGGTCAGCGTGCCGATCATGCCGTCCGGCGCGCCGATGGCATGGCCGCGCCCCAGCAGCAATGTCTGCAACTGCCGGCGCTGCGCGCGCGACAGGCCGGGATCGTCCGTCGGCCACGCCGCGGCGATGCCGCTGCTGCCGCGCAGGCGGTCGGACAGCAGGGCGATGGCCAGCGCATAGCTTTCCGCCGCGTTGTAGGCATGGATGGTGTCGTAATTCTTGAACACCAGGAACGCCGGTCCCATCGCGCCCGTCGGCACCAGCAGGGCGGCGATGGTTTCGCCGGGGGGCAACGGCTGCCCGTCGGCCCGCACGATGCCTTGTGCCTGCCAGTGCGCGACCGGCTTGCGGTTCGTGCGCCCGGCCTGCGCCGCGTTGAAATTGGCGGGCAACTTCACCTCGTAACCCCAGGGCTGGCCGGTGCGCCAGCCCGAGCGCGCCAGGTAGTTCGCCGTGGACGCCAGCGCATCGGGAATGCTGCCGACCAGGTCGCGCCGCCCGTCGCCGTCGAAGTCCACCGCGATGCGCGCATAGGTGGTCGGCATGAACTGCGTGTGCCCGAACGCACCCGCCCACGAACCGGCCAGGCCCTCGGCGCGTATGTCGCCCTTCTGCAACAGCTTCAGCGTGGCGAGGAATTCGCCACGGAAGAACGGCTGCCGCCTTCCGAAGCACGACAGCGTGGACAACGACGTCAGCAGCGGCCGCTTGCCGAACACGCGGCCGAAGTCGCTTTCCACCCCCCACACCGCCACCACGGTTTCCGCGTCCACGCCGTAGGCCTGCGACACGCGCGCCAACAGATCGCGATGCGTCGCCAGCATTGCCTTGCCGTCCGCGACGCGTTCCTCGTCCACCAGCCCCGACAGGTAGTCCCACAATGGCGTGGTGAACTCGGGCTGCGCGTCCAGCAGGCCCAGCACGCTCATGTCGGGCGCAAGGCCTGTCGTGTGCGCGTCGAAGGTCGCGGCCGTGATGCCCTGCTGCGCTGCCTGCGTGCGCAGGTCGGCCAGGCAATTCGTGTACGCGGAGTTGTCGGGTGGCGCCACGGGAACATCCGCGACCTGCTGCGCGAACGCAGAGCCGGCGATCAGGCTGGCCAGCAGCCATCCGCACGCGTTCGGTTTCATGGTGGCCTCCCTGGCCTGGAGGGAGGCTTCACTTTGCCTTGCCCGAGCGACGAATCCAAGCGAGCGCGGCGCAGGATGGGTTAGCCGCAGGCATCCCCTCATGCGCAGCATGCCAGCCAACTGAACTGATCCTACGCACTATGACTCATATATGATCAATGGTATGGCAATCCACTGATTAAAGTTTGTTTGGGCCGATACGACTCGAAGAAGGGCGTTGACAGGCAAATCTATTGGGCCAAGGACGGTATTGTGCAATTCCCTTAATCCTCGGAATCCTGACTGGAAGTAATCCTCTGATGGAATCAATGCAAACTTGTACTTAGATTTTTCAAGAGCGTAGTACGGGACCTCAGCTAGCACGACATTTTCTTGCCTTCCCGTTTTCTCGCTCTGCATCTTGCGAGAACGCTTTAGTACATTAATGCTCAAAACTCCACTGACCCACATGTAGACGGATGGTTTATCGTGCTCTAGCTCGATCTGAGCTTCGTCAGGGAACGTTGATAGCTTAGCTTTCAGGGCTTCAAGCATTCCTCGAATAGAGACTGAATAGGTCCTTGTTTCAGCCGAGCTAGCTCCGCCGCTGAATAGCGGAATCTTTGCCGTCGCATGTAATGTTTCAGATGTACTTATCTTGGTCTCTGGCTGATTACCTGTTTCCTGCTCATACAAATTTGCGATGAACTCGCGATCCAAGTAGATAGTTTTCAGCGGGTCTTCAACGCTTCTTGACACGAGTCAATTACTCCTTATTCCACCCGGACGATATATTGCACCACCTCCGCCGCCGGCACCTCCTTCTCCCAAGGCCGCCGGTATTCCAGCTTCACCGTGACCTCGCCCGGCCGCTCCGCGCGGAACCACCAGCGCGCGATGCCCGGCGCGCCCGGCATGGGCGGCTGGGTATCCAGGGGCGGGGGCGTGGCCGGACCGGTCGTGCGTGCCAGTGCGGGCGCACCATCCGAGACCACCTGCCACTGGTAGCCGGTGCTGGCGTTGGACGTCAGGGCGATCTCCAGCACCTGCCCGACCTTCAGCGTCACCGGACCGGACCCGTCGGGCCGGACGATGCCGTCGCCGGGTGGCGCGGCGGGGCCGGGACCGTCGCCGGACGCGGGCGCGGGCGCGGCGGCGCAGGCGGACAGGGCCAGCAACAGGCCCAGCGGCAACAGCGGCTTCATCATCGATCGGCACCTCCCTGCGGACGCCGCCGTTATACACCCGCGCTTAAAGCGGCGTCCGTAAAATGGCGGCATGAGCACCCCCCAAGATTCCTCGCTGGGCCGCGAAGTCGCCTACCCCAGGCAGTACGACCCTACCCTGCTGTTCCCCATCCCGCGCCAGGGTGCGCGCGACGAGATCGGCATCGCCGCCGGCGCACTGCCCTTCATCGGCCACGACCGCTGGCACGCCTACGAACTCGGCTGGCTGGACGCCCGCGGCAAGCCGCGCGTGGCCACGGCCACCTTCACCGTACCCTGCGATTCGCCGTGCCTGGTGGAATCCAAGTCGCTGAAGCTCTACCTCAACTCGTTGAACGCCACCCGTTTCAACAGCGATGCCGCGGTGCTGGAATGCATCGGCACCGACCTGTCGGTACGCGCGGGCGCCGATGTGGCCGTGGCGTTCGGCCTGCCGCGGATGGCGGAGGCGGTGGAAGGCGAACTGCTGGACGCGCTGGACGTGGAGATCGACCACTACGGTCCGCCGCGCGCCGAATTCCTCACCATCGACCCGGAAACCGTGGTCGAGGAAACGCTGGCGTCGGAGCTGCTGAAATCCAACTGCCCGGTCACCGGCCAGCCGGACTGGGCCACCGTGTCGATCCATTACCACGGCCCGCGCATCGATCGCGTCGAACTGCTGCGCTACCTGGTGAGTTTCCGCGACCATGCGGAATTCCACGAGCAGTGCGTCGAACGCATCTTCCACGACGTGATGACGCACTGCCATCCCGCCTTGCTGTCGGTGGAAGCGCGCTACACCCGCCGCGGCGGACTGGACATCAATCCCTGGCGCGCCACGCCCGGCGCGCAGCCGCCCGACCTGAAGCGCGAATTACGCCAATAACGTTGCACTTGTAACAATGACGCATTTTCACGTCCGCGATATGGATTATTAACAGGGCGCGTGCAACGCTAGCTCATCCCAACATCCAGCCAGGAAGGGTGGTTGCATCATGAGCACCGAAAAGAAAGCCGATTTTTCCGATGTCGCCGCCAAGGTGGACACGACGGCAGAAAAAGCCGCCGACTTCTCCGACGTTACGACACGCGTAGACAGCACCGCGGAAATCATCGGCGAGCAGTCCTACACCATCGAGAAGGGCGACACCCTCTCCAAGATCGCCAAGCAGCACTACGGCAGCGCCAGTGCCTGGAAGCAGATCTTCGAGGCCAACCGCGACGTGCTGGACGATCCCGACCGCATCTTCCCCGGGCAGGTCATCAAGCTGCCGCCCAAGCCCACCGAAGCCTGATCGCCCTCTTCCATAGACAAGGAACGACTCCATGAAGCACACCCGCATTTCCTACGCCCTGATCGTTGCCCTGGCCGGCAGCGTCGCCATCGTCGGCTGCAAGAAGAAGGAAGAGGCCGTGGTACCGCCGCCGACCGCCGTCGAACCGGCACCCGCGCCAATTGAGTCCGCGCCGGCTCCGGTCAGTGCCACCAGCGTCACCGTCGGCAACGCTGCTGCGGCCGACAAGTCGGTCGCCGCTGTCAGTACGTTTGGCGTGAAGGACAAGATCATCGTTTCTGTGACGACCGACGCCGCCACGCCGGCCAATGCCGCCATCGACGCCAAGCTGACCTATCAGGACGGCCAAGTCGCCGGCCAGCAGACTGCCAATGTTGTGGCCGGTGGCGTGGACACGACCAATGTCGAATTCACCAAGGCTACCGACTGGCCGGTCGGCAAGTACAAGGTCGACGTGACCTTGAACGGCCAGCCGGTGGGCTTCACCCAGGAAATCGAAGTCAAGTAATCAGCAAGGCAACCCTCTCTCCCACCTCAGTGGGCAAGCTCGGGCGTGGAGCGATCCACGCCCGCTTTTTTTGTTCTTCCTCCGGGCGCGCCGACCTGGAAATGCCGCCCGCTACCGCGCGCGTTGCCCCCACCAGCGCACCCGCTCCTGGTCCGCGCTGGTGAAGTCGGAACCCCGCGCCCCTTGCCGGATGCGAAAGCATGCTGTCCCCGGGACAGCGCGATCCACCCACGGGTTTTGCCCCCACCCGCATAAACCGCGACAATGGCGGTCCCTTACACCCCACGCGCAACCCACCCGGCGCGCGTGTCCTTTACCGGGAGCAGTTCCATGGCAGAACCTGTGCTCACCCCGCCGGCCGGCGGTGAGAAGATCACCATCTCGGGCGGCAAGCTCAACGTGCCGAACCACCCGATCATCCCCTTCATCGAAGGCGACGGCACCGGCCCGGACATCTGGCGCGCCAGCGTGCGCGTGCTCGATGCGGCGGTGGAAAAAGCCTACGGCGGCGCGAAGAAGATCCACTGGCTGGAAGTCTTCGCCGGCGAGAAGTCGAACAACCAGTTCGGCACCTGGCTGCCGGACTCCACCGTGCAGGCCTGCCGCGATTACCTGGTCAGCATCAAGGGCCCGCTAACCACGCCGGTGGGCGGCGGCATCCGCTCGCTCAACGTGGCGCTGCGGCAGATGCTGGACCTGTATGTCTGCCTGCGCCCGGTGCGCTGGTTCGAAGGCGTGCCCTCGCCGGTGAAGAAGCCGGGCGACGTGGACATGGTGATCTTCCGCGAGAACACCGAGGACATCTACGCCGGCATCGAATGGGCAGGCGGCAGCGCCGACGCGCAGAAGGTGCTGGACTTCCTCAACAAGGAATTCCCGCAGGCCGCCGGCAAGATCCGCTTCGGCACGCAGGAGAAGGTCGACCAGTGGCAGCAGGTGCTGGAAGGCATCGGCGCGCCCAAGCGCGAGCTCGACGTGCAGGTCGGCATCGGCATCAAGCCGGTCTCCTACCTGGGCACCGAGCGCCTGGTGCACAGCGCCATCAGCTACGCCATCGAGAACAAGCGCAAGTCGGTCACGCTGGTGCACAAGGGCAACATCATGAAGTTCACCGAAGGTGGCTTCCGCGACTGGGGCTACCAGGTGGCGCGCGACTTCTTCGGCGCGGTGGAACTGGACGGCGGTCCGTGGCATGTCATCCCGGAAGGCAAGCCGGGCGCCGGCCTGATCATCAAGGACGCCATCGCCGACGCCTTCCTGCAGCAGATCCTGCTGCGCCCGAAGGAATACGACGTGTCGGCCACGCTGAACCTCAACGGCGACTACCTGTCCGACGCGCTGGCCGCGCAGGTCGGCGGCATCGGCATCGCGCCGGGCGCCAACATCAACTACGTGACCGGCCATGCGGTGTTCGAAGCCACCCACGGCACCGCGCCCAAGTACGCCGACCTGGACAAGGTCAACCCGGGCTCGGTGATCCTGTCCGGCGAGATGATGCTGCGCTACCTGGGCTGGACCGAAGCGGCCGACGCCATCATCGAGGGCGTCAACAAGGCGATCGCCAGCAAGCGCGTCACCTACGACTTCGCCCGCCTGATGGACGGCGCCACCGAAGTGAAGTGCAGCGAGTTCGCCGACGAGATCATCAAGCACCTGTGATGTCGTCGCGGTACCGCTGAACCCGCGAACGCCCGGTCATGCCGGGCGTTCGCATGTACGCCTTGGTCTTCCTGTAGGAGCGCCCTCGGGCGCGATGCTCTTCGATTCGACAAATTCGACAGCATCGCCCCCGAGGGCGCTCCTACACGGTAGGTGAGATCTTCCGGAGCATCACGATGACCGACACCCACGACATCCGCCTGTTCTCCTACGGCACCTTGCAGCTGGAAAGCGTGCAGCTGGCCTCGTTCGGCCGGCGCCTCGACGGCGAGCCCGACACGATGCCCGGCTACGTCTGCACGATGGTCGAGATCACCGACCCGGACGTGCTGGCCACCAGCGGCCAGCGCTTCCACCCGATCGTGCAGCGCAGCGACGACGCCAATGCCGAAGTGCAGGGCATGGTGTTCCGCATCAGCGCGGAGGAACTCGCCGCCGCCGACCGTTACGAAGTCTCTGACTACCAGCGCGTGCGGGTGCGGCTGAAGTCCGGCCTGGATGCGTGGGTGTACGTGCAGGCCTGAAACCTGTTGGCCCCGTGGGAGCGACGTCAGTCGCGACCGCCCCCGATAGTCGTTCACTGTGCACGATGTCGAGCAACCATTCCCGTACGGATGCCGATGGCGCGCGGTCGCGACTCACGTCGCTCCCACAAAGTACCTGCATTCAACGGAACAGCGACAGCGACGTCATCTCGCGCAGGCGGCGGGCACTGAGCCGCTGCACGGCGCGTTCGTGGCGGCGTTTGCCGGCGGCATCCCGCGTGCGGGGTTCGCGCCGCCTGTCTCCGTCGGAGCCTTCCAAGGCCTCCGGACTGACGATATGGCCGTGCATGAACAGCATGCCCTGGCTGATGCCGCCCAGCTGCTGCCACCATTGTTTTCTGGTCTCGGATTGCATGGGGTTTCTCCTGTCCGCCGGAACCTCCGGCTTGAACAAGGAGCAAGGTAAGCGCATCATCTGTCAGGAAAAAGCGAAAGCTTCGCAACCCAGACTTGAGGTGTATTCAAGATGAGCCGCCTTCCGCTGGACCAGGTGGATGCCTTCGTCACCGCCGCGCGCCTGCGCAACCTGACCCGCGCGGCCGAGGCCATGCACCTGACCGTCAGCGCGCTGAGCCACCGCATGCGGCTGCTGGAGGAACGGCTGGGCCATCGCCTGCTGGCGCGCGGGCCGCGCGGCGTGGAACTGACCCCGGAAGGCCAGCGCCTGTTCGATGCGGTCGCCGGGCCGCTGGACACCATCGAGCACGCACTGCGCCGCGCGACGCTGCGCAACGACCACACGGTGACGCTCAGCCTGATCCCGTCGATGGCGACCGCGTGGCTGGTGCCGCGGCTGCCGGCGTTCCTGGCGCAGCATCCCGAGCTGGGCCTCAACCTGCAGTCCAGCACGCACGTGGTGGACTTCGAGCGCGAGCCGGTCGACCTGGCGCTGCGCCTGGGCGGCGGACGCTGGCCCGGCGTGCAGTCCGAGTTCCTGTTCCACGAATGGATCACTCCCGTCGCCAGTCCCGACCTGATCAAGCGCCACGGCAAGGCGGCCCCGGACCAGCTCGGCCGGCTGCCCTTGCTGGGCGACCCGGCCAACCGCTGGAAGGACTGGTTCGGCCACTTCGGCGGCCAGCCGCCGGCGCGCTACGTGGCGCAGTTCGACGACACCGAGACGCTGCACCAGGCTGCCGCGCAGGGCGTGGGCGTGGCGCTGGCGCGGTGGACGCTGGCCGAGCCGCTGGTGAAGGCCGGCCGGCTGGTGGCGTTGACGAAGAAGCGCCTGCAGGCCGACTTCGCCCATTACCTGGTGTATCCCGAGCGCAGCCTGTCGCATCCCGGTTTCCAGAAGGTGCGGACGTGGCTGCTGGAGCAAGCTGGCGTGCCCGGCTGAGTGATGGCTCGGCCGGCGGACGGCTAAGATGCCGGCATGGTCCGCGCCGATGCCATCGCCCACCTGATCCATGACGCGTTCGCGGATTACCACGCGCGTTTCGCCGAGATCACCCGCCGCGCTAAGCGGCGTTTCGAGACGATGGACTGGGCCGGCGCGCGCGGCGACGCGGTGGAGCGCATCGAGCTGTACGACCAGTGCATCGCCGAATGCGCGCTGCGGCTGCAGTCGGCCCTGCTGGACCATGCGCACGATCGCGCGCTGTGGTCGCAGGTGCGCGACGGCTACGACCGGCTGATCGGCGAGCTGATCGACCGCGAGCTGTACAAGACCTTCTACAACACGCTCAGCCGGCGCTTCTTCAAGACCCGCGGCGTGGACCCGGCCATCGAGTTCATCGCGCTGGACATCGAACCGACCGATGCCATCACCCATCCGGTGGCGCGGCACAGCTATGCGATCTCCGAACTGCGGCCCACCGACACGCTGGTGCGCGTGCTGGGCGATTACCGCTTCGACGTGCCCTACGCCCATCGCACGCGCTGCGCGGCGGCCATCGCGGTGCGGCTGCAGGACGACCTGGCGCACTGGGGCGAGCATCCGGTGCGTTCCATCGAACTGCTGGACACGGTGTTCTACCGCGAACGCCGCGCCTATCTGGTCGGCCGCGTGTTCGGCGAGCACCGCTTCTCGCCCTGCGTCATCGCGCTGGTCAACGACGACGGCCAGTTGCGCGCGGAAGCAGTGCTGACCAGCCGTGCCGACGTGGCCCAGCTGTTCAGCTACTCGCGCAGCTACTTCCACGCGGATCTGTCGACGGTGGGCGACGCGGTGGTGTTCCTGCGCACGCTGATGCCCAACAAGCCCATCGACGAGCTGTACACGGTGCTGGGCCGCGCCAAGCAGGGCAAGACGGAGCGCTTCCGCACCTTCTTCCGCCATTTCGCCGCGCACCCGGACGAACGGCTGGTGCATGCCGAAGGCACGCCGGGCATGGTGATGGCGGTGTTCACCCTGCCCAGCTACCCGCTGGTGTTCAAGGTGATCCGCGACAGGTTCGCCTACCCCAAGGAGATGAGCCGCAAGGACGTGGAGGACAAGTATTCGCTGGTCTTCCACCTGGACCGCGTGGGCCGGCTGCTGGATGCGCAGCCGTACCGCTCGCTGCGCTTCCCGCGCGCGCGCTTCTCGCCGGCGCTGCTGGAGGAACTGACCACCGGTTGCGCGCACAGCATCGCCGAGGACGGCGAGGACATCATCATCCACCTGTGCTACGTGCAGCGCCGCCTGCGGCCGCTGAACCTGTACCTGCGCGAACAGAAGCCGGAAGCCGCGCGCGCGGCCGCCATCGACTACGGGCAGGCCATCAAGGACATGGCGCGCAACAACATCTTCCCCGGCGACATGCTGCTGAAGAACTTCGGCATGTCGCGCCATGGCCGCGCGGTGTTCTACGACTACGACGAGCTGTGCCTGGTCACCGACTGCCAGTTCCGCGACTACCCCACGCCGACCTGCTACGAGGAAGAGATGTCCGACGGCCCGTGGTTCTACGTGGGGCCGAAGGACGTGTTCCCGGAGCGCTTCCCGCAGTTCCTCGGCCTGCCCGACCCGCTGGCGAAAGCGCTGAAGGCCGTGCACGGCGACCTGTTCCGCGCGCAGTGGTGGCGCGAGCTGCAGGCCAGGCTGGCGGCCGGCGATTACCCGGACACGCCGCCCTATCCGGATGCGCTCAAACTGGCATGAGCACGCCGGCATGCACACCGATACACGCCTTTGCCACGGCGCACGCGCTACCCTGACCACGCCTTGAACGCGCCGACGCCACCATGAGCACCTACCGTCTCTCCTCCATCTTCAAGCCGCGCTCGGTCGCAGTGGTGGGCAGCCAGTCGCGTCCGCGCTCGGTGGGGCGCGCGGTGGTGAACAACCTGCTGGCTTCCGGCTTCAGCGGGCCCATCGGGCTGGTCAACCGCCATCCCCCCGCCTGGGAGGGCGTCACCACCGTGCGCCACCTGCGCGAATTGCCGTGGACGCCGGACCTGGTCGTCATCGCCACGCCCGCCGACACCGTGCCGGCACTGGCGGCGGAAGCCGCGGAGAAAGGCGCGGGCGCGGTGGTCGTGTTGACCGCGGCGATGGGTCATGGGCCGGGTTCGCCGGCGGCGCGGCTGCAGGCGCTGACGCGGGAGAAAGGACTGCGCGTGCTGGGCCCGAACTGCCTGGGCGTGATCGCCCCGCATGCGCGGCTCAACGCCAGCCTGGCCAGCCGTTTTCCCAAGGCCGGCGACCTGGCGCTGATCTCGCAGTCGGGCGCCATATCCGGCGGGCTGGTGGAATGGAGCATGAGCCAGCCGGTCGGTTTCTCCGCCGTGGTGTCGCTGGGCGACGCGCTCGACGTGGACTTCGCCGATCTGCTGGACTACTTCGCCACCGACCACCGCACGCGCGCGATCCTGCTGTATGTCGAAGCGATCCGCGATGCGCGCAAGTTCATGTCGGCCGCGCGCGCCGCAGCGCGCACCAAACCCGTCGTGGTGGTGAAGTCCGGCCACGGCGCCGCGACGCTGGCGACGCCGGCGGGCAGCACGCATACGCAGAACCTGGCCCGCCCCAGTGCCGTGTACGGTGCCGCGTTCCGCCGCGCCGGCCTGCTGCGCGTGCGTTCGCTGGACGAACTGTTCGCCGCCGCGCGCACGCTGGGGCAGGTACGCCCCTTCCCCGGACGCCGCCTTGCCATCCTCACCAACGGCGGCGGCGTCGGTGCGCTGTCGGTGGACCACCTGCACCTGCTCGGCGGGACGCTGGCCGACCTGTCGGACGGTACGCGGCACGTGCTGGACGGGATACTGCCCGTCGGATGGTCGCGCACCAACCCGGTGGACCTGCTGACCGACATCGACGCCGAGCGCTACGCGGCCACCATCGAGACCTTGCTGGACGATCCGGCCAACGACGCGCTGCTGGCGGTGAACGTCCCGACCGTATTGTCCTCGTCAGTGGAAGCCGCCGAGGCGGTGGCCAACGTGCTGCGCCGCCGTCCCGCGCACGGCCGGCGCAAGCCGGTATTCACGGTCTGGCTGGGCAACGACCCGCAGGCCGAAGCGATCCTGGACGCCGCGCAGGTGCCGCGCTATCCCAGCGAATCGGATGCGGTGGCCGGCTTCATGCACCTGGTCCGCCACCGCGAAGTGCAGGCGGCATTGATGGAGACCCCGCCCAGCCTGCCGGAGGATTTCAGCGCCGATGTCGCCACCGCCCGCGCGCTGGTCGATGCCGCGCTGGATGCCGGCCAGACCTGGCTGGACCCGCTGGCGACCACGCAGTTGCTGGCGGCGTACGGCATCCCGATGGCGCCGCTATGGCGCGCCGGCGATCCGGAGCAGGCCGTGCGGCTCGCCGCGCCCTTGCTGGCGCAAGGCGCCACCGTCGCGGTGAAGATCCTGTCGCCCGACATCCCGCACAAGTCCGATGTCGATGGCGTGCGCCTCAACCTGCCCAACGAAACGGCGGTGCGCGAAGCGGCTTCCGGCATCTTGCGGCGCGCGCGCGAACGCCGCCCGGATGCGCGCATCGAAGGCGTGCTGGTGCAGCCGACCGTGCAGCGGCCCAAGGCGCGCGAACTGATCGCCGGCATCGCCGACGATCCGGTGTTCGGCCCGGTCATCGCCTTCGGCCGCGGAGGCACCGCGGTGGAAGTCATCAACGACCAGGCGGTGGCGCTGCCGCCGCTGGACCTGCGGCTGGCGCACGAACTGATCGCGCGCACCCGCGTCTCGCGCGTGCTGAAGGCCTACCGCGACGTGCCCGCCGCCGACGAACGCGCGGTGGCGCTGGTGCTGGTCAAGCTGGCGCAGCTGGCGGCCGACATTCCCGAGATCCTGCAACTGGACATCAACCCGCTGCTGGCCGACCGCGACGGCGTGATCGCGGTGGATGCGCGCATCGCGGTGGCGCGCGATCGCCGGCTGCACAAGGGCCGCGGCCATCCGCGCTTCGCGATCTTCCCGTATCCGAAGGAGTGGGAGCGCACGCTGACCCTCGGCGACGGCCAGACGGTGCAGGTACGGCCCGTGAAGCCCGAAGACGACGCGATGTTCCGCGAATTCTTCACCCACGTCACCCACGAGGACCTGCGCTTGCGCTTCTTCCAGGCGGTGAAGCACTTCAGCCACGAATTCATCGCCCGCCTCACCCAGTTGGACTACGCCCGCTCGATCGCGCTGGTCGCCGTGTATCCCGGCACGCACGACATGCTCGGCGCGGTGCGACTGCATGCCGATGCCAACTACGAAAAGGGCGAGTACGGCATCCTGGTGCGCTCCGACCTGAAAGGGCATGGCATCGGCTGGCAGCTGATGCGGATCATGATCGAGTACGCCCAGTGGCAGGGCCTGAAAGTGATCGAAGGCCAGGTGCTGCGCGAGAACCGCACCATGCTGGCGATGTGCGAACAGCTGGGCTTCAAGGTGCATCCGGACCCGGACGATCCCACCCTGATGAATGTCAGCCTGCCGGTGGCGGCGGCCACGTGACGGTGCGGCAGGTGATCTTTCCTCGCTAGAGCTTCACCACCACCTTGCCGAAGTTCCTGCCCTTCAGCAGGCCGATCAATGCGGCGGGCGCGTTCTCCAGTCCTTCGACGATGTCCTCGCGGTACTTGATTTTTCCCTCGCCCAGCCAGCCGCCCATCTCGCGCAGGAACTGCGGATAGAGGGAGATGAAATCGCGCTGGATGAAGCCGCGCACGGTCAGGTGGCGGGTCAGGATCTGGCTCATCAGCATCGGCAGGCGGTCCGGACCGGGCGGCAATGCGCGGTCGTTGTAGTGCGCCACCAGTCCGCACACCGGGATGCGGGCGAAGTCGTTGAGCAAGGGCAGCACGGCATCGAACACCGCGCCACCGACGTTCTCGAAGTACACATCGATGCCGTTCGGGCACGCGGTACGCAGTTGATCGGCGAAATCCGGCGCGCGATGGTCCAGCGCCGCGTCGAAGCCCAGTTCGTCGCGCACGTACGCGCGCTTCGCCTCGCCACCGGCGATGCCCACGGCGCGCGCGCCGTGCAGCCGGGCGATCTGGCCGACAGTGGCGCCCACCGGACCGCTGGCCGCGGCGACCACGACGGTTTCTCCGGGTTGCGGTTTGCCGATTTCATGCAGGCCCGCGTAGGCGGTGAAACCCGGCATGCCGTGCACGCCCAGCGCGGTGGTCAGCGGCGCGATGCCGGCGTCCAGCTTGCGCGTGAGCGTCCGGCCTTCGGCGATGGCGTGGGTCTGCCACCCCCCGTGCGCCAGCACCACGTCACCCGGTTGCAGTCCGTCGCAACGGGACGCGATCACTTCCGATACCGTGCCGCCCTCCATCACTTCGCCGATCTCCACCGGCCTGGCGTAGGAACGCCCGGCATTCATGCGTCCGCGCATGTACGGGTCCAGCGACAGGTAGAGATTGCGCAGCAGTACCTGGCCTTCGCCGGGCGATGGCAACGGCGCCTGCTCGATGCGGAAGTTGTCGGCGGTGGGTTCGCCCTGCGGGCGCGACGCCAGCACGATGCGGGTCAGCGGTACAGTCGTGTCGGTGTTCATGGGTGCCTCGCATGTTGCGGCGCGGAATGAGCGGACGAAACCGCAGCATAGTCCGCCGCGATCATGAACGCAGCCACGGGCTGGCGCGGCATCGCGTCGCATCGGCGCACTGCGGCCACGGCGCGATGCGGCATGAACAGGGCGCGTGATAGGCTCCGCCCACCTTTCTGGAGGCAGATCCATGACCCGTATGTCCCTGTGCCTGGCGGTCGTCGCCGCACTCGCCGCTTCGCAACCGCTGCTGGCCGAATCGCCGGCCAGGACCGATGCCGCCACCCACACGCTTTCGGCTGCCGATACCGCGTCGCTGGATGCCGTGCTGAAGGGCGCGTGGCGCGACCCGGGCAACGTCGCCCGCGATGGCTTCCGCCATCCGAAGGAAACCCTGTCGTTCTTCGGCGTGACCCCGGGCAAGACGGTGATCGAGATCACCCCGGGCGGCGGTTGGTATTCCGAGATCCTGGCGCCCTACCTGCGCGAGCGCGGCCAGTACATCGCCGCCGTGGTGGACCCGATGGCGGTACCGGAAGGTCGCAGCCGCGACTACCACCAGCGCGGCGTGGACGGATTGGCGAAGAAGTTCGCCGACGGCGCGGCGCAGTACGGCAAGGCCGGCATCGTGAAGTATTCGCCGACCGCACCGGAGTTCGGCCCGGCCGACTCGGCCGACGTGGTGCTGACCTTCCGCAACGTGCACAACTGGCGCAGCGCCGGGCAGGCCGAGGGTATGTTCAAAGGCTTCTTCGACGTGCTCAAGCCCGGCGGCGTGCTGGGCGTGGTGGAGCACCGCGCCACCCGGGACGTACCGGAAGACGACCGCAGCGGCTACGTGGGCGAGGCGCAGGTGATCGCGCTGGCCGAGGCCGCGGGCTTCCGGCTGGATGCGAAGAGCGAGGTCAACGCCAATCCCAAGGACACCAAGGACCATCCCAACGGCGTATGGACGCTGCCGCCCAGCAACAACCACGATGCCGCCGATGCCGCCAAGTACCAGGCCATCGGCGAAAGCGACCGGATGACGCTGCGGTTCGTGAAACCCTGAAGACCGGGATTCGGGATTTGGATCGGAGATTGGGAAAAGCAGGGCCGCTACCACGCACGGTAGCGGTCAGGATGCGCGATCCGCTCTGATCGAATCCCGAATCCCGAATCCCGCATCTCCACTCTCGTCCCTCGTGCTGATCGCCTTCAACAAACCCTTCAACGTACTCTGTCAGTTCACCGACCGCGGCGATCCGCCGCGACGGACGCTGGCGGAGTTCGGCTTGCCGGCCAACGTCTATGCCGCCGGCCGGCTGGACTACGACAGCGAAGGCCTGTTGCTATTGACCGACGACGGCGCGCTGGCCAACCGGCTGACCGATCCGCGCCACAAGCAACCCAAGACCTACTGGGCGCAGGTGGAAGGCACGCCGGACGAGGCTAAGCTGGCCGCATTGCGCAAGGGCGTGGTGTTGAACGATGGACCGACGCGGCCGGCTGTGGTGTCGTTGCTCGAACCTGCGCCGGCGCTGTGGCCGCGCGATCCGCCGGTGCGCTTTCGCAAGACGGTGCCGGACGCCTGGATCGAACTGACCATCACCGAAGGCCGCAACCGCCAGGTACGGCGCATGACCGCCGCGGTCGGCCTGCCGACGTTGCGGCTGGTGCGCGTGGCGATGGGCGAGGTGCGGCTGGATGGACTGGCGCCCGGGCAGTGGCGCGAGGTCTGAAAGAGCGGGAAATCGCGGCTTGCCATGTTGCGGACCGTAACTTCGATCCGCCAAGTCACCATCTCTGCGCGAGCCTGTGGGAGCGACGTAAGTCGCGACGGCACTCCTGGCTCGTCCGGATTCCGGTCGCGACTTACGTCGCTCCCACAGAAATTGAAGAACCGGGGCCGATCAGGTTTCCGCTGAGCTGGACGGTGCCGTGCTGCGCGGCTTGCGCGGCGTCGCACGCTTGCTGGCGCCCGCCTTGCCGGTGCCGTTGACCTTGCGCGCCTCGATACGGCGCGACTTGCCTTCGATCGGCGCATTGGCCTGTTCGCGCTTGCGCTTGCGGTAGGCGGCGTACGCCAGCAGGCCCACGCCGGCCGCCGCCGCGATGGTGGCCACCGGATTGCGGCGCACGAAACCGCGCGCCACCTTGGCACCGGCCTTCACCGCACCCAGCGCGGCCCCGGTCTGCAACAGCTTGTCGGCGTTGGGCACCACCTGCTTCAGGCTGCTGCCAGCCTGGCTGGCCAGTTCCAGCGCGCGGTCGGTGATGATCGTCAGCTTGCTCATGGGGCTGTCCCTGAAAGTGGGTGGAGGGGGCCAGTCTCCACCGCGCGATGTTTACAGCGCGTTAGCGCCGCTTCCGGCAACTGGCCCGATGCTGAACGAAGCACCGCACGACCCTGCGATCGGGGACCCTGCCTGCCGCGACATCCAGTCCACCGCCGTCCCGTCGCAGGCGATCACGAGTGCCCGACGATCAAGTGCCCCGCGGCTTTGCCCGATGCGTCGCCTGCGCCGACCAGGGATCGTCGGGCCATGGGTGCTTGGGATATCGCCCCTTCATTTCCTTCTTCACTTCCGGGTAGGTGCGTTCCCAGAAACCCTTCAGGTCCTGCGTGACCTGCAGCGGGCGGCCTCCGGGCGACAACAGGTGCAACGTCACCCGGATGCGGCCGTCGGCGATCCGCGGCGTATCGGCCAGGCCGAACAGTTCCTGCAGCTTCACCGCCAGCACCGGCGACTGTCCGTGCGCGTACTCGATGCGCCGCTCCATGCCCGAGGGCACGATGATGCGAGACGGGGCGAGCTGGTCGATGCGCTGGCGCAGCGACCAGTCGAGCGATGACTTCAACGCAGCGGCCAGTTCGTCCTCGCCCAGCGCGTCCAGCCGGGTCTTGCCGGCGAAGGCGGGACGCAGCCAGTCGTCGAGCGTCGCCAGCAGCGCTTCGTCGGACAGGTCGGGCAGGCCGAGTTCCGGCATCCACTCGCGCAGGCAGCGCACGCGTTCGCGCCATTGTTGCAGCGATTCGCTCCACGACAACGCGGACAGGCCCAACTCCCGCACGGCCTGGGTCAGCGCGGCGGCCGCGAGCGCAGGATCGACACGGCCGGCCGGCCGTGCATCCAGCACGATCTGGTCGAAGCGCGATTCGCGTTGCGCGACCAGTGCGCGCCGGCCGGCATCCCAGCGCACGCTGTCCTCGGTGACGAAGCGGTCGGCGAAGTCCCCGCGCAGGCGCCGCTCGTCCACCGGCGCGCCGCGCTGGATCAACGCATCGCGCGCTTCGTGGCGCAGCTCGCCGACCACGATCCATGGCTCGCCGAACAGAGCGCTGTCGTCGAACAGTCGCGCGGTACGGCCATTGGCCAGCGCGTAACGGCGCGGGTCCTGCGGATGCTGGAAACCGATGCGGTCCGGAAAGGCATGCATCAGCACGTCGCCGAGGCGATGCGCCTCCACGCTGGAAGGCGGCGAGGCATCGACGCGTGCGCGGCGACGCCACTGCCTGGCGGCAGCGTCGATGGCGGCCAGGGCGGAACGGTTCGCCTCGGCCGGCACGCGGCCATTGCGAAACGCCGCCAGGGCACGCCAGCGTGCGGCCAGCGCATCGCCGCCCTGGCGCAGCGGATCCCGCGCTTCGAGCAACGCGGCCAGGTCGCAGGCCAGTGCACGGTCTTCCTGGCCGCTCACGGACAGCAGCATGGCGGCCAGCCGCGGATGCGTGCCCAACGCCAGCATGCGCCTGCCCAGCGGCGTGATCGCGTTCGATCCATCCAACGCGCCCAGCCGGCGCAGCAGGTCGCGCGCGGCGCTCAGCGCCCCGGGGGGCGGGGCATCGACGAAGCGCAGAGCCTGCCCCGGACCCGATCCGAGGTCGGTGATGCCCCAAGCGGCCAGTTCCAGCGCCAGCGAAGCCAGTTCGACCAGCGCGATTTCCGGACGACGCTGCGGATCCAGCCGCTGCGACTGCGGCCACAGCCGGTACGCCCAGCCTTCCGCGACGCGGCCGGCGCGGCCGGCGCGCTGGTCGGCCGAGGCTTGCGAAATGTTCACCACGTCCAATCGCGCGAAACCGCTGTTGGGGTCGTAGCGCGGTTCGCGCGCCAACCCGCTGTCGATCACCGCGCGCACGCCGGGCAGCGTCACCGAGGATTCGGCCACGTTGGTGGCCAGCACCACGCGGCGACGGCTGTGTGGATCGGGTTGCAGGGCTTCGGATTGTTTCTCGACGGGAAGTTCGCCGTGCAACGGCAGGACGACGATGTCGTTGTTTCGTTCTCCTTCCGGCAGAAGGGCCTGCCCCGTACTTGATGCGGGGTGGCGCGAAGCGCCGGATGAGGGTGCGGCGGAGTCCGGAATGCCGGAACCGCCGCGCTCGTCCCAGACCTTCACCCCAACCCCTCTCCCGACGGGAGAGGGGCTCAAGGCGGCTTCCACCCGTGCAATCTCGCGCTGACCAGGCAGGAACACCAGTACGTCGCCAGGATGCGTCTGCAGGGCGTGTTCGATGGCGCGGCGGGTCTGCACTTCCAGCGATTCGTCGCGGCGCGCGGGGAAGTGCGCGATCTCGACGGGATGGCTGCGGCCCTCGCTGCTCAGCCGCGGCGCATCGAGGAAACGCGCCAGCTTTTCGCCGTCCAGGGTGGCCGACATTACAACGATGCGCATGTCCTCGCGCAATTGCGACTGCACGTCCAGCGCCAGCGCCAGGCCCAGGTCGCCGGACAGGTGACGTTCGTGGAACTCGTCGAACAGGATCGCGCCGATGCCCTCCAGCATCGGATCGTCCTGGATCATCCGGGTCAGGATACCTTCGGTGACGACTTCGATACGGGTGCGCGGGCCGACCTTGTTCTCGAAGCGGATGCGGTAGCCCACGGTCTCGCCAACCGCCTCGTCCAGCTGCCGGGCCATGAAGCCGGCGGCGGCGCGCGCGGCCACGCGGCGTGGTTCCAGCATCACGATCTTGCGCCCTTCCAGCCATGGCTGGTCCAGCAACGCCAGCGGCACCTGCGTGGTCTTGCCGGCGCCCGGCGGCGCTTCCAGCACCAGGCGCGGGTGCGCGGACAGGCTGCGGGCGATATCCGGCAGCAGCGGGGTGATGGGAAATTCGGGCGACAGCATGCCGCATAAGAATAAAGCCTTCCCTCCCTCCCCCTGTAGGAGCGGCTTCAGCCGCGACCGGGAATCAAGAAGGCAGAAGACACGGATAAAGCCAATCAAAGCAAAAAGCTTTATCCGCGTTGATCCGTGTCAATCCGTGGCTTAAAGGTTTTTTGTGGTTCCCGGTCGCGGCTGAAGCCGCTCCTGCAGGGGCGGTGCGGGTCTGCGGCCAGTAGAATGCGGGCATGGAATTGATCGACATCGGCGCCAACCTGACCCACGACAGCTTCGACCACGACCGCAACGCGGTGCTGCACCGCGCGCGCGAGGCCGGCGTGGCGCAACTGATCGTCACCGGCGCCAGCCGCGAGCATTCGCCCAAGGCGCTGGCCCTGGCGCAGGCGCACCCCGGGGAACTGTTCGCCACCGCCGGCGTGCACCCGCACCACGCCAGCGAATACACCGACGAATGCGATGCCGAGATGCGCGCGCTGCACGCGCATGCCGAAGTGGTGGCGGTGGGCGAATGCGGGCTGGACTATTTCCGCGACTTCTCGCCGCGCCCGGCGCAGCGCAGGGCCTTCGAGCGGCAACTGCAGATCGCGGCAGACACCTGCAAGCCATTGTTCCTGCACCAGCGCGACGCGCACGATGACTTGATGGCGGCGATGGGGAACTTCGACGGCAGGCTGGGGCCGGCGGTGGTGCACTGCTTCACCGGGACGAAGAAGGAGCTGTTCGACTACCTGGACCAGGACTGGCACATCGGCATCACCGGCTGGCTGTGCGACGAACGCCGCGGCCTGCACCTGCGCGAACTGGTCAGGTCCATTCCAGCGAACCGGCTGATGATCGAGACCGACGCGCCCTACCTGCTGCCGCGCACGGTCAAGCCGCAGCCCTCTCACCGCCGCAACGAACCGATGTACCTGGCCCACATCGTGGCCGAACTGGCGCGCGACCGCGGCGAGGACGTGGACGCCACCGCCGCGCAGACCACGCGAACGGCGCGGGCGTTCTTCCGCCTGCCGGCCACCGGCTGAAGCGCGCCACCGCCGGGACGCATTGCGTGCGTCGCCGGCCGCGCTTGGCGATGCGCCGCTACCGGCGGCGACGGTTGTCGGCGACGCGGCGCTTTTCCACCGTACGCGCGGCCGGCGCATCGAACACGACGCGCACGCTCCGGGCCTGGCTGCGCAGGCAGGCCCGGCGGGCTTCGCCCATCAGCGCGGTACGGCTGGCATAGACCTGGCTGAAGTTGTGCTGCCCCAACAGTTCGCCGACCTCGCGCTGGCTGGGCAGTCTGGGATGGGCGCAGTCGATGACGATGTGGGCGGGGACGCCGTCTGGGCCGGCGCTGGCGATGGGTGCGGCAGCCAGCCCCACGGCGGCCGACAGCAGGGCAAGGGCGATGTGGTTGCAGGCGTTCATGGCGGTTTCCTGAGTGAGTGGGCCGGGTCGTGCCGGCGCGACCAGACTCCCGCCGGCGCCCCCGGCGCGTCTTGAGGAAAGACGCGGGCGGCGCGTGGGCTTTGTCGGGAATGCTTGGGGAATGCTTAGGCCGACCGCCGGACGGGATTCCGTATCAGGAGTTACGAGCCCCCATGGGGATTGCCGCGCCGCCATGTCCCTGCCAGCACCCGCCCAGCTTGCCTTCGACGACGTGGTGATCGATTTCGCCGGCCGCCGGCTGCTGCGTGGCGGGGTGGAGCAGGCGCTGGAACCGAAGGCATTCGCGGTACTGGCCCTGCTGGCCGGCGAACCCGGCCGGGTCTTCGCCCGGGACGAGATCCTGGATGCGGTTTGGGGCCATCGCCACGTCACCCCGGGCGTGCTGAACAGGATCGTGACCCTGCTGCGTCAGGCGCTGGACGAGGACGCCCATCACCCGCGCCTGCTGCATACGCTCCACGGTGTCGGCTACCGCTTCGACCTGCCCGCCGCCTGTGCGTCGCCCGCGACGGAGACGACCTTGCCGAATCCACCCGGCGCCAGCGCTGAGACTTCCCCCATCCAGGCGCTGAACCGCCGCGCCAGCGACCAGGCCCCGGCGCGCAGGCCATGGCACACCGCGCGCCGGCTGCCGCTGCTGCCGGCCGTACTTGTCGTGGCCGTCGTGGGCGCGTTGTGGCTGTGGCCGCGCGCCGATCCCGCGCCACCGGCGTCCGTCTCGTCTTCCACCGCCACCGTGGGCACTCCCACCCTGGTGGTGATGCCCCTGAAGCCGATCGACGATGGCGACCGCACGCGGATCATCGCCGACGGGCTGGGCGAAGAACTGATCTGCAGCCTGGCGCAGATCGATGGCCTGCGGGTGATCGCGCGCGATTCCACCCGCCTGGCAGCCGCCGAATCGAACGATCCGGCACAGCTGGTGCAACGCCTGGGCATCACCCATGCGCTGGAAGGCAACCTGCAGCAGTCGGGGCAGTCGCTGCGGGTGCGCCTGCGCCTAGTCGATGCGCACGGGGGCGGCGCGCTGTGGACCAAGGACTTCGACCGCGACGCGTCCGAGGTCCTGCTGCTGCAACGCGAGATCGCCGAGGCGGTGGCCGCTTCGCTGGCGCTGAAGCTGGGCCTGGACGCGGTCCCGGCCAGGAGCGGCGACGCGGAGTTCCTTCACCGCTACCTGGTCGCGCGGGCGCTGGTGAACCGCCGCGACCTGCCGCCGGAAGCGTCCACCGAATTGGCCGAAAGCGAGTTCCGCGACCTGGTGCGCGCGCACCCCGACGATGCGCGCGCACGCGCCGGGCTGGCCCTGGCGCTGGAGGTACGCGCCCAGCGCAAACCGACATTGGCGCCGGCGCTGCGCCAAGAGGCGCTGCGCGAGGCCACCCTCGCCATGCAGCTCGACCCCAGCCTGCCCGAACCGTACTTCGTGCTGGCATCGGACGCCTGCTACAAGAGCGAATGGGAGCGCTGCCTGGAGCTGGAAGCGAAGACGCTCAAGGTGGCGCCCAGCAACACCGACGTGGTCTACGGCAACGCCATCATCCTGGCCCGGCTGGGCTACCTGGACCGCGCCGAATCCGTGATGCGCGAACTGGCCGCGCGCGACCCGATCAGCGACAGGCCCAGCTTTCTCCTGGGCCGCATCCTCGACACCCAGGGACGCCACGACGAGGCCCGTCGCGAGTTCGTGGGGCTGCCGCCCGACGCGGCCTACGCGCGCTGGTTCAACGCGGTGTGGCGCCGCGATTACGCGGCTGCGCTGCGCATCGCCGAGCGGGACATCGGCGCGCCGGACCATCCCGACGCCTACGCATCGCGGCTGGCGCCGGGATACGTGGCGGCCTCGCGCGCGCTGGCCGATCCGTCGTTGTGGCCGCAGGCGGTCGCCGAGTTCGAGAAGTCCGAACAGTCCACGGGACTCACCAACTTCGCCCGCGTGCTGACGCCGGATGCGCCGGCGCGGGCCGCCTACCTGATCCGTGAACTCAACCAGATCCGCCAGCGCGGCTATTCGAGCTGGGACCTGCTGCTGTGGTCCAAGGACCTGGCCTTCCTGCGCCGCGATCCCGCGTTCCAGGAGTTCCTGCGCGACAACGGGATACTCGCCTACTGGCGCAAGCATGGTTTCCCGGCGCAATGCCGCGCGCAGGGGGACGGCGCGGTCTGCGAATAGCCGCCGGCCGCGACGGCGACAGCGCGGGCGTTTTCCGGCTGCCTGGTGCGGCCTGAGGCCGCGCCGCATCGATCAATCCCACTGTCCCCGGCTCGGGCCACCGTGCCGGGCCAAGCCGGCACCGACACTCGGTTGACCGT
The DNA here is from genome assembly GCF_038321125.1 of Pseudoxanthomonas putridarboris. Classification (NCBI taxonomy): domain Bacteria; kingdom Pseudomonadati; phylum Pseudomonadota; class Gammaproteobacteria; order Lysobacterales; family Lysobacteraceae; genus Pseudoxanthomonas; species Pseudoxanthomonas putridarboris. Next base: position 860,646 of record NZ_JBBWWT010000001.1, on the reverse strand, counting down.
CAGGGTTTCCTGACCAGTTCCACCCGCCGGTTCTTCGCGCGGCCCGCGTCCGTGCCGTTGTCGGCGATGGGGCGATCCTGGCCGAAGCCCGCGGCGGAGAGCCGTTGGGCGTCGATGCCCTGGCCGGTCAGCGCTGCGACCACCGATGCCGCCCGCGCCGTCGAAAGCGTGCGGTTGCGTTCGACGGTGCCGGTGTCGTCGGTATGGCCTTCGATCGACAGCGACAGTGCCGGGTCCTGCCGCAGCAGGGCCAGCACCTGGTCGATCTGCGGCTGCGACTCGGGCAGGATGTCGGCCTTGTCCGTGGCGAAGTTGACCTGGATCGCCACGCGCCCGCTGGCATCGAGTTGCTTCTTCAGCGCATCGGCCGGCAGCAGGGCGGAGGTCTGCGCGAAGCCCTGGCGCTCGACGACCACCCAGCCGGCGGCCAGGTATTCCGATCGCGCGTGCACCCACACCTGGCGGCCATCGGGCAGGTCGACACGGTATACCAGCGAGTCGTAATCGCCCCAGCCGAAACTGGTGGCATCGCTGTAGGGGCTCTTCTGCTCGAAGGTGATGCTGTCAGCGGCATCCTTCGGGATCCGGCCATCGAACAGCTTGGTGCCGCCGGCCTCCGCCATCATCGCCTCCAGGTTGCGGCGCACCTCGTGCATCGAGTGCAGTCCCTCCCTGGCCTTGACCGAAGCGGCATGGGTCTTGCCCTCGACGGTCTCGAAACCGCTGCCGGTCCAGAACGGATAGGCGTCGTAGTCGCGCTGGCGCGGCCGGTTGCCGTCGTCGTAGCCGGCCGGCAGCGACAGGTAGGGGAATTCGTTCTTCCAGTGCGAGGTCGCCACGAACGGACGCTCCTCCACGATCACCAGGCCCGCCGACATGGTGTCGGCGGACAGCTGCACCCAGATGTTGCGGTCGGCCTGGCGGACCACGTGGACCGTGGTCGGCGTGTCCCCGTCCATGTTGACGCCATCGATGAAACCGCCGCCGATCTCGTCCTCGAGTTGCGGACCATAGTAGAGGTCACGCTTGAGCGGACCCTCGAAGATCTTCTTCGCGCCGGCCTGTTCCAGCACGGCCTCCAGGTTGCGGCGCAGTTCCAGCGCCGAATACTCCTTGTCCGGCGCGGTCTGGCGGTCGATGCCGATGCGCGCGCTCCAGCTCGCGCCTTCCACCCAGTGCAGGCCGTCGCCCACGCGGAACGGAAAGCGTGCGTAGGCACGCTTCTGCTCGCCGTTGGCCGGGGCATAGTTGGCCGGGGCATAGCCGGTGGGTAGCGAGAAGACCGGCAATTCGCCCAATGCCTGCGTGCTGACCGGCACGCTCCCGATATCGAATGGCACCAGCGCGATCGGGTGGTTCCCCCTGTCGAGCAGGGCGTCGCCGCCTGTACCGTCCACCGCAACAGGGGTCGGGTCCGCCGTGGCGGGTGCCGCAGGCGCCGGCACTCCTTCCATGGCGGCCTGTTCGCCCTCGTTCCCGGACTTGCCGCCGCATGCCGACAGCACCAGCGCCGCGGCACACGCCGTGGCCAGCATCATGCTCCGCATTCCGTAGTCGCTCCTTGGTTGGGAAGCGCCGAGCGTACCCGATCAATGTTCAACGAATATGGCGGCCCATCGAGGGCGGCGCCGATGCCGCGCACCTAGGTCGCACGCTGCGCCTGGTAGGCCTGCAGATGTATCCACGCCGCCTGGAGTCGCTGGGCATCGATGCCCAGCTCCGCCGCGCGGTGAACCATGTCGCCGACGATGTGCACCGCCTCCACGCGCTGGCCGGCTTCCAGGTCGCGCAGCATCGACGCCTTCAACGGCGAATCGGCCTGGGTCAGCGTTTCCAGCGCGGTCGTCTGGGCGGCGGCGGGAATCGGCTGGCCGGAGGCCGCGGCGACCGCCAGGCATTCGGCGTACAGCGCCGTCATGAAGTCGCGGCCGCCTTCGGCCGCCACGATGGCGCCGATGGGCGCGCGCATCAGGCAGGTGCCGGCGGCCAGCGCGGCGAGGAAGCCGTACTTGATCCACTGCGCCTGCGCGATGTCGCCGGTGTGCTGGTGGTCGATGCCGGCCTGCGCGCAGAGTGCGGCCAACGCGCGCAGCCGTTCGTTCGGCGGCTGGCCTTCGCGCTCGCCGAAGGTCATCGAAGCCGGCTTGCCGAGGTGCAGGATCTCGCCTTCGCCGCCGAGCGCCGCGCTGATGAAGCACAACCCGCCCAGCACATTGGCGAAGCCGAAGCGCGCATCCAGCACTTCGTAATGGCGCAGGCCATTGAGCAGCGGCAGCACCTGCGCGCCCGCTTCCACCGCCGGCGCGATACCGTCCATCGCACTGTCCAGGTCGTAAGCCTTGCAGCTCAGCAGCACCAGGTCGAAGGGATTCTCCGCAACGACGCCGGGCAGTTCGTCCGCCGTGACGGCGACCACCGACAACTGCGCGTCGCCCAAGGGACTGACGATATGCAGGCCGTGCTCGCGCAGCAACGCTGCGCGCGCAGGCCGCACCAGGAAGGTCACGTCCGCGCCGGACTGCGCCAGGCGGCCGCCGAAGTAGCCACCGGTGCCGCCGGCGCCGAGCACGAGGATGCGCATCAGCTGCGCAGCCCCACGCCCTTCTTCAGCAGCCACAGGCCCAGCGCACCCAGCGCCACCACGAAGCCGATCATCAGCGTGTACGCCACCCACAGCGGCACGTCGCTGGTGCCCAGCAGGCCGTAGCGGAAGGCGTTGACCATGTAGAAGATCGGGTTGGCGTGGGTCAGCGCCTCGGCCCAGGGCGGCAGCAGCGTGACCGAATAGAACACGCCGCCCAGGTAGGTCAGCGGGGTCAGGATGAAAGTGGGCACGATGGCGATGTCGTCGAACTTCTTCGCATACGCCGCGTTGACGAAACCGGCCAGTGAGAAGATCGTCGCGCCCAGCAGCACGGTGGTGATGGTGACCAGCGGATGCGGGATGCGGACCTTGGTGAAGAACATGGCGATCACCAGCACGATGGCGCCGACCATCAGCCCGCGCAGCACCGCGCCGGCCACGTAGCCCAGCAGGATCACCCAGTTGGGCATCGGGCTGACCAGCAGTTCCTCCACGTGGCGGCCGAACTTGGCGCCGAAGAAGCTGGAGCTGATGTTGCCGTAGCTGTTCTGGATGATGCTCATCATCACCAGCCCCGGCACGATGAACTCCATGTACGTGTAGCCGCCCATGTCGCCGATCTTCGAGCCGATCAGGCCGCCGAAGATCAGGAAGTACAGGGTCATGGTGATGGCCGGCGGCACCAGGGTCTGGCCCCAGATGCGCAGGATGCGCGCGACTTCGCGGCGGACGATGGTGCCCAGCGCGACCAGGTTCTTCTGCAACGGCGTGGTCGCGGCGGTCTCCTGCGGGGTCACGGCGCTCATGCGGCCTGCTCCCGCTTGGCGGCGGCTTCGTCGCCGGTCAGGCGGACGAACAGTTCCTCCAGCCGGTTGCTCTTGGTGCGCATCGAACGCACGCGGATGCCGGCATCGCCCAGCGCGGCGAACACGCGGTTGAGGTCCATCGCGCGCGGCATGTCCAGGTCCAGCGTGTGGCCGTCGGCCGCGATCAACGTGGTGCCTTCGATCGCCGGCAGCTGCGCCGGCAGGTCGCCGTCGATGTCGAACAAAAAGCCTTCCACGTCCAGCTTGGCCAGCAGCGCGCGCATCGGCCCCTGCTCGACGATGGTGCCGCGGTCGATGATGGCCAGGTTGCGGCAGAGGCTCTCGGCCTCCTCCAGGTAGTGCGTGGTCAGGATGATGGTGGTGCCGGCGGCGTTGATCTCCTTCAGCGTCTTCCACATGCCGCGGCGGATCTCGATGTCCACGCCGGCGGTGGGTTCGTCCAGGATCAGCAGGCGCGGGCGGGTCATCATGGCGCGCGCGATCATCAGCCGCCGCTTCATGCCGCCGGACAGCGTGCGGCTCATCGCCGTGGCCTTGTCCCACAACTGCGCACGCCGGAGTTCCTCCTCGGCGCGCATCAGCGCCTCGGCGCGCGGAATGCCGTAGAAGCCCGCGTAGTTCACGCAGATGTCCAGCGGCTTCTCGAACATGTTGAAGTTGAGTTCCTGCGGCACCAGGCCCAGCAGGCGCATCGCGCCGTCGCGGTCCCGGTCCAGGTCGGTGCCGAACACGCGCACCTGGCCCGCGCTCTTGTTGACCAGCGAACTGACGATGCCGATCAGGGTGGACTTGCCGGCGCCGTTGGGGCCCAGCAGGGCGAAGAAATCGCCGGGATCGACCTGCAGCGACACGCCCTTGAGGGCCTGCACGCCGGTGTCGTAGACCTTGCGCAGGTCGGTGATGGCCAGCGCGGGAGCCGCAGCCGATGCCGTGGTGGGAGACGCCATGGAGCCGTACCTTGTGCGCCCTGCGGGCGCCGGGGGAGATGCAAGCGCTTATTATAGGCGTCCCGCCGGGCCGGTCCCGGCATACAGTGTGTTCCAGCCGCCTTGGCCATCGCGCCCGCCTCATCCAAGCATTTCCCCCTGAAGCTCGTCGGGCGCCGCATGCTGGCCCCCAGTGTCGGCCACTACACCTTCGTCCGCGACGACGGGCAGCCGCTGGACTTCATCCCGGGACAGTTCATCCAGGTGCATTTCCAGTACGCCGATGGCACCGCCACCAAGCGCAGTTACTCGCTGGCGACCATCCACGACCATGCGATGGGCCCGGGCGAAGCGGTGGAGATCGCGGTGAGCTACGTGGCCGGAGGCGCCGCCACGGCGCTGTTCGAGGGCCTGCCGGAGGGCGGCCACGTGGATGCCAGCGGCCCCTACGGCCGCTTCTGTCTGATGCCGGGCGACCAGAACAGGCGCTACCTGCTGATCGGTACCGGCACCGGCGTCACGCCGTACCGCGCGATGCTGCCGCAGCTGGAAACGCTGATCGCCCAGCGCGGCATCGAAGTGGTGCTGCTGTTCGGCGCCCGCACGCCGGCCGAGCTGCTGTACGGCGACGAGTTCCGCGCCTTCGCCGACAGGCATCCGAATTTCCGCTTCGTGCCCTGCTTCTCGCGCGAGCTGCCGGAAAATCCGCACCCGGACGTGCGCCATGGCTACGTGCAGCAGTTCCTGCCGGAGTTCGCCCCCGATCCGGCCCGCGACATCGCCTACCTGTGCGGCAACCCCAACATGGTGGACGCCTGCTTCGAGGCGCTGAAGGAGCACGGGCTGCCAGTGCCGCAGATCCGGCGCGAGAAGTACGTCAGCAGCAAGTAAACGGAGCGACCGGAATCCTGGAAGGAACTTCCTCTCCCCGTTTGCTGGGGAGAGGGTGCCGAAGGCGGGTGAGGGGCGAACGGAGACGGTCTCCGCCCGTTTGCGAGAGGTTTCCGGAGACGATTGCTTTCAAGCCGCTACCGGAAATGGAAGCCTGCTTGCGCCGGCGGCTCTCCTTTCCGTTTTCCGGACACCCCGTATCAGGCTCGGAGCAGGCTTTTCCCCTGGAAACGGAGAGAAGGATCGTTCGCCGCCCAAATCGGAGAAGGCGAATCACCCGCTCCCTACTTCGGTCACATCCGGCCATCCGGCCCGTCATGGCATGCTGGGAACAGCCTAAAACGGGACAGACACCATGGAAACACCACGTCGTTCACTGGCCGCCGCGCTGGGCGCGCTGCTGCTGGCCGCCTGCAGCGGGCCCGCCCAGGACACCGGCCAGCACGCCGTGCGGCACTACGGCAGCCTCGCGTTCAGGCCCTGCACACTGACCTCGCCCTACCTGACCACCAACGTGGAGGCGCAGTGCGCCACGTTGCCGGTGGCCGAGGATCCGGACCAGCCGGAAGGCCGCAAGGTGGCGTTGAACGTCGCCTGGCTGCCGGCCACCAACGAAGGCGCCGCCACCGACGACCCGGTGTTCTTCCTGGCCGGCGGCCCGGGCCAGTCGGCCGTGGAAGTGTGGCCGGCCATCGACGCGTCCTTCCGCGAAGTGCGCAAGTCGCGCCACGTCATCCTGGTGGACCAGCGCGGCACCGGCCAGTCCAACCCGCTGTCGTGCAAGGACGACCAGGGCCGCAACGCCTACGGCGATACGGAGGACCTGGGCGAAGCGGCGGCGGTCGCGTTCGCGCGCCAGTGCGCGGCGTCGCTGGAAGCCGATCCACGCTTCTACACCACCACCGACGCGGTACGCGACCTGGACAGCGTGCGCGCCGCGTTGGGCGCGGAGAAAATCAACGTGGCCGGCGCGTCGTACGGCACGCGGGTGGCGCAGCAGTACGCGATGCGCCTTCCGCAGCACACGCGCAGCGTCGTCATCGACGGCGTGATCCCGAACGAACTCGCGCTGGGCAGCGACCATGCGCGCAACCTGGATGCCGCGCTGGCGCTGCAATTCCAGCGTTGCCAGGACACCCCGGCCTGCAAGGACAAGTTCGGCGGCGACATGCGCGAACAGCTGCGCGGGCTGATGGCCCGGCTGGGTACCGAGACCGTGGAAACCGACTACCGCGATCCGCTGACCGGCGAAGTGGCGCGCGACCGCGTCACGCCTGGCGCGGTGGCCGGCATCACCCGCATGTATTCGTACTACCCGCAGGGCGCCGCGCTGCTGCCACTGGTGCTGAGCGAAGCCCACCAGGGCCGCTATGGCTCGCTGATGTCGCTGGCGAAGCTGCTGGAGACGCAGATGGGCGACCAGTTCATGCACGGCATGCAGCTGTCGGTGATCTGCGCCGAGGATGCCGACCTGCTGCAGGACAACCCGGACGACCGCGACACGGTGCTGGGCAACACGATGGGCGATTACCTGAAGGCGCAGTGCTCGGCCTGGCCCACCGGAAAGCGCCCGGCGGATTTCCACGCGCCATGGGCGTCGGATCTACCCACCCTGCTGCTGTCCGGCGAACTGGACCCGGTGACGCCGCCGCGCTACGGCGAGCAGATCGTGCGCAACCTGCCTAACGGCCGCCACATCGTGCTGAAGGGCCAGGGCCACGGCACCTTCGGCGTGGGCTGCATGCCCAAGCTGCTGGGCCGTTTCCTGGAAAGCGCCGACGCGAAGGCGCTGGACGCCAAATGCCTGGACTCGCTGGACTACGTGCCGCCCTTCACCAGCTTCAACGGCTGGGAACCGTAAGCCGTCATCGCGCGCCGCGACGGATTCCCTTCCTCCTACGAGACATCATCGCCATGATCATCGCCAACGACTTGCACAAGTCATTCAAGACCAAGACCGGCACGGTCACCGCCGTGGACGGCGTCAGCTTCACCGCCCACGATGGCCAGATCACCGGCCTGCTGGGCCCCAACGGCGCCGGCAAGACCACCACCATGCGCATGCTGTACACGCTGATGACGCCCGACCGCGGGCAGGTCACGGTGGACGGCATCGATGCCGCGCGCGACCCGGTCGCGGTGCGGCGAGCATTGGGCGTACTGCCCGACGCGCGCGGCGTCTACAAGCGCCTGACCGCGCGCGAGAACATCGCCTACTTCGGAGAGCTGCACGGGCTTTCCTCGGCCAGGATCGCCGAGCGAACCCGGGCGCTGTCGGACGCGCTGGACATGGACGACATCCTGGACCGGCAGACCGAGGGCTTCAGCCAGGGCCAGCGCACCAAGACCGCGATCGCCCGCGCGCTGGTGCACGATCCGCGCAACGTGATCCTGGACGAACCCACCAACGGCCTGGACGTGATGACCACGCGCGCGATGCGCGGCTTCCTGCGCCAGCTGCGCGAGGAAGGCCGCTGCGTGATCTTCTCCAGCCACATCATGCAGGAGGTCGCCGCGCTGTGCGACCGCATCGTCATCATCGCCAAGGGCACGGTGGTCGCCGCCGGCACCGCCGACGAACTGCGCGCGCAGGCGGGCGAGGACAACCTGGAGGACGCCTTCGTCAAGGTGATCGGCTCGGAGGAGGGCCTGCTGGCATGAGCATTTTCTCGACCGTTTTCACCGTGATGCGCAAGGAATTGCGCGACCTGTCGCGCGACCGCCGCACGCTCGCGCTGGCCCTGTTCCTCGGCCCGTTGCTGTATCCCGCGCTGATGTTGGGCATGGGTTACCTGACCGAGAACCGCATCCGCACCCAGGTGGACAAGACGCTGGAAGTGCCGGTGATGGGCGCCGAACACGCGCCCAACCTGGTCAAGTTCCTGGCCACCAACGGCATCAACGCCGCCAAGCCGCCGGCCAACCTGGATGCGGCGATCCGCTCGCAGGAGATCGACGTCGCATTGCGCATCAGCCCCGACTACGCCAAGGACTGGCGCAGCGGCCGCCCGGCGCTGGTGGAGATCATCCGCGACAGCACCCGCCGCGACGCCGACATCCCGACGCAACGCCTGCAGGCCGCATTGAACGGCTACAGCCAGCAGGTCGGCGCGTTGCGCCTGTACGCGCGCGGCGTTGATGCATCCGTGGCGCGCCCGGTGAACATCGGCCTGCAGGACCTGGCCACGCCGGAGGCCAAGCAGGGCGTGCTGCTGTCGGTGCTGATGCCCTACCTGCTGATCCTGACCTCGTTCATCGGCGGCGCCTACCTGATCCTGGATGCGACGGCTGGCGAGCGCGAACGGCAGTCGCTGGAACCGCTGCTGGCCACGCCGGCGCCGCGCGGCGCCGTGGTCAGCGGCAAGATCGCGGCGGCCTGCTTGATCGGACTGGGCACGCTGCTGCTGACCTTGCTGGCGTTCAAGTTCAGCGCGCAGTTCTCCGGCGGCATCGGCCGGCAGTTGAACGTGTCGTTCGCCGCAATGGGCAAGATGCTGCTGATCCTGGTGCCCATGCTGTTCGTCGGCACCTCGCTGCTGACCTACCTGGCCGCGTCGGCCAAGAGCATGAAGGAGGCGCAGAGCCACATGACCTGGCTGATGCTGTTGCCGATGATCCCCACCTTCGCGCTGATGGCCAATCCGTTGAAGAGCCAGCCATGGCAGTTCGCCGTGCCCTTCCTGGCACAGAACCAGATGCTGCTGAAGGTGATCCGCAACGAGTTCATCGGACCGCAGACATGGGCCATCTATCTGGTGGCGGGCTTCGGCGTGGCCGCGCTGCTGTGGTTCGCCGCGGTGCGCCGCTACCACCAGGAGAAGCTGGCCGTGGCGGGATGACGGCGAAGGCCTAGGTGGCGACTTCCAGAGGAAACAGGTAGCCGGATTCCGGCGTAGTGTTGCCCCTCTCCCCGCCAATGGGAAGAGGGATGCCGCCGCGCCAATCCACACCAAGTCCCGGATGCTGCAGAAAAAAAGCGGACCTCCCGGTCCACTTTTTCCTTGCCCACGACGGCAGGCCGTCAGCCGGGACTGAAGCCGATGGTGCGGCGGGTCGTGACCGGCGAGTCCACCGGCTCGAACTTCCAGCGGCGCACGGCGTTCAGCGCTTCGCGGTCGAACACGCGGGCCGGAGTGGCGCGCACGACGCGGGCGTTGGTGACGGAACCGTCGGTGCCCACGGTGATTTCCACCAGCACTTCGCCGCTGGTGCCCGAACGCAGGGCTTCCGGCGGATAACGCGGCGCCGGCGTGCTGACCGCGCGCAGTGTCTGTGCCGCCGGCGCAGCGGCCGGCGCGGCGGCGCGGGTGGCGGCGGCGGCACGTTCGGCGGCTTCACGCTGGGCCGCGGCCTGGCGTTCGGCCTCCAGGCGCGCGGCCTCGACGCGGGCGGCTTCCTGCTGTTGCGCCAACTGCTGCGCGGCCGCGGCTTCGGCGGCCCTCTGCTGTTCGGCCAGCTGCGCCAGGCGCTGCTGTTCCCTCAACCGGGCTTCCTCGTCGGCCTTGCTCTTGGTCTCGTTGGCGATCGCGCGCTGGGCGACGGCCTGCTGCGAGGCGGCGATGCTCTGCTTCAAGCGCGGCAATGCGGGGGCGTTGGGATCGACCTTCTCGATAATGGCCGACAGCCGCTGCGCCTCGGCGAATTCCTCGCGCGCGATGCTCTGCTCGGCGGCGATCAGCGTGTACGGCAACAGGTCGGTCAACGCGCTGGTCACGCCCGGATCGTTGGGCAGCTTGTCGCGCAAGGCCAGGTAGTACTCCATCGCATTGTCGCCGCCGGGAGCGTAGATGCGGTTCTCGCGCAGCGCCTGGGTGGCCGCCTCGCGCAGCGCGTCGGTGTCCATCGCCTGCACCTGCGCGGACACGGCCGGCGGCGGCGGGGCGGGTTCGGCGACCGCAGGCGCGGGCGCGGCCGGAGTGCCTGCCGCTGCGGCGGGATCGGCAGCTTCTTCCTTCTTCGAGCAGGCCGCCACGGCGACGATCAGCAACAGCGGCGCCACGAGGCGCGTGCGCCGGAAAATGCGGACTAAAGACATCGGTTCAACTCCCCCAAAGCTTGCGAATGACGACGACATTCCCCAATGCGCGTAGAACGCGTCATCCGGGCGCTTTTGTCAACCTTGGCGACGGCTTCCGGCCGGGAATCGCGAAGCGATCCGGCCGCGGCGTGCATCGCGGATTGGCACGAGCGTTCCTCACTGGTCGCCAATCCACGGCGTGGATCGCCGCGATATTGGCCGGGTACCCCTACCCGGCACTCAGGTTACGCTCGGCCACGCCCGGTATCTCTTGATGGGCGTCACAGTTTTGCGCGGCGCGGCGGCGCTGCCGTTTCCGCACGACGCATGCGCGGCGCTACTTCCCGATGCAGAACGTAGAGAAGATGTGGCCCAGCATGTCGTCGGCGGACAGGCGGCCGGTGATCTCGCCCAGCGCGTCGTGCGAGAGGCGAAGTTCCTCGGCGGCGAGTTCCAGGTGTTCATGCTCCAGTTGCGCCGCCGCGGCCCCGGCGTGCTGCGCGGCCCGCTGCAACGCCTCCACGTGGCGGGCGCGCGCTGAGAATTCGCCTTCGCTGCCTTCGCCTCCCTGATCGCCGGCCAAGGCGCGCAGCCGCGCATGCAGGTTGTCCAGGCCCAGCGCACGCGCGGCCGAAACGTAGACCGTCGCGGCATCGTCCGCGGGCACTTCCGGCAGCAGGTCCACCTTGTTGTGGATCCACAGCACCCGGGACACGTGGGGAATGTCGCCGGCCACGGCCGCACGGCCGGCCCGCGGGTCGCGGGCATCGACGACGACCAGCGCCACGTCGGCGCGCTCCAGTTCCGCGCGCGCGCGGCGCATGCCTTCGCGCTCGATGGCGTCGCCGCCTTCGCGCAATCCAGCGGTGTCGACAAGATGCAGTTCCAGCCCATCCAGGCGGATGGTTTCGCGCAGGGTGTCGCGGGTGGTGCCGGCCACATCGGTGACGATGGCGCGGTCGCTGCCGGCCAGTGCGTTGAGCAGCGAACTCTTGCCCGCGTTGGGCGGACCGATGATGACCGCATGCAGGCCGTCGCGCAGCTTGCGGCCGCGTTCGGCTTCGACGATGAGCCGCGCGAGTCGCGCCCGTGCTTCGGCCAGCTTCGTTCGCACTTCGCGACCGCCCAGCGTGTCGAGCGATTCGTCGGCGAAGTCGATGGCGGCCTCGACGTGGACGCGCAACGCGAGCAGTTGCGTGCCGATGGCCTCCACCCGCTGCGAGAACACGCCATCCAGCGAACGCCGGGCCGCGCGGGCGGCGCGCGTATCCGCCGCCGCGATCAGGTCGGCGATGGCCTCGGCCTGCGCCAGGTCGAGCTTGCCGTTGAGGAAGGCGCGTTCGGAGAACTCCCCCGGTCGCGCATGCCGCGCGCCCAGCGCGCAGGCGCGTGCGACCAGTTGCTGCAGCACCACCGGGCTGCCGTGCGCCTGCAGTTCCACCACGTCCTCGCCGGTGAAGCTGTGCGGCGCCGGGAAGGCCAGCGCGATGCCGTCGTCGATGACCACGCCGTCCGCATCGTGGAAACGCACGTGGTGCGCGTGGCGCGGCGTCAACGCACGCGCGCAGATCGAGCGCGTGATCGACAGCGCCGCCGGACCGGACAGCCGCACGATGCCCACGCCACCGGCTCCGGGCGCAGTGGCGATCGCGGCGATGGTGTCCTGGCGTGCGGTCATGGCATTGAGGCGTGGCAAGCGGCCTTAGCGTAGCGGAAACGCAAAGCCCGCCATCCGGCGGGCTTTGCGGCATCGATCACGGCAGCAATTACTTCGCCGGACTGGTCTTCGGCGTGGCCGGTTCGCCGTGGCGCTTGGTCATCCACCACTGCTGCAACAGGCCCAGCGCGCCGTTGGTGACCCAGTACAGCACCAGGCCCGACGGGAAGAACGCCATCATCACGCCGAACACCAGCGGCATGAACTGCATCATCTTCTGCTGCATCGGGTCCATGCCCGGGGCCGGCGTCATCTTCTGCGTCAGCCACATCACCAGCATGTTGAGCACGGGCAGGATGAAGTACGGGTCGCGCGCGGTCAGGTCCTGGATCCACGCGAACCACGGCGCCTGGCGCAGCTCCACCGATTCCACCAGCACCCAGTACAGCGACAGGAACACCGGCATCTGCACCAGGATGGGCAGGCAGCCGCCCATCGGGTTGATCTTCTCCTTCTTGTACAGCTCCATCATGGCGACCTGGAACTTCTGCTTGTCGTCGCCGTAGCGTTCCTTCAGCTGCTGGATGCGCGGCTGGAACTTGCGCATCTTGGCGAAGCTCTTGTACTGCGCCGCCGACAGCGGATACAGCGCCAGCTTGACCAGGATCACCAGGCCGATGATGGACCAGCCCCAGTTGCCGATGAAGCCGTGCAGGAAGTTGAGCACCCAGAACAGTCCCTGGCCCAGGATCGCCAGGATCGAGAACTGGCTGTAGTCCACCGCGCGGTCCAGGCCGGGCACGTTGGCGGCCTTGATCTTGTCCACGAGCTTGGGGCCGACCCACAGCCGCGCGCTGGTCGTGGCCTGCTGGCCGGGCGCGACGTTGACGCCCGGGCCCATCTCGCGGATCAGCGCGCGCTTGCCGTTTTCGGGGGCATCCAGCGAGATCGTGGTGGTGTCGGCCGCCTGCGGGATCCAGGCGCTGAAGAAGTGGTGCTGCAGGATCGCGACCCAGCCGCCGGTCACTTCCTGGTTGACGCGACCGTCCTCCAGGTAGTCCTCGTTGAACTTGCGGCGCTGGTAGCCGCCGTCCCACCAGGTGGCGCCGCTGAAGCTGAAGGATTCCGGATTGGTCATGCCGCTCTTGACCTGCGGCGGAGTGCGCAGCAGCTGGCGATAGACCACGCCCTGCCATGGCGCGCTGCCGGTGTTGGCCACCTGATCGCTGACCTCGATCTCGTAGCTGGCGCGCTTCAGGGTGTAGGTGCGGCGGATGGTGACGCCGTCCGGGCCATGCCATACGAACGGCACCGACACGCTGTCGTCGCCCTGGGCCAGCGATACCTCGCCGGCAATCCCTTCCGCGACGAAGGCGTGGTGGTCAGGCGCCTTCGACTGGCTGCTGACCCAGCCGCTTTCGGCCACGTAGAAATGCTGCGGATCCTCGCTGAGCAGGCGGACCGGACCGCTGCCGGGGGTCTTGCTCTGCGGGTAGTGCAGCAGGTCGGCCTGCAGCACGCTGCCGCCGTCCAGCACCAACCGCAGCACGTCGGTGGTGATGGTCACCCGCGAGCCGGAAGCCGGACGGGACGAAGGCGGCGCGACCAGGGCCGGTTCCGCCGTCGGCGCGGCCGGAACCGTGCCGCTGGCGGGCGGCGCGGCATCCAGGCCTGCTGCGCTGGGTACGGTGCTGCCCGCCGCAGACGCGGCGACGGGCTGTGCGGAAGCGGCCGGCGCGACAGGCGCGGCCTTCTCCTTGCCCCACTCCATCCACAACAGGGTGGCCACCATCAGCCAGGCGAAGATCAGGAATACACGGGTCTGGTTCATCAGGCAGGCGGTCTCAACCGGCGTCGGGTTCCGGTTTGGGGAAAGAAGGAGGAATGGGTGGAAGCGCCGGGGAATTCAAGGCCGGCGGCATTGTGCCGCCCGCCGCCGCCGTCGGCAATGCGCCGGCGCGCGCCAGCACGCGTTCGAACGTGGCACGCAGCTGCGATGCGGATGCCTTGGCGGCCGGCGCGCGCGCCACCACCACGTAGTCGCCGCCCGGCAGATCCGCGCGCAGGCGGCGGAAATGCTCGCGCAACTGGCGCTTGATCCGGTTGCGCACCACGGCGCGGGTATCGACCTTGCGCGATACCGCCAGGCCCAGGCGCGCCGGGCCATCGCCCGCCAGCCAGTGCAGGCTCAGCAGCGGATCGGAGGTTCGGCGGGCCTGGTCGAACACGCGCGCATAGTCGGCGCGTGCCCGTACCCGCGCGGCGCGCGGGAAACCGGTGCTCATCTCAGCAAGAAGCCCGCACGTGGACGTGCGGGCTCCTGGTGATGCAGGGAACGCATTGATGCTTTGGCCGCGAAGCGCGGCAAAGCCATCAGGCGGTCAGGCGCTTGCGGCCCTTGGCACGGCGACGCGACAGGATCTTGCGGCCGTCGGCGGTCTTCATGCGGGCACGGAAACCGTGGTCGCGCTTGCGCTTCAGATTGCTGGGTTGGTAAGTGCGCTTGGTGGCCATGGGGCCCTCGGGCGTGTTGGCGGGTGGAAAGAACCGGAAATTCTATAGGAACCGGCAGGTTACGGTCAACTGCCGCGCCACTTGCCGGCGCACGCCCCGGAAGGACGCGGCGGAACGGCCGCCGTTCGTCCATTCATCCACATCTTATGCACAGGATCGTTGGCGGGTCCCGGCGGCGGTGGTAGGCTGGCCGACCCCATTGATCCGGCCCGCGATGTCACCGACATCGCGCGGCGGCCTGTTCGACCCCCATACGCGAGTTGCTTCACCTGATGGATGCCTGGCCCCGTTGCCTCGAACGCCTGGAAGCCGAACTGCCGGCCGAGGATGTACACACTTGGCTGAAGCCCCTGCAGGCCGAACAGCGCAGCAACGCCGTGGTGCTGTACGCGCCGAACGCCTTCATCGTGGAGCAGGTGCGCGAGCGCTACCTGGGACGCATCCGCGAACTGCTGGACTACTTCGCCGGCCACAATGACGTCTCGCTGGAGATCGGCTCGCGCAGCAAGCCGGTGGATGGTACGGCGGCGCCGGCCGCGGCATCCGCCGTCGGCACGTCCGCCTACGCGGAACCGTTCGCCGGCAACCTCGATACGCACTACACCTTCGACAACTTCGTCGAGGGCCGCAGCAACCAGCTCGGCCGCGCCGCCGCCTGGCAGGCCGCGCAGAAGCCCGGCGACCGCGCCCACAACCCGCTGCTGCTGTACGGCGGCACCGGGCTGGGCAAGACCCACCTGATGTTCGCCGCCGGCAACGAGATGCGCCGGCAGAACCCGAACGCGCGCGTGCTGTACCTGCGCAGCGAGCAGTTCTTCAGCGCGATGACCAAGGCGTTGATCGAGAAGTCGATGGACCAGTTCAAGCGCCGCTTCCAGCAGGTGGACGCGCTGCTGATCGACGACATCCAGTTCTTCGCCGGCAAGGACCGCACGCAGGAGGAGTTCTTCCACACCTTCAACGCGCTGTTCGACGGCCGCCAGCAGATCATCCTGACCTGCGACCGCTATCCGCGCGAAGTGGAAGGCCTGGAACCGCGCCTGAAATCGCGCCTGGCCTGGGGCCTGAGCGTGGCGATCGACCCGCCGGACTTCGAGACGCGCGCGGCCATCGTGCTGGCCAAGGCTCACGAGCGCGGCGCGCAGATCCCGGACGACGTGGCCTTCCTGTTGGCAAAGAAGATGCGCAGCAACGTGCGCGACCTGGAAGGCGCGCTCAACACGCTGGCCGCGCGCGCCAACTTCACCGGCCGCGCCATCACCACCGAATTCGCGCAGGAAACGCTGCGCGACCTGCTGCGCGCGCAGCAACAGGCCATCAGCATCCCCAATATCCAGAAGACCGTGGCAGACTACTACGGTCTGCAAGTCAAGGACCTGCTGTCCAAGCGGCGCACGCGCTCGTTGGCGCGCCCGCGGCAGGTGGCGATGGCCTTGGCCAAGGAACTGACCGAACACAGCCTGCCGGAAATCGGCGACGCGTTCGCCGGCCGTGACCACACGACCGTGCTGCACGCTTGCCGACAGATCCGCACCCTGATGGAAGCGGACGGCAAGCTGCGCGAGGACTGGGACAAGCTGATCCGGAAACTCAGCGAATAAGCGCTGGCCACGCCTACGGTCCGCGTGGATTCAAGAGTGTCCGGGCCGGTGCTTCACGTTATCCGAGCTGTGAAGTGTGCTGTTCTTCGTGGGCCCTGGCAGGTCCGGCGGAACGGACGCGATGCAACGCCGCACGCCTGTATGGCGGCGCCTGCCCCGCGCACCGCTGGCCGATCTCCGGGTCCGGGTCGCCGTCCCTTGCAAGCGATCGCCGCACGCTGTGGCGATACTGTAGGCAAGGCCTACGGCGCGGACAACGCACAACTTCGTGGACAAGCAGGCCTACCTTCTGTGGATAAGATGTGCGCGAAATCGGGCCGGAAAGTTGTCCACAGGTTCCACCACAGCTACGCGGCACCCTGTCCACCGGGTTCGGCGGCTTTAAAACCGATACAATTCATATAGTTAGGTAGGTTTTCCCGGATTTCCGGCCCTACCATCACCACCAGCTTTTAAGCTTTTAGTCTTCAAAATCCAAAGCGAAGGGGCCCCAACACTCATGCGTTTCAGTCTGCAGCGCGAAGCTTTCCTCAAGCCCTTGGCCCAGGTGGTCAACGTGGTCGAACGCCGGCAGACACTGCCGGTACTGGCGAATTTCCTGGTCCAGGTGCAGAACGGGCAGCTTTCGCTGACCGGTACCGACCTGGAAGTGGAAATGATCGCGCGCAGCGCGGTCGACGATGCACAGGACGGGGAAACCACCATCCCGGCCCGCAAGCTGTTCGAGATCGTCCGGGCGTTGCCCGATGGCAGCAAGGTCACCGTCAGCCAGACCGGCGACAAGGTCACCGTGCAGGCCGGCCGCAGCCGCTTCACCTTGGCCACGTTGCCGGCCAACGATTTCCCTTCGGTGGACGAGGTCGAAGCCACCGAGCGGATCGAGGTGCCGGAAGCGACGCTGAAGGAACTGATCGAACGCACGGCGTTCGCGATGGCGCAGCAGGACGTGCGCTATTACCTCAACGGCCTGTTGTTCGACCTGGCCGACCGCACGCTGCGCTGTGTGGCCACCGACGGCCACCGTCTGGCCCTGTGTGAAGCGCAGCTGGAAGGAGCAGCAGCGTCCAAACGCCAGATCATCGTGCCGCGCAAGGGCGTGACCGAACTGCAGCGCTTGCTGGAAGGCGGCGACCGTTCGCTGGAACTGGAAGTCGGCCGCAGCCATATCCGGGTGAAGCGGGACGATGTGACTTTCACTTCGAAGCTGATCGATGGCCGCTTCCCCGACTATGCCGCAGTGATCCCGATCGGCGCCGACCGCGAGGTACTGCTGGACCGCGAGGTGCTGCGTGCCGCGCTGCAGCGTGCCGCGATCCTGTCCAACGAGAAATACCGCGGCGTGCGCGTGGAAGTCTCGCCCGGCCAGTTGAAGATCAGCGCGCACAACCCGGAACAGGAAGAGGCGCAGGAAGAGATCGAGGCCGACACCAAGGTCGATGGTCTGGCGATCGGCTTCAACGTGAACTACCTGCTGGATGCCCTGTCCGCCCTGCGCGAGGAGAACATCATCATCCAGCTGCGCGATGCCAATTCGTCGGCCCTGGTCCGCGAGGCCAGCAGCGAGAAGTCCCGTCACGTAGTGATGCCGCTGCGCCTCTGACGACGGTTGGTTTCACGTGGAACACGACCTTCGCCCGGCCTGTGCCGGGCGAAGTCGTTTTTGGCCGGCGTTTCTTCCTATGGAAACGGCGCCACCCGAAGGATTCCCCCACTGAAATCCGGATACCCATAAAATCGCGCCATGCCTTGCGCTTCCCCCACTCCCCCGCGCCCTTCTCCCCGGGCATGCATACCTCTCTCCCATAATCCGGATTGCGTCTTGTGCAGGTAACCCGGCTGAGCGTGGCGGGCCTGCGGCGATTCCAGCAGGTGTCCATGGCGCCCGGCCCGGGATTGAACCTGATCACGGGCGACAACGGGGCGGGCAAGACCAGCCTGCTGGAGGCGCTGCACCTGATGGCCTACGGCCGCAGTTTCCGGGGCCGCGTCCGTGACGGGCTGGTGCGGACCGGTTCCGAAGCCGTGGAGGTGTTCGTCGAATGGCAGGAAGGCGATGTTCCCCGCCTGCGGAAGGCCGGGCTGCGGCACTCCGGGCAGGCATGGACGGGACGCCTGGACGGCGAGACGGTCGGCCAGTTGGGCGATCTGTGCGCCGCGCTGGCGGTGGTCAGCTTCGAGCCGGGCAGCCATGCCCTCGTCACCGGAGGCGGCGAACCCCGCCGGCGCTTCGTCGATTGGGGTTTGTTCCACGTGGAACAGGATTTCCTATCGTTGTGGCGCCGCTATGCGCGGGCGCTGAAGCAGCGCAATGCCCTGCTGAAATCTGGAACGGGCGGCAGCCAGCTTGACGCGTGGGACCATGAGCTGGCCGAAGCCGGGGAACCGCTGACCCAACGCCGCCTGCAGTACCTGGAGCAGCTGCAGACCGATCTGCAGCAGGTCGCCGGGGAACTGGTGCCGTCGTTAGGCCGGGCCAGCCTGGAATTCCAGCCGGGATGGCGCCGCCATGAGTTTTCGCTGGCCGATGCTCTGCTGCTGGCCCGCGATCGCGACCGCGCCGCCGGCTACACCTCGGTCGGCCCGCATCGCGCCGACTGGCGGGTGGACTATGCGGCGACACCGGCGCGGGAAACCCTCTCGCGCGGCCAGGCCAAGCTGACGGCGCTCTCGTGTCTGCTGGCGCAGGCGCAGGACTATGCCCGACGCCGCGGCGAATGGCCGGTGATCGCCCTGGACGACCTGGCCTCGGAGCTGGATCGCCGCCATCAGCAGCGGGTGCTGGATCGCCTGCTGGCCAGCGGTGCCCAGGTATTCGTCACCGGCACCGAACCGCCTGCCGGTCTTGCCGGCATCGACGCGCCATTGATGCTGTTCCACGTGGAACAAGGCGAGATCCGCTCTACCTGAACCCGCTGCCCCGGGCCCGGGGCGCCGACAGGGCGGATGCTATAATTCCTCTCCGAACCCAATAGCGAATGCGCGGCGCCCGCCAGCCTGGCAGCGCCGTCCGGGGCTATGCAGCCGACCAGAAGCGAATGACCGACGAAACGATTCCTGTACCACCGAACGGCAACTACGACTCCAGCAAGATCACCGTCCTGCGCGGCCTGGAAGCGGTCCGCAAGCGTCCGGGCATGTACATCGGCGATGTCCACGACGGCACCGGCCTGCACCACATGGTGTTCGAGGTCGTCGACAACTCCATCGACGAAGCCCTCGCCGGCCACGCCGACGACGTGGTGGTGAAGATCCACGAGGACGGTTCGGTTTCGGTCTCGGACAACGGCCGCGGCATCCCGGTCGACATCCACAAGGAAGAAGGCGTTTCCGCGGCCGAGGTCATCCTCACCGTGCTGCACGCCGGCGGCAAGTTCGACGACAACAGCTACAAGGTTTCCGGCGGCCTGCATGGCGTGGGCGTGTCGGTGGTCAATGCGCTGTCCGAGCACCTGTGGCTCGATATCTGGCGCGATGGCCATCACTACCAGCAGGAATATTCGCTGGGCGAGCCGCTCTACTCGCTCAAGCAGCTGGAAGCCTCCGAGAAGCGCGGCACCACATTGCGCTTCAAGCCGGCGGTGGAAATCTTCAGCGACGTGGAATTCCACTACGACATCCTGGCGCGCCGCCTGCGCGAACTGTCGTTCCTCAATTCCGGCGTCAAGATCACCCTGATCGACGAGCGCGGCGAAGGCCGCCAGGACGTCTTCGAGTACGAAGGCGGCATCCGCAGCTTCGTCGAGCACCTGGCGCAGCTGAAGACCCCGCTGCATCCCAACGTCATTTCGGTGACCGGCGAAGCCAGCGGCATCGTGGTGGACGTGGCGCTGCAATGGACCGACGCCTACCAGGAAACGATGTTCTGCTTCACCAACAACATCCCGCAGAAGGACGGCGGCACCCATCTGATCGGGTTCCGCGCCGCGCTGACGCGCACGCTGACCAACTACATCGAACAGAACGGCATCGCCAGGCAGGCCAAGGTGAACCTGTCCGGCGACGACATGCGCGAAGGCATGATCGCGGTGCTGTCGGTGAAGGTGCCGGATCCCAGCTTTTCCTCGCAGACCAAGGAAAAGCTGGTCAGTTCCGAGGTCAGGCCGGCCGTTGAGAGCACGTTCGGTGCACGTTTGGAGGAGTTCCTGCAAGAACACCCCAACGAAGCCCGCGCCATCGCCAGCAAGATCGTCGATGCCGCCCGCGCCCGCGAGGCCGCGCGCAAGGCCCGCGACCTGACCCGCCGCAAGGGCGCGCTGGACATCGCCGGCCTGCCGGGCAAGCTGGCCGACTGCCAGGAGAAGGACCCGGCGCTGTCGGAACTGTTCATCGTCGAGGGCGACTCGGCCGGCGGTTCCGCCAAGCAGGGCCGCAACCGCAAGAACCAGGCGGTGCTGCCGCTGCGCGGCAAGATCCTCAACGTGGAACGCGCGCGCTTCGACCGCATGCTCGCTTCGGCCGAAGTCGGCACGCTGATCACCGCGCTGGGCACCGGCATCGGCAAGGACGAATACAACCCGGACAAGCTGCGCTACCACCGCATCATCATCATGACCGACGCCGACGTGGACGGCTCGCACATCCGCACGCTGCTGCTGACGTTCTTCTACCGGCAGATGCCGGAGTTGATCGAGCGCGGCCACATCTACATCGGCCTGCCGCCGCTGTACAAGTTGAAGCAGGGCAAGCAGGAGCTGTACCTGAAGGACGATGCGGCGCTCAACGTGTACCTGGCCAACAATGCCGTGGAAGGCGCGTCGCTGATTCCCGCCGAAGGCGAACCGCCGATCACCGGCGAGGCGCTGGAGAAGCTGCTGCTGGTCTTCACCACCGCGCGCGACACCATCGCGCGCAACGCGCATCGCTACGATCCCATCCTGCTGGAATCGCTGATCGACTTCACGCCGCTGGACGCCGCGCATCTGCAGAGCAACATCGACGAGCGCCACGAGCTGGACGCGCTGGAAGCCAAGCTCAACCGCGGCAGCCTGGGCAGTGCGCGCTATTCGCTGACCCTGCAGGCCGCCAACGAGCAGCGCCCGGCCGCATTGCTGGCCACGCGCAAGCACATGGGCGAAGAGCTGGTGCAGGTGCTTTCGCTGTCGGCGTTCGAGAGCGGCGAACTGCGCCCGTTGCGCGAAGCCGCCGCATTGCTGCACGGGCTGGTGCGCGATGGCGCGCAGGTTGTCCGCGGCAACAAGGCGCAGGCCGTCGCCAGCTTCGCCGACGCGCAGGCGTGGTTGCTGGAGGAAGCCAAGAAGGGCCGCAGCATCCAGCGCTTCAAGGGCCTGGGCGAAATGAATCCCGAGCAGCTGTGGGATACCACGGTGAATCCCGATACGCGCCGCCTGCTGCAGGTGCGGATCGAGGACGCGGTGGCCGCCGACCAGATCTTCAGCACGCTGATGGGCGACGTGGTGGAACCGCGCCGCGAGTTCATCGAGGACAACGCGCTGAAGGTTTCCAACCTGGACGTGTGATCGTGCGCGGATGAGCGAACCCGCATCGTCATCGGTGCCGTCCGCGCCACGCGCGGACGGCATGCGCATCGTCGTCCCTCCGCCTCTGCCCTTGCGCGGCCCGTTGCTGGCGTTCGGGCTGGATGCGTTGCTCGCGCTGGTCATGATGTTCGCGCTGATGATGGCGTGCTACTTCGGTTGGGCACTGTGGCGCGGCGTGCGACTGGCGATGCAGCACGATGGCGCACTGGCCCCCGATGCGCTGGCCGCGCAACTCGGCGCCCCGGGCGCGCTGGTGCTGATCGTGATGACGCTGATCAGCATGGGCTGCACTTCGTTGCTGCTCTACGTCTGGCGTCGTCGCGCCACCCCCGCGGAACGCGCGCACTCCTTCGCCGCCGCCCGTCGCTTCCGCACCTGGGCCTGGGTGCTGGCCGCGGGCGTGGCCACCTTCCTGCTCAGCTCGTTGCTGACCTGGTGCGGACGTCGGCTGGGCCTGGAGCCCAACCCCAGCAACCTGGCCCTGATCGAAGCCGGTTTCGCGCAGTATCCGGTGTTCCTGTCGCTGTTCGTGGTGGTGCTGGCGCCGCTGTACGAGGAAGTGCTGTTCCGGCGCGTGCTGTTCGGCCGCCTGTGGGCGGCGGGCTGGCCGGTGCTGGGCGTGGCGCTGAGCAGCGCGGTATTCGCGCTGATGCATGAAATACCGGGACTGACCGGCAATCCGCCGCTGACCACGGTGTTCCTGCTGGCGGTCTATGTCGCGATGGGGGCCGTCTTCGCCGTGGTCTACCGGCATACCGGCACCCTGTGGGCGCCGATCGGCGCCCACATGCTGAACAATGCGCTAGCGCTGGGGATGTTGCAGGCGTCCGGCGGCTGAAACGCAAATGTGATTGACGAAAGTTTAAGACTGCATTGCCCACACTGGCCGTGTACGAATCGCCTCAGGGGGCAGGCATGAAACCCATGATTCTCGCGGTCGCCGTGGCCTTCGGCCTCACCGCGTGCGCAACGACCACCTCGCCCACCGGCCGCACGCAGATGGTCGGCGCGGTGTCGCAGGAACAACTGAACCAACTGGGCGCGCAGGCCTTTGCCGAGACCAAGGCCAAGGAAACCCTCAATCGCGACGCGCGGCAGAACGCCTACGTCACCTGCGTGGTCAACGCACTGGTCCGCCAGCTGCCGCCCGAGCAGCGCAACGTGGCATGGGAAACCGCGGTGTTTTCGGACAACGAGCCCAACGCCTTCGCATTGCCCGGCGGCAAGGTCGGGGTGAACACCGGCATCTTCACCGTCGCGAAGAACCAGGACCAGCTGGCCGCCGTGCTCGGCCACGAGATCGGCCATGTGATCGCGCGCCACCACGAGGAGCGCATCACCCGGCAGATGGGCGCGCAGAAGGGCCTGGGCCTGCTCGGCGCATTGGCGGGCGCCCGCTACGGCGACGGCGCGGCGAGCACGGTCAACCAGCTCGGCGGCATGACCGCCCAGGCGGCTTTCCTGCTGCCGGGCTCGCGCACCCAGGAAAGCGAGGCGGACGTGGTCGGGCAGCGGTTGATGGCGCAGGCCGGCTTCGACCCGCGCCAGGCGGTGGACCTGTGGCAGAACATGATGGCCGCCAGCGGCGCGCGGTCCCCGCAATGGCTGTCCACCCACCCGGATCCGGCCAACCGCATCCGCGAACTGCAACGCGACGCCCCCTCCCTCGTCCCCACCTACGAGGCGGCCAGGAAGGCCGGAAACACCCCCAAGTGCGGCTGACACACGGCCCGGTATGGTTGCCGCGCAACATCCGGACCTGTATCCGCCGCCCGCCCGTTTCTGTTAGTTTTGCCGGCCCCGCATGCAGGCGGGGTAGACCGTCATCCCCCCGGATGGCCCGACGAGGTTAGACATGAAGCTTCTGACGCAGAAAAAGACCGTTCTCAGCCTGATGCTGCTGGCCGCCTTCGGCGGCGGCATCGTCGCCGAAGCCGTGGCGCAGAGCGCGCGCTCGGCCGACCGCAGTTCGCGCAGCAACAAGAGTGCCAAGGCCGAAGTGCGCTATCCCGACGCCACCCGCGAGGAGCCCAAGGCCAAGGCTTCCAGCAAGATGCAGAACAAGCTGAGCAAGCTGTTCAAGGCCTACGAGAAGGATGACAACGACGCCGAGACGCTGGCGCTCGCCAGGGAACTGCTGGCCGAAGCCGACGCGAACGAATACGACAAGGGCATGGCCGCCCAGTTGGGCGCGCAGGCGGCCTACAACCTGGACGACACGGCCACGGCCAAGCAGTTGCTGCAACAGGTGGTCGATCTCAACAGCCTGGACAACAACGCGCATTACCAGGCGTTGCTGATGCTGGCCCAGCTGCAGTTGCAGGACGACGAGTTCGAGCCTGGCATGGCCAACCTGGACCGTTACCTGGCCGAAACCAAGTCGGCCAGGCCCGAAGACCTTATCCAGAAGGGCCAGGCCCTCTACCAGATGGAGAAGTACGCCGAGGCCATTCCGGTCCTGAACCAGGCCATCGCCGCCACTACCGAACCCAAGGACGCCTGGTACGGCCTGTTGCTGGCCTCGTACGCCGGCGCCGACCAGCCGGGCGAGGCGGTCAGGATCGCCGAGCAGCTGGCGGCCAAGAATCCGGACGACAAGAAGACCCTGTTGAACCTGGTGGCCACGTACCAGCAGGCCGACCAGTTCGACAAGGCCGCCGCCACGCTGGAGAAGATACGCGCCGCCGGCCAGATGACCGATGAAAAAGAGTATCGTCAGCTTTACGTGACCTACGCCAACATGGACGGCAGGGAGAAGGATGTGATCTCCGTGGTCAACGAGGGCCTGCAGAAGGGCATCCTGAAGCCCGACTACCAGACCCAGCTGGCGCTGGCGCAGGCGTACTACTACTCGGACCAGGTCGGCCCGGCCATCGAGGCCTGGCAGAAGGCGGCCCCGCTGGCGCCCACCGGCGACACCTATCTCAACCTGGCCCGCGTGCTGTGGCAGGAGGACCGCATTCCGGAGGCGAAGGTGGCCGCCAAGGCGGCGCTGGACAAGGGCCTGAAGAAACCGGAAGACGCGAGGAAGATCATCGCGCTGCCGTGATCGGATTCATGACACCGTAGGCCAGAAATCGCAATCGGTGATGGTACTGCGGCGTCGGATTGGTATAAGCTGGGGGTTCCGCCGACAGAAAGCCTGTCGGCGGGATCCAATTCAAACGTGGTGCCCTGGCACCCGTATCCAACCTTGAGTTAATTGGCGCATGGCTGAACAACTGGTCATCAACAGGTACCGGGACGAAGAAGAGGACAACAGCCTCAACTGGCCCCGTATCATCGGTATTGCCTTCGTGATCGCGTTGCACGCAGCCGCCCTGCTTGCGCTGCTGATCCCGGCGGTCGCCCCGCCGGCGGAAAAGGAGCAGGAGCGTCGCACCTCGGTCGTCATCGTCGACGCGCCGCCGCCGCCTCCCCCGCCGCCGCCGCCGCCGCCGAAGCAGGACACCCCGCCGCCGCCGGTCAAGAACCTGGCGCCGCCGAAGACCACGCCGCTGCCGCCGCCGCCGGAAGCCCCGCCGGTCGACATCGCCGAGCCACGTCCGACCGACATCGTCACCCCGCCGTCGCCGCCGGCCCCGCCGGCGCCCACGCCGGACATCGGCGCCAGCGTCGACATCTCGTCGAAGAACATGAACCCGCCCCGCTACCCGCCGGCCGCCGCCCGCGCCGGCATCGAAGGCACGGTCATCCTGATCATCGACGTCGATGCCAACGGCAACGTGACCAACGTGTCGGTGGAAAAATCCAGCCGCAACCGCGATCTCGATCGCGCGGCCATGGATGCCGCCCGCAAGTGGCGCTTCAACCCATCCATCGTCAATGGCCAGAAGGCCGCGGGCCGTGTCCGCGTGCCGGTGGACTTCAACATGGGTGGCTGACGCCGGCACCCGGTATCCCAACCGCTTCACACCGTAACCCGCAACACCCTCAATCAACACACATATAAAGGTAAGCGTCATGCTGCAGGAAACCCTTTTCGCCGCCGCAGCCGGGGGCAACAACGCCGCGAATGCCCTGTCGCAGATGGGCTTCGAGCACATGATCAGCGAGATGACCAGCAAGCCGGGCGAGTTCGTCGTCTCCTGGGTCGTGCTGCTCACCCTGGTGGTCATGTCGGCCATGTCCTGGTACTGGACGGTCATCAACGTGCTGAAGAGCACCCGCCTGAAGAGCCAGGCCGATCGCGTCACCAGCACGTTCTGGGAAACCCCGAATGCGCAGGACGCCATCCGCCTGATGGAAGAACAGCCGAAGAACGAGCCGTTCTCCAAGATCGCCCTCGACGCCGCGCTTGCCGCCGCCCACCACCAGCGCCAGGAAGGCTCCAGCCTCGCCGAATCGCTGAGCCGTTCGGAGTTCGTGGACCGCGCGCTGCGCCAGGCCGTGACCCGCGAGAGCTCCAACCTGCAGACCGGCATGACCCTGCTGGCCACCGTGGGCGCGACCGCTCCGTTCGTCGGCCTGCTGGGTACGGTGTGGGGCATCTACGGCGCCCTGATCCGCATCGGCGCCACCGGCCAGGCCTCCATCGACGCCGTCGCCGGCCCGGTGGGCGAAGCGCTGATCATGACCGCCATCGGTCTGTTCGTCGCTATCCCGGCGGTGTTCGCCTACAACTTCTTCAGCAAGATCAACAGCTCGACGATCGCCAAGTTCGACACGTTCGCTCACGATCTGCACGACTTCTTCGCCACCGGCTCGCGCGTCCGCTGAGCCGGCGGCAGCAGCAGTCAACGCAACGTTTTAAACGGAGCCTGTTATGGCGTTCAGTAGTGGTAATAGCGGCGGCCCGATGGCCGAAATCAACGTCACGCCCCTCGTGGACGTGATGCTGGTGCTGCTGATCATCTTCATCATCACCGCGCCGCTGATGTCGCACAAGGTGAAGATCGAGCTGCCCGAGGCGAACCTGGTCCAGGACAAGGATCAGGAAGCGCCGAAGACCCCGCCGATCACCATCTCGGTGAGGGAAGACGGTTCCCTGTACTGGGGCGACGAGCCCGTCAGCAAGGAAATCCTGGAATCGCGCCTGTCCAGCGCGGCGCAGTTGCAGCCGCAGCCCAAGCTGAATCTGCGCGGCGACCGCACCACCAAGATGGGCACCATCGCCGAAGTCACCAAGATCGCGCAGAGCCAGGGCATGCTGGACATCGGCTACGTGGCGACGAAAGAGAAGGGGCAGTAAGCCATGGCATTCAGTAGCAGTGGAAGCAAGGGCCCCATGGCCGACATCAACGTCACGCCCCTCGTGGACGTGATGCTGGTGCTGCTGATCATCTTCATCGTGACCGCGCCGATCATGACCTACCCGATCGAAGTGGCGCTGCCGCAGCGGGTGATCAACCCGCCGCCGCAGCTGCGCGAACCGCCGCCGCCGATCGACCTGCGCATCGACGCGGCCGGTTCCGTGTACTGGAACAACAGCCCGGTCAACGTGAACGATCTGCAGCGGCGGATGGAAGACGAAGTCCAGCGCGATCCGACCAACCAGCCGGAGCTGCGCATCGAAGCCAATTCGGAAGCGCAGTACGAGGTGATGGCCAAGGTGCTGGCCGCCGCCAAGAACGCGCAGATGCTGAAGATCGGTTTCGTGCAGTAAACCCGACGCTTGCGCAACAAATTGAAACGCCGCCTGCAAGGGCGGCGTTTTTCTTTGCGCGGCGCCTGGTGCGCGGCCGGCCCGTTGCCCGCAGGGCGGGACTTGCGGTGCCGCGGGAGCAGGCGTAGCGTCGGCCGGGACGGTCCCCAACAGAAGGAGTTCGCAATGGCTTTCTCCGACCCCGCACCCCGCGCCGCCCTGGCCGAAATCAACATCACCCCGCTGGTCGACGTCATGCTGGTGCTGCTGGTGATCTTCATGGTCACCGCGCCGCTGCTGTCGCGACCGATCAACCTGATCCTGCCGCAGCCGCGGCCCATCGACCAACGGCGCGTGGATCCGCCGCCGCAATTGCTGCTGCAGGTGGATGTCGACGGCGGCTACCGGCTGGACGATCGCCCGATGACGCTGGGCCAGCTGCGCACGCAGCTGGAAGAAGCGCATGTGTCCGACCCGAAGACGGTATTGCAGGTGCAGTCGGCGTCCGGCGCGGAGTACCAGCAGATGGTCACCGCCCTGGCCGTGGCGGAGGCCAGTGGTTTCGACCAGATCAGCCTGAGGCAATAACCGGCCGTCGCGTGGCCGGGCCTGCTAGCTGGCCCGGCGGGCTTGCCCTGCCTCGTCCAGGATGGCCAGATACTTGTGCACGGTGCGTTGCAGGCCCGCATACAGCGCTTCGCCGATCAACGCGTGGCCGATGGAGACTTCCAGTACGCCGGGAACGGCTTCCAGGAACTCGTCCAGGTTGGCCTGGCTGAGGTCGTGTCCGGCATTGACGCCCAACCCCAGCGCCTGCGCGTGCCGGGCGGTGGCGGCGCAGCGCGCCAGTTCCGTCGACGCGTCGCCCCGGGCCAGCGCTTCGGCGAAGGGCCCGGTGTAGATCTCGATGCGATCGGCGCCGATGGCCGCCGCGTTCTCCAGTCCCTCGCAGCCGGCATCGGCGAACAGGCTGACCCGGCAGCCCAGCGCCTTCAGTTCGGCCACCAGCGGGCGCAGGCGCTCGGCATCGCGGACGAAGTCGAAGCCATGATCGGAGGTGATCTGCCCGTCGCCGTCGGGCACCAGCGTGGCCTGGGCCGGGCGGACCTGTTCGCACAGGGCCAGGAAGCCCGGGTAGCCGTCGCGTGGCGGGGCGAACGGGTTGCCTTCCAGGTTCAATTCCACCCCGCTCTCGCGGGTCAGCGCGGACAGCGCCAGCACGTCGTCGGTGCGGATGTGGCGCTGGTCCGGACGCGGATGCACGGTGATGCCGTGGGCGCCGGCATACAGGCAGGTGCGCGCGGCGCGCACCACGTCCGGCTCGCCGCCGCCGCGCGAGTTGCGCAGCACCGCGATCTTGTTGACGTTGACGCTGAGCAGGGTCATCGCGTCAACGCGTCTTCCGCGCCGTGGGCGTCACAGCGCGGGCGGCTCGCCGGAGGGGGGCGTCGCGTTGCGCCGGGCCTCGGCGAGTTCGCGCAGGCGGCGCAGCTCGGAAGGATCGATCATCTGCGCCTCGTCGCGGCTGCCGTCGCCGACGCGTTGCGCGTACCAGCCGACGATCCACGCGACGAACAGGCCCAGCGAGGCCAGCAGGCAGACCACCATCAGCGCCATCGACGAGGTCCGCATCGCGATGACCAGCGAGCCCATGGCAAGCAGCAGGAAGAGCCAATGCATCGTCCACCCCCGGGGAATCCTGGCGCATCTTACCGTTTCCGCCGGCCGCCAAAAATGGCCGCCGTTCACAGCAACGGCGACATCAGCCGGGCCATCGCCTCGGGCAGGCGGTGGCGCCAAAGCGACCGGTGACGCTGCGGGTGCACCTGCGAGGACGCGGCGATCTCGCCCTCCAGCAGCTGCGCCAGCGTGCCCGCCATGCCACGGTCGCGGAACATCATCGAGATCTCGAAGTTCAGCCGGAAACTGCGGTGGTCGAAGTTGGCGCTGCCGATGATGGCCAGCTCGTCGTCGCACAGCAGCGCTTTGCTGTGCATCATCCGCGGGCCGTATTCGTAGACCTTCACGCCCGCGGCCAGCAGTTCGTCGAAGTAGGAACGCGCGGCCAGCGTGACCAGCCGCGAATCGCTGATCTTCGGCACCACCAGCCGCACGTCCAGGCCGCCCAGTGCGGCCGAGGTCAGCGCCATGCGCGCGGCCTCGCCCGGGACGAAATAGGGCGTCACCAGCCACACGCGACGCTTGGCCTCGTGGATGGCCGCCACCTGCATGCGGTGGATCGGTTCCCAGGCCGAGTCCGGGCCGGAGATCAGCGTCTGGGTGACGATGCCTCCCTGCACGTTGGCCTCGGTGGCGCTCCACAACCGGGTGCCCTGGAAGTCCTTGCGCTGCTGGCCGGTGGCGTAGACCCAGTCCTCCACGAACACCTGCTGCACGCTGCGCACCACCTCGCCCTCCATCCGCAGGTGCAGGTCGCGGTAGGCATCGTCGCGCAGGGATTCGTCCTGTTCGTCGGTGATGTTGATGCCGCCGGTGAAGGCGATCGCGCCGTCCACCACCACGATCTTGCGGTGCGTGCGCAGGTTCAGCCAGGGACGGGTGAACGGGCGGAAGCGCGTGGGATGGAACCAGGCGTACTCGCCGCCGGCGTCCACCAGCGACTGCAATGCGCGCTGCTTCAAGCGGCCCGAGCCCACCGCGTCCAGCAGCAACCGCACCTTCACCCCGGCGCGGGCGCGCTCGGCCAGCGCCTCGAGCATGCGCAGGCCGGTGCGGTCGCCGTTGAAGATGTAGTACTCCAGGTGCACGTGGTTACGCGCGCCAGCGATCGCGTCCAGCAGGGTCAGGTAGGTGGCGCACCCGTCCACCAGCAGCTGCACCGAAGTGGCGGTCGAGGGCGGCAGGCCGGTCACCGCCTGGCCCAGCATCGGCAGTTCCGCGCACCGCGTGTCGGTGGCGCAGAACACTTCATAGGTGTCCAGCCCTTCGCGCGAGCGCGAACGGCGCAACTGCTGCCGCTTGATCTTCTGCGGCCCCAGCAGGAAATACACCAGGTAGCCGATGTACGGCAGCATCGCCAGCGACAGCAGCCAGCTGAGCGTGGCCACCGGCTCGCGCTTCTGCAGGATGATCCAGGCGCACAGCGGCACCAGGTAGAGCAGCCACGCCCCGGTGACCCAGGCCTTCAGATGCGGAATCGACCAGAACGCGGCCCAGAGATCATTCAGTGTCTGCAGCATGCGGGGATTCTAGCCGTGTCGCCGTTGCTGCGACGGCCCGGGCGTAAGCTGCCCCCATGGAGTCCCGCAAACACCCCGGCATCAAAGGACGCGGTTCCACCGGCTACCTGCCGGGCCGCTTCGCCGTGACCACGCCGCAGGCCGTCGATGACGGCTGGCACGAGCGCGACGGCGAAGGCGACATCGAATCCGCGCCACGCACCGAGGTGCGCGAGGAAACCGCGCGCAGTGTGATCAGCCGCAACCAGTCGCCGGACATCCCGTTCTCGCAGTCGTTGAATCCCTATCGGGGTTGCGAGCATGGCTGCTCGTACTGCTTCGCGCGCCCTTCGCACGCTTACCTGGATCTGTCGCCGGGGCTGGACTTCGAGACCAAGATCTACGCCAAGACCAACGCACCGGAAGTGCTGCGGCGCGAGCTGGCCAAGCCCGGCTACCAGGTCAGCCCGATCTCGCTGGGCATCAACACCGATGCCTACCAGCCGACCGAACGGCGATTGCAACTGACCCGGCGGATCATCGAAGTATTGGCCGAGACCCGGCATCCATTCTCGCTGATCACCAAGAACGCGCTGGTCGAGCGCGACCTGGACCTGCTCGCCCCGATGGCGCGCGAGAACCTGGTGCATGTCTATTTCTCCGTCACCACGCTGGACAACGGCCTGTCCTCGCGGCTGGAACCTCGCGCCTCCGCGCCACACTCGCGGCTGAAGGCGGTGAAGCGGCTCAGCGAAGCCGGCGTGCCGGCGGGCGTGATGTTCGCGCCGGTGATTCCCTGGGTGAACGACCATGAGCTGGAAGCGGTGCTGGAAGCCGCGCGCGATGCCGGCGCCACGTCGGCCGGCTACGTACTGCTGCGGTTGCCGCACGAGGTGGCGCCGCTGTTCCGCGACTGGCTGCGGACCCACCTGCCGCAACGGGCAGAGCACGTGATGAGCACGATCCAGCAGCTGCGCGGCGGCAAGGACTACGATTCGCGCTTCGGCACGCGCATGCGCGGCGAAGGCGTCTACGCCGACCTGCTGGCCAGGCGGTTCACGCTGGCGCACAAGCGCTTTGGCTTCGCCGGCCGGCGGCATCCGCCGCTGGAGTGCGGCCTGTTCGTGGCGCCGCGCAAGCCCTCGCCGCAGGGCGAGCTGTTCTGAGCTTCCGCTTTCAGCCCTGCCCGTAGAGCCGCTCCGCGCGCTGGAACAGGACCCAGCTGGTGGCGATGTACTTGTCGCCGCGCCGCGGGCGGTTGCCTCGGTGGGTGTGGGTGAAGGCGGTCGGCGCGATCAGCAGGCTGCCGGTGCGCGGTGCGATCTTGCGCTGCTGGTGGAAGAACTCGGTTTCGCCTTCGTCGAAATCCTCGTTGAGGTAGAGCGTCCACAGCAGGTGGCGGTGCAGCGTATCGGCCGTCGCGTCCTTCGGAAACAGCTCGCAATGCCAGTACGGGTAGCCGCCTTCGCCGGCGGGATAGCGCTGCAGGTTGATCCGGCCGGGCACGTAGACCGTGGTGATCAGCCGGGTCAGTTCTGCATCGTCCATCGCGGCCACGTCGCCGTGATGCAGCCGGCGCAGCTGGCCGTCCCCACCGGGGCGCTGCAGCATCAGCGGGGCGATCAGCGTGTACGGGTACTTGCGCAGGTAGTGGACTAGGCCGGCGCACATCGCCAGGTTGAGCCGCTGTTCCACGTCTTTCCAATCGGCCAGACCGCTGATGCTGATGTCGCGGCTGTGCTTGAGCTCCGGATAGTGCCCGCCCCCGATCTTGCCCGGCTGGTCCTGCCGGCTGGCGTCGAAACGGGCGACAATGGTGCGGCAGGTGTCCGCGTCCAGTGCGTCGGGGTAGACCTCGATGAAATCGGCGTGCCCATGGCTCATCGCCCGATTCTAGCGTCGCTTCGCCGGGGTGCCGTCACGCCCGCACGGCGTCGTGGTCGCGGTGGTATCTCACCGCGGCCTCCACTTCCTTCTTCGACCCCAGGAACACCGGCACGCGCTGGTGCAACTGCGTGGGCTGCAGCGACAGGATGTCCTCGCGGCCGGTGCTGGCGGCGCCGCCGGCCTGTTCCACCAGCAGGCCCATCGGGTTGGCCTCGTACATCAGGCGCAGCTTGCCGGGCTTGCCCGGGTCCTTCCTGTCCCAGGGATAGACGAAGATGCCGCCGCGGGTCAGGATGCGATGCACGTCGGCCACCATGCTGGCGATCCAGCGCGTGTTGAAGTCCTTGCCGCGCGGGCCTTCGCTGCCGGCCAGCAGGTCGGCGACGTAGGCCTGCATCGGCGCTTCCCAGTGGCGCTGGTTGGAGACGTTGATGGCGAATTCCTTGGTCTCCTCGGGAACGCGCATGTCGCGCTGGGTCAGCAGGAACGCGCCCTGCTCGCGGTCCAGGGTAAAGGCGTGGGTGCCGTGGCCGGTGGTCAGCACCAGCATCGTGCTGGGGCCGTAGATGCAGTAGCCGGCGGCGACCTGGTCGCGGCCCGGTTGCAGGAAGTGTTCGTCCCCGGGCTTGCCCGCGCCGTCCGGGCAGCGCAGCACCGAGAAAATGGTGCCCACCGAAACGTTGACGTCGATGTTGGAACTGCCGTCCAGCGGGTCGAACAGCAGCAGGAAGCCACCGCGCGGGTAGGCGTCGGGAATCGGCTGGCTGTGGTCCATTTCCTCCGATGCGCACGCGGCCAGGTGCCCGCCCCAGGCGTTGGCTTCCAGCAGGATGTCGTTGCTCAGCACGTCCAGCTTCTTCTGCGCTTCGCCCTGCACGTTGCCGGTACCGGCGTCGCCCAGCACGCCGCCCAGCGCACCCTTGCCGACCGCGATGGCGATGCTGGTGCAGGCGCGGGCGACCACCGCGATCAGCTGGCGCAGGTCGGCACTGATGCGGCCGGCGCGCTGCTCCTCGATCAGGTAGCGGCTCAGCGAGATGGCGGGCGAAGCGGAAGCGGGCATGATGGGTTCCACGGCGAAGGGTGCGCGCATTGTCCGGGTTGATGGGACCAATGCAAGACCATTCGCTATGCTGACGAGCTTCCACGGGAGGATGGAATGGACGAAGCATCGCCCGACACATGGCTTGCCCTGTCCTCGGCACTGGGCCTGGGCCTGCTGATCGGCCTGGTGCGCGAACGCGCCCATGGCCGCGCGCACGCCATCGCCGGGCTGCGCACGCATGCGCTGGTGGCGCTGGGCGCGGCGGTGGCGGCCTGGCTGGGCCAGCCGGTGCTGCTGGTGGGACTGGGCGTGACCGGCGTGCTGGCGGCCATGAGCTATCGCGCCACCCACCAGGACGATCCCGGTTTGACCAGCGAGGTCACGCTGGTGGTGACCTTCCTGCTGGGTGCCCTGGCCATGCGCATGCCCGCGCTGGCGACCGGCCTGGCCGTGGTGGTGGCGGTGTTGCTGTACGCCAAGAAGCCGTTGCACGAACTGACCCGCGAGACGCTGAGCGAACGCGAGGTCTTCGATGGCCTGCTGCTGCTGGCTTCCGCGCTGGTGATCCTGCCGATCCTGCCCGACCGCGCCATCGGCCCGTTCGACGCCATCAACCTGGCGACGATCTGGAAGCTGGTGGTGCTGGTGATGGCGGTCAGCGCGCTGGGCCACGTCGTGCTGCGCATCGTCGGCAACCGCTGGGGACTGGCGGCGGCCGGTTTCTTCGCCGGCTATGTGTCGTCGACCGCGGCGGTGATCGGGTTCGGGCAGCGGGCGAAGGAAACTCCGGCGCTGATGCGGTCGGCGGTGGCGGCCGCGCTGTTGTCCAACCTCGCATCGCTCAGCCTGTGCGTGCCGGTGCTGTGGGCGGTTTCGCCGCCGCTGGTGACCGACCTGTTGCCCGAGCTCTGTGCGATCGGCGCGGTGCTGCTGATCGGGGGCCTGCTGGGCCTGCGCGCCGGCCGGGACGAAACGGTGAAGCCGCCCACTTCGGAAAGCCGCATGTTCCGCTTCCGCCAGGCACTGGGTTTCGCCTTGCTGGTGGCGGCGCTGACCTTCGTGGCGGCGGCCCTGGCGGCATGGATCGGGCCGCGCGGCGCGATGGCCGCGGCCGCCCTGTCGGCGACGGCCGAACTGCATGCGGCGGTGGCGGCGCTGGCCACCCAGTTCTCGCGCGGCGGGCTGGAAGCAGCGGAAGCCCGCTGGTGGATGCTGGCCTTGCTGGCGGCCAGCCTGATCGCCAAATCGGTGATCGCCTGGGTCAGCGGCGGAAGCGCCTATGGGCTGCGCGTGTCGGCCGGCCTGCTGACGGCGCTGGTCGCGGGCGTGGCGGTGGTGTGGGTGTAATCGCCAAGATCAAGATCCTGTAGGAGCGCCCCATGGGCGCGATGCTTTTTTTCGCCGCAGCCAGAAGAGGGCATCGCGCCCATGGGGCGCTCCTACGGAATTTCGTATGGATCAGATGATCCGTAGCGTGATCGCCTTCAATACCGCGCGAGTGCGGTCGCGCGTGCCCAGCTTGTCCAGGATGGTGGAGACGTAGTTCTTCACCGTGCCTTCGGCGAGGAACAGCGTGCGCGCGATCTCCTTGTTGGAATAACCGCCGGCCAGCAGGCGCAGGATCGCCACCTCGCGTTCGCTGAAGGTGTCGCTGGGCGGCGCCTCGTCGCGGAAGCGGAAGCGCGCGCGCACCGGGTCGGTGCTGACCGGCTGCAGCAGCGTTTCGCCGGAGGCCACGCGCCGAATCGCATCGCGCAGGTCTTCCGGCGCGGCGTCCTTCAGCAGGAAGCCCTGCGCGCCGGCCTCGGTCGCGCGCAACAGCAGGTCGCTGTCGTCGAACGTGGTGAGCAGCAACACCGGCGTGCGGTCGCCGCGCTCGCGCAGCCGCACCAGCGCTTCGATGCCGTCCACGCCCGGCATGCGGATATCGCTGAGCACCACGTCCACCGGCTGTGCGGCCAGCTTCGCCAGGAGGTCCCCGCCGTCCTCGGCCTCGAACGCCACCTCCACCTGCTGCTGGCCCAGCAACGCGCGCAGGCCGGCGCGCACCAGCGCCTGGTCGTCGGCCAGGGCCACGCGCACCGTCATGCCGGCAGCCTCACGTCCAGGCGCAGGCTGCCGCGCGGCGAGGCCTCCAGCCGCAGTTCGCCGTGCACGGCGGCCACGCGCTCGCGGATGCCCGACAGGCCGTTGCCCTCGACCATCCCGGCCTGCAGTCGTCCATCGTCCTCGATGCGCAGGTGCAGGGCGTCGCGATCCTTTTCCAGGGTGACGAAGAGCGTGTCGGCATTGGCGTGCCGCGCGGCGTTGGTCAGGCTTTCCTGCACGATGCGGGCCAGGGTTTCGGCCACCGCCGGGTCGGTGACGGTGACGCCTTCGTCGATATGCAGCGACAGCGCCGGGCGCGGCAGCGGCGCGGCCAGTGCGCGCAATGCGGTCTGCAGGTCCAGTCCGCGCGAATCGCGCAGCGCCTGCACCACGTTGCGGATATCGTCCAGCAGTTCGGTGGACAGCTGGTGGGCCAGCTTCACCTCGTCGCGCTGGGCGAAGGCGGGGTCGTTGGCCAGTGCGCGCAGGTTGAGCTTCATCGCGGTGAGCTTGTGGCCGGCCACGTCGTGCAGTTCGCGCGCCAGCCGCAGTCGTTCGGCGTCGCGCGTGCTGTCGGCCAGCAACGCGCGCGTGGCTAGCAAATCGGCGTTGACCAGCGCCAGCCGGTCGCGCGACTCCTCGGCGCTGCGCGCGTAATGCACGCACAGGCCGGCCAGCGACTGGAAGCCCAGGTTGATCAGCGTCATCGTCAACGGTGCGCCGAAGCCGCTTTGCAGCATCAGCAAATAGAACGCGGTGTTGAGCGGCAGCATTGCCGCCACCACCCAGCGCGGTTCCAGCAGGCTGACCGCGCATGCGACCCAGATCACCAGCAGCACCTGGGCCACGCCCAGTGGCGGCGTCAACGCGGCCAGCAGCAGGGCCAGCGCCGCCATCGCGGCGAGCGCGATCAGTTTGGTGCGCCGCCAGGCGTCCGGGCCGATCGCCAGCAGCAGGAAGGCGACGGCGAAAGCGACCAGTGTCGCGACCGCCGCCAGCAACAGGTGCGCCGGGAGGAAGCGCAGGCCGAGTGAGACCGCCGCGAGCGTGAACACGCCCGCCAGGGTCATCGGTTCGCGCAGTCGTTTCAGGGCCTGGTCCATGCGGCCATGCTGCGTCGCCCCGCGGGTAGAGGCAATGGTTCCGGCGCAACTGGTGACTTCCGGCAGGTGGCCCGCCGGCGTGTCGGCCTCAGAACGCGTCGCCAGGGACGCGCACCGCGCCTTCCATCAGCACGCGCGCGCTGCGGCTCATGATCGCCTTGGCGACGGTCCATTGGCCGTCCACGTGCCTGGCTTCCGCGCCCACCCGCAGCGTGCCGGAGGGATGGCCGAAGCGCACCGCCGTACGCTCGCCGCCCCCGGCGGCCAGGTTGACCAGCGTGCCGGGAATCGCCGCGGCGGTGCCGATGGCCACTGCCGCCGTGCCCATCATCGCGTGGTGCAGCTTGCCCATCGACAGGGCGCGGACGTTGAGGTCGATGCCGGCGGCCTCGAT
The DNA here is from genome assembly GCF_038321125.1 of Pseudoxanthomonas putridarboris. Taxonomy (NCBI): domain Bacteria; kingdom Pseudomonadati; phylum Pseudomonadota; class Gammaproteobacteria; order Lysobacterales; family Lysobacteraceae; genus Pseudoxanthomonas; species Pseudoxanthomonas putridarboris. The sequence continues at coordinate 823,851 of NZ_JBBWWT010000001.1, read as the reverse complement.
CACCCTGCCGCTGGACGCGGTGTAGGTCGTCGCCGGTGCCACGAAGGCGACCTTGGGCGTGTGCTGGCGCGAGGCCGCTTCCTCCGGCGTCCGGATCAACCCCATCCGCAGCGCGCCGGCCACGCGGATCGCCTCCAGCCGCGACAGCGCGGCCTTGTCCTCGTTGATGTCGGGCTGCAGTTCCGTGCCGGTGTAGCCGATGTCGGCCGCGTTGATGAAGACGGTCGGGATGCCGGCATCGATCAGTGTCGCCTTCAGCGTGCCGACGCCGGGCACTTCCAGATCGTCGACGAGGTTGCCGGTGGGGAGCATGGCCCCGCCGCCCTGGCCTTCGCCCTCGTCGGCCGGATCGAGGAACTCCAGCACGATCTCCGCCGCCGGGAACGTGACGCCATCGAGCTCGAAGTCGCCGGTTTCCTGCACCTCGCCGTTCGCGATGGGGACGTGCACGACGATGGTCTTGCCGATGTTCGCCTGCCACACGCGGACCGCGAACGTGCCGTCCTTCGGCAGCCGCGCCGGATCGATGAAACCGTTGGCGATCGCGAACGGCCCCACCGCCGTGCTGAGGTTGCCGCAGTTGCCGCTCCAGTCCACGAACGCGGTGTCGATGGAGACCTGCCCGTACAGGTAATCCACGTCATGATCCGGCTGCGTGCTCTTCGAGATGATCACGCACTTGCTGGTGCTGGACGTGGCGCCGCCCATGCCGTCGGTATGCTTGCCGTACGGATCGGGCGAACCGATCACCCGCATCAGCAGCGCGTCGCGCGCCGGTCCGGGCACCTGCGCGCGTTCGGGCAGGTCGTCCAGGCGGAAGAACACGCCCTTGGACGTGCCGCCGCGCATGTAGGTGGCGGGGATGCGGATCTGGGGAGCGTGGGTCATGGACGGACTCGTATCAGGGTTGATCTTCTCCCCTCTCCCACAAGGGGAGAGGGGCATGCAGCATCCTTGCTGCGTTGGTTGCCGGCGCGCGCATCATGCGTCGTCCGGAATCTCCGGTTCCACCACGTTCGCCAGCAACGCCAGCGACTCCTGCCAGCCCAGGTAGCAGAACTCCACCGGGATCGCCGCCGGAATGCCTTCCTGCACGATGTGCAGTTCGGTGCCGGCGATGCCTTGCTTCAGGGTCACCGTGACCTGCATCTCGCCGGGCAGGCCGGGATCGTCGAACCGGTCGGTGTAGCGGATCAGCTCGTTCGGTACCAGTTCGACGTAGGTGCCGCCGAAGGAATGGCTGGAACCGGTGCCGAAGTTGGTGAACGACATCGTGTGGCCGCCGCCCACGCGCGCGTCCATGCGGTGGACCTTGCAGGTGAAGCCGTGCGGCGGCAGCCATTTCACCAGCGCGTCGGGGTCGAGGAAGGCGCGGTAGACGCGTTCGGCGGGCGCGCGCAGTACGCGGTGTAGGCGGACGGTGCCGGTGGCGTTGTCGGACATGATCGGTCTCCTGTTGGGTGGACTTACGGGATACCGACGAACGACTCAGGCGACTTTCGACGACTCGAGGAAATCCTGTGCGAAACGCTGCAATACGCCACCCGCCTCGTAGATCGAGACTTCCTCGTCCGAATCCAGCCGGCAGGTCACCGGCACTTCGACCCGCTCGCCATCCCTGCGGTGGATCACCAGCGTCAGGTCCGCGCGCGGCGTGCGTTCGCCCACCACGTCGAAGGTCTCGGTACCGTCGATGCCCAGCGTCTTGCGGTCGGTGCCCGGCTTGAACTCCAGCGGCAGCACGCCCATGCCGATCAGGTTGGTGCGGTGGATGCGCTCGAAGCCCTCGGCGACGATGGCCTCCACGCCGGCCAGGCGCACGCCCTTGGCGGCCCAGTCGCGCGAGCTGCCCTGCCCGTAGTCGGCGCCGGCGACGATGATCAGCGGCTGCTTGCGCTGCATGTAGGTCTCGATGGCCTCCCACATGCGCACGACCCGTCCTTCCGGCTCGATGCGCGCCAGCGAGCCCTGCTTCACCTGCCCATCGACCACCGCCATCTCGTTGATCAGTTTCGGGTTGGCGAAGGTCGCGCGCTGCGCGGTCAGGTGGTCGCCGCGATGGGTCGCGTAGGAATTGAAGTCCTCTTCCGGCAGGCCCATCTTCGCCAGGTACTCGCCGGCGGCGCTGTCCGGCAGGATCGCGTTGGACGGCGACAGGTGGTCGGTGGTGATGTTGTCCGGCAGCACCGCCAGCGGACGCATGCCGCGCAGCGTGCGCTCGCCGGCCAGTGCGCCTTCCCAGTACGGCGGACGGCGGATGTAGGTGCTCTGCGGGCGCCACGCATACAAGGGCTCCACTTTGCCGCCATGCTCGACGCGGATGTTGAACATCGGCCCATAGACCTTGCGGAACTGCTCGGGCTTGACGCTCCGTTTCACGATCGCGTCGATCTCCTCGTCGCTCGGCCAGAGATCCTTCAGCGTGACGGCGTTGCCCTCGCTGTCGTAGCCGAGCGTGTCCTTCTCGATGTCGAAGCGGATGGTACCGGCGATGGCGTAGGCGATCACCAGCGGCGGCGAGGCCAGGAAGGCCTGCTTGGCGTACGGATGGATGCGGCCGTCGAAGTTGCGGTTGCCCGACAGCACGGCGGTGGCGTACAGGTCGCGGTCGATGATCTCCTGCTGGATCGCCGGGTCCAGCGCGCCGCTCATGCCGTTGCAGGTGGTGCAGGCAAAGCCGACGATGCCGAAGCCGAGCTTCTCCAGTTCCGGCATCAATCCGGATTCCTCCAGGTACAGCTGCACGGCCTTGGAGCCGGGGGCCAGCGAAGTCTTCACCCATGGCTTGCGCACCAGTCCCTTCGCGTTGGCGTTGCGCGCCAGCAGCGCGGCGGCGATGACGTTGCGCGGGTTGCTGGTGTTGGTGCAGCTGGTGATCGCGGCGATGATGACCGCGCCGTCGGGCATCAGGCCCTGCGCTTCCTCGGCCTTGCCGGCTTCCAGCTTGGCCTCGTCGGCGATGCCGCGCTCGGCCAGCGCCGAAGTCGGCAGACGCTTGTGCGGATTCGACGGGCCGGCCATGTTGCGCACGACCGTGGACAGGTCGAAACGCAGCGTTCGTTCGTACTGCGCGTGGGCCAGCGCGTCGGCCCACAGGCCGGCGGTCTTCGCGTAGTTCTCCACCAGCGCGACCTGCTCGTCGGTGCGGCCGGTCAGGCGCAGGTAGTCCAGCGTGTTGTCGTCGATGAAGAACATCGCGGCGGTCGCGCCGTACTCCGGCGCCATGTTGGAGATCGTCGCGCGGTCGCCGATGGTCAGCGCCGCCGCGCCTTCGCCGCGGAACTCCAGGTACGCGCCGACGACCTTGGACTGGCGCAGGAATTCGGTCAGCGCCAGCACGATGTCGGTGGCGGTGATGCCGGGCTGCGGCTTGCCGCTCAACTCCACGCCGACGATGTCCGGCAGGCGCATCCACGACGCGCGGCCGAGCATGACGTTCTCCGCCTCCAGCCCGCCCACGCCGACGGCGATCACGCCCAGCGCGTCCACGTGCGGCGTGTGGCTGTCGGTGCCCACGCAGGTGTCGGGGAACGCCACGCCGTCCTGCACGTAGATCACCGGCGACATCTTCTCCAGGTTGATCTGGTGCATGATCCCGTTGCCCGGCGGGATAACGTCCACGTTCTTGAACGCGAGCTTGGTCCAGTCAATGAAATGGAAGCGGTCCTCGTTGCGGCGATCCTCGATGGCGCGGTTCTTGGTGAACGCGTCCGGGTCGTAGCCGCCGCATTCCACCGCCAGCGAGTGGTCCACGATCAGCTGCACCGGCACCACCGGGTTCACCTGCGCCGGATCGCCGCCCTGGTCGGCGATGGCGTCGCGCAGGCCGGCCAAATCCACCAGCGCGGTCTGGCCGAGGATGTCGTGGCAGACCACGCGCGCCGGGAACCACGGGAAGTCGCGGTCGCGGCGGCGTTCGATCAATTGCTTGAGCGACTCGGTCAACGTATCCGGATCGCAGCGGCGCACCAGGTTCTCGGCGTATACGCGCGAGGTGTACGGCAGCGTGTCCCACGCGCCCGGCTGGATGTCGTCGACCGCGGCGCGCGCGTCGAAATAGTCCAGGTCCGTGCCGGGAAGCGGTTTGCGGTAGTCGGTATTCATGGCGTGCCGTCTGCTGTGAAAGTGGCGCTGCGCGCCGCGGGGCGCGTGGCAGACCGACATGCTACCGGACGCACGCGTTACCGGCGGCAAACGATGGTCTAAAACCGGCGGACGGCGAATGTGTTGATGGTGACCGTCAACATGGCTTCGTATCGGCCAAGGACGATTCCGGTCAGCGCAGGTTCCACTCCAGGCCCAGCAACCAGCTGCGGTCCGGCCCCGGTTCGTAGAAACGGCCATTGCCTTCGTTGACGATCACCGAACCGAGGTAGCGGTGGTCCAGCGCGTTGTCGATCCGCGTGAACGCGCGCAGCGTGCTTCCGCGCAGCACCCAGCGCCGCGACAGTTCCAGGTGCAGCAGCGCGTAGCCGGGCGCCGATTCGGTGCCCAGGTCGTTGACGCCGACGGCGCCGACGGCCACCGCCTCGGCCGCCGCACGCCATGCGGCGACCGGCCATTCGAGGCGCGCGAACGCCTGGTCGCGCGGCACGCCGGGAATGCGCGTGCCGGCGGCGACCGGCGTGTCCGGCACCGTGCAGCCGCTGCGCGCGCAGACCAGGAACGCATCGCGGAATTCGGCCTGCAACCGCGTGTAGGCCAGTTGCCAGCGCCCTTCCCCGCGCAACGGCGCCTCCAGCGAGGCTTCCAGGCCCTGCCGGCGCGTCCGGCCGGCATTGCGGTAGGTGCTGCGCCCGCCCACGTTGCTGGCGACGGCGAGTTCGTCGTCGGTGTCGGCGCGGAACAGCGCGGCTTCCAGCCGCATGCCGTCGCCGGTCCGCCACTTCAGGCCGGTTTCGAAGTTGCGGCTGACCGCGGGGCGCAGGTCCAGCGCTAGGCCCGCGCCGCCATCGGCGCGGTAGCCCAGTTCGTTGAACGTCGGCGTCTCGAAGCCGCGCCCCGCCGAGGCATACAGGCGGAGATCGTCGTCGGCATGGAACACCACGCCCGCCACCGGCGTCGTTTCGCGATAGGCCACGCGGCCGCTGTCGTCGGGGTTCTGCGCGGTGACGTAGCGGTCGTCGGAACGGAACCGCACTTCGCTGCGCCGCGCGCCCGCCAGCAGCGACCAGCGCGGCGAGGCCTGCCACCACGCCTGCGCGTACTGGTCGCGGTTGTCGACGCGGTTGCGCTCGTCGCGGCGCAGCCGACCGCGCACGCCCAGCGTGTCGCCGACGAAGTTCTCGAAGCCGCGCCGGTGCTGGCGCATCCGGTCCGTGTTGGCGCCCAGCGTCCATTCGGCCGGGCGTCCCGCCCATTCGCTCTGCCACGCCCAGCGCAGGTCGGCACCGGCGTAGTCGTTGTCCAGGTCGATCACGCCGCCGGAATTGAGAGGGTTGCCCTGCGCCGCCGCCGGCAGCGCCAGGAACTGTTCGACTTCGCGTTGCCCGCCATACGTGGACAGCGCGACCTCGTGCGCCGCGGACGGGCGCCAGGCGTACGTCGCGCCGCCCTGCTGCTGCGACACCGACTTGCGGGTGTCGAACTGCCGCGCCACCGCGACGGCCTGGCGCGGATCGGCGTCGGCCTGTTCGCGCGTCAGGCCCAGTGGATCCTGCGCCTGCGGAATGTCCACGTGGTTGAAGACCAGCGTCAGCCGGTCGTCGCCGCGCGTGTCGATGTCGATGCGCGCATTGGCCGATTCGCGCCGTGCCGCGCTGTGGTCGCGATAGCCCTGCGTGTCGAACACGCCGGCGGCGAGGTTGAACCCCACCCTGCCCGCGCGGCCCAGCCAGCGCGCGGAAGCGCCGATGCTGTCGTCGCTGCCGGCGGTGATGCGCGCATCGACCCGAGCGGGCTGCACGCCTTCCGCGCTGGTGATCCGCACGACACCGCCCGAGGAATTGCCGTACAACGCGGAGAACGGGCCGCGCATCACCTCGATGCGATCGCCCGCGGCCAGGTTGAAGTGCGACAGCTGGCCCTGCCCGTCCGGCAGCGTGGCGGGAATGCCGTCGGCGTACAGCCGCACGCCGCGCACGCCGAAGGTGGAACGCGCGCCGAAGCCGCGGATCGACAGCTGCGTGTCCTGCGCAAGATTCTGCCGTTCGCGCGCCAGCAGGCCCGGCACGCCGCCCAGGCGTTCGGAGGCCTGCACGTTCGCCCCGCTCGCTTCTTCGCCCAGGTCGATGCGCGTCACCGACGCCGGGGTGTCGAAGCCATCGACGCCGCGCAGGCGCGTGGCCTCGACCACCACGCGGTCCAGCGTGCGCGCGTCGGCGCCGGATTGCGCCTCCGCCGTCGCCGCCAGTCCCAGCAGCGCGAATGCGATGGCGCCGGTGAGCGTGCGCGGCGTGTTCATTCGAACACCAGCCGGCCTTTCATCATGTTCCAGTGGCCGGGGAACGAGCAGAAATAGGTGTAGTCGCCGCCCTTGCGCAGGCGCGAGGTGGGGAACACCACGTCCACCGACTGGCCGCCGCCGATCACCGGCGTATGCGCGATCACGCGCGCGTCGTCGCGCGGCAGGTAGGCATCGGCGATCTTCATGCGCCCGCCGGCCAGGCCCAGGTCGCGGTGGTGGCGCGTCTCGGCCAGCACCCAGTTGTGCCCCATCGCCGTGGCCGGCATGCGGCCGACATGCTTCAGCGTCACCCGCAGCTGCACGCAATCGCCGGGTACGCGGATCGTCTTCAGGTTGAACGTCATCAGGTCATCGGCTTCGATGGCGATGGCGCAGTTGCGGGCCAGGGCGGTGGCGGAAAGCGGCAGCAGCGCGAGCAGCGCCAGCAATACAGGGAGGCGACGTGTCATCGGGTGCGGAGGCTGGGGGATCGCCGCGATTCTAAAGCACCCGCCTCACCCTTGTAGGAGCGGCTGAAGCCGCGACCGGGAATGGCCGAAAAGCATTAGACACGGATCAAGGCGGACAATGGCGGATGAAGCTCCTGCTTTGATCCGCGTTCATTCACTTTGATCGGTAACGGAGCTTTTTTGGTTCTCTGGTCGCGGCTGAAGCCGCTCCTACAGGAACTCAGGCATCGCCACCATTCGGCATTCCGGCATTCCGGCATTCCGGCATTCCGGCGATGGCGGTCGAACGTACACGCAAGATCGGCACAGCCACATCGCGTGGCTCGCGGCACGCTTGCTTCATTGTCCGCAAGGTCCGGCTCGTTCCCGGACGATTCCGGCGCCGCCATCGTGCTGACCGTGGCCAATGCGGCCGAGGCCGAAGCGCTGATCAAGGCAGACCCGGCCGTGTCCGAGGGCGTGTTCCACTACCGGATCCACCCCTGGGCGCCGGTGCCCTGGCAGCAGTACGTGAAGTAAGCCCGCGACCTAGACGTCGCCGTCGGTGGCCCAGCCTTCGCCGGTGCCGCGGGTGAACACCGTGTCGCCCTCGCGCACGTCGCCGGCCGGGATCGCGTCCTGCTCGGTCAGGCGCGCGTAGATCGGGGTGAAGTCCGGCGCGGTGGCGGCCATCAACTGCTCGAAGCTGTCGATGACGAAGTAGGTCTTCTGGTAGGTGTCGATGCGGTAGCGCGTGCGCATGATCCGCTCCAGGTCGAAGCCGATCCGGTTGGGCGCCTCCGACTCCAGCGAGTACAGCGACTCGCTTTTCGACGACAGGATGCCGGCGCCGTAGATGCGCAGGCCCTCAGGGGTGTCGATCAGGCCGAACTCCACCGTGTACCAGTACAGCCGCGTGAGGTACTGCAGCGCATCGGCATTGATGTCGTGAGCCTTCACCCCGCCCTTGCCGTACGCTTCCATGTAGTCGGCGAACACCGGGTTCATCAGCAGCGGCACGTGGCCGAACAGGTCGTGGAACAGGTCCGGTTCGGCGATGTAGTCGATCTGGTCCGGCCGACGGATCCACCAGGTGACCGGGAAACGGCGATGGGCCAGATGGTCGAAGAACTCCAGTTCCGGCAGCAGGCCTTCCACGCCGATCAATTGCCAGCCGGTCGTGGCGCCCAGCACCTGGTTGAGTTCGGAAAAGCGCGGGATGCGGTCCGGGCTCATGCCCATGGCGTCCTGCGCCTGCAGGAACTCGTCGCAGGCGCGGCCCACCAGCAGCGCGCGCTGGCGTTCGTACAGCGTGCCCCAGGTGTCGTGGTCGGCGGCGGGGTAGTCCGCGGGCTGCTCCACGATGGCGGTCGTGTAGACCGGCACGTAGCCCTTGTCGGTCTGCTGGTGCTCGACGCGGCGCGGCTCGTTCATGGGGCTCTCCGGACGGGGCGGGATCGGACGGATCGATGCTAGCCGCTCATCGGCGCAACAGGGTTGCGAAGTTGCGCATCACGGCCCTCTCGGCGCAATAATGTTGCGCAAACATTGTTATGTGAACATTAAATGCCTGCATCCCTGCCGTTGGACCGCACCGACCTGCGCCTGCTGGCCCTGCTGCAGCGCGAGGGCCGGGCGGCCAACACCGACATCGCCGCGCAGGTGAACCTGTCCCCGTCCGCCTGCCTGCGCCGCATCCAGCGGCTGGAGGCGGCGGGGGTGATCGCCGGCTATTCCGCCCGGGTCGAGCCCAAGGCCGTCGGCCTGGGCCTGCAGGCCTTCGTCCGCGTGCAGCTGGAGAAGCACGGCCAGACCAGCATCGACCACTTCGGCGACGCCGTGCAGGGCTGGGACGAAGTGGTGGCCTGCTATGCGCTGACCGGCGACATGGACTACCTGCTGCACGTGGTGGTGCAGGACCTGGAGCACTTCTCGCGGTTCCTGCTGGACAAGCTGCTCAACGCCAGCGGCGTGGCCGACGTCAATTCCAGCTTCGTGCTGCGCGCGGTGAAGACCTTCGGCGGGTTGCCGCTGCCGAAGGGCTGACCGGCGGCGCATCGAGGACAACGCCGCACAGCGGCTGCCCTCGCCCCGTGGTACAACGCGGACCCGGGAAGGCGATGGAGGTCCGCATGATCCGGCAGGTGGGCGATACCGTGATCCAGCCCGTGCACCGCGCGCGCTGCCATTGCGGGGCCGTGGTGCTGGAACTGGCCTTGCCCGACGGCATCGTCGATCCACGCCGTTGCGATTGCTCGATCTGCCGGCGCAAGGGCGCGGTGGTCGCTTCCGTGCCATTGCCGGACCTGACCATGGTGCAGGGACGCGAGGTCCTGACCCGCTACACGTTCAACACGCACACGGCGCAGCATTTCTTCTGCTCGGTCTGCGGCATCTACACCCATCACCGGCGCCGCTCCAATCCGCAGGAATACGGCTACAACGTCGGTTGCCTGGATGGCGTCGATCCCTTCCTGATCGCCGACGTGCCGGTGAGCGATGGCATCCGCCATCCCGCCGATCGCATGGACGCGACGCCATGAACCCGTCCCGTCGTTGCATCGTCGCGGCATTGGGTGGCGCGGTGGCGGCCGCCGCCGCGCCCGCGGCATCGCATCCCCTTCTTGCTGCCCCCGGAGGAGAACCCGCCATGTATGGACTGATCGGAAAGATGAAAGCCGTCCCCGGCCAGCGCGATGCGCTGGCGACGATCCTGTTGCAGGACGTCGGCCCGATGCCGGGTTGCCTGAGCTACGTCGTCGCTCACGATCCCGCCGACGCCGACGCGATCTGGATCACCGAAGTCTGGACCGACCAGGAAAGCCACAAGGCCTCGCTGACGTTGCCGGCGGTACAGCAGGCCATCGCGAAGGCGAGGCCGCTGATCGCCGGCTTCGACAGTCATGTCGAAACCGTGCCGGTGGGCGGGCATGGGTTGGCGAAGGCCGGATAGGGCAGGGCTTTGCTGTCCGAATGCGATCATCCCTTGTAGGAGCGGCTTCAGCCGCGACCGCGCCGCAGCGCGCGAAGATGACGAACGACGGTTCCAATCCGGCCCGGTCCGCGGTCGCGGCTGAAGCCGCTCCTACAGGGAGACTGGTGGACGGCAAGCTCGGTGCAGCCACGATCCACGGCATTCTTTCGGCATAGACTCTGGCCATGGAAATCCTCCGCGCATCCTGGCAGCGCGCCTGGCCCGGCATCGGCGCGACGGGCGGGGGCGGTGCGCTGTTTGAACGGTTGAAGGCGGCCTATGCCGAGCCCCAGCGCCACTACCACACGCTGCAACACTTGCAGGAATGCCTCTCCGCATTCGATGCCGCGCGCCACCTGGCCGCGCATCCGCACGAAGTGGAAATGGCCTTGTGGTTCCACGACGCCATCTACGAGGTGAAGCGGCACGACAACGAGGAACGCAGTGCCGACTGGGCGCGCGAAGCGTTGCTGGCGGGCGGCGTCGATCCCGATGCCGCCGCGCGCGTGCATGCGCTGGTCATGGCGACGCGGCACACGGCGGTGCCTGTCGGGCGGGACGAGCGGCTGCTGGTCGACATCGACCTGTCCATCCTCGGCGCCGAACGCGCGCGCTTCGACGAGTACGAACGGCAGATCCGCAAGGAATACGCGTACGTGCCCGGCTTCCTGTTCCGGCGCAAGCGGCGCGAGATCCTCAAGGGCTTCCTGGATCGGCCGGCGATCTACAGCACGCCGCATTTCCACGATGCATTGGAACGACGTGCCCGGGCGAATTTGGCGCGCGTTACGGCGTGACACCGGGCCTATGTAGGAGGGCTTCTGTAGGAGGGGCTTCAGCCCCGACGCAGCCAAACAGAATTCCCAGCAAAGGGTCCCGCGGACGAACGCGAGCACGGGAGAGATGTCTTGATCCGCAGCATCATGCGTGTCGTCAATGTCAATGATGATGCGATTCCACGGTCGGGGCTGAAGCCCCTCCTACAGGGGGCGCAGGGCCCGGCAGCTTGGTCCCTCACTGCTTCGCCGGTTGGCCCGCGGCATCGCACTTCACGTCGCGGCCCAACAGCCGGCCCAGGCGCGAGGGTTCTTCCAGGCAGCGCGGGTCCGGCTTGGGTGGCGCATGCTTGGCCGCGTGCGCGGTGTCGCGCGCGTGCTGGAGTTCGGCCAGCTTGGCCTTGATCTGCGGCATCGCCGCCAGCGCGGCGCGCTCGCCTTCCAGGATGGCGTTGTTCTTCTGCTGGAAGTCGGCCGGACCGATGTCGTTGACCCTGGGGCGCACGACGATGTCGGCGCGCCCCAGTTCCTGTTCGCCCAGCCGCTGGCCCATGATGGCGATGGACTGGTTGACGATGCCCAGCATGCTGCCCGGCTTGGTCCCCGGCGCCTTGGTGGAGATGTCCACCGCGATGACGAAATCCGCGCCCAGTTCGCGCGCCGCATCCACCGGCACCGGGCTGACCACGCCGCCGTCCACGTAGCTGGCCTGGCCGATCACCACCGGCTCGAACACGCCCGGGATGCTGCTGGACGCGCGCACCGCCTGGCCGGTGTTGCCGCGCACGAACACCGTGCGCTCGCCGGTCTCCAGTCGGGTCGCGACAGCGGCGAACGGCTTCTTCAGTTGCTGGATGTTGCGCTTGCCGACCAGCTCGTTGACGTAGTCCTGCAGCTTCAGCCCCTGCACCAGCCCGCCGGAGAACAGCCGCACGTCGCGGATCTTCGCCTCGTCCAGCGCGAAGGCCTGCTTCTGCATCTGGAACGGGTCCATGCCGCTGGCGTACAGCGCGCCGACCACGCTGCCGGCGCTGGTGCCGGAGACGACCACCGGCTCGATGCCGTTGGCTTCCAGCATCTTGATGACGCCGATATGCGCGAAGCCCTTCGCCGCGCCGCCGCCCAGCGCGATGCCCACGCGGACCTTGGGCGCCGGCGGAGGCGGCGCGACCACGGCGGGCGGTGGCGCGGGTTTGGCGTTGTCGCCGAAGCAGGCGGTCAGCAGCAGGGCGGAGCACAGCAGCAACAGCGGGCGCGAGCGACGGAGCAGGGTCATGGGGCAGGGCAGGGTGGCGATCAGCGGCGGAGCATACACGCCCATCCCCCAACCCCGGCGAACCGCCGGAGCCCCCTGTAGGAGCGGCTGACCAGCCATTCGGCTGTTGAAGGCCAGCCGCGACCGCGCGCCCAGGGAAGCCGATCAAGGCCACGGATCAACGCGGATTCCCACGGATACAGCAACAAAGCGCTTTATCCGCGTCAATCCGTGGCGAATATCGTTTTGGCCTTTCAGTCGCGGCTGGCCTTCAACAGCCGAATGGCTGGTCAGCCGCTCCTACAGGGGGGCGGGGTCAGAAGCGGTTATCACCGTCCCGGCGTCATCTGTCGAAGGTCATCGCGCGGCACCCCGAACGTACGGACATGCGGGGCGGCGTATGGAAATCGCCGGTGCCCGTGGGAACCGGGGTTACCTTCGTCGCGAACACGACTTCCGGCCATTGCCCCGGCTGTTGCTGTAATGCAACATCCGTGTGCTAGCGCCGCCGGGCGCCCCGATCCCCACCCACTCGGAAAGCCAACGCCATGTCCCGACTCCGTCCTGCCACCGCCAGGCCGCATCGCCTTGCCTTCGCCATCGCCGCGCTGCTGCCTTTCGGTACCGCCCTCGCCCAGGAAGCCCCGGCCGCCGCGCAGAGCGAGGCCTCCACCCTGGACACGATCGAAGTCACCGCGCAGCGCAGGGTCGAGAACATCCAGGACGTGCCGGTGTCCATCAGCACCATCAACGGCGAACAACTGGGCGTGCTGGCCTCCGGCGGCACCGACATCCGCTTCCTGTCCGGCCGCGTGCCCAGCCTGAACATCGAATCCTCGTTCGGCCGCGCGTTCCCGCGCTTCTACATCCGCGGCTACGGCAACACCGATTTCCGCCTCAACACCTCGCAGCCGGTATCGCTGGTGTACGACGACGTGGTGCAGGAGAACCCGATCCTCAAGGGCTTCCCGCTGTTCGACCTGGAGCAGATCGAAGTGCTGCGCGGTCCGCAGGGTTCGCTGTTCGGCCGCAACACGCCGGCCGGTGTGGTCAAGTTCGAATCGGCCAAGCCGTCGCAGGAAACCAGCGGCTACGGCAAGGTCGGCTACGGCAGCGACAACATGTGGAACGTGGAAGGCGCGGTGGGCGGCGCATTGAGCGATCGCTGGTCGGCGCGCGCCTCGGTGCTGTACCAGCGCCGCGACGACTGGGTGACGAACGATGGCCCGGGCCCGAACGATGGCTACGAGGGCTACGACGAATCCGCCGGCCGCGTGCAGTTCCTGTACGAAGGCGAGGCCTTCGAGGCGTTGCTCAACGCCCATGCGCGCAAGTTGAACGGCACCGCGCGCTTGTTCCGCGCCAACATCATCGAGCCGGGCAGCAACCGCCTGGTCGCCGGCTTCGACCGCGACCGCGTCAGCCAGGACGGCCTGAATTTCTCGGAGCTGGATTCCCAGGGCGCCAGCGCGCGCCTGAGCTGGGACCTGGGCGGTTACAAGCTGTATTCGATCACCGGCTACGAAAGCGTGGAGACGATCAACCGCGGCGACATCGACGGCGGCACGCCGGCTGGCCCGGGATTCATCCCCTTCGCCTCGGAAACCGCCGACGGCATTCCCGACCACTCGCAGTGGACGCAGGAACTGCGCATCGAGTCCGAATACGCCGGCCCGTGGAACTGGCAGGCCGGCCTGTTCTACTTCAAGGAGGACTACAAGGTCGAAAGCTTCAGCTACGACTCTACCGCCGGCAGCGTGCAGGACGGCTACCAGCGCATCCGCCAGACCAACGACGCCTGGGCGGTGTTCGCGGCCGCCACCTGGCAGGTCACCGACAAGCTGGAACTGCGCGGCGGCGTGCGCTACACCGTCGACGAGAAGAAGCTGACCGTCGAGGACTACTGGAACACGGGCTTCGCCGCTTGCATCGGCCCGACGCTGGGCATCCTGCCGCCGCCGATCCGCTGCACGCTGCAGGACCTGGCCGCGGACGAGCCCGACGGCAACCTGTCCGCCTCGCCCGAAGACAAGAAGTTCAACTGGGACCTGGCCGCGACCTACGCGCTCAACGACGACGTCAACCTGTACGCCCGCGCCGCCACCGGTTTCCGCGGCAGCAGCATCCAGAGCGCCGGCGCGTTCAACGCCAAGTCGGTGGCCGGCCCGGAGACGGTGACCTCGTTCGAGACCGGCGTGAAGGCCGACCTGTGGGACAAGCGCGCGCGCCTCAGCGCCGGCGTCTTCTACTACCGCGTCAAGGACCAGCAGCTCACCGCCGTGGGCGGCGGTGCCAATGCCAACATCCTGCTCAACGCCGAGAAGTCGGTGGGCAAGGGCTTCGAGCTGGACCTGCAGGCCTACGTCACCGACAACCTGCTGGTCACGCTGGGCAGCAGCTACAACGATACCGAGATCAAGGATGCCGGCCTGGCCGTGGCCGTCTGCGCGCAATGCACCGTGACCGACCCGCTCAATGCCGGCGGCCTGGCGTTGATCGACGGCAACCGCCTGCCGCAGGCGCCCGAGTGGGTGCACAACCTGACCGCGCGTTACAGCATCGGCCTGGGCGACGGCAGCGAGCTGTACTTCTACACCGACTGGGCCTACCGCAGCGAAGTGAACTTCTTCCTGTACGACTCCATCGAGTTCACCGGCAGGTCCTCGCTGGAAGGCGGCCTGCGCGTGGGCTACGGCTGGAACTACGGCGATTACGAAGTGGCGCTGTTCGGCCGCAACATCACCGACACCACCCGCATCGTCGGCGGCATCGACTTCAACAACCTGACCGGCTTCATCAACGAGCCGCGCACGGTGGGCGTGGAGTTCACCGCGAAGTTCTGACCGGCCGAGTCCGTTCAAGCGCGGGCGCCCCAGTGGCGCCCGCGTCGTTCGTGGGAGGGGCGTTAGCCCCGACCGCAGGCACAAGCGTACCCACGGCGCCACATGTGCAGTGAAGTCCTCTTTGGTCATCTGGGCGCGCTGTGGCGCGCTCATCGGGCAGAGCCGCCACCATACGAAAACCCCGTAAGAGCGCCCTCGGGACGGGTAACGTTGTAGGAGCGCCCTCGGGCGCGATGCTTCTTTCACAAGGAAACAAGCAAAGGCATCGCGCCCGAGGGCGCTCCTACAGGCAAGGCGAGGCTATTCGGGCTTGCGTGGCGGGAAATGCAGCACCACGCCACGCTGCTCTTCTTCGGGATTCTCCGGGCGCACCCACAGCAGCGGCACCTCGCGCGGCGCGGGCAGTTCCAGCTCGTCGTCGGCGCGGGCGGCCTCGGCCTCTTCCTCTTCGATTTCCCAGCTGTACTTCTTGCGCGGCAGCGCCGGGTCCAGCCGGCGGAACAGGAACGCGGCCAGCAGCCCGGCCACGGCGCCGCCCATGTGCGCCTGCCACGACACGCCGGGCTCGCGCGGCAGGATGGTCAGCACCATGCCGCCGTAGAACAGGAACGCGATCATGCCGGCGGCGAGGGCCGCGCGGTCGCGGCGCAGCAGGCCCAGCATGAAGACCATGAACATCAGCCCGTGGGTCAGACCGCTGGCGCCGAGATGGTGCGAGCCTGGTTCGCCCAGCAGCCACGGCCCCAGCCCGGCGCCCAGCCACACCAGCGGGATCGCCCGCAGCGTGGCGCGCGGGTAGACGCTGCCGGCCAGCGTGCCGAGGATCAGCAACGCGGACGCGTTCGCCGCGATGTGCTCAATCGAGCCGTGCAGCAGCGGCGCGGTCAGGATGCCCAGCAGGCCTTCGCCGGCCAATGGCGCGATGGCGAACGGACGGATGTCGAAACTGCCCTGCGCCGAATACACGATGGCCAGCAGCAGCACGAAGGCCAGGCTCAGGTTCAGCGCGCGCAGCAGGCGCTTGCGGTCGTAGCGCTGCTGGGTTTCCGGATCGAAGGCCGGATCGTCGGGATGCAGGTCCATGTTCCTTTTTCTGGCGGCGAAGCGGCCGAATACAAGGGCGGCGGACTGGGCCACACTATCCCATCACGGGCGGGCCATCGCCATACGGACCGGGTGCGAAAGGGCTGTGGGGGCGGCTTCAGTCGCGACGCTTTGCTGCAGCGCCCGTCGCGGCTGAAGCCGCTCCCACAGGTAAAGCCGCTCCTGCAGGGGCGCAATGCCCGGACCGGATCCGCAGCCGGACGTGGGCCGGGCGCAACCGCGTAAAATGCACGGATGAACACGCCCAACCCGACCGTACGCCTGAAGAACGCCTGGCGTTCCAGCCACCCGTGGATCTTCCAGAAACTGGTCGAGAAGCCGGCCGCCAAGCCCAAACCCGGCAGCATCGTCGAAGTGGTCGGCGTGGACGGCGAGTGGATCGGCCGCGGTTTCTACAACGGCCACTCGCGCATCGCCGTGCGCATCCTGGAAACGCACCCGGACGTGCCGGTGGACGCGGGCTGGTTCTCGCGCAGGATCGCCGACGCGGTGTCGCTGCGCCGCGACGTGCTGAAGCTGGACGCGGTGAGCGACGCCTGGCGCGTGGTGCACGCTGAGGGCGACGGCCTGTCCGGGCTGGTGGTGGACCGCTACGGCGATCTGATCGTGGTGGAGTTCTTCGCCGCCGGCATGTTCCGCCACCGCGAATGGATCTACGAAGCGCTGCGCGAACAGTTCCCCGGCTGCCGCTTCCACAGCTTCGCCGACGAGCACGTGCAGAAGCAGGAGAGTTTCGACTTCCACGGCAACACCACCACCGAAGCCGAGGTCATCACCGAATACGGCATCAAGTTCCGCGCCGACCCGGCCGGCGCGCACAAGACCGGCTTCTTCGCCGACCAGCGCGAGAACCGCGAGTGGCTGAGTCGGCAGGTGGAAGGCAAGACCGTGCTGGACCTGTGCTGCAACACCGGCGGCTTCGCGGTGTACGCGGCCGCGCGCGGCGCCGCCGAGGTGATCGGCGTGGACATCGACGAGGACGTCATCGCCATCGCCAAGGGCAACGCCAAGCTCAACAACGTGCGGCCGAAGTTCGTGCAGGCCGACATCTTCCCGTACCTGCGCGACGCGGCCAATCGCGGCGAACGGTACGACGTGGTGATCCTGGATCCGGCCAAGATGACCCGCGACCGCGAGCAGGTCATCGCCGCGCTGAAGAAATACCTGGACATGAACAAGCTGGCGCTGGGCATGGTGAAGCCCGGCGGCCTGTTCGCCACGTTCTCGTGCACCGGCCTGGTCAGCGAGGAACAGTTCCTCGACATGCTGCGCCGCGCCGCCTACTTCTCCGGCCGCACGATCCAGATCCTCAAGGTCGCCGGCGCCGGCGCCGATCATCCGTTCATGGCGCACGTGCAGGAATCGCGCTACCTCAAGGCGGTGTTCTGCCGCGTGGTGGACTGAGCTGCCCGAATCCCCTGTAGGAGCGACGTCAGTCGCGACCGGGGACCGAAGAGAGCGGAAGCCACGGATCACGCGGATGAAGCAGATAAAGCGGATAAAAAGCCCCAAAGCTTTATCCGCGTCCATCCGCGTGATCCGTGGCTAAACCCCCCAACGTTCACGGTCGCGACTGACGTCGCTCCTACAACAGGGTGTGCCTGGCGGGTGGACTAACGGCACATCCCCGCAGGCGTGCTTTACCGAATCATGGCGCCTGCGTTCTTTCTTCGGAGCAGCACATGGGCAAATGGTTCGCATGGTTGTCGCTGGGACTTCTCCCGTCCTTTCCCGTATCGGCGCAGATCGATCTGTCGACGCTGGATGACGGCATGGCCGGTCCCCGCGCCCAGGTGCTGGTGCTCGGCAGCGTGCACCTGTCGAGCATGCCGGAAGGATTCCGCGCCGAATCGCTGGAGCCGGTGCTGGACCGGCTGGCGGCGTTCAAGCCCGATGTCATCGCCATCGAGTCGATGCCGGGCGAGACCTGCGACCTGATGCGGCGGCATGCGGCTGTGTACGGCGAGGACGATGTGGACACGTACTGCCCGGATCCAAGTGCGGCAAAGGCCGCCACCGGCCTGGACGTGCCGACTGCGATCGCGGAAGCGGAGCGCTTGCTGGAGGGCGGCTTCGACAGCGCCACGCCCGCGCAGCGCCGGCGCCTGGCCGCGGTCTTCCTGGCCGCGGGCGACAATGACTCGGCGCTGGTGCAGTGGCTGTTGCTGCCGGAGGCCGAACGGCGTGCCGGCGATGGACTGGATGAGACCCTGGTCGCGGCCATGCGCAAGCGCGAACGCTATAACAACGAGAGCTACCAGATCGGCTCGCGGCTGGCGGCGCGGCTGGGCCTGCAGCACGTGGTGCCCAGCGACGACCATACCGGGGACAATCTGCGCATACGCGACGTGCAGGCTTATGGCAGCGCCATCCAGCAGGCATGGGACGGCGCATCGCCGGAAGCGCGCGCGACGCGCGAAAGGGAAATCGCGCTGGGCGCGAAGGGCGACATGTTGCCGCTGTACCGTCTCGTCAACAGTCCGGATTACCTGCGCATCGCGCTGGCCGCCGACTTCGGCGCGGCGATGGCCGAGCCGTCGCCGGAGCGCTATGGCCGCCAGTACGTGGCGGGCTGGGAAGCGCGCAACCTGCGCATGGCCGCCAACGTGCGCGCCGCGTTCCGCGAGCGGCCGGGCGCGCGCGTGCTGTTCATCGTCGGCGCTTCGCACAAGCCGTGGATGGATGCGCTGCTCGGGCAGATGCTGGGTGTCGATATCGTCGACGCGGAGAGGATCCTGGAATGAGCGGGATGCGCGCCCACGCCGCCGCGTTGATCGCCGCCGTCCTGTCGGCCGGATGCGCCGGTGCGCTGCCGCCGGAGAAGGAAACGGTGGGTTGGCAGTCCCTGTTCGACGGCCGGACGACGCAGGGCTGGCGCAACGTCGCCGGCACCACGCTGGATCCGCGCTGGCAGGTCGTCGATGGCGCATTGGTGCTGACAGCGCCCGGCGGGGGCGACATCGTCAGCGTCGGAACGTTCGCCGATTTCGAACTGGAACTGGAATGGCGGCTGGCGCCGGGCGGCAACAGCGGGCTGTTCTATCGCGCCATCGACGCGGAACCGGTCTGGATGCGCGCGGTGGAGTTCCAGTTGCTGGACGATCAGCGGGCCGAGGATCGCTTCATCGCCAGTCATCGCGCGGGTGCGGTCTACGATCTCGTCGTGCCCGAAGGTGCAACGTTGCGGCCGGCGGACGAGTACAACCTGGCCCGTGTCGTCGCCTGCGGCGCGCGCGTGGAGCACTGGCTCAACGGCGTGCGCGTGGCGGCCTACGACCTGGACAGCGACGACTGGCGCCGGCGCGTGGCCGCCAGCAAGTTCGCCGGGCAGGCGGATTTCGCCATGGCGCGGCGCGGCCATATCGGCTTGCAAGACCACGGTGATGTCGTGAACGTGCGCAACATCCGGATACGCGTGCTGGGAGCGGATTGCGCGCCAGTGCATTGACTGCCGTGCCGGCGTCTTCCCTGTGGGAGCGACGTGAGTCGCGACGTTGGGGCGTCTAGTCGCGACTTACGTCGCTCCCATAGGGGATGCGTGCTCGCATCTCCATGCGCCCTTCCTTCCTCTCCGTCGCTCAGCCTTCCGGCGACAGCTCGATGCAGTCGAACGTCACGTCCGGGTCCACGTCGGCGTCGTAGTCCACGTCGCCGCGTTCGAAGCCGAACAGTTTCAGGAACTCGTGCTTGTAGTTGGCGTAGTCGGTCAGCTCGAACAGGTTCTCGGTGGTGACCTGCGGCCACAGCGCCTTGGCCCTGGTCTGCACTTCCGGCTTCAGTTCCCAGTCGTCCAGGCGCAGGCGGTTCTCGTCGTCGGTTTCGGCCGGCTGGCCGTCGGCGCGGTACATGCGGTCGCGGAACAGGCGATCCAGTTGCTCGATGGTGCCTTCGTGCAGGCTGAGTTCCTTCATCACCTTGAACACGATGCTGATGTACAGCGGCATCACCGGGATGGCGGAACTGGCCTGGGTCACCACCGACTTCAGCACGGCCACGTTGGCGCCGCCGCCGATGCCTTGCAGGCGCTGGTCCAGGCGCTGCGCGGTGGCATCCAGGTCGACCTTCGCGCGGCCCAGCGCGCCGTGCCAGTAGATCGGCCAGGTGATGTCGGTGCCGATGTAGCTGAAGGCCACCGTGCGTGCGCCCGGCGCCAGTACGCCGGCGGCGTCCAGCGCGTCGATCCACAGTTCCCAGTCCTGCCCGCCCATCACGGTGACGGTGTCGGCGATCTCCTGCTCGGTGGCGGGCTCGATGGTGGCGTGGGTGATGGCGTCCTTGTTGGTGTCGATGGCGGTGGACGTATACGGCGCGCCGATCGGCTTCAGCGCCGAACGCTTCACCTCGCCCGTGGACGGCAGCCTGCGCACCGGCGAGGCCAGCGAATAGACCACCAGGTCCACCTTGCCGCCCATCTCGGCCTTGATCAGTTCGATCACCTTGGCGCGCGCCTCGTCGGAGAACGCGTCGCCGTTGATCGAGCGGCTGTAAAGGCCCTCGGCCTTGGCGAACCGGTCAAACGCGGCCGAGTTGTACCAGCCCGCGGTGCCGGCCTTCTTCTCGCTGCCCGGCTTCTCGAAGAACACCCCCAGCGTGTCCGCGCCGAAGCCGAACGCCGCGCTGATGCGCGCGGCCAGCCCGTAGCCGCTGGAGGCGCCGATCACCAGCACCTTCTTCGGCCCGTCGGTGCGCACGCCCTGCGCGCGCGTGGCGGCGATCTGGTCGCGCACGTTGAGCTCGCAGCCGAGCGGATGGGTGGTGGTGCAGATGAAGCCGCGGACTTTGGGATGGATGATCAACGTCGTTACCGGGATGAGTGCCTGCGCGGCATCTTAGTGCCGTGGGCGCCGGGAATGAAGTCGTGCGCATGCACACGCATGCGTATGGCCGCTACGACACCGTAGGGTGCGCCCTGGCGCACCACGCCCCGATGGCCATACCGCATGCACCATGACGAGCGTGTCCGGATGACGAACAGGCAGGCTTTCGTTACGCGTCTGCGGATCGCGCGGTGCGCCTTGGCGCACCCTACGTGTAGATTCAGGCGCCGCCACCCCTGCCCAGCACGCTGTTGCGGCGGCCGTAGGCCAGGTAGGCCACCACGCCGATCGCGTTCCACAGCAGGAACCACAGCTGCGTCTTCTGCGGCAGGCTCCAGAACAGGTACAGGCAGCCCAGGATCGCCACCGGGCCGACCACCCACGCCAGCGGCGTGCGGAACACGCGCGGGCGCTGCGGGTCGCGCGTGCGCAGCACCAGCAGGCATACCGCCACCGCGACGAACGCCGCCAGCGTGCCGGCGTTGGCCAGCGCGGCGATCTCGTCCAGCCGCGCCACGCCGGCCAGCGCCGCCACCAGGATCGCGGTGAACACGGTGATCGCCACCGGCGTGCCGGTGCGCGGATTGACCTTCGACAGGCCGCGCGGCAGCAGGCCGTCGCGCGACATCACGAAGAAGATGCGGCTCTGGCCGTAGAAGAACGCCAGCAGCACGGTCGGCAGCGCGACCACCGCGGCGCCGGCGACGATCCTGGCGGCCGTGCCCTGGCCCAGTTCGCGCATGATCAGCGCCAGCGGCGCCGGGCTCTGGCCGAACGCCACGTAGCTCATCGCGCCCACCGCGGCCAGCGCCACGACGATGTAGATCAGCGTGCAGCCGACCATCGAACCGATGATGCCGATGGACAGGTCGCGCTTCGGGTTCTTGGTTTCCTCGGCCGCGGTCGAGATGGCGTCGAAGCCGTAGAAGGCGAAGAAGATGATCGCCGCCGCCGCCATCACGCCGCGTTCCACGCCGTCGGCGCCCATCTGCTTGGCGAAGCCGAACGGCATGAACGGTTCCAGGTTGTCCGGGTTGAAGTGCGGCAGCGCGATGGCGACGAACACGCCCAGCGCCACCACCTTGACCACCACCAGCACCGCGTTGAGCGTGGCGCTCTCCTTGGTGCCGGCGATCAGGATGCCGGCCACCACGAAGGTGATCAGCACGGCCGGCAGGTTGACGATGCCGCCGGCGTGCGGCCCGGCGGTCAACGCCTGCGGCACGTGGATGCCCATGCTGTTGACGAACTCCATCACCGAACCCGACCAGCCCACCGCCACCGCGCTGACCACCAGCGAGTACTCCAGGATCAGGCTCCAGCCGACGATCCACGCGATCGATTCGCCCAGCACCGCGTAGCTGTAGGTGTAGGCGCTGCCGGCCGCCGGCATCATCGTGGCCATCTCGGCGTAGGCCAGCGCCGCGCAGGCGCAGACCACGCCGGCCACGGCGAACGACAGCAGCACCGCGGGCCCGGCCAGGTTGGCGCCCACGCCGATCAGCGTGTAGATGCCGGTGCCGACGATGGCGCCGATGCCCAGCGCGACCAGATGCGGCCAGCTGAGGGTGGGCACCAGCCGCCGCCCTTCCTCGTGTTGGGTGATCCGATCGATGGATTTGCGCCGGTGCCAGGTCTGCATGCGTGCCCTCGTGATGTCGCGGTTGCGGATGTTGGGGGGTGGCACATAGTGCGGGATCGGGGGCCGGGACGCCATGTGCAGGCCGGCAGGCGCGGAGTGATGGAACCCGATGATCGGGAACACGCGCCCGTGCGTCCGCCGGCAGGAGTGGCCGGCGAGGCGATCGCGCTGGCTTCCCGGAGGCACGCGGGATGGGTTGGGCGCGACGATCCCATCCCGCGTGCCGCGCCGGCTCAGCGGGAGGATTTTTCCCTGGGGCAGGCGCGCATGCCGGAAACCGCTTCGCGACGCACGATCGACACATCGTCGGTGTCCGCTGCGGTCGGACGGACGTAGTAGTCGCCGTCCACTTCGGCGAGGATGCGCAACCCG
Source organism: Pseudoxanthomonas putridarboris (assembly GCF_038321125.1). Lineage (NCBI taxonomy): Bacteria > Pseudomonadati > Pseudomonadota > Gammaproteobacteria > Lysobacterales > Lysobacteraceae > Pseudoxanthomonas > Pseudoxanthomonas putridarboris. The sequence continues at coordinate 801,234 of NZ_JBBWWT010000001.1, read as the reverse complement.
ACAGTGGCCTTATGGTCTTCCTTCACGATGCGGGGATCCATTCGCGTGTGCGCTTCCGGCAAGAGATCCAGCACGGCGCAGCCGCGGCCGCCCGATGCGGTGACCTGGAAAGGGTAGGCGGCCAGGTTTCCGCCGATACCGGGCACCAGGGCGCACACGACCAGCAAGCCCATCACCAGCGCACTGGCTTTCCGCAACCGTTGCTGTTGTCCGATGACATTGCCGACCCAGGTGGCAAACGCCATTTGCAGCATGCCCAGCATCAGGACGATCAGGAAAAAGCTTGCGAACAATCCCAGCGTGCCCCAGAAAGGCGACGACGCGCCGCGCACGATCCAGGCGGCGGGATAGAAGCACAAGAATACGGCCAGGAACTGCACGGACAGGCTGAAGAGCGCCGACAGCCAATAGTCGAGGTGCGTCCGTCGCCATTGCTTGGGGCGCCAGCCGACGAGGTTGGCGAACCCGGCCAGTAGCCCGGCCCCATAAGCCACCAGCACGCTGGCGCCCGTGGGCGCTCCCCAGAAAGTGAAAAGCGCGAGTGTCGCGCTCCAGATCGCGGCAAGAAGCACCACCAGAGTCGCCCACCGCCGGAACAGTTGATGCTGGAATCGCCTGTTCTCGGAGGAGAATAACAGCGCACTGACCGGAGACGGAGCATCGGTCTCCTTTTTGGTGAAGATCACGCTGACCGGAATCAATGCGAACGCAAGCAGCACGATGAAAGTGAAGGCGATCAACGCCATCAGTATGGGCAGCGCAGAGATCGTCGAGGTCGAGGTCAGGCTTATCGGAACATGGTGGGTTGCGGTGAACTGCAGGAAATAGATCGCCGCCAGCGACAGCATGAAGATGCCCAGGACGAGCCAGTGCCTGCCCAGCCATTGGCAGAATTCTTCCACTTCCCGGAAGGAGAACTCCACGATGGGAGACGGTGCTTCGCTGTTGTCGGCGGTTGCCGGCTGCGTGGGCTGATGCATGGACGACCCCTGTGATGGTTGTTGTTTCCGCGCGGCGGCAAGGACCGGCACGGCGGTTGGCGGAAGCCGGATGTCTTGTATTCCCCTCCGTTCTCGGTTCCTGAGATCGGCTCGGCTAAACTCCCTGCATGGATATCCAAGCCCTGCTTTTCGTCCTCCTCGGCCTGGCCGCCGCCGCCATCGTGCTGTTGCTGGCGCTGTTCCTGCGCCGGCCGGAGGACCGCATCGGCGCCTTGCTGGAGCGCGCGTTGCGCGAGGAACAGCGCGATGGCCGCGGCGAACTGCGCGAGCAACTCGAAGCCCTGTCGCGCGCGCAGGAAGTCCGCATCGACGGCTTCGGCCGCAACCTGGCCGACCTGAGCACGCGCACCGACCAGCGGCTGGACGTGCTGCGCGACAGCCTGGCCGAGGACGCGCGCAAGGGCCGGCTGGAGGCGGCCGAATCGCAGCAGCGTTTCGCCGACGCGCTGGGCCTGCGGCTCAACGAACTCATCCAGCGCAACGAGCAGCGCATCGGCGAGATGCGCGCCACGCTGGAGGCGCGGCTGAAGGAATTGCAGGCCGACAACACCGCCAAGCTGGAACAGATGCGGCAGACGGTGGACGAGAAGCTGCACGCCACGCTGGAAACGCGGTTGACCGAAAGCTTCGGCAACGTCACCCGCATGCTGGCGCAGGTGCACCAGGGCCTGGGCGACATGACCAAGCTGGCGGCCGACGTGGGCGGCCTGCAGCGGGTGCTGACCAACGTGAAGACGCGTGGTGTGTTCGGCGAAGTGCAGTTGGCCGGACTGCTGGAACAGGTGTTCGCGCCGGACCAGTACGCCGGCAACGTGGCCACCGTGCCGGGCAGCGGCGAGCGGGTGGAATTCGCCGTGCGCTTCCCCGGTTCGTCGAACGATGCGGTGGTGTGGCTGCCGATCGACGCCAAGTTCCCGCGCGAGGACTACGAGCGCCTGCTCGACGCGCAGGACCGCGTGGACGCCGAGGCGGTGAAGCAGGCCGGCGACGCGCTGGAGCGCGCGGTGCGCAAGCAGGCGCAGGAAATCCGCAAGTACGTCGCGGTGCCGCACACCACCGAGTTCGCGATCATGTTCCTGCCCACCGAGGGGCTGTACGCGGAAGTGTTGCGCCGGCCGGGCCTGTTCGAAGCCATCCAGCGCGACCATCGCATCACCATCGCCGGGCCGACCACGCTGCTGGCGCTGCTGACCAGCCTGCAGGTGGGCTTCCGCACCGTGGCCATCGAGAAGCGCTCCGCCGAGGTGTGGCAGACGCTGGGCGCGGTGAAGACCGAGTTCGCCAAGTTCGCCGACGTGCTGGATTCGGTGAAGCGCAAGCTGGACCAGGCCAGCGGCGAGATCGAGAAGACCGGCGTGCGCACCCGCGCCATCGCCCGCAGGCTGCGCGAGGTCGAATCGCTGCCCAGCGACGATAGCCAGAAGCTGCTGGGCGGCGACGAAGCGGAATAGCCGAAGGCCCTTGTAGGAGCGACGCAAGTCGCGACCGCGCCCCGATAGCCGTTCACTGTGCACGATGTCGAGCGCGCCGCAGCGCGCCCGAATGGTGAACAACCACTCTCGACGCGGATATATGGCGCCCGGTCGCGACTTACGTCGCTCCTACAGTGCGCGGTGCATGGAAAAACGGCGCCCCAGGGGCGCCGTTTCCGTGCATTCCATCAGGCCTGCGAATCACCGGCCCGGGTTGATCTCCGGCATCGGCATGGCGTCCACCGGCACGGTGGGGTCGGTCTCGTCCAGCATGTAATCGGGCAGGTTGTCGTCCTGCTCTTGCTTGCGGCTGCCTTCGATCAGGTAGTTGCGGCGTTGCAGCCACGAATCGCGGACCAGCGAGTAGTCGTCCACCGCGCCTTCGCGCAGGCTGTCCAGCGACAGCAGTTGCGCGCGGGTGTCCACCAGGTTCAGGCCCTGCAGGAAGATGCGGGTCTTGTCGTCGTCGATCTGGCGTACCGGGCTGAGCGGCATGTCGCCGGCCAGGCCCAGCACGTCGCGGACGGTGCGCGGGCCGAAGAACGGCAGTTCGACGTAGCGCGAGCGCTTCCATCCCCACACGCCCAGCGTCTGGCCGAAATCGCCGCGGCGGCGCGGCAGCCTGGCGTCGCTGGCCGGGTCGAAGATGCCGCCGATGCCCAGCGTGGAGTTCAGCAGGAAGCGCCCCAGCGTCTGCCCTGCCTGCTTCGGGTTGCCCTGCAGCAGCTGGTTGACCATGGCCAGCGGCTGGCCCAGGTTGTCGAAGAAGTTGCTGACGCCCAGCCGCACTGGGCGCGGCACCACGTTGGTATAGGCAAGGGCCAATGGCCTGGCGATGGTGCGGTCCACCGCGTTGTTGAAAGTGTGCACCTTGCGGTTGTACTTCTCCCAGGGGTCGTACGACGCCGGCGCCTGCGCGGGGGCGGGCAGGGTGGGATCGGCGACCGGGTTGTATTCGTCCTGTCCGTAGATGGCGGCGAAGTCGCCTTCGGCGCTGGTGGCGTCGTCGCGGACCGGCGCATCGGCGACCGGCACGGCATCCACGGGCGCATCGACGGCGTCGTCGGCGGGAGGCGCCTCGACGGCGGCCGTGGCGTCGATCGCTACCGGTTCCGGCGGCGCATCGGTGGACGGCTTGGGCGCGGAGGCGCAGGCCGAAGCCAGCGCGGCGAACAGGGCGACGGTAGAGACGCGGAACAGGCTCGTGTGGAACAAATTCATCCCGCTTCCTTGGGTGTGGCGTGGGGGTGGGGACCGTACCGGCCTGCCGTTATGCCGGAAAATCCAGTTCCGGCGTCAGGCGGTAGGCGGCCTGCAGGTCGGCGAGACCGGCGGGCTGTCCTTCGAAACGCGGCGCAACGCCGCCGGTGCGCAGGCGCGAAGCCAGCTCGGCCAACAATGCCAGCCCGGCACTGTCCACGGTAGTGACATTGGTCAGGACGATGCGTTGCACGCCGGCCAGCTGCGCCGAGGCCTGCGGCCACAGTGCCGCCGCGGCCGCACGGTCCAGCGCGCCGGCGAACACCAGCGCGTCGGCGTCGCGGCCCACGCGGGCGTCAGTTGCGACCGCTGGCATTCGTGTTGACCTGGAGCTTGCCTTCGCGCAGGTCGGCCGCGACCTGGGCGATGGACTTCTGCCGCAGCGGTGCGTCGAACTGGTTCTTGAAGGTCTGCACGAACGACATGCCTTCCACTTCCACGTCGAAGACCTTCCACTGGCTGCCGACCTGGCGCGCATAGAAGATGATCGGCGTGACCGTCTGGTCGGCCTGGGTGAACTCGGTGGCGACCTTCACGCCGCGGCCTCCCGGCAGCAGGGATTCGGACTTCACCTTCACCTGCAGGCGGGCGTTGAAATCCAGCAGGCGCGCGCCGTAGGCGGACAGCAGCTTCTCGGTCAGGGCGGCGCCGAACTGCTTCACGTCCGCCTCGGCCGCGCCGCGGCCATGCACGCCCAGCACCAGGCGGGCGGCGTAGTCGCTGTCGAACAGGGTGTTGAACTCGCTGGTCACATACTGGCGCAGCGCCGCCGGATCGGCCTTGAACTCGGGGCGGCGCTTGTCCAGCGTGGCCAGGATGCGCGTGCTGCTGCTCAGCACCACCTGGCTGGCGCTGCTGGGCGCGGCCTGCGCCGGCGCGGCGGCCTGGGCGGCATTCTGTGCCAGCACGACGGCCGGCGCGGCGGCCAGCAGGGCCGAGGACAGCACGGCGGTGAGGAGGGAACGTTTCATCGCGATCTTCATGGCTGGGGTTCTTCCGTAGCGGGGGGAGCGGGGGCGTCGCCGGTTGCGGCGTCGTCCTCGGGTGCGGCGCTGGCACCACCGGTGCCGCCGCTGAACAGGTACTTGCCGGCCAGCTGCAGCAGGTCGACCGCGGGCTGGGTGAAGGCGATCTCGTCGCCGGGCTTCAATGGCTCCGGATCGCCGCCGGGCGACAGGCCGATGTAGTTCTCGCCCAGCAGGCCGCTGGTGAAGATGCCGGCCGCGGTGTCGCCGGGCAGATCCTTGTACTTGCCGTCGATGGACAGGGTGACGACGGAATCGAACTTGACCGGATCCAGCTGAATGTCGGCCACCTGCCCGATCACCACGCCGCCGATCTTCACCGGCGCCTGCGCGCGCAGCTGGCCCAGGTTGCTGAAGCGCGCGGTCAGCTCGTAGCTGCCGCCGCCGAGACCGAAGCGCTTGTTGGTGGAGGCCAGCGCCAGCACCAGCAGCGAGGCCAGGGCCAGCAGCAGGAAGGCGCCGACGGCGAATTCGAGACGGGGTCCACGGACGGCCATGGCATCAACTCCTGAAAAGCAACGCGGAAAGAACGAAATTGAACATCAGCACCAGCAGCGAGGCGTTGACCACCGCGCGCGTGGTGGCGACCGAGGTGCCCTCGATGGTCGGCTCGGCGTGGTAGCCCACGTAGGCGGCCACCAGCGCGGCGGTGCCGCCGAACACGACCGACTTCAGCATCGCCACGCCGAAGTCGTCCCAGAAATCCACGCTGCCCTGCAGCGCCGACCAGAACGTGCCGTTGTCCAGGCCCAGCACGTGCACGGCTTCGAAGTAGCTGGCGCTGATCGCCAGCGAGCAGAAGAAGCCGGTCAGCAGCGGCACGGTCAGCACCGCCGCCCAGAAGCGCGGGGCCACCGCCTTGGCGACCGGGTCGATGGCCATCAGTTCCAGCGCCTTGATCTGGTCGGTGGCGCGCATCAGGCCCAGTTCCGCCGCGATGGACGAACCGGCGCGGCCGATGAACAGCAGCGCGGTCAGCACCGGGCCCAGTTCGCGGTACAGCGACAGGCCCAGCAGCGTGGACAGCGCGTCGGACGCGCCGAACGTGGTCAGCGTGCGGTAGCCCTGCAGGGTCAGCACCAGCCCGACGAAGGCGCCGCCGACCGCGATGATGGGCAGCGAGCGCCCGCCGATCTTGTAGACCTCGCGGGTCAGCTCGGCGAAGAAATCGCGGGTCGGCTTCGACGCCCGGAACACCGACAGCGAGAACAGCCCGGCGCGGCCCAGCGAGCGGGTGGCGGCGATGAAGGGCATCAGGGGGCGCCTCCGTGATTCGTGATTCGGGATTGGGGATTCGTGAAAGCAAAAGCGCGCGGGCATGCGGCGCTTTTGCTGCACGCTGTTGCGAATCCCCAATCACGAATCCCGAATCCCATGCCCATCCTCACGCCGCCACCCCCCGCTTCACCGCATCGAACGCGATCGGCCCATCCGGTTCGCCGCGCAGGAACTGGCGCACCAGCGGGTCGGCGCTGCCTTCCAGTTCGGCCGGAGTGCCGGAGAACACCAGTCCGCCGTTGGCGATCACCAGCGCCTGGTCGGCGATGGGCAGGGTCTCGTGCACGTGGTGGGTCACGATGATGCTGGTCAGCCCCAGGGTGTCGTTGAGGCGCTGGATCAGGCTCATGATGACGCCGCTGGCGATCGGGTCCAGCCCGGTCAGCGGTTCGTCGTAGAGCATCAGCGGCGGGTCCAGCGCCAGCGCCCGCGCCAGCGCCACGCGGCGGGCCATGCCGCCGGACAGCTCGCGCGGGTAGGCCTCGGCGGCGGCGCGCAGGCCGACCGCGTTCAACTTGAAGTCGACGATCCGGCGGATCAGCGCGTCCGCCAGCTTCGTATGCGCGCGCAGCGGCAGCGCCACGTTCTCGGCCACGCTCAGGTCGGTCAGCAGGCCGTTGCCCTGCAGCAACACGCCGATGCCCTTGCGCATCTCCAGCAGCGCATGGCTGCGCTGCGGCACCGGCTGGCCGAACAGCTCCACCGTGCCGGCGGCCGGGGGCAGTTCGCCGGTCAGCGCCGCCAGCAGGGTGGACTTGCCGCTGCCGGACGGGCCCAGCACCGCGGTGATGCTGCCGGTCTGCACGCTCAGGTTGATGCCGCGCAGGATCGTGCGCCCGCCGCGATCCAGGCGGAGGTCGGACAGGTGCACGGCAGGGGTGGCGGCAGGCGTCATGGCGTGAGCGGTGGACCCGGTGGATGTGGGGGAGCGACGCACGGCTGGCACGGCGCATGCGTTAACGGAAAAACAACGTGGTAGCTTCGCGGCCCACGGCTGAACATAACCGTACCGTGGAGTTTGCTTATTGTGGCATCGCCTGACCGGCGATCGCGCACGGCCGTGCGGGATGCTGTTTCCCGCATGCGGGCAGCCGGGCATTCGCGATGCAGGATGGCGCGATGCCCGGATCGCGCACGCCACGCGGAGATCGGCCGCGCACGCTCGAAGGCACGTGTCCAAGCCTGCATGCTCCCCGAACCGCTTTAAGAACTCCTTAAAGCCAGCATCGGGCCGAAGCCCGCTTCGGGCGGCCGGCATCTCGGCATTCGTGGCGGTGGTGCGGCAAGATGGCGCGATGCCCGCAACTGCTTCCACGCCCGACTTCCGCCTGTACCCGTCCAATGCGCTGGAGTTGCTGGCGGCGTTGCTGGCCGACGAGCTGCGCCGGCCGGCACCGGGGCAGCCGCTGCTGGCCCCGGACGTGGTGCTGATCCCGCAGGTGGCCATGCGCCGCTGGCTGCAGGCCACGCTGGCGGCCGAGTACGGCATCGCCGCCAACCTGGAATTCCTCACCCCCGGCGAGTTCGTCGCCCGCGCGCTGGACGCCAACCCCGGAGCGGGTCCGGGGCAGACGCACGACGACCTGGACATGGCCGCCATGCAGTGGCGCCTGTATGGCGCGCTGGGCGATCCGGCCGTGCGCGCCGACCCGGCGTTGGCGGCCATCGACGCCTGGCTGGCCGACGCCGATCCGCTGAAGCCCTGGACCCTGGCCGGGGAACTGGCCGGTGTGTTCGAGAAATACCAGGCCTGGCGCCGCGACTGGCTGCTGCGCTGGGAGGCCGGCGCCGACCGCGACGATCCGCAGGCGTGCCTGTGGCGCGCGGTGGCGGCGGGGCGGCAGTACCGCGCGCGGCGGATCAACGACTACCTGGCGCGCTTCGGCCGCGACGACGGTCCGTTGCCGCAGGGCTTGCCGAAGCGGCTGCTGGTCTTCGCCACGCTCAACGTGTCGCCGGACGTGCTGCGCGTGCTGGCGACGCAGGCGCGGGTGGGCACGCTGCATTTCTACCTGCCCACGCCGGCGCGCGGCTACTGGGGCGACCTGCAGACCCTGCGCGACCGGCGCCGCGAAGGCGGCACCGACCTGTTCGCCGAGGACGTGCAGGAGAACCCCCTGTTGCAGGCCTGGGGCGCGGCCGGGCGCGACTTCATGGCCCTGCTGGGCGACTACGAAGTGGTGCATCCGCGCGCCGAGATCGACGTCTACGCCGATCCGCTGGCCGAAGGCGGCCCCGACACGCTGCTGCGGCGCATGCAGTCGGACCTGTTCCATCGCCGCGCCCCGGCCGTGCCGCCGCCGCGCGCGGCGCTCGACCTGGCCGATCCCAGCCTGCAGGTCCATGCCTGCCACACCCGCCTGCGCGAACTGCAGGTGCTGCACGACCAGCTGCGCGCGCTGCTGGAGGACGATCGCTTCGATCCGCCGCTGCAACCGCGCGAGATCGCGGTGCTGGCGCCGGACATCGACCCCTACGTGCCGTACCTGGACGCGGTGTTCGGCGGCCAGGGGCACGACGATGCGCTGCCGTGGGCGCTGGCCGACACCAGCCCGCTGGCGAGCGAACCGCTGGCCGAAGTGTTCCTGCGTCTGCTGGGCCTGCCGGTGTCGCGCTTCGGCCTGGACGAGATCCTCGACCTGCTGGCCAGCGCGCCCATCGCCGAGGCGTCCGGGCTGGATACCGAGGCCATCGAGCGCCTGCACGGCTGGCTGCGCGCGGCCGGCGCGCGCTGGGGCCTGGACGCCGCGCACCGGGCCGCGTCCGACGCGCCGGCCGACGATGCCTACACCTGGCAGTTCGCGCTGGACCGACTGCTGCTCGGCCACGCCAGCGGCGCCGGGGACGATATCGCCGGCGTCGCACCGTGGCCGGAACTGGAAGGCGGCGCGCTGGACGCGCTGGACACGCTGGTCCGCCTGCTGCGCGAGCTGGCCCGGCAGCGCCGCGACCTGGGCCAGGCGCTGCCGCCGGCGCAGTGGCGCGAACGCCTGCTGCGCCTGCTCGACGCGCTGCTGCCGGAACGCCCGTCCGCGCCGCGCGCCCAGCGTGCGCTGGACCGCCTGCGCACGCTGATCGACCGCTTCGCCCGCGATGCGGAAGCCGCCGGCTATACCGGCAATGTGCCGGCCGAGGTCGTGCGCGCGCACTTCGCCGATGTGCTGTCGCAGGCCGACACGCGCGCGCCGCTGCTGACCGGCGGCATCAGCATGGGCCGCATGGTGCCGATGCGCCTGCTGCCGTTCCGGGTGATCTGCCTGCTGGGCATGAACGATGGCGACTTCCCGCGCCGCGACCCGGCCGCCGGGCTCAACCGCCTCACCGCCGAACTCGGCACCGACCGCCGCCGACCCGGCGACCGCTCCACCCGCGAGGACGACCGCTTCCTGTTCCTGCAGCTGTTCGCCGCGGCCCAGGACGTGTTCTACGTCAGCTACCTCGGCGCCGATGCGCGCGACGGCAGCGTGCGCGAGCCGTCGGTGCTGGTCAGCGAACTGGTGGACGTGGCGGCGCGGTACCACGCCGATCCGGCGGCGGGGCAACAGTTGGTCGTGCATCACACGCTGCAACCGTTCGCTCCGGCCGCGTTCGGCGGCGACGATGAGCCGCGCCGTTTCAGCTATCGCGCGCAGTGGCGGCCGGCCGCCGACCGCCTCGGTGGCGCGCGGCGCGCGCTACCGCCGTGGCTGGCGCAGCCGTTGCCATCGCGGGAAGACGCCGAGGACGAGCTGTCGCTGGACGCGCTGCGCCGGTTCTTCGCCGATCCGCATGGCCGCTTCCTGAGCCAACGGCTGGGCCTGCGCCTGCCCGAGCCCGTGGACGAGAGCGAGGATGTCGAACCGCTCGTGCTGCCCGGCCGCGGGCTGGAACGCACGGCCTTGCAGCAGGCGCTGGTCGAGGCGCTGGACAGCGGCCGCGAAGCCGGCCTGCGCGATCGCCTGCGCGCGCGCGCGCTGCTGCCGTCCGGCGCGCTGGGCGAACGCCAGTTCGAGGCCCTGCTCGCGCAGACCCGGCCGTTCGCGCAGGCGCGCCGGGACTGGCTGGCGGGCGAATCCACCGTATCCGAACGCTTCGAAGTGGACCTCGCCTGCCCCGGATCGGATCCGGGGCAGGCGCTGCGCCTGCAGGGCCGCATCGATGACGTGCATCCGCGTGGACTGGTGCGGATGCGTCCGGATGTGGTCAACGGCAACGCCGCGCTGCGCTGGGGGCTGGATTGGCTGCTGGCCAACGCCGCGGGCGCGCGCCTGCCGCTGGTGCAGTTCCACGACGGCGGCGACGGGCCCGGCCCGCACGTGATCGACGCATTGGACGAAGCCCAGGCCCGCGAGGCGCTGCGCCAGTTGCTGGCCCTGTACGCGAAAGGCCAGCGCGAACCGCTGCCGTTCGCGCCCTACACCGGCTGGGACATCTGGAACGCCGAGCCGGAGAAGCGCCGCGCGGCGGGTTGGAAGCGCTGGCATGGCGACGGCAACGGCGGCTGGGCCGAAGGCGACGGCGAGGCGATCCGCCTGGCGCTGCGCGGCCGCGATCCGTTCGCCAGCGACGCCGACTACCGGGCGCTGGAGCGCACCAGCCTGCTGATCTACGACCTGGTGCGCCACGGCCATGCCCGTTCGGATGCCGCCACGGAAGGAGACGCCGCATGAGCGCCCTCGACCTGGCCGACGAGCCCTACCTGACCCGCGCGCTGGAAGGCGTGCAGCTGATCGAAGCCAGCGCCGGCACCGGCAAGACCTACACGCTGGCCACGCTGTTCACCCGCCTGATCGTCGAACAGCGCCTGCGCATGGGCGAGGTGCTGGCGGTGACCTATACCGAGGCCGCCACGCAGGAACTGCGCAAGCGCATCCGCGAGCGGCTGTCGCTGGCCGCCGACCTGGCCGGTACCGCCGCGCGCGAGGACGACAGCCACGAAGTCGCGCTGACCCGCCGCATCCTCGACCGCCATCTCGCCCAGGGCGGGGAAACCCCGGCCCAGCTCGGCCGTCGCCTGCGCACCGCGGCCGAGGAAACCGACCTGGCCGCGATCTTCACCATCCACGGCTTCTGCGCCCGCGTGCTGCGCGAACACGCGCTGGAAGCCGGGCAGGGCTTCGACGCCGGCGAACTGCTCGGCAATGCGCGCGAGCTGTACGCGGAACTGGCCGCCGACCTGTGGCGCGTGCATGCGGCCGACGCGGAAAGCGCCGACGCGCTGGCCGGCCTGTGGAGCGGTCCGGACGCGCTGGCGGCCGACCTGCCGGCGCTGTGCGGGCCGCTGCCGCTGTATCCGCAGGCGCCGGCGGATGCGGCGGATCCCCGATCGGATGAAGCACGACCGGACGAAGCACGGTCCGCACTGGCGGATGCCTGCGACCGGCTCGCGGCCGGCATCGTCGCGCATGGCGATGAATACTTCGCGCAGGTGCTGGCCGCGCTGGAGGCGGGCGTACTCAACAAGACGTCCTACAAGGCCGACTGGCTGTCGGCCTTGCAGCGCCAGTTGCGGCAATGGAGCGTGCGGCCGGATCCGCACGCGGCCCTGGACGAACGCATCGGCCGGCTCACCTTCGACGCCCTTTCGGCCAAGACCAACAAGGCGCATGCCGGCAAGACGCCGGTGTCGCCACTGCAACCGCTGATCGCCGACTACGTGCAGGCGCTCGAACGCCATGCGCAATGGCGGCGCGGGCAGTCGGTCCGCCTGCTGCACCGCCTGCGCGACGAAGCGCGCCAGCGCCTGGACGCGCTCAAGCGCACCCGCCGCGTGCAGACCTACGACGACCTGATCGAGCGCGTCGCCGAAGCGCTGGAAGGTCCGCGGCGGCAGGCGCTGGTGGCGAAGCTGCGCGCGCAGTACCGCGTCGCGCTGGTGGACGAGTTCCAGGACACCGACGAACGCCAGTGGCGGATCTTCGCACGCGTGTTCGGCGATTCCGACGAAGTGCGCGCGATCGGCGACGTGCCGGCGCTGTTCCTGATCGGCGATCCCAAGCAGGCCATATACGGCTTCCGCGGCGGCGACGTGGCCACCTACCTGCTCGCGCGCCGCGTGGCCGACGAAGCGCCGCGGCTGGACCACAACTTCCGCTCGCGCCCGGCCGTGCTGCGCGCGATCCAGGCGCTGTACGACGGCGCCGACGCGGCTGGCCAGGAGGCCTTCGCCACCCCGGACATCCGCTTCGAGCCGGTGCAAGCGGGCGGCCGGCGCCGCGACGACGACTGCCTGCGCGATGGCGCGCCGGCACCGGCGCTGACCCTGCGCCTGCTGCAAGGCGAAGACGGGCCGCTCGACGCCGATGCCTCGCGCGAGGCCGCCACCGTCGCCTGCGTGGCCGACATCCATCGCGTACTGTCCGACGCGCGCAAAGGCCACGCGATGGTCGATGGCCGTCCCGTGCAACCAGGCGACATCGCCGTGCTGGTGCGCAACCACAAGGACGCCGCGCGCATGCAGCAGGCGCTGGCCCGCGCCGGCGTGCCGGCCGTGGCCGCCGGCAAGCAGAGCCTGTTCGAAAGCGCCGAGGCCGGCGAACTGCGCATGCTGCTGCTTGCGCTGCTGCAACCGTCCGACAGCGGACGCCTGCGCGCCGCATTGTCCACCGTGCTGCTGGGCGAGGACGCGGGCGCCATCGCCGCGCTGGAAACCGAAGGCGACGCGCAGCGACACCACCAGGCACGCCTGCTGCACTGGCGCGAGCGCTGGCAGCGCGGCGGTCCGTTCGCGCTGGTGTCCGATCTGTGCGCCGAGCAGGCCGAACGCCTGCTCGGCCTGCTCGACGGCGAGCGCCGCCTGACCAACTACCTGCAACTGGCCGAACACCTGCAGGAAGCCGCCGCCCGCACGCTGGGCCTGCATGGCTTGCTCGACTGGTTGCAGGCGCGCATCGCCAGCGCCGACCCCAACGACGAGGCGCAACTGCTGCGGCTGGAATCGGACGCGCACCGCGTGCAGATCGTCACCCTGCACAAGAGCAAGGGCCTGGAATACCCGCTGGTCTACCTGCCGTTCGCCGGCCTCGGCACCGGCCGCCCCGACACCGGCCGCCATCGCGTCGTGCACGAAGGCGACCGCCGCGTGCTGCAATGGAAGATCGACAAGGACGACCCGGACTGGAAATCCGCCGGCGAGGCGGCCAGGCGCGAAGCCCAGGCCGAGGACGCGCGCCTGCTCTACGTCGGCCTGACCCGCGCCGAACACGCGCTGTGGATCGCCGCCGGCGACGTGGCCGGCTTCGCCAACAGCCGGCTGGCGCCGCTGCTGGCCGACATCGCCGCGTTGCGCGACCATGCCGACATCCGCATCGTCGAAGGCCCGGCCGAACCGCCGCCGCCGCGCCTGCCGGCCGAACGCGACGCCAAGGTCGCCGCCGCCCGCACCGCCCACCGCCGCATCGCCCCGGACTGGTGGGTCTACAGCTTCACCCAGCTCGCCCATGCCGAAGGCGGCGCCGATCCGCTGGCCGCCGCCACCGAGGCCGATCCCGGCGGCGAGGACGAAACCCCGGCGACAGAGATCGACGAGACACCCACCGAAGCCGCCGCATCGCCCATCGCCGTCGATCCGCGTTTCGCCGGCAGCCGCTTCGGCGTGGTGATGCACGCCGCGCTGGAGAACGCCGACTTCGCCGCCTGGCGCGACTGGCGGCCGGGCGATCCCGCACCCGCCGGGCAGGACGCGGTCATCGCCGACGCCCTGCGCGAAGGCGGCTATGCCGAAGCCGACATCGCCGACGGCCTGGCCGTGCTGGCGCCGCTGGTCGGCCACACCCTTGGCACCACATTGCCCGAGGGCGGCCGGCTGGCCGACCTGCCGATGGACGCGCGCCGTGCCGAGATCGAATTCCACTTCGCCATGGCGTCCACGCCCGTGCCGGCGCTGCTCGCGCTGCTGCACCGCCACGGCCTGCTGCGCGGGCGCAACGCCTTCGGCATGCGGCAACGGCTGGAAGGCCTGATGACCGGCCTGATCGACCTGACCTACCGCGCCGACGGGCGCTGGTACGTGCTCGACTACAAGTCCAACCAGTTGCCGGGCTACGACGAAGCGTCCATGCGGCAGGCGATGGCGCACAGCGAATACGACCTGCAGGCGCTGATCTACACCCTGGCGCTGCACCGCTGGCTGCGCTTCCGGCTGGGCGAGGCCTACGACTACGCGCGCGACTTCGGCGGCATCCGCTACCTGTTCTGCCGCGGCCTGAACCTGGCCCAGCACCCCTCGCCCGGCGTGCACGCGCAGCGCTTCGCCCCCGAGTTAGTGCACGCACTCGATGCCCTGTTCGCCGGTAGTGCGCTGGAGCCCCTATCCCCCGACAATCCGCCCCCTCTCCCGCTTGCGGGAGAGGGTTGGGGTGAGGGCAAGCAGCAGGGAGGTGACCGCGCATGAGCGCCCCCACCCTCCTCAACGACCTCTGGCTCGCCGGCCACCTGCGCACGCTGGACCACGCTCTCGCCCAAAGCCTGCGCCGCCTGGACCGCGACACGCCCGACACCGTGCTGGCCGCCGCCGCGTTGGCCTCGCTGGCCGTCTCCAAGGGCCATGCCGGCCTGCTGCTGGCCGAACCGCAGGCGTTGCTCGCCACCGATACCGGCATCGCCTGGCCCACCGCCGACGACTGGCAAGCGCAACTCGCCGCCTCGCGCTGGGTCGCCACCCCGGACGAAGCCGCCGCCTCCGACCCGCGGGCGCCCTTGGTGCTGGAGCACGGCCTTCTCTACCTGCGCCGCTACCGCGAATACGAACGCAGTCTCGCGCTGGGCCTGCAACGCATCGGCGCACACATGGTGCCGGAAATAGGAATCGAACCGCTCGCACCGCTGTTCGCACAGCTCTTCCCCGACAGTTCCCTTCCCTCCGACAGTTCCCTTCCCTCCGACAGTTCCCTTCCCTCCGACAGTTCCCTTCCCTCCGACAGTTCCCTTCCCTCCGACAGTTCCCTTCCCTCCGACAGTTCCCTTCCCCCGTTTACGGGGGAAGGTGGCCGAAGGCCGGATGAGGGCGCTCTTTCTACCAGCAACCCTCACCCCAGCTCCGCTTCGCACCCCAACCCTCTCCCGCAAGCGGGAGAGGGGGCGGCAACCGACGACCGCCAGGCCCAAGCCGCCGCCCTCGCCCTGCGCCACGCCCTGCTGCTGGTCACCGGGGGCCCCGGCACCGGCAAGACCACCACCACCGCGCGCCTGCTGGTGCTGCTGGCCGCGCAGGCGCGCCACGCCGGCCACGCGCCGCCGCGCATCGCGCTGGCCGCGCCGACCGGCCGCGCCGCCGAACGCATGGCCGAAAGCGTGCGCCACGCCGTGCAGTCGCTGGCCGCCGCCGGCATCGACGACGCCCTGCTCGCATCGCTGCCCACCACCGGCACCACCCTGCACCGCCTGCTCGGCACCATCCCCGACTCGCCGCGCTTCCGCCACGATGCCGACCATCCGCTGCCGTTCGACGTGGTGGTGGTGGACGAAGCCTCGATGATCGACCTGCCGCTGATGGCCAAGCTGGTGGATGCCGTGGCCGACGGCACGCGCCTGGTGCTGCTGGGCGATCCCGACCAGTTGCCCTCGGTGGAAGCCGGCGACGTGCTGTCCGCGATCCTCAGTGCGGCGGGCGAAGGCGACCGCCTCGCCCCCGAAGATGCCGAGGCGTTGCGTCCGTTGCTCGGTGATCTTTCAAGCCGTCATCCCGGCGAACGCCGGAACCCAGCGCCTCCCGATGATCCCAACGCGAAGGCACTGGATCCCCGCCCACGCGGGGATGACGACCAAAGCGGCTTCGCAGGTCGCCGCGTCCACCTTCAACGCGGCTACCGTCAATCCGAAGCCCTCGACCTCGCCCCCCTGGCCGCCGCCGTGCGCGAAGGCGATGCCGACACCGCACTGTCCCTGCTGCGCAGCGGCGAACTGTCCAACGTGCACTTCCACGAAGACCTGGCCGATCCGCTACAGGCGCAACGCGAACGCCTGCTCACGCACTGGCGCGCGCTGGGCAATGCCGCGTCGCCGGCCGAGGCGCTGGCGCTGTCCACCCGCCTGCGCATCCTCACCGCCGTGCGTGAAGGCCCGCAGGGCGCGCGCACGCTCAACGCCCGCATCGAGCGCCTGCTGACGGAAAGCGGGGCAACCGGCCCGCAGCGCGCCGGCCCCGGCCACTTCCACGGCCAATTGCTGATCGTCACCGAAAACAGCTACCGCCACCGCCTGTTCAACGGCGACATCGGTATCTGCCTGCGGGACGGGCAGGGTGCGCTGGTGGCCTGGTTCCCCGGCGACGACCCCGCGCAGCCGCGCGCGTTCCATCCGGCGGCATTGCCGGCGCACGAACCGGCCTTCGCCATGACCGTGCACAAGGCGCAAGGCTCGGAGTTCGACACGGTCTGGCTACTGCTGCCCACGCGCGGCAACCGCGCGCTGTCGCGCGAACTGGTCTATACCGGCATCACCCGCGCGCGGCGGGAGTTGCATGTAGCCGGCGGCGAGGCGGTGATCCGCGAGGCGCTGGGGCGGCATGCGAGTAGGTGGTCGGGGTTGGGGTGGAGGTTGGATGCCGGCGCGGCGGCGTTATCCTGATGATCGACCAAGGCAAGTACAAGGAGGTTGCATGAGTACGCAGGACGCCGAGAATCCGGCTTCGGATCTGATCCTTTATCGCACGGAGGATGCGCAGACCCGCATCCAGGTGCGGTTGGAAGGCGGGTCGGTCTGGCTGACGCAGGCGCAGATGGCCGAGCTGTACCAAGTCACGGTAAAGACGGTCAGCGAGCATTTGCAGAACGTCCTTGCAGAAGGCGAATTGGAAGCTGAACGAACTATCCGGAAACTCCGGATAGTTCAAATTGAAGGTGAACGGCAGGTTCGCCGACAGGTAGATCACTACCACCTCGACGCCATCCTCGCCGTCGGTTACCGCGTCCGGTCCGCCCGCGGCACCCAGTTCCGGCAGTGGGCCACCGCCCAGCTATCCGAATACTTGGTCAAGGGCTTCGTCATGGACGACGCGCGCCTGAAGGATCCCGGCGGCTGGGACTACTTCGACGAACTGCTGGCGCGCATCCGCGACATCCGCGCGTCGGAGAAGCGCTTCTACCAGAAGGTCCGCGACCTGTTCGCCCTGAGCGTGGATTACCGTGATAGTGAGCAGCAGGCATCGCTGTTCTTCGCCGAGGTCCAGAACAAGCTGCTGTATGCAGTCGCCGGCAAGACCGCCGCCGAGCTGGTCGTCGCGCGTGCGGACCCCGGTCGGCCCAACATGGGGTTGAGCCATTGGGAGGGAAGCCGCGTGCGCAAGGGGGATGTTCTCGTTGCCAAGAACTACCTCAGCGCCGACGAGGTCGATTCGCTCAACCGGCTGGTGGTGATCTTCCTGGAGCAGGCCGAGCTGAGGGTCAAGGACCGCAAGGCGCTCACGCTGGATTACTGGCGCGAAAACGTGGACCGGCTGTTGGCCTTCAACGACCGTCCGGTGCTGGAAGGGGCGGGCTCTGTCAGTCACGCGGCGATGAAGGTCGTCGCGCACGAATGCTACGACGTGTTCGACTCCCACCGTCGCCGAGCGGAAGCGGTGGCGGCGGATGCAGAGGATATTGGGGCGCTGGAAGCGGCCGAGAGGGCGTTGAAGGCTCACGGGAAGGAAAAAGGAAAATGATCGGGGTGTCCGGTCGGCTGCAAGTGTTGAATCCATGAAGGAGTCCGCATGAAGGCACTACTCGTCGCATTCTTCGCCAGCGCCGCGCTGCAGGCCGCGCCCGTTTCGGCGGCCGCGCCGGAATCGCCGCTGTTCGGCCGGTGGACGTTGGACACCGCCACGTTGCCGATGCCGCCCGAGATGCGGCCGAAGCGGGTCACGCTGAGTTTCGATCCGGTGGCCGACGGCAGGATCGCCACGCAGGTGCTGATCGTCGATCAGAACGACCGCGCGATGACTTCGGAATCCACGCTGTCGCTGGACGGCACGCCGGGACGCGCTTCGGGCACGTACTGGGTCGATGTACTGGCCGCCAAGATGCCGGCGCCCAACGTGCTGGTCATGCAGTTCGTCTATGAAGGCGTGCCGCGATCCACGCGGGTGTACTCGGTGAGCGCGGATGGCAAGGTGCTGACCGAAACCGAGGCCTACTTCAAGGAAGACGCGACGCCGGTGATGCGCACGGCGCAGTTCACCCGGGTGGATGGACGGCCGTGATGTTCTGCCGTCATCCCCGCGCAGGCGGGGACCCAGCGCCTTTCGCCTTGACTCTTTGTGGCCGCATCAGGTCCCGCGCTGAGCCAAGCACCTACTCCTCCGCACGCCCCACACCCTCGCGATCACGCACATAGTGCTTCGCCAGCGGGAACGGCGGCAGCCAGGATTCGCGGCGGACGGTCCACAGTTCGTAGGTGGGCTGCAGTTGGTCGGGGGCGTCCAGGGAGCCCAGGTTCACTTCAATCTCGTCGGCGGTGCGGGCGAACACGGGCGAGCCGCAGCGGGGGCAGAAGAACCGGCCGGCGTAGTCGCGGGTTTCGCCCTCCACGGTCACGGCGTCCTGGGGGAAGATCGCTGACGCATGGAACAGGGCGCCATGGTGCTTGCGGCAGTCCAGGCAGTGGCACAGGCCCACGCGGTGGGGGCGTCCCGATGCCACGAAGCAGACGCTTCCGCAGAGGCAGCCGCCGGTGAAGTGGTCCATGCGGGTTCTCCTTCAACGCAGGCAGGTGCGCTGCGTGTGCAGGCTACTCCATGCGGGGACGATGGCCGCTCTGCACCCAGTCCACCCACGTCTTGAACGCGCTGCCGATCTGTTCGCCAGAGAAGCCACAATGGCCGTTGCCCATGGGCGGCAAGGTGAGGGGCTTCGTCTTCCCGGCCATTGTGGGCGGGTCCGCGAAGATCGACTGGAAACGCGGGGTGATGGTGGGGTCTTCGTGGTAAAAAATAGTGCTCTGGAGTCCCCCTGTTTCCCCAGATATTGGCGGCCTTACTTCGTCGAAGGTCAGTCAATTAACGGAAGCACGAAGCCAATCACTAGCAGAGCGTGGAAAGGCTTCTCAGATTTGGTACGTCGAGGGCGCTCCCAAAGAATCTGTAAGCAAGCGAATCATTCAGTCGAATCTGAACTTCCATGGCGCGGGATCAGAGTAGGATTCTTGGTCGTGCGTACTCTTCTAAGGCGTTCAGTTCAATGCGGAGAAAGTGCGCTGGCGTCCGTATATCGATTCTAGAAATTATTTAACTGCGACTGCTAACTAAGGCTAAGGTAGCTAAATGACAGGGCGTGGTGGACGGAAGAGCAAAGGTAAGCTTAAGGCTGGAAGTCAGCAGCCACAGATGAGGCTTGCTCCCCATCCTTTCAACAGGGTAGACCGGGAGCTTCTAATTGAGGCCTTCGCAAAGCGCGGAAAGAGCGCTACAGAGTGCTTGCCGTCATTTGTCGAACGTATACGACGGCTCTTTTTGGAGCAGGACCCGATAGCACTCGTCGCAATCCTTGGTCACTACGTATCAGTGCAAGGGATTGGCCCCGATGGCCCCTCGGGGCAACCGATGATCTCGCATATGAATCAGCACCATGTGGAGATGCTGCAGGCAATCGCTCTCACCGTATCAGCAGAAGAAATTGGCGCCTTACCCCCGACGCCACATGTCATCGGCGAAGCTATAGACAGCGTGCGCGATCTTGCAGGTGCATTCTCTGAGTCTCGTATGGCCAGGATGGCCAACGAGATGGGGGCGGAAGAGAGCGTACAGCTCGCCCTTCAGGAAAGAATGAGGCTGCATACGCAGATCGTCCGGAATTGGGGTTATTCCCATCAAGTGCGGGAGATTGCATCTGAGCTTTATGGGTCGATGGATGTTGAATTGATGGCTGCCGTTGGATTCACCGCTCGTCAATTGATCAAATGCATTAGAGCGATGGTCAGAATATACGAAGAAAGGGCTAGCAATCGTTTCCAGCGATTGAAGAGAGTAATGCAATCAAGCAAGAGATCAGAACTGGTTAGGAAGTATTTTAGAGAGTTTGCTCCGCTACAGGGAACACCAAAAGAATTCCTATCCAACATCCCTCGGATGTCTATAGGGCAGTTGAAGCAACTCCTCCTCTCACACGCAGACTTGGCTTTGCTCAACGCAGCAACTTTTGATCCTGAGGATGTTGCGCGTGATATACAAGAATCTTGCGAAGCTGTAAAAGCCATCTTTGAGTATCTTTCAAGAGAGCCGGGTAGCTTGGCTCAAGGCTCCATCATGCTTTTTTTTATGGACAATCCGGTATGGTCAAAGCCAGGAATCAAGCATGGTGAGAACTACTTATTCCCACTGCCTCAAGCCGCCTTCAGTCATATTCATAGGATCATGAGATCCCTCATTGAGGAATTTGGTCTTAAGAAGATATACGAGCGTCGAAGGGCCCAATTTCTTGAGAGAAGGGTGGGTGAAGTGCTTCGACGTGCATTCCCGACTGCAAGTGTAGACCCATCAGTGAAATGGAAGCTGGGCCGGGAACAGTATGAAACCGATTGGCTTATCAATCTGGATAGGACGTTACTCATTGTCGAGGCTAAGTCTGCGGCTCTGACATCGGAAGCACTCAGAGGTTCCGCCGACCGCCTGAAGAAACACATAGGTGAACTAGTCGTTGCGCCGGCACTTCAATCCAGCCGCCTCACTGAGATCATTAAACGTGCAAAGAGTGGAGATATAGAATCAACCCGGATTGCTGCCGAGATTAAAGTTGATCCTAATACTATAGATACCGTCATTCGCCTATCTATCACGTTGGACGACTTTTCGATGATTACTGCACTAGAGAACGACCTGAAGAAGGTGGGATGGGTCCCGAAAGATCTTGAGCTTCCAGCTACCTTGAGTCTTGCAGACTTCGAAACTGTCATCGACATCCTTGAGAGTCCAGGAGTGATTCTGCATTACTTCGTTAAGCATCCTAGATTTCAAAGGACAGCTCTTTTGGTCGCAGATGAGCTTGATCTTCTGGGTGTATATCTATCGACGCTGTTTCACATTCCAGAGATCAACGACATCCCCACTACATTTGTCGCAACGGGGGAATCCAAGTCAGTCGACGATTACTATGCATGCGTTGAAGCGGGTATGACCGCCCGAAAGCCGCAACTAGCAATCAACTCTCCAATTCGTACAGTTCTGGAGGCACTTTTTACCCGGCAACCTTCAGGGTGGACAACTATGACTATTGATCTGCTTGAGGTAGGCAGCATTCGCAACCAGAGCGTGCTTTGGGACGGCGTAACGAAGCTGCGGTATGCCATCCCTAAATCGTATAAGGATCCAAAGCACGAGTGCGCGATGGTGGCGGTTCCGCACGGGCACGAGGCGGCGATCGCAGTGGTGGTTCTCCATCGCACTCTAGTGCCCGAGCGCACTGAGAGAGTTAGTCAACTCACGAGTGAGATACTAGAGTCCACCGGCCGTAAGCGCGTCACAGTGATTGTGAAGATATTAGATCAATGGGATATGCCATATGGTATGGCGGCTATTGCACTGGCGTCCTAAGCTCGGGCCACCTGGGATAGCTTGTATATCTGGGAGACGAGTCGAGGGGGAATCCTCTTGTCTAGCTCGTGAGCTTACCGTTTCACGTTCTCTAGCCGAGAGTCGGCCACCGCAATCCTATTCGCCACACCAGTTGACGCTTCACCCTCCGCAGTAGCACCATCCTCCCGCTGCCGTAAAACCAGCAGCCGGGTTTGACAGCCTGTAACCACAAGGCGCACCAGCGCCCATCGACCGATGACCGGCGCTTTTTTCTTGCCCGATCTTCGGAGCATGGAAGCGTGCCCGCTACATGGCGGGCGGTGCGCGGAGACCGCAAGGTCTGCCGGTTCCTTGTGGCCGGTCTGTCAACCGCGCATCGTCCGCCGCCTTGGTTGACAGCGAGGCGACGGATTCCAAATCACACAAGGAATCCACCATGACCCAACGCAAATCATTCGCGCGCACCACCGCGCCCAAGTCCACCCGCAAACCCCGCCGTGCCACCTGCAAACTGACTTTGGCAGAAGACCCGCCCGTCACCGACGCACCACAACCTGTGCTCCTTGTCCCTGCGAAACCCGCGTCCCCGCCAAGCCCCCGCCACCGCACCCCCCAACGCTGCACCCTGGGCGCCCAGTACTACGACGAACGCCACGGCGAACGCACCATCGGCCGCGCCGTACCCAAGCTCCGTCTCGCCGGCCGCTGGCTGGAACACTGCGGCTTCGCCGTCGGCGACCAACTGCACGTCACCGTCGGCCGTGGCGTCTTGCTGGTGACCCGGCGCAGGCAAGACGGCTGACGCCGCCGGTTCCCGCACACAAAAAGGCCCCGCACCGCGGGGCCTTCCCATGAACCAACCACGCCGCCTATGCGGCTGCAAAGCGCAACGCCCTCAACCCGGCTCCCGCGCCTGCAGAACCTCCACCCGCCGCTCCGCCAGCAGCGGCACGATGCGCCCGACCACCAATGCAGCGTAGTGCGGCGACTGCCGGTGCGACTCCAGCGCCGCGGCGTCGCGGTAGCGCTCCAGCAGCAGCAGCGTGTCGGGGGCGTCGATCGCCCGGAACACGTCGTAGCCCAGGCAACCCGGCTCCGCCAGCGATGCGGCGCGAAGCTCGGCGACGTGGGCGAGCACGTCGCCAAGCGCGGCTTCGGTGGTCCGCCAGTGCGCCATCACCACCAGAGGCCCGCGCACGGCCATCACGCCTGCTTCCTCAGGGCTTCGACGATCGCCTCGCCGACCAGCGCGCTCGAGGCTGGATTCTGGCCGGTGATCAGCCGCCCATCGACCACCAGCTTCGGCTGCCATGGGGATGCCGACTCGTACAGACCGCCTTCCTCGCGCAGCGCGCTTTCCAGGTCGAACGGCACGTCGGCGCGGGCGTAACCGTCTTCTTCCGCCGTCGAAAAGCCGGCGACCTTGCGGCCGCGCACCAGCGGCGTGCCGTTGTCGAGCGTGACGCCCAGCAGGGCCGAGGGGCCGTGGCACACCGCCGCCACGATCTTGCCGCCGTTCCACGCACGGAGGACCGCCGCCTGCACCTCCGGGTTCCGGGCGATGTCGACCATCGGACCCAGGCCGCCGGGGAAGAAGATCGCGTCGTAGTCCAGCACGTCGACCTCGGACAGCTTGCGGCTGCGTGCCAGGCGGCGGTACGACGCGCTGCGCAGGAAACCGGCCTGCGCGGCATCGTCGCCATCGAACCCGTCTTCCGGCGGCTTGCCGCCCTGCGGCGAAGCGTATTCCACCGCGATGCCGGCCTTGTCGAGGGCTTCGAACGGGTGCGCGATCTCCGGGAAGAAGAAACCGGTGGCGCGGTCGTTCGGGCCGATCACCGCGGCATTTGTCACAACAAACAGGACATGCTTGACGCTCATGACACGCTCCTTTGTTTCGCAAACCCGGCGATTCCGGGCAGGAAACAATCTATTGACGCCAGCGGGGCACGAGTAGATCCGAAAGCGTTGACAGATTGTCAAAGTAGATAAGACAATCAGGGCATGGAGGACCAGCCCACGCCCGTCCTGGACGAACTCCGCGCCATGGCGATCTTCGCGACGGTCGTGCGCCATGGCAGCTTCGCGGCGGGCGCACGCGCACTGGGCCTCACCCGCGCGGTGGTCAGCCACCACGTGCGCGCGCTGGAGACGAAACTCGGCGTGCCGCTGGCGCAGCGGAGCACGCGCAGCTTCAGCCTGACGCCGGCCGGCGAGGCGTTCCGCGTGCATTGCGAGCGTCTGGTCGATGAAGCCCACGACGGCATCCGCGGCATGGAACTGCTGCGCGCCGAGCCGCGCGGCGAAGTGCGCATCACCTGCTCGCACCATTTCGGCAGCACCCGCATCGTGCCGGCCCTGCTCCAGTTCCGACGGCGTTATCCCGCCATCCGCCTGCACGTGGCGATGAACGATGCCAACGTCGACCTTGTGCAGCAGGGCATCGAACTGGCCGTGCGCGCGGGGCCGCTGGCGGATTCGGACCTGGTCGCGCGTCGCCTGGTCAGCGAGCCCACGATGCTGTGCGCCGCGCCGGCCTACCTGCGCCGCTACCGCGCCCCGGCATCGGTCGCCGAGCTAGAACAGCATCGCTGGGTGGTCTATCCCCCGACCTTGCGCACGGTGACGGCGACCCTCGGCGGATCGCCCGTCGATATCCCGGTCCAAGGCGATGTCGTCACCGACAGCGCGGCGTCGCGGCTGGCCTTCGTGCTGGCCGGCGAGGGCATCGCGCGCCTGCCCGCGTACGACGCCGCCGCGCCGCTGGCTTCCGGCGAGCTGGTGCGCGTGCTGCCGGATGTCGAAACCGCACCGCTGGAAATCCACCTGGTGCATTCCAGGCGCATCGGCCCGAGCGCACGGCTGCTGCGCGATTTCCTGCTGGATGCGGCAAGACAGGGGTCAGAGCACGACTAGAGCGCTTGCCGGAGCGATCCGGATGGATCCCGTCGATGGGCATGATGAGCGAACGGATGTTCCGGCTTCATTCGCCTTGAGGGAAACCCCCGGCGTTGCCGGGGGGTGCTTGTTTTTCCCATGCCTCCCGCTTCTCCACCAGGAACTTGCGTCGCGGGCGAAGGATTCGTGCCACGATCCGGAGTGCTGTTACTTCAAGCCGCGATGTTCCAGCAGCGGCTCCACGCTCGGGTCCTTGCCGCGGAAGTCGCGGTAGGCGACGGCGAGGTCGCGGGAGTGGCCGATGGAGAGGATCTTGTCGCGGAACGCCTGGCCGTTCTCGCGGGTCAGGCCGCCGTTCTCGCGGAACCACTGGAAGGCGTCGTGGTCCAGCACCTCGGCGCCGAAATAGGCGTAGTAACCGGCCGCGTAGCCGCCGCCCCAGATGTGGCTGAAGTAGCTGGTGCGGTAGCGCGGCGGCACCGCCGGCAGGTCCACCTTGTACTTGGCCAGCGCCTGCTTCTCGAACGCGTCCACGTCCTGCTTGCCGGCGCCGGCCGGCAGCAGGTGCCAGGCCAGGTCCAGCAGCGCCGCCGACAGGTATTCGGTGGTGGCGTAGCCCTGGTTGAAGGTGCGCGCCTTGACGATCTTGTCCACCAGCGCCTGCGGCATCGCCTCGCCGGTCTGGTGGTGCCTGGCGTAGTGGGCGAACACCTTCGGGTCCAGCGCCCAGTGCTCGTTGAACTGCGAGGGGAACTCGACGAAGTCGCGGGGCACGTTGGTGCCGGCCACGCTGGGGTAGGTGGTCTTCGAGAACATGCCGTGCAGCGCATGGCCGAACTCGTGGAACAGCGTGGTCGCCTCGTCGAAGCTCAGCAGCGCGGGCTGGCCGGCGGCGGGCTTGGTGAAGTTCTCCACGTTGTAGATCACCGGGATGTCGCCGGTCAGGCCGTTCTGTTCGACGAAGTTGCCCATCCACGCGCCGCCCTGCTTGCTCTCGCGCTTGAACGGGTCCAGGTAGAACAGCGCCAGCTGCTTGCCGTCGGTGTCCAGCACGTCGAACACGCGCACGTCCGGGTGGTAGACCGGGATGTCGGTGCGCTCGTGCAGGCTGATGCCGTAGAGCTGGTTGGCGGCGAAGAACACGCCGTCCTTCAGCACGCGGTCCAGTTCGAAGTACGGGCGGATCTGCGATTCGTCCAGGTCGAACTCGGCCTTGCGCACCTGTTCGGCGTAGAAATCCCAGTCGGCGGCGCCGGCGGTGAAGCCGCCCTGCTGCGCGTCCACCACGCCCTGGATCTTGGCCAGCTCGGCGCGCGCGCGGGCGGTGGCGGCGGGCACGGTGTCGTTGAGCAGCTTGAGCGCGGTTTCCGGCGTGCCGGCCATCTGGTCGGCGATGCTGTAGGCGGCGTAGCTGGGGAAGCCCAGCAGCTGTGCCTTGCGCGCGCGCAGTTCGGCCAGGCGCTGGATGGTGGCGCGGGTGTCGTTGCCGTCGCCGTGCTCGGCGCGGCCCAGCGAGGCGGCCATCACCTGCTCGCGCAGCGCGCGGTCCTTCAGCGAGCCCAGCGCCGGCTGCTGGGTGGTGTTCTGCAGGCCCAGCAGCCACTGGCCTTCCTTGCCGGCCGCCTTGGCGGCTTCCGCGGCGGCGGCGATGGCGCCTTCGTCCAGCCCATCGAGCCGGGCGGCGTCGGCGACGAACACGCCGCCGGCGTTGCCGGCCGCCAGCAGCTTGTTGCTGAAAGCGGTGGTCAGCGAGGACTCCTCGCTGTTGAGCTTGCGCAGCTCGGCCTTGTCGGTGTCCGACAGCTGCGCGCCGGCGCGCACGAAGTCGTCGTAGCTGTGCTCGACCAGGGTCTTCTGCTCGGGCGTCAGGTCCAGGCCGTCGCGCTGGTCGTACACCGTCTTCACCCGGGCGAACAGCGCCGGGTCCAGGTGGATCGCGTCGCTGTGCTCGGCCAGCTTCGGCGCCAGCGCTTCCTCGGCGGCCTGCAGCGTCGGGTTGGTGTTGGCCGAGGTCATCGCGAAGAAGATCGTCGAAGCGCGGGTGAGCAGCGCGCCGCTGCGCTCGAGCGCTTCGAACGTGTTGGCGAAGGTGGCCGGTTCCGGGTTATCGGCGATCTCGCGGACTTCGGCGAGGTGGCGGCGCATGCCTTCCTCGATGGCCGGTTGGTAGTCGGCGTCCTTGATGCTGTCGAACGGCGGCGCCTGGAACGGCAGCGTGCTGGTGGCGAACAGGGGGTTCTCGCCCTGGGCGGGCGTGGCGGTATCGGTGGCGGGCATCGTGGATTCGGAAGCGGGGCGGTCGCCGCAGGCGGCCAGGGCCAGGGCGATCGCGGAAGGCAGGAACAGCTTGCGCAACATGGGAGGGACTCCGGGACAGTACTACACGGGTAAAGGTATGTCGCAGGGCGGCAGGCGTCAGCATAGTGTGCGCCCGGCCGCCCGGGTTCGGAAATGCCATTGGGCATGCCATCCGGCGGTGGCGGGCATTCCGGCAAGGCGGGCGAAGGCACGCGGGCGCCGGCCGATCCCGCCCATCGTTCCGCATGGCGCGCATCGCCCGTCGTTCATGCCATGGAACAGGGTGCAGCGGCCCGATGGGTTACCATCCACGCCCCCCGAAGGAATCTCCGTGATGAGCGCCTCCGACGACACCACCGGCAAGATCACCCAGGCGCAGGCCGAGGACGCGGTGCGCGTGCTGCTGGAATGGGCCGGCGAGGACCCGCGCCGCGAGGGCCTGCTGGACACGCCCAAGCGCGTGGCCAAGGCGTACCGCGACTGGTTCAGCGGCTACCAGATCGATCCGCGCGAATACCTGGCGCGCACGTTCGAGGAAGTGGCCGGCTACGACGAGATGATCGTGCTGCGCGACATCGAGTTCGAGAGCCATTGCGAGCACCACATGGCGCCGATCATCGGCAAGGCGCACGTGGGCTACCTGCCCAACGGCAAGGTGGTCGGCATCAGCAAGCTGGCCCGCGTGGTGGACGTGTACGCGCGCCGCTTCCAGGTGCAGGAGAAGATGACCGCGCAGATCGCGCAGTGCATCCAGGACGTGCTGCAGCCGCGCGGCGTGGCCGTGGTGGTGGACGGCGCGCACGAGTGCATGACCACCCGCGGCGTGCACAAGCGCGGCGTCAGCATGGTCACCAGCAAGATGCTGGGCGAGTTCCGCGAGGATGCGCGCACGCGCGCCGAGTTCCTGCGCTTCATCGAATCCGGGACCGGCCGGCGCTAACGAGTCTGCCGGTCTTTTGTAGGAGCGGCTTCAGCCGCGACCGCAAACTCTGGAAAGCATTTCGACACGGATCAAAGCGAATAAAGGCGGATCAGAAGCAAAGGCTTTATCTGTGGTTGTTCGCTTTGATCCGTGTCTAAAACTCCTTGTGTTTCCGGTCGCGGCCGAAGCCGCTCCTACAGGGGTATCGACAGCATGAATGCTTGTCCCTGCGGCACCGGCCGCGCCTATGCCGCCTGCTGCGGCCGCTACCATGCCGGGGAAGCCGCGCCCGATGCCGAGGCGCTGATGCGTTCGCGCTACAGCGCCTTCGTGCTGCGCGACGCCGCCTACCTGCGCGCCAGCTGGCATCCCGACACCCGTCCGGCCGAGTTGGGCGTGGAAGACGGTCCGGATGCGCACACCGTCTGGCTGGACCTGAGCGTCAAGCGGCATCGCGTCACCGGCCCGGATGCGGCGGAAGTGGAGTTCGTCGCCCGCTACCGCGTCGGCGGCGGCTCCGCGGTCCGCTTGCACGAACGCAGCCGCTTCGTGCGCATCGAGGGCCGCTGGTACTACCTCGACGGCGACCACCCCCGGTCCTGAGGTATCCCCGCGTTTTCGTCTGTGAGATCTGTCGGAATCGCGAGGTTGCCTCCATCAAGGCCGATCGTCCGGCACTGATCGGCGCGATCGCGGGGGCGTATCGCGATCGACCCGGAGGAGAAGGACAGCGCCGCCGTCGTGACGGGCTTGTTTACGGAGACATGCGACTATGTCCGTGGGCAAGGATGCGCATTGATACTCGAGGTCGCTGCACATGGATATGTTCGACCACCCGATGACCGGGTTTTCGCCTGGCGCCGACTTTTCCTGTTCGGTCCGGCAAGCCACCATCCTCCATCTGCCGAAGGAAGAACCTCATGCTTTATCTCGATACTCCGACAGCACGTGACTTGTCCACCCTGAACGGGTTGCGCGCGGACGTCTGCGTCTCGATCTATCTGCCGACGACGCCCATCACCCAGGACATCCACAAGGCGCGCATCGAGCTCGCCAACCTCGCCAGGGAGGCGGTCGGACAGATTCGCGACGGGGGAGCGGACAAGCGGCGCCTTGCCGCGCTCGAGGAGCATCTGCACGATCTCGCCGATGACGATGAGTTCTGGCGGTTCCAGGCGCATAGCCTCGCCGTCTTCGCCACGCCGGATTTCCTGCGCACCTTCCGCTTGGCCAACAAGCTGAGCGAGATCGTGGAAGTATCGGACCGCTTTCATCTGAAGCCGCTGATCCGTGCCATCACCTTCCCGCACGCGGCTTATGTGCTGGCGATCTCGGAGAACGCCGTGCGGCTGGTCGAAGTCTCGGCCGATCTGCCGGCGGCGACGGTGAAAGTGCCTGATCTGCCGAAGGACGCAGCCAGCGCCGTCGGCAAGTCCACCATCAACGACCGCTCGCCGAGCGGGCGAGTGCAGGGCAGCGAGGGACAGAAGACCCGTCTGGCGCAATATGTGCGCAAGGTCGACGCGGCCCTGCGCCCGATCCTCGCCGGCAGCGACCTTCCCGTCATTCTCGCCGCGACGCAGCCGGTGGAGGCCATCTTCCGCTCGGTGAGTTCCGTCGCCGCCCTGCCGCAGGCCATATCGGGGAGCCACGACAGGACCAGCGACGCCGATCTCGCAAACGCCGCGCGACCGATCCTCGATGCGTACTACGACAAGCAGGTCGCGGACTTCCGGGCCGTGTTCGAAACGCGCAGCGGCCAGCGCCGCGCCACGACCGATATCTCCGACGCCGCGCGGGCGGCGACGTTCGGCAATATCGATCAGCTCCTGGTCGACATCGACAACGTAGTGGATGGGACTGTGGATGAGGAAACCGGCGAGGTGACGTTCGACGAGGCCGGCGATGCACGCAACTACGGTGTTGTCGATGAGATCGCAGGCCGTGCGCTGCGCTCGGGCGCGAAGGTGCTCGGGGTCCGCAAGGGCGACATCCCCGACGGGAAATCGCTCGCCGCGATCCTGCGAAGCCCGCTCTGACGGTGCCCTGAAGCGGATTCCGCGCGCCGCTTCCCATCATTGCCGACGGGTCGCTGCCAGAACGTCGCACGCGGCTTCCACGAGCACCCGTCGCGCCATGCCTTGCGGCGAGCCGTCGATTGGCCGCTGGTACCGCCTCGACGGCGACCACCCCTGATCCGCGACTGCAGGAGTCGTATCGGCATGTCGATACGGGTCAGTCGCGACGTGGAGGCTTCCGGTCGCGACTGACGTCGCTCCTACAAAAAAGATGGCGGTACTTACGAACCGCCGTGCAGGTAATCCAGCGTCACCTGCAGAAGCGCGCGCAGGCCGACGTCCAGCGCGCCTTCGTCCAGCATGAACTCGGGCGAGTGGTTGCTGGGCGCGGTGAGCGGGTCGGTGCCCTTGGCGGTGCTGCCGACGAAGAAGAACATCGAAGGCACTTCCCGCGCGTAGAACGAGAAGTCCTCCGCGCCCATCTGCAGCGGCGGTTCGATCACGTTGTCCGCGCCCACCACGGCCTTCAGGCTGGGCGTCATGCGGGCCGTCAGCGCGGGGTCGTTGACCGTGACCGGATTGCCGTCGCTGTCCGGCACGTTGGCTTCCACCCGGGCGCCGTGCGCGGCGGCCACGTGCGTGGCCACGTTCTTCAGGTCGGCGAAGATCTTCTGCCGCATGCCCTCGTCGAAGGTGCGGATGGTGCCCACCACCTCCACGTCGTCGGGGATGATGTTGTAGCGGATGCCGCCCTTGATGGCGCCGAAGGTCACCACCGCCGGCAGCTTGGAGATGTCGGTGCGGCGGCTGACGATGGTCTGCGCAGTGCCGATCACGTCGGCCATCGCCACGATCGGGTCCACCCCGCCCCACGGCCGCGAGCCGTGCGTCTGCCGGCCGATCACCTTCAGGTTGAAGCTGTCCGACGCGGCCATCAGCGGCCCCTGGCGCACGCCGATCCGGCCGACCGGGATCGACGAGAACACGTGCAGGCCGAACATCGCCTCCGGCTTGAAGTCGGCGAACAGTCCTTCCTCCAGCATCAGCGAAGCGCCGCCCTCCTCGCCGGCCGGCGCGCCTTCCTCGGACGGCTGGAATACCAGCATCACCTCGCCCGGCAACTGGTCCTGCATCGCCACCAGCGACTTCGCCACGCCCAGCAGGATGCCGGTATGCGCATCGTGCCCGCACGCGTGCATCACGCCGACCGTCTCGCCGCGATAGGTCGCCGTCGCCTTGGAGGCGAACGGCAGCGAATTGCGCTCGGTCACCGGCAGCGCGTCCATGTCCGCGCGCAACGCGATGCGCGGGCCGGGCCTGCCGCCGGTGATGATCGCGGTGACGCCGTGGTGGGCGATGCCGGTGCGCGGCTGCAGGCCGAGCTTGCGCAGTTCCTCGGCCACGCGCCTGGCGGTCTGCTCCTCGCGGTTGGACAGTTCCGGATGCTGGTGGAAATGCCGGCGCCAATCGACCACCTGCGCCTGCACCGCCTTGCTGGCGGCGACGACTTCGGGGCGTTGCGCGGGTGTGATGTCCTGTGCGGCGGCGGGCAGCGCACAGCACAGCGCGGCGGTGAGCAGGGAAAGGGCGAGGGGACGTGCGTGGCGCATCGTGTCGGGCTCCGGTGGGATGGGACGATCCTAACCGCAACGGCTGTGGCGGGGTTGCGACGGGATCGATGCCGGAGAGGCAGCATGCCGTGCGGAGGACTCCGGGCAGGGTCCGGCAACTGCAATTCGTTCGTCGTCCCCGCGCGAGCGGGGACCCGGCGACTCCAAGCCGTTGAAAGCGAAGACACTGGATCCCCGCCTGCGCGGGGACGACGGCGAGGGTCCGACGTTATTCCCCGTAGGAGCGGGCGATGCCCGCGATGCTTTCATCGGTAGAGCATTGCGTCCATGGGGCGCTCCTACACGAGATTCAATATCAAGGCGAGGCGAGGTAATCCAGCGCCACCTGCAGCATCGCGCGGCTGCCGGTTTCCAGCGCCTGTTCGTCCAGCAGGAACTGCGGGGAATGGTTGATCGGCGCGGTGGCCGGGTCGATGCCGGCGGAGGTCGAGCCGACGAAGAAGTAGAACCCCGGCACCGTGTTGGCGAACTGCGAGAAATCCTCCGCCACGGTCACCAGCGGCATCTCCACCATGTTGCCGGCGCCGACGGCCTTCTCCAGCGAGGGCCGCACGCGCTGCGCCAGCGCGGGCTGGTTGATCGTGGCCGGCGCGTTGTTGACCACCTGCAGTTCCGCGCCGCCTTCGCTGGCGTGCGCGTAATCGTCGGCGATGCGACGGAAGCGGGCGATCACGTCCTCGCGCACGGCCGGGTCGAAGGTGCGCAGCGTGCCGACCAGGGTGGCCTCGTCCGGGATGATGTTGAAGCGCACGCCGCTCTGGAACTGGCCGGCGGTCAGCACCACCGGGCTGCTGGCGATGTTGACCTGGCGCGCGATCATGCTCTGCGTGCCCAGCAGGATCTGCGCGCCCAGGGTGATCGGGTCCACGCCGTCCCATGGGCGCGAGCCATGCGTCTGCTTGCCGCGCACGGTCAGCATCCATTCGTCCGCCGCCGCCATCAACGGGCCGCTGCGGTAGCCGACCGCGCCCACCGGCAGGCCGGCCCACACGTGCAGGCCGAACACGGCATCGGGCTTGAAATCCTCGAACACGCCTTCCTGCAGCATCAGCGCCGCGCCGAAGGCCTGGCCCGCCACCGGCGGCCCTTCCTCGGCGGGCTGGAATACGAACATCACCTCGCCCGCCAGTTCGTCCTTCGCCGCCACCAGCGCCTGCGCCACGCCCATCAGGATGGCCACGTGCGCGTCGTGGCCGCAGGCGTGCATCACGCCGACGGATTGGCCGCGGTACTCGGTCTTCACCTTCGATGCGAATGGCAGGCCGGTCTGTTCGGTCACCGGCAGCGCGTCCATGTCGGCGCGCAGTGCGATGCGCGGGCCGGGCCTGCCGCCTTTCAGCACCGCCACCACGCCGGTCTTGCCGACGCCGGTGCGCACCGGCAAGCCAAGTCCGCGCAGGTGGTCGGCGACCAGCTTGGCGGTGCGGACTTCCTGTTCGCCCAGCTCGGGGTGCTGGTGGATGTCGCGGCGCCAGGCGACGAGCTTGGGTTGCAGGTCCTGCAGGGTTTTCGTCGCGATGGAATCCTGGGCCTGTGCGGATGCTGCGGCGGCGAGCAGCAGCAGCACGGCGGACAGCAGGCGGGTCGCGATTCGGTTCGGAGAAGGCATCAAGGCATTCCACGTGGGAGTGGATGAATGGTAGCGCGGTCCGACCGACGACCTGTAGGAGCTGCGTAAGCCGCGACCGCGAATCATCGGCTTCCAGGAATTTTCCGGAGGCCACGGATCGCGGTCGCGGCTGAAGCCGCTCCTACATGAGGGAAAGTCATATCGGCACGCCGCGCATGCCTCGCAATCGGCCATCGGTCGTGCGACGCTGCCCGTCCCCGGGACGAGATGCCGATGAGCGCCGATCCACCCCCCCATCGCAGCCCGCTGGAAGGCGAGGGCGCCCTGATCCGCGCGGTCGGCACCTTCGCGCTGACCGCGGCGGTCATCAACGTCATCGTCGGCGGCGGCATCTTCAAGATGCCTGGCGCGCTGACCGCGCAGATGGGCATCGCCGCGCCGCTGGCGCTGGTGGCCGGCGCCCTGGCCATCGTGCCCATCGTGCTGTGCTTCGCCGCCATCGGCAGCCGCGCCGCCGCCACCGGCGGTCCCTATACCTACGTCGGCGTCGTGTTCGGCCCGTTGCCGGGCTTCCTGGCCGGTGCGTTGATGTGGATCTGCAACGTGGCGTCCAGTGCCGGCGTGGCGGCGGCGCTGTCGCTGCAGGTCGCCAGCCTGGCGCCGGCGTTCGCGCAGCCGGGCTGGCGCGCCGCGCTGCTGGTCGCCGCCTATGCCGGCGTGTTCGCGCTCAACGCCTTCGGGGTCAGGTTGGGTGCGCGCGCCATTACCGTGCTGGCGGCGCTGAAGCTGGCGCCGCTGTTCCTGCTGATCGCCATCGGCGCATTCTTCGTCGATCGGGGGCAGGTCAGTTTCCGGATCGGCGACGTGCCGTCGTGGGCGGCGCTGGGTTCCTCGATGGTGCTGGTGATGTTCGCCTACTCCGGCATCGAGACCGCGCTGATGCCGACAGGCGAGTTGCGCGATCCCTCGCGCAATGTGCCGCGCGCGGCGGTGGCCGCCATCCTGCTGGTGGTGCTGCTGTACATCGGCCTGCAGATCGTGGGCCAGGGCGTGATGGGCCGCGCGCTGGCCGACAGCGGCGTGCCCATCGCCGATACCGCCGGCCGGCTGTGGGCGCCGGCGCGCGCGCTGCTGCTGGCCACCGCCTGCATCTCGATGGCCGGCTTCCTGCTGGGCAACCTGCTGGGCTCGTCGCGGCTGCTGTTCGCGCTGGGCCGCGACGGCTTCCTGCCGCATGCCTTCAGCCGCGTCAGCGCCGCGCATCGCGTGCCGTTGCTGGCCTTGTCCGTGCATGCGGCGCTGGCCTGCCTGTTCGCCGTGCTGGGCAGCTTCGAGGCCTTGGCGCTGGTGTCCGGCGGCGCGGTCTGCGTGGTCTACGCGCTGGTCGGCATCGCCGCCTGGCGCGCGCAGAAGATCGACCTGCGCGAACACGGCCAGCCGTTCGTGCTGTGGGGCGGCCCGCTGATCCCGCTGCTGGCGGCAGGCGGCATGACCGCCATCGTCGCCACCCTGACCGCCCGCGAATGGCTGGCCATCGGCATCGCCCTGGCCGTTCTGGTGGCGGTGTATGCCCTGGTGAGAACCGTGAAGCGCGCGGAGACGGTGTAGTTCCCCGAGCTCCTCTGCAGGAGCGACGTGAGTCGCGACAGCGAAGTCGAGAAAAGCCATTCGCCACGGATCACGCGGAAAAACGCGGATCAGGATAAAAAGCCTTATCCGCGTGATCCGTGGCTAAGGACCTGTGGGAGCGACGTCAGTCGCGACGTGGGTATGCGGTCGCGACTGACGTCGCTCCCACAAGGGAGGCCTTCTCGTAAGCCATGCGGCCAAACGCAGATGCAATGAAGCGGCGGGCCGGGGCCCGCCCTACCGGAACACCACCGTGCGGTGCCCGTTCAACAGGATGCGGTGCTCCACGTGGCGGCGCACGGCGCGCGCCAGCACCAGCGATTCGATGTCGCTGCCCATGCGCACCAGTTCCTTCGGCGTCATCGCGTGGTCCACGCGCGCCACGTCCTGTTCGATGATCGGGCCTTCGTCCAGGTCGCGGGTCACGTAGTGCGCGGTGGCGCCGATGATCTTGACCCCGCGCTGGTGCGCCTGGTGATAGGGTTTGGCGCCCTTGAAGCTGGGCAGGAAGCTATGGTGGATGTTGATGGCGCGACCGGCCAGCGCATCGCACAGTTCCGGCGACAGGATCTGCATGTAGCGCGCCAGCACCACCAGGTCGATCCCCTCCTGTTCCGCCAGGTCGACGATCTGCCGTTCCTGCGCCGCGCGGTTGGCCGCGGTCACCGGCAGGTGGTGGAAGGGCACGTTGTACGACTGCGCCAGCGCCGCAAAATCCTCGTGGTTGGACACGATGCAGGCGATCCGCACCGGCAGCTGCCGGCTGTGCACGCGGAACAGCAGGTCGTTGAGGCAATGTCCCTGTTTGCTGACCAGCACCATCAGCCGCGCCTTGCGGCTGGCGTCGTGGATCCGCCAGTCCATGCCGAACACTTCGGCCAGCGAGTCGAAGCCCTCGTGCAGCACCTCGATCTCCGCGGGCCCGGGCACGTCGAAGTGCACGCGCAGGAAGAAGCGGCCGGATTCCTCGTCGCCGAACTGCTGCGCGTCGAGGATGTTGCAGCCCGATTCGTAGAGCAGGCCGGTGACGCGGTAGACGATGCCGGTGCGGTCCGGGCAGGACAGGGTGAGGATGTGGTCGCGACGCATGGGGCGGCTTGGGTCCGGAAATAAGTGTGGGCAACGGCAGCGGTGGCGCACCGTTCGCTTCGGCGAGCCGGCAGGCCAAGGGCTGCTGTTTAGCACACTTGCGGCGGCCCGGAGCGGGTGCCGGCCGCAGGAACCCGCGGTGCCGGCGCATGTCGGGCGCGAACCCCGCGATGGGTCAGGGCGACTTGCCGGCGCGCAGGCAGATCCGGAAGAAGCCGGCCAGGTCCCAGGTGTAGCGCTTCAACAAACGCCTGGGTTCGCACATCAGCCGGAACAGCCACTCCAGGTGCAGCGAGCGCATCCACGGCGGCGCGCGCCTGGCGTTGCCGGAAAGGAAATCCAGCAGGGCGCCCACGCCGAACATCGCCGGAGCGGTGCAGGCGGCGCAGTGATCCAGTATCCAGGCTTCCTGCGCGGGGTTGCCGAAGGCGACGAGCACCACATCCGCGCCCGAGGCATTGATGCGGTCCACCAGGCCGTTGCCGGCGGCGGCGTACTCCGCGTACCCGTCGCAGGTGCCCACCACCTCCTGTCCCAGCGCCCGCACCATGTGCCGGGCCGCCTGCGCCGCCACGCCCGGGCGCGAGCCGAGCAGGAAGAACCGCAGCGGGCGGGGGCTGCGGGCGGACAGGTAGGGGATGAAGTCGGTGCCATTGAGGTTCTCGGCGAAACGGCGCCCGTGCACCAGCCGGGCCGCCAGGTCCATGCCGATCCCGTCGTTCACCACGCGCACCGACGGCGCCCGCAGGCGCGCGCGCAACGGTTGGCACTGCACGACGAAATTGGTGTTGGCGAAGAACACCTGGCGCTTGCGGCCGGATGCCACCGCTTCCAGCAGTTCATCCGCCAGTTGTTCGCGCGTGGGCGAATGTATCGGATAGCCGCCCAGCCAGATCGGCTGTGGATTCGCGGCTGCCGGTTCGGCACGCGTTCGTTCGGTGTCGGTTGCGCTCATGAGGCATCCTCGGTGTCGGTGTGGGGCGCCTGTCCGCCGGAACATCCGCGCGGCGGGCGGGCGCATCACCACAGGTCATAGGGAAACGTCTCGCGCAGGCCTTGCTGGATGCCGTGCAGGTCGAAGCGTCCGTTGGCGCCCAGGTCGAGGCATTCTTCGACCGTGCGCCCCGCATGCCAGGACGGCCGGCCGGTACCGGCGTAGTAGTCGTCGTACTTGAAGCGGTTCTCGCCGTTGCCGCTGTCCAGGTAGACGGCGGGGACGCCGTAGGCCTCCGCCAGGATGACCCCGTGCAGCGAACTGGAGACCACCCTGCCCGCGCCCAGCAGCGTGCGCACGAACGCCAGCGGCAGGGTGGCCGGCGACAGCAACCTGTCCTGGTAGGCGGCGTACTTGGCGGCCGGCTCGTTGAAGTGCGGCACCACCACGAAATCGGTCGCCGCCGCCGCGCCGACCAGTTCGCGGGGGTAGAACGCCGGCATCAGCAGCGCGGGGTCGCCATACACCTGCGGCACGCTCAGGCCGCGATCCATCAGCCACCGCCGCGTCAGCGGTCCGCGCACCGCGCGGACATCCAGCGTGCGGAACCGGTGCCGGTCGTCGGGGATCTTCGCGTTGATGCCGCTGCCCCATACCGTTTCGCCATCGCGCGCGTTGTGCAGGACCGAGCCGATCGCGAACAAGCGCCGCCCCGGGTCGCGCTTGCGCGGAAGCTCCAGGTCGCGCAGGGCCAGCATCGCTTCCACGATCACCTTCGACAGGTGGTCGCCGACGTTGATCCGGCCGTCCGCGGGCTGCCACCAGTACAGGGCGCGGCGCAGCCGGCGCGCATGCCAGGCCTCAAGCATCGACATGGACCCGCCTCCCGGAATCCGCCGTGGAGGACGGCGCCAGTCGGGTTTCCGGATAGCGCTCGGGTTCCAGCAGCCGGTCCACCGTCTGCGGCCAGTCCAGGGGTTCGCGGGAACGCACCCGCGGCGCCCGCAGGGCGAGGCGGATCGCGGCGACCACGGATTCCGCGTCGCCGGGCGTGTAGCCGAAGCGCGACGCGTATCCTCCGACGACCGCATGCGGGCAGATGGCCGGGAGCGCGAAGAAGTCGTACTGCAGCAGCTTCAGCGAACTGTCGGCCAGGTAGGCGGGCAACCGCGCCGACGCGTACGGCGCGATGCCGAGGTCGGCATGCTTGATGTAGCGCAGCGTCCGCGCGTGCGGCATCTCGCCGTACACCTCCACGTTGTCGCCATACCCGGGCATGCGGCCGCGGCCCGAGCCGATCACGTGGAAGGTGATCTCGGGGAACGCGCGGCTGGCGATGGCGATGGCCGCGGGATCGAACAGCATCGAGCCGACCGCGACGGCATGCAGGCCGGCCCGGTAGGGCGAAGGATCGGCTTGGCGGTCGATCCGGGGATCGATGCCATGGCCCACGTGGTACACGTTGTGCCGGCTGGCGACCCCGTCCGCCATCGCCGGC
This sequence comes from Pseudoxanthomonas putridarboris, assembly GCF_038321125.1. Classification (NCBI taxonomy): domain Bacteria; kingdom Pseudomonadati; phylum Pseudomonadota; class Gammaproteobacteria; order Lysobacterales; family Lysobacteraceae; genus Pseudoxanthomonas; species Pseudoxanthomonas putridarboris. The sequence goes on along the minus strand of NZ_JBBWWT010000001.1, from coordinate 763,248 downwards.
GACACCAGCGCGATCGCATCCATGTCCGCCGCCGCGCGCGCGAAGGCCTGTCGCACGTAGTGCGCGCTGTCGATCGCGTCCAGGCTGTCGGAGGCGCGATAGATCAGGCGGGCCGAGGGGTTGATCCTCCTGGCCAGCTCCGCGAACACGACCGCCGTGCCGCTCTCGAAGATCACCACGTCGGCTTCGCGCAGCCAGGACACCAGGACGGGCGGCGGGCGGCGCGCATACCAGCGGAACATCAAGTGTTCCAGCGGCCGCAGCCAGCGCCTGCGCGTGTTGAACGGGTGAAGCACGGCCTTCCACAGGAAGCATTCGACGTCGCCATGGCGTTCGACCGTGTTGGCCCGCGCGTCCAGCGGCAGCCGGATGTCGTGCTTCCACCGCGACAGCGCGCTGTAGCGGAGCGAGAAGAAGCGCGCCTGCCCGCGCCTGGCCAGCTCGTCGGCGATGAAATGGATGTTGGCCCGGCGCGGCGTGCGGTAGTCGTGCGCGGACAGGATCAGGAAGTTCCCGGGTGCGGCGCGAGGGCGTGGACGCGCCGCGCCGGCATCGGCATGGGGAGGGTGTTCGGTGGTTGCGTCGATCGTGGACATGGCGGGAGCCTCCTCGTCATGCGTTTCGCAGGAGCGTGCGGGTGTGCAGGATGCCGGCCACGTCGCGGCGGAACGCGGGCCAGGCCAGGCAGAGCAGCGCGAACGCGGCCGCGAATGCGACGCTGCCGGCCAGCAGTCGCCACGGCATCCACGCGTCGGCGAACGGCAGGGAAGCGGCATGCGAGATGAGTCCGCACAGGCCGTAGCCGGCGAGCGCGCGCAGGCCGCCGGTCAGCATGCCGCGGGTGGGCGCATCGGATGCGCGGCCCAGCCACCACAGCACCAGCGGCCAGGAAACCGCCATGCCGCAGGCGTATCCGCCGGCGACGCCCAGCACGCCCCATTGCGAGCCGATCGCGATGCAGGCGATCACCAGCGTGCGGCTGACGATCGAGTACCGCAGCTGCGGGCCGGTCAGGCCCTTGGAAAGGAACACCCAGTAGGCCGCGTAGCCCGCCGCCTGGAACAGGCCGCCCACCACGAGTATCCGGAAGATGGGCACCGTCATCGCCCAGCGTTCGCCCAGGACCAGGTGGATCAACGGGCCGGCCTGCGCGCAGGCGAAAGCCAGGATGGCGATGACGAAGTGCATCAGCGTGGCCTGTCCGCGCAGCAGGAACGCCGAATAGCGCGCGGGGTCGCCCTGCAGCCGCGACAGCACCGGCAACGCGACGGTCGTGGCCGGCGCGTTGAGCTGGGTCAGCGGCATCATGAGCAAGGCGAAGGCGCGGTTGTAATGGCCCAGCGGGACCGCACCCAAGCGGTTGCCGACCAGGATCTGGCCGAGGTTGTTGCTGAAGTAGACCAGCAACTGCGAGGCCACCAGGTTGCCGCCGAACCGCAGCAGGCCGCGCATCTCCACGTCCCGCTGCGGCAGGCGCGGCCACCAGCGCGACGCCAGCGCCATCAACGCCAGCAGCGTCGATGCCTGCACCAGCGCCTGCACCACCAGCGCCCAGTAGCCCCAGCCGGCCAGCGCCGCCGCCACGGCCGCGCCCAGCCCTACCAACTGCCCGGCGACATCGGCCAGGGCCAGTGGTCCGAACCGCATCTCGCGGTTCAGGTGCGCGCGGAACTGCGTGGTCAGCCCATTGAGCAGCAGTGTCGCCGATATCGCCTGCGCCACCGGTCCGAGCAGCGGCTCGCGGTAGAAATCGGCGATGGCGCCGGCGGACAGGAAGACGGTGGCCGCGAGCGCCAGGCCGATGCCGGAATTGATCCAGAACAGGTTGTCGCGCTGCCCGCGGCTGAGATGCCTGGCCTGGATCGCCGCCGAGGACAGGCCGAAATCGCGCAGCACTTCGCCGACGCCGATGATCGCCACCACCATCGCGACCAGCCCGTAGTCGCGCGGCGTCAGCAGGCGCGCCAGCAGCACGATGCCGCCGAACTGCACCGCGATCTTCGCCAACTGGCCGCCCATGGTCACCAGGGCGCCGCCAGCGGCAAGGCGGCCCAGCGAGGGCGTGGCGGGCACGGCGCTGGCGGAGGGTTTTCCCGTCTCCATCACCCCCGGCCTCCTGCGTTCAAGGCGGCCACGTAGGCGGCGTGGTGCTGCCTTCCCAGCGCCGGCCATTCTCGCCGCGACAAGTCCGGGGCCTGTCCGTGGCGCGGCAGGTCCTGCGCGTGCAACGCGGCGGCCAGGTCCTGCGCGTCCAGCGTGCCGTCGTAGAGCCTGACCCAGTCCGGACCGACCTCGGCCGCGAGCGCCGCATTGGGCTCGTTGCGCGGCACCAGCACCGGGCGCGCCAGCGAAAGGGCCAGCAGCAGCGCGCCCGAGTTCTGCATGTGCCGGTAGGGCAGCACCACGCATTGCGCTTCGCCGATCTCGTGCGCCAGCACGTCGTCGCCGACGTACTCCAGCCGCGCGCTGGTCCGTGCATCGGCGGCGCAGGCAGCTTCCACGACCCGGTGCATCTCGTCGTTGACCGGATTGCCGACGATGCGCAGGGTGGCGTCGTCGTCCGGCAATTCGCGGAATGCCGCGAGCAGGGTTTCCACTCCCTTGTAGGGCCTTATCAGCCCGAAACAGAGCAGGCGTCCCTTCACCTGTGGCGGCACCTGCCGCGCCGCGAACCAGTCGCGGTAGTGGCCGTGCAGGATGGTGTCGGTGGCCGCCGCCTCTTCCGCCGCGTTGATGCTGATCCTGCGCGTGGTCAGCCGATCCAGCCAGCGCAACAGCAAGCGCTCGACCGGTCCGCCCTGCTCGTGCGGCTGCGCATTGTGCAGCGTGCGCACCACCGGCACGCGCGCCAGCCACAGGCGCAGCAGCAGCAGGGCGAAGCATGCCTGCTTGGCCAGGGCGGCGGCGGGAGCGCGGTGCCGCACCAGGTATTCCGGCCAGTGGACGTGGAACAGGTCGTAGGAAGAGAACAGGGCGGTGCGCATCGTGAAGTAGCGGATCTCCACGTTCCGCGGCAGCGCGCGCAGCAACTGCACCAGGTAGGGGTTGGTGGTGTCGTCCGGCGCGCCGGTGGATTGCAGCACGGTGAACCGGCGGGCGGCCGGCGCCGCAAGCGGGGATGTGGTCCGCGTGGCGCTCATGGCACGCCCCCGGCGGCGTGCGCCACCGCCCAGCGGTATTCGTCCCGGTAGCGGTCCACCACCGCATCCCAGTCGTAACGGGCGACGTGCGCGATGGCCTGTCGCCGGCGCGCCATGAAGGCGTCCGGGTCCACGGCGGCCAGTTCGCCGACCGCGTGCGCGGCGGATGTGGGGTCCTGCGCGTCGACCACGATCCCGAGCCGCGATTCGGCATGCAGCTTGGCGTAGGGCGGGATGTCGGCGAGCACGGGAACCAGTCCCGCGCTCATCGCCTCGATCGCGGCGATGCCGAACCCTTCGTGGCGCGACAGCGAGACGAAGTACTGGGCACGCGCCAGCAACTGGGCCAGCTGTGCCTGCGATGGCGCCTCGGCGACCTCCACGTGCGCCTGCAGCCCGCGCGCGTGGATGCCCTGGTCGATGTCCGCACGCTTGAGGTCGAACTCGCGTCCCGCCAGGATCAGCCGCCAGGCCGGATCGTCCGCGACCAGCCGCCGCAACAGGTCCAGGGTCTCCGGAATGCCCTTGTTCGCCGACCAGCGCCCGAAACTGATCAGGGTCTTGCCCGGCGCCCGCGCGCCCGCCCCGGCGAACTTGCCGACGTCCACGCCGTTCTCGATCACGCGCAGGCGTTCGGTCGCCATCAGCGGGGCGAACATCTCGCCGTCGTTGCGGCTGGTCGCGACGATGCGCCGATAGGCGCGCGCGGAAGCGCGGGTGATGGTGCCGAACCACAACCGCTTGAGCCGCGACGCGTACGCCGTGTGGAAGAAGCCGCCATGGGTGGAGGCGATCAGCGGCTTGCGGTGCACCGCGCCGGTCAAGGCCAGGTAGTCGTAGAAGAAATCGATGCCGTGCACGTGGACGACATCGGCGCCGCGCAGCGCGCCCAGCACCTGCGGACACAGCGGATAGCGGGTGGATCCGGCGTAGGCGAGGCGCCGCACCGGCACGCCCTGGTGCCGTTCGCTCGCATCCAGCCGGCGCGCGCCGTCGTGGAAGATCCGGTTCAGCGTCACCACTTCCACCTCGTCGTCGCTGGCGGCCAGGTGGCGGCGCGCGATGTTCAGCACGACTTCCTCCATGCCGCCCACCGAGGGGTGGAACTGCCGGACCACGTGCACGACCTTCATGGGGCCGCACCGCGGGCGGTGGCCGCCTTCATGCCGCCGGCACCGGGGCGCCGCGCAGGCCCAGCGCCCACGGCGCATGGCGCGCGAACAGCCCGCGCAACGGCACGCACAGCGCGATCGCGATGGTGGAAACGCCCAGTGCCCAGGCCGGGCCCGGCTTGCTGCCCGACGGAAACAGGCCGAGCAAGGACGCGATCCCCGACAGCACGAAGAAGACCAGCATGTGCGTGCACAGGATCAGCAGCGTGTTGCGGCCGATCCAGCGCAGCGCGGCCGACCGCGCCGCCAGCGGGCTGGCCAGCAGGACGATCGCGGTGCCCGACAGGCTGGCCAGGACGAACTTCCAGCCCGAAGCGCCGAAGCGCAGCTGGTTGATGTCCACCCGTCCATTGCTCCACGCCAGCCACAGCCACGGCACCAGCAACGCCGCGGCGCACGCGGCGCCTGTCGGCGCTGATCGCGGCAACGGAAGCGCGCGGACGCAGAACGCCCCGCAGGCGTAGAAGAACAGCGCGACCGGCAGGATGTCCAGGGCGAACGGCAGGCGCACGCCCGCACCGGGAAACGCCGCGATCCACAGCAGCGCCAGCGGCAGCGACAGCAGCGCGATGGCGCCGGGTTGCAACCGCTTGCCCAGCAGCAGATACGCCAGTGCGGTGGTGAACAGCGCCGGCAGGAACCACAGCGCCGGATGCACGTACAGGCGCGGCCCGATGCCGGTCAGGAATCCGCCGATGGGGTCCCACCAGGGCGTCTGGCCCCAACGCGCTGCCTTCTCGCCGATCTGGCGCGTGAGCAGCCAGTACGCGTAAGCCAGCAGGAAGAAGAAGGCGTACGGCACCAGCAGCGAACGGGCCAGCGTCGCCGTCGCCTCGGCGGGAGCGCGCATCCCGCGCCGCTGCGACAGCCAGCCCGACAGCAGGAAGAACAGCGGCACGTGGAAGCTGTAGGCCAGCAACGCCACCAGCTGCGGGACTCCCTTGGCATGGCCCACCACCACCAGCACGATGGCCACGCCCTTGGCGGCATCGATGCGCGCATCGCGCGCTTCGGCGATGGGAGTGGCCGCGTCGCCGTGTCGTGGAGAGGTGCGGGTGAGCGAGGCCATGCGGGGCTCCGGTTCTGTTCATGACGATGCGGCCGCCCGCGCGCCCGTTGGGTCCCGGGACGCGAGCGCGGTCGAACGGCGCTTGGGCGCCGGTGCCGTCTGCGGAATGCGCAGCTTCCAGAAGTAGCCGCACGCGAACCACCACAGTCCCGCGGTCTTGATCGAGAAGTAGGCGTTGGAAACCAGCAGGCTGAGCGCGAACGCCACCATGAAGAGGTTCTTGAACAGCTGGCCGTTGCTGGTCGGCATCCTCAACAGGAACGAATAGCCGAGCAGGAAGGCGAGCACCACCACGATGGACTGTCCGGCGATGAAGTACGCGATCCCGCTGTCGGAATAGCGGTAGGGCGCGGCCAGGTCCATGCCGAACCACTCCCGCGGCGTCATTCCCTCGATCGCGGCGACCGATACGAACACGCGGCCCAGCAGGGTGTCCTGGTACGCGGTGACGCCGAGCGTCCATACGGCGAGCCAGCCGGCCAGCAGCACGCCGACGAAGAGCGTCCCGGCCAGCGCCTGGTCGGTCCGTCTCAGCAACGGCGCCAGCAGCAGCATCGACAGGCAGGTCGCACTGGCCAGGCGTCCGTCGGAAGCGACCAGCAGGAACAGGATCAGCAGCAGCGAGAACGCCACGCCGGCGACGCGCAGGGAGCGCCAGAAGGTGATCGCCGCCGCGCAGAAGAAGATGATGAAGTTGCCCATCGTCACCGGCTCGACGAAGATCGAGGAGACCCGCGGCAGATCGAAGCCCCCCAGCCAGTTCCGCTCGCCCGGGCGGGTGGCGCTGACGTAGAGCTTGCTTTCCTCGTTCCAGAAATCGTCCTCGTAGTTGCCGCGCGTGTTGACGAAATAGCTGCGTGGATCGACCAGGTCGCCGTAGAGGTCCGGGAACGCCATCTCGAAGGCCGCCACCAGCGCGACGACGACCGCCAGCCCCACCACCAGCCTGTGCAGCCGGCCGCGGTACGCCGCGCCCAGGGCCAGGAACGCGAACGGGATGATCGCGTCGCGCAGCAGCTTCATGTCGAAGCTCCAGGTCCCGAGGAAGCGCAGCAGGTTGAAGGCCAGCACCACGCCCAGGCCTGCGAATACCAGCAGCTGCCCGTCGCGGCCCAGCGCACGCAGGCCCAGCAGGAAGCAGGCCGCGTAGATGGCCAGTTCCAGCGCGTACGCCCACGACGGCCCGACCGCGATGACCTGCGCGTTGAACAGCGCCAGCAGGAAGTTGTAGCCCACGGCCAGCAGCAGCACGGCCACCACGGCGGGATCGCCGAGGCGTCCTTCGGCGACGCGCGGCGACGTCATCGCGGGCGTCTCCCGCATGGAGACGCGCGGGAACAGGGCGCGACCATGTCAGTACGCCTGCTTCTGGCCGAAAAGCCTGACCGCGGTCAGCGCCATGATCTTCAGGTCCAGCCACGGCGACCAGCGGCGGATGTAGTCCATGTCGTACTGCACCCGCTTCTTCATGTCGCGCAGCCGCGGCGTCTCGCCGCGGAAGCCGTTGACCTGCGCCCAGCCGGTGATGCCGGGTTTCACGTAGTGCCGCTGCATGTAGCAGTTGATCAGCATCCCGTACTGGCGGTTGTGCTGGATCGCGTGCGGGCGCGGGCCGACGAGGGACATGCTGCCGCCCAGCACGTTGAACAGCTGCGGCAGTTCGTCCAGGCTGCTGCGCCGCAGGAACGCGCCCAGCCGCGTCACCCGCGGATCGCCGCGCGTCGCCTGCCTGACCTCGGCGCTCGCGGGCAGGTCGGCGCGCATCGACCGGAACTTGAGCATCGAGAATTCCTCGCCCGCCCGCCCATGGCGCTTCTGGCGGAACAGCACGGGCCCGGGCGAACTGAGCTTCACGGCCAGCGCGATGGCCAGCATGAGCGGCGCCAGCCCCACCAATGCAACCAGCGCGAGCGTGCGGTCCATGGCGGCCTTGATGATGAAGAAGGAATTGTCGGGCGCATCGCTGCCTTGGCGCAGGTTGATCACCGGCACGCTGCCGATCTGCTCTCCCGACTGGTTGAGCGCGGCGAGTTCGGAGGTGTCCGGGACCAGCTTCACCTTGACCGGCGTTTTGTCCAGCATCGTCAGCACCGACTTGATCCGTCCCAGCTTGCCCATGGGCAGCGAGATCCAGACTTCCTCGACCCGGTCGCCGGCCAGGTACTCGCGCAGGTTCTGCACCGGACCCAGGCAGTGCAGGTCCGTGCTGTCGGCGATGTTGATGTCGTCGCGCGTGCTGAAATAACCGACGATCTGCATGCCGACCCAGGCGTTCTGCCGCAGGTAGCGATGGATCCTGATCACGGGCGGGCGCATGCCCACCACCACCACCCGCCGCACGTCGATGCCCGCGCTGCGAAGCATGCTCAGCACGCCGCGCACCGCGACGCGCGAGAAACCGAGCAGCGCGAATCCGAGCACGTACCACAGGCCCACCCACAGGAGATACGTGGGCCGGTCCAGCTGCAGCAGCCAGGTATGGACGGAGATCAGCGCCAGCACGGTGGTCCAGGCCAGGCCCAGTATCCAGACTTCGCTCAGCACGCCGCGTCCGCGCCAGCTGCGGTACAACGGGAATGCGTTGAAGCACAGGGCCGCGGAGAGGATCGAAGTGCTGATCGGGATCCAGTCCCCGATGGCGGGCGTCCACGTGTCGAAGCGCAGGCGATATGCGAGCAATGCGGCGACCAAGACCATCGCCAGATCCGAGATCCGCAGGCATGCATCGGCGGCGGTCGAGTATTTCGAAAGCAAACGGGGGGAAGGTGCCGAAGTGTCGGCACTGAGATTCGCCAGGAGCATGTCGAGCATTCCGTAACATGCGTGGAACGCATCGGTGCAGGGGGACACCGGGCAACGGACCGCGCTGTTAACCGTCCTTGCCGATGCCTATTTCGATGCCCTCCAGCATCGACCCCAGGCGAACGGCAAGCCTTGCTTGCTGGGTTGGAGGAAACGTGTCGCGCCGCCCTGGAGACCAGGGCCGGAGCGCACGCGCCGTTGTCGCTTTGCGTTGGATGGATCGTTTTGTTGCAGTGCAAAAATAGAGCATGTGGCCGTGAAAGCGGCGTGCATGCAACGGTTTCCTGTTCACGCGTTCGGCGCGCGAGTCATCTAGGTAAACGCGACGGGTTGCGCGGAATCGCTGTCGCCGGACTGCATTGCGTGATAGCGATCACGCGTGCAACCACGACGCAGCGACGGACGGACGCGCATTCGCACGCGCATCGGGTGCGCGCATCGACCATGCGGTGGAACAGGCGGTAGGCGGATTCCGACGGACGGCGATCCTCGATGGGATCACGGACGCGGTCGGCGCGGAACACGCGCGACATGCAGCAGCAGCGCGGCGAGCACGCCGGCGAAGAGACCGAAGATGGCGGCCAGCGCGAGATTGAACGCCCATCGCGGCGAACTCGGCCTGCCGGGCACGTCGGCCGGATCCACCACCGAGATGTTGTTGGCGCCCACGTTCCCGCCCACGCCGATCTCCTTGAAGCGCTGCAGCATCCCGTCGTACAGCTGCCGGTTGGTGTCCACCTCGCGCTTGAGCATGTTGTAGCGGATGCTGCGGTCCTGCAGGTCCAGTTCGGCGCCCTTCAACTGCTCGATCCGGTTCTCCAGCATCTGCTCCTGCGCGCTGGCGGCGTCGTATTCCGCCTTGATGGACTCGCGGATGTTGGCGACGTGGAAGTTGATCTGCTGGCCCACCTCGCCGAGCTGGCGGTTCAGGCGCAGCATGTCCGGATAATCCGGCTTGAAGGTGGACAACTTCTGCTGGTATTCGGCGGAGAGCTGCGCGCGCGTCTGCATCAGGCTCTGGATCAGCGGGTTCGACACGACCTGCGGCAGGGCCAGCCCGCTGCCGTACCTGGCCTGGCGCCAGGCGGCCTCGCTCTTGATGCGCGCATCCTGTGCCGTCGCCAGCAGGGCGTTGAGCTCGGCCAGGTTCTGCGCCGGCAGCGAAGGCCTGTCTTCGCCCACCGACACGATCTTCTCCTGGCCGGCGAACTCCACGAAGTTCTTCTCCGAATCCTCCAGGCGCTGCCTGAGCTGGGCGAGGCGGTCGGACAGGTAGTCGGTGGCGAAGGAGGAAGCCTGCAGCCGGCGTTCCAGCCCGCTGGCGATGAACTCGCTGGCGTAGGTGTTGGCCACGCGGGCCGACAGGGCCGGGTCGGGCGACTCGAAGTGCACCTTCACCAGGCGCGAGTTGCGCACGGGCTCGATCTGCAACGATGCCAGCACCTGCTCGGTCAGGGCGCGCTCGATCAGCACGCGCCGCGACGGCGCGGCCTTTCCGTCGAGCTTCTTCGTCAGCGCTTCGACTTCCTCGCGATAGGCCGGATGATCGGCCAGGCCGGTCTTGGCGATCACCCGCCGCGCCAGCGAACGGCTCATCAGCAGCTCGTACTGGGTCTGGTAGAAGTCGCGATCCATCGGCGATTCGCTCGGGATCAGGTCCTTCATGTCCAGCACCTTCATCGCTTCCCGCTCGATCTGCAGCGTGGTCGTGGCGCGATACTTGGGTGTCAGCATCAGGCTGATCGCCACGGTCGCCAGCACCACCGCCGCAGCGATGGCGACGATCAACAGCCAGCGCCGCAACAGCGCTCTGGCGTATTCGCCCAGCGTGCCCTCGACGGGCGCGTCGTGCGGGTCCAGATGCGGGTCCGTACTCATCGGTAGGCCCGCCACACGGCGACGAAGGGCGTGAGTTCGATCAGGGTCCGCAGCAGCACGCGCGCATCCGAACGGTCGACGATGATGATGTCGCCCCCGTAGATGTCGGGGTCGTTCAGCTTGCCCTGCTGGATCTGCAGCAGGTCGAACCGGGCGAACATGCGCTCGCCGCCGACGGTGCGGAACACGATGACGTTGCGCCGGTCGGCGACATTGCTGACGCCCTTGGCCAGGGCGACGGCCTGTTGCAGGGTCAGGTGCGGCGCGCCCATCGGGTAGATGCCGGTCTGCTCCACCGCACCGCCCACCGTCACCTGCTGGTTGGGCGACTCCAGCAGTGTGATGGTGACCTGCGGGTCCTGCAGGTAACGGTCGCCGTACAGCGCCGCCACCTGGGTTTCCATCTGGCTGAGGCTGGTGCCCGCCGCCTGCACGGCGCCTATCAGCGGCAGGGTGATGCGGCCCGCGTTGTCGACGCGTATCTCGCGCTCCAGGTCGGGGAGCTGGAACACCTGCACCTTGAGCAGGTCGCCCGGGCCGAGCCAGTACTCGGGCCGGCCGAGCGCACTGCCCACCGGGTCGGCCGGCGGCAGGTCCCGGGTGGGCGCGCCGCTGCCGCATGCGCTCAATGCCATCAGGCAAACCAGCGCCACTCCAATCGTTCGATTGATCCTGCTCACATGCCACCTCTGGATTCGGCGCCGTTCTACTCGATAGCCGGCCTGTTGTCGCCGGCAAACTGCCCAACCCTGGCGGTACTGATCAATCACTCTCGCAGCCGCGCCGGCCTGGTTTCACCGGCGGCGACAGAACCGGGCAATCGGACCTCGTTCCGGTCCGGGCGCCGATTCGACCCATCCATCGAGGGAGTACAACTAACACGACCCCGTTCCGATCCGCCGTGAATTGCGTCCCTGCGGCGGTTAGGAAGCGCGCCAGCGGCGCGCCGGATTCATTCTTTGCACATGATTGCGAAGAAGCCGTGAAAGATCCGCGATGCGCACTGGCTTCAGGGAGCGCGCCGTGTCGCGTACGACCTGCGCGTGAGGGCCTGTCCCGCCATGACCGGTACGCGCCAAGTGATGGCTTCGAGCGGCCATGCATCTTCTTGACCGCGCGCGCGATCCGCCGTATCGTCGCCACGCCAAGGTTTCCATCGCTTTATCCAGATATAGCGATGGAATTAAAAGGGAAGCCGGTGCGGACTGCTCCAACGTCCCATTCCGGCGCTGCCCCGCAGCGGTATTTGGAAACGAACCTCGCCAACAGCACTGGTCCTGGCGGACCGGGAAGCGGCGGGAAGTAGGCCAGCGCTCACGCGCCCGTCCATGAGCCCGAAGACCTGCCCTGGCCGGAGGACACGACCGTCCTTCGCCTGACCTGGAGCTTCCGAGGGGAGGCGGCCGGAGCCTGCGTCCGTGGCCCTGCGCCCGGATGCGTCCTCCTGCGCCTGCCGTCGGCATTCCGGTTCGCCCGCGGGGGCGAAGGTCGCTGGCGTGGCGGGTTCCGGCCCGGCGCGCGGTTCCTTCGTTCCTCATCCGCAACCGCATGAGGAAACGCACCATGACCACCGTTACCACCCTCGGCTTCCCGCGCATCGGCGCCAGGCGGGAGCTGAAGTTCGCACTGGAATCGTACTGGCGTGGCGACACCACCGCCGACGCGCTGCGGGACACCGCGCGCGAACTGCGCCGCCGCCACTGGCGGCTGCAACGCGACGCCGGCGCCGATGCCGTGCCGTGCAACGACTTCTCGCTGTACGACCACGTGCTCGACACCGCCTTCCTGTTCGACGCCATCCCCGATGCCTACCGCGCGCTGGCCGATGCCGACCCGCTGGCCGGCTACTTCGCCCTCGCCCGCGGCGTGCAGAAGGACGGCGCGGACCTGCGCGCGCTGGAGATGACCAAGTGGTTCGACACCAACTACCACTACCTGGTGCCGGAACTGCACGGCGGGCAGAGCTTCCGCCTGCGCGGCGACAAGCCGGTGGCGGAATACCTCGAAGCCATCGCCGACGGCCACGTGGCGCGGCCGGTGCTGCTGGGGCCGGTGAGCTTCCTGCTGCTGTCCAAGACGGTGGACGGCAGCGACCGCCTCGCCTTGCTGGACCGCCTGCTGCCGGTGTACGCCGAACTGTTGTCGCGCCTGAAGCAGGCCGGCGCCGAGTGGGTGCAGATCGACGAACCCTGCCTGGTGCTGGACCTGGACGACGACGATCGCGCGGCCTTCCTCAAGGCCTACGGCGCGCTGGCGGAGGCGGACCGGCCCAACCTGCTGCTCGCCACCTACTTCGGCAAGCTGGGCGACAACCTGCCGCTGGCGGCGGCGCTGCCCGTCGACGGCCTGCACCTGGACCTGGTGCGTGGACTGGACCAACTGGACGAAGTGCTGAAGGTATTGCCGAAGGGCCGCGTGCTGTCGGCCGGGCTGGTCGACGGCCGCAACATCTGGCGCGCGAACCTGGACAATGCGCTGATCCTGGCCAAGTACGCGCTGGGCCACGTGGGCGAAGAGCGTCTGTGGCTGGCGCCGTCATGCTCGTTGCTGCACGTGCCGGTGGACGCGACCGGCGAGAAGAACCTGTCCGGCGACCTGCGCAGCTGGCTGGCGTTCGCGCGGCAGAAGATCGAGGAACTGCGCGTGCTGTCCGATGCGCTGGCGTCGCCGCGAGCGGCCGAGGCCGCGCTGGCCGATGCGCGCGACCGGATCGAATCGCGGCGACGTTCGGACAAGGTGCACCGTGCCGCCATCGCGTCGCGCCTGGCCGCACTGGACGGCGCCGCCGCGCATCGCGCCTCGCCGTATCCGCAGCGCCGGCAGAAGCAGGCGGCCGCGCTGCGGCTGCCCGCCTTCCCCACCACCACCATCGGTTCCTTCCCGCAGACCCAGGCCGTGCGCGAGGCGCGCGCCCATCACAAGGCCGGCAAGTGGAGCGACGCCGACTACGACCGCTTCCTGGCCGAGGAAACCGAGCGCTGCGTGCGCTTCCAGGAAGAGATCGGCCTGGACGTGCTGGTGCACGGCGAGTTCGAGCGCAACGACATGGTGGAGTATTTCGGCGAACAGCTCGACGGTTTCGCCTTCACCCGCAATGGCTGGGTGCAGAGCTACGGTTCGCGCTGCGTCAAGCCGCCGGTCATCTACGGCGACGTGCAGCGGCCCGTGCCGATGACGGTGCGCTGGTCGCAGTATGCGCAGTCGCTGACCGACCGGCCGATGAAGGGCATGCTGACCGGGCCGGTGACGGTGCTGCAGTGGTCGTTCGTGCGCGACGACCAGCCGCGCGCGCAGACCTGCCGGCAGATCGCGCTGGCGCTGCGCGACGAGGTGCTGGACCTGGAAGCCGCCGGCATCGGCGTCATCCAGATCGACGAGCCCGCCCTGCGCGAAGGCCTGCCGCTGCGCCGCGCCGACTGGCAGGCGTACCTGGACTGGGCGGTGGAATGCTTCCGCATCACCGCCTCGGGCGTGGCCGACGAAACGCAGGTCCACACCCACATGTGCTACTCGGAATTCAACGACATCATGGAAGCGGTGGCGGCGATGGACGCGGACGTCATCTCCATCGAGACCTCGCGCTCGCGGATGGAACTGCTGGAGGCGTTCGCGGAGTTCCGCTATCCCAACGAGATCGGGCCGGGCGTGTACGACATCCACTCCCCGCGCGTGCCCGATCGCGAGGAGATGCTGGCCCTGTTGCGCAAGGCGCGCGAGGTGATCGCGCCGGAGCAACTGTGGGTGAACCCGGACTGCGGCCTGAAGACGCGCGCCTGGCCGGAGACCCGCGCCGCGCTGGAGGCCCTGGTCGCGGCCGCGCGGCAGATCCGTTCCGAGGTCGTGGCGGTCGCGTGAACCGGTCCGCCGGGCCATGTCCGCATGGCCCGGCGACCGTGGCCGGCGTTCAGAACGCCGGCACCACGGCGTCGTTGTACTTGGCCTCGATGAAGGCCTTGACCTCCGGACCGGTCAGCGCGGCGATCAGCTTCTGCACGCGCGGATCGTCCTGGTTGTCGGGGCGCCCGACCAGGAAGTTGACGTAGGGCGAATCCTTGCCTTCGATGGTCAGGGCATCGCGCCTGGGGTCCAGCCCGGCATCCAGCGCGTAGTTGGTGTTGATCAGGGCCAGGTCCACCTGGTCCAGCACGCGCGGCAGCATGGCCGAATCCAGCTCGCGGAACGCCAGCCGTTTCGGGTTGGCGACGATGTCGCGCTGGGTGGCGAGCGCGTTGTCCGGGTCCTTCAGCTGGATCAGGCCGGCGTGGTGCAGCAGGATCAGCGCACGGCTGTTGTTGCTGGGATCGTTGGGAATGACCACCGAGGCGCCCTCGGGCAGTTCGTCCAGCGAGGCGAAGCGCCGCGAGTAGGCGCCGAAGGGTTCGATATGCACGCCGACCAGGGTGATCAGCCCGGTGCCGCGGTCGCGGTTGTAGGCCTCCAGGTAGGGCGCCGTCTGGAAGTAGTTGACGTCGATCAGCTTCTGCACCACCTGGTCGTTGGGCTGCACGTAGTCGTTGAACACCCGCACGTCCAGCTTCACCCCCTGCTCGGCCAGCAGCGGCTTGACCACTTCCAGGATTTCGGCGTGCGGCACGGCGGTGGCGGCAACGCTCAGTCGCTGTTCCGCGGCCCCGTCCTTGCCGCCGCAGGCGGACAGCAGCAACAGGGAACCAACCAGCAACAGGGAAGCGAATGGTTTTTTCATGGCGGTCATCGTTGGGGAAGGGAACATCAGCGGCGGTTGAACCGGACGACCAGGCGGTCGCCGGTCATCTGCAGGATCTGCACCAGGATCACCAGGGCGATCACGGTGACGAAGGCGACATCGGTATGCGAGCGCAGGTAGCCGTCGCGGTAGGCCAGGTCGCCCAGTCCGCCGGAGCCGATGGCGCCACCCATCGCGGTGAAGCCGATCAGCGCGATGGTGGTGACGGTGGCGCCGGCGATCAGTCCGGGCAGGGCCTCGGACAGCAGCACGCGCAGGACCAGTTGGCGGGTGGTGGCGCCCATCGCCAGGCTGGCCTCGATCACCCCGCGGTCCACTTCGCGCAATGCGGTTTCCACCAGCCGCGCATAGAACGGCGCGGCGCCGACCACCAGCGGCAGGATCGCCCCGCGCACGCCCAGCGAGGTGCCCATCGCCGCCAGCGTGACCGGGATCAGCACGATCATCAGGATGATGAAGGGGACCGAGCGCAGCAGGTTCACCAGCAGCGACAGCACGGCGTACAGCGCCGGCTTCGCGTGCAGCTGGCGCGGGCCGGTCAGGAACAGCAGCACGCCCAGCGGCAGCCCGATCAGCAGGGTCAGCGGCAGCGAGCCGCCCAGCATCAGCAGCGTATCGACGGTGGCGTTGCCGATTTCCGACCACTTGCCCGCATCCAGGTGGGGAAACCACTGTTGTCCGAAGGAGAGGCTCATCGGCGCAGTTCCTCGATGTGCACGCCGGCCTCGGCGAAACGCGCCTGCGCCGCGTCGATGCCGTCGCCGACCACGGCCACGGTCAATTGGCCGTAGGGCATGTTCTTGATCCGGTCGATGCGCCCGGCGAGGATGGTGTAGTCGATCTGCGTCTCGCGCGCGACCCGCCCCAGCAGCGGCCGGTAGGTATCGCCGCCGGTGAAGGTGAGGCGCAGGATGCGGCCGGCCACCGCCTCGAAATCCCGGTGCAGTTCGTTCTCGTCCAGCTGTTCGGCTTCGGCCACGAAGCGGCGGGTGGTCGGATGCCGCGGATGCAGGAACACCTCGGTGACCGGCCCGGTCTCGACCAGGGCGCCGGCGTCCAGCACGGCGACGCGGTCGCAGACCCGGCGGATCACGTCCATCTCGTGGGTGATCAGCACGATGGTCAGGCCCAGCTCGCGGTTGATCCGGTCCAGCAGTTGCAGCACCGAGGCGGTGGTCTGCGGGTCCAGCGCGCTGGTGGCCTCGTCGCACAGCAGGATCTTCGGCTCGGTGGCCAGCGCGCGGGCGATGCCGACCCGCTGCTTCTGGCCGCCGGACAGTTGCGCCGGGTACTTGTCGCGGTGGGCCTCCAGCCCGACCTTGTGCAGCAGCTCGTCCACGCGCGCATCGATCCGCGCACGCGATGCGCCGGCCAGCTCCAGCGGAAAGGCGACGTTGGCCGCCACGGTCTTGGCCGACAGCAGGTTGAAGTGCTGGAAGATCATGCCGATCCTTCGGCGCAGCGCACGCAGGCCGGCGCCATCCAGCGCGTTCACCTCATCGCCATCGACCAGCACGCGGCCGCCGCTGGGCGTCTCCAGGCCGTTGATCAGCCGGATCAGGGTGGACTTGCCCGCGCCGGAATGGCCGATGATGCCGAACACCTGGCCGGCGCCGATCTCCAGATCCAGGGGTCTCAGGGCGGCGACCTCGTGCGCACCGGCACGGTAGGACTTGTGGACCTGCTGGAACTCGATCACCGTGGGGACATCTGCCGGAACGCGGGGGTGCATAGCCTAGCAGTGTCGCCCTGTCCGGCTCATGCCGCAATCGGCATGAGCTTATAACCGGCGCCGGGGGCTCCGGCGGGGCCGGGCCGCCTTCCCTCACTTGTGGGAGCGACGCAAGTCGCGACAAACCGGATGCTTCGTCGCGACTTGCGTCGCTCCCACGGGCGAGATCACGCCGCCGGCAGCGGCGGCGCCTGGGTGGGCCGGCCCAGCGGGTCCAGCGCGATCATCACGAAGTGGCCCCGCGTGCACAGCTTGCGCTCGCCGCTCAGCAGATCCTCGGTGATGACTTCCACGTCCACGTTCATCGAACTGCGGCCGACCTTGACGAGCCGCGCGACGACTTCGACCAGGTCGCCCTTGTGGATGGGCTGGTTGAAGTCCACCTGCTCCGAGCGCGCGGTGACCACCGTGGTGCGCGCATAGCGCGAAGCGACGATGAAGGCGGACATGTCCATCCACGCCAGCGCCTGCCCGCCGAACAGCGTGCCCAGGTGGTTGGTGTGGTCGGGAAAGACCATGTGCAGCAGCCGCGCCTCGGTCGGGCGCGGTTCCGAAGAAGGATGTTCGCTCATTGCGGTGCTCCGGTGCTCGCCGTTCCCGTCCGCAGCATAGCGCGCCAGGGCCGGCGGGGCTGTAAGTAGCTGTAGGAGCGGCTTCAGCCGCGACTCTCGTGGAAACAGAAACGCTATTGGCCATGGATGACTCGGATAAAGCTTTATTGGCTTTTATCCGCGTCGATCCGTGTCGGAAGGCCTCTTGCTTCCGCGGTCGCGGCTGAAGCCGCTCCTACAGGGGGAGGCGTGATCAGAACGCGTGGTCGAAGCCGACTTCGCCTTGCACGCCCACCTGGTAGGCGGACACGCGGCGCTCGAAGAAATTGGTCAGTTCCTGCACGTCCTGCAGGTCCATGAACGGGAACGGGTTGGCCGAGCCGAAATGCTTGGGCATGCCCAACTGGGCCATGCGCTGGTCGGCGCAGTATTCCAGGTACTGGCGCATGTCCTTGATCGACAGCCCGGCGACGCCGCCGGACAGCGTGTCCTCGGCGAAGGCGACCTCGCAATCCACCGCTTCGCGCATCATCTGCACGATCTGAGCCTTCAGGTCGTCGTCGAACAGGTCGGGCTCTTCCTCGCGCGCGGTCTTGATCACCTCGAACGCGAACGCCATGTGGCAGCTCTCGTCGCGGAACACCCAGTTGGTGCCGCTGGCCAGCCCGTGCAGCAGCCCGCGCGAGCGCAGGTAGTAGACGTAGGCGAACGCGCCGAAGAAGAACAGTCCCTCGATGCAGCCGGCGAAGCAGACCATGTTGAGCAGGAACTGCCGACGCTGCTCGCGGGTCTCGATGCGGCGCAGGTCCTGGATGGAGTCGATCCACTTGAAGCAGAACTCGGCCTTCTTCTTGATCGACGGGATGTTGTCCACCGCCGCGAACGCCTTGGCGCGCTCGTTGGGGTCGGGCAGGTAGGTGTCCAGCAGGGTCAGGTAGAACTGCACGTGCAGCGCTTCCTCGTACAGCTGGCGCGACAGGTACATGCGCGCCTCGGGCGCGTTGATGTGCTGGTACAGGTTCAGCACCAGGTTGTTGGACACGATGGAGTCGCCGGTGGCGAAGAACGCGATCAGCCGCTCGATCAGGTGGCGCTCGGCCGGCCCGAACTTGTTCTTCAGGTCGTTGGTGTCCAGCGAGAAATCCACTTCCTCCACCGTCCACGTGTTGCGGATGGCGTCCCGGTACATCTCGTAGAACTGCGGATAGCGCATCGGGCGCAGGGTCAGTTCGAAGCCGGGGTCGAGCAGGAGTTGGCGGTTGTGGGTGGACATGGTGGTTCTCGCTTTTCCCTTCTCCCACCGGGAGAAGGTGCCCGAAGGGCGGATGAGGGTGCGGCGAGGACAGCGGCGGTGAACCAACGTCACTTTGCCGTACCCTCACCCCAACCCCTCTCCCGGCGGGAGAGGGGCTTGTGGATTCATGGGCTGGCGCGTCCCTGCGCCTGGAACATCCGTATTCCGTCGTCCGTCGGCGGCGCCGACAAGAGGAGCGTGTTACTGGCAGGCCTCGCAGGCTTCCGGGTTCTCCAGCGAGCAGGCGATGGCCTCGGTCGGGGTGTACTCCGGCTTGGGCGCGGTGGCCGCCGCGCTGCCCACCGTGGTCTTGGCGATCTTGGTGGCCGGGCGCGAGCGCAGGTAGTAGGTGGTCTTGATGCCCTTCTTCCACGCGTACATGTACATGGACGACATCGCGCCGATGTTCGGGCTTTCCATGAACAGGTTCAGCGAGGCCGACTGGTCGATGAAGGCGCCGCGGTCGGCGGCCATGTCGATCAGCGAGCGCATCGGGATTTCCCACGTGGTGCGGTAGATGTGCCGCAGCGTGTCGGGAATCTGCATCACGCCCTGGATGGAGCCCTCCGCTTGCTTGATGGCGTCGCGCACTTCCGGCGTCCACAGGCCCAGCTTCTTCAGTTCTTCCACCAGGTAGCGGTTGACCTGCAGGAAGTCGCCCGACAGCGTCTCGCGCTTGAACAGGTTGCTGACCTGCGGCTCCACGCATTCGTAGCAGCCGGCGATCGAGGCGATGGTCGCGGTCGGCGCGATGGCGATCAGCAGCGAGTTGCGCAGGCCGTGCTGCCGGATCCGCTCGCGCAGCGCGTCCCAGCGCGCGGCATCGGACGGCACCACGCCCCAGGCGTCGAACTGCAGTTCGCCCTGCGCCGCGCGGGTGTCGGCGAACGAGGGATGCCTGCCGCGTTCCTGCGCCAGTTCCACCGAGGTGTCCAGCGCGTTGAAGTAGATGGTCTCGGCGATCTTCGCCGACAGCGCGCGCGCTTCGTCGCTGTCGAAGGCCAGGCGCTGCTTGAAGAACACGTCCTGCAGGCCCATCACGCCCAGCCCGACCGGGCGCCAGCGCAGGTTGCCGCGGCGGGCCGATTCGATGGGATAGAAGTTCAGGTCGATCACGCGGTCCAGCTGGCGCACGGCCAGGCGCACGGTCTCGGCCAGCTTGTCGAAATCGAAATAACCGTCCTCGTCGAAGTGCCGGCCCAGGTTGATCGACCCCAGGTTGCACACCGCCGTTTCCTCGGCCGAGGTCACTTCCAGGATCTCGGTGCACAGGTTGGACAGGTGGATCACGTTGCCGGCGCGCAGGGTCTGGTTGCTGGCCCGGTTGCACTTGTCCTTGAAGGTCATCCAGCCGTTGCCGGTCTGCGCCAGCGTGCGCATCATCCGCGCGTACAGCTCGCGCGCCTTGATCGACTTGACCGCCTTGCCCTGCGCCTCGGCCTGCTCGTAGGCGCGTTCGAACGCGTCGCCGTACAGGTCGGTGAACTCCGGCACGATGCGTGGATCGAACAGCGACCAGTCGGCATCCGCTTCCACCCGCTTCATGAACAGGTCCGGCACCCAGTTGGCCAGGTTGAGGTTGTGCGTGCGGCGCGCCTCGTCGCCGGTGTTCTCGCGCAGCTCCAGGAACTCTTCCACGTCCGCGTGCCACGGCTCCAGGTACACGCAGGCCGCGCCCTTGCGCTTGCCGCCCTGGTTGACCGCCGCGACCGAGGAATCCAATGTCTTCAGCCACGGCACGATGCCGTTGCTGTGGCCGTTGGTGGACTTGATCAGCGAGCCGCGCGAACGCACGCGCGTGTACGACACGCCGATGCCGCCGCTGAACTTGGACAACTGGGCGATGTCGCCGTACTTCTGGTAGATCGATTCCAGCGAGTCCTGCGGCGAGTCCAGCAGGAAGCACGAAGAGAGCTGCTCGTGCGTGGTGCCGCTGTTGAACAGCGTCGGCGAGCTGGGCAGGTAATCCAGGTTGCCCATGCGCCGGTACAGCGCCAGCGCCTCGAGCACGTCCTCGCTCAGTGCGCAGGCGATGCGCAGGAAGAACTGCTGCGGCGTCTCGATCACCTTGCGCGTGTGCGGGTGGCGCAGCAGGTAGCGGTCGTACAGCGTGCGCAGGCCGAAGTAGTCGAATTGCAGGTCCAGCGAGGCGTCCAGCGCGTCGTTCAACTTGCGCGCGTTGGTCTGCACGAAGCCCAGCAGGCGCTCGTTGATCAGGCCGACCTCGTGGCCGCGGGTGACCGACTGCGAGAACGCGTGGATCTCCTGCCCGGTGACTTCCTTGGTGATGTAGCCGGCCAGCAGGCGCGCGGCCAGGCGGCTGTATTCGGGTTCCTCGGCGGTCAGCAGCGCGGCGGTACGGATGGACAGTTCGTCCAGTTCGCGCGTGCTGGCGCCGTCGTACAGGCCGGAGATGGTGCGCGTGGCCACGCGCATCGGATCGATGGCGTGCAGGCCTTCGCAGTTGCGCTGCACGGCGCGGACGATCTTGTTCAGGTCCACCGGCTCGCGGCCGCCGTTGCGCTTGGTCACGCTCATCGCGGTGGCGGTGGGCGGCGGGGTCAGCAGGAACGCGTCCTTCTGGGATGGGGTGGTGCCGGCGGCGTCGGCCACGGCTGTATCGGTCTGGGTCACGGGTGTTCCTCCATGCGTGATGCACGCGGCGACCTGTCCCTCGCAGGTAGCGCAAGGCCGGATGGAGGACCAGCGTGGGGAAGCGGCGTCGCAGGGGGCGAGACCGCGCAGACGGACTGCGGGTGCCCTGCTTCGCCAGCCATCTCCCCCCCGGAGAATCCGCGGCCGGCACCGCGCGGTGTGCAACGCGCGGCTGTCGGCAGGTCTTCGGACTCATGGGCGCGGAAGGCGTGGCCTTCCTCCTACATCCGCCGCTTCCCGGGACGTGCATCCCAGTGCGTGTGGCGGGGTCGTTCCCAATTACCGCTGCGGGGCAGTGCCGGAATGGGCTCGAACGAGCCGCACCGGCTTCCCTTTTCATTCCCCGGCTTGCTGGCCGGGGAAACCGACGGCCACAACATAGTGGGGTAGGCTTTCTACGTCAACACCAGATGTGGTGTGGAACGCAGCCTGACGCAACTCCGGGTGTTCCACGCGGTCCGAGCTGTATCAACGACACGGTCTGCGACTCCATCGCATGCCATCTGCACGGCCCACCCGTTGGCCGAGCTGATCAAGGATCAAGTCCAAGGCGACCAGCATGGGCCAACTTCATCAGGTATGTACGCAGGTGGCCAAGGTAGAGGCTGCGTGAACACGGTCTCGGCCGGCTGGCGAGCATGGCTCATTGATCAGCAGTCACCCCATACCGCCATCGCAGTAACAAGGAACACATAAAAGTTGTGGAACCCATGGGTGAACAGCGAAGCCGCCACCCTGCTCTCTATCCCGTTTCGATAGCTTGAAAGAGGATTGGCGAAGACGAGGAACGGAACAATCAGAATAAGAGTCCAACCCCACCAAACCAAGCTATGCAATAAGGCGAGAATGATGGCTGCTAGGCGAGCCGATGCTATGGCGCTAAAGAAAAATCTAGCCAAGCCATAAATTGCAGCCAGCACGACGGTTTCAATTAGCGGCGCAACGAACACGATTCCGAGAAATAAGCCTGGAAGGTAATTAACCCTGCATATGTTCTCATTGCTCCCTGATAGCGCGTATCCGGCAGTAAAATAAAGGACAAGCGCAACGAAAACTGCCGCGAAGAAGCTAAACAATGCTGCCTTCGCACTTGTGAAAACTATTCTTCTTGCGTCGTGCACCGAGCAAAATTCTCCTCAAGATGAGGCCAGCCTCCACTCGGAGGCCAGCCCCAATCTCACAATTTAACCAGACACTGCACTGGAGGGGCCCGGCTTATCAACGATGAACTTATCAGAATCCTGCTCCTCTCCGCCTTTAAGAGCATCCCAAGCAAGACTACCTGCAATCCATTTGATGACCTCAACAAGTATTTTGTTTCCGCCTGAAACCTCGGAAGCTTCCAGCATAGACAACTCTCGCATTCTTACTTCTCCTTTACATTGGTTGGCACAGCCCCTGTGCCGTAGGACCAGGAACACACCCGGCAATCTCATTGTTCAAGCGAGGTCATCCACTCCCTACCTTCTTCTTTAGCGAATACAACGGCTCGAAAATCCATTCGATCAGCCGGCGTCTCTCACCCAGAATGTCCGCATCCAGCAGCATTCCCGGCTTCAACGCCCGCGCCCGCGGCTTGCTGCTGTCCCGGCAATTCCTGCATGGCCTGCTGCAGTTGCGTGATCAGCCACCACGTGCCGATGGCCTGCCGTTGCAAGGCCTGCATCTGCCCGGTGTACTCGAGCACATCGGCTTCCTTTTGTTTGATCTGCAGCACGCTGAGGTACTACCCGTCTTCCAGCTCGCGCAAGCGTTCCATTGGCGACCACGGCAGCCGCAACGATCGCCGTCAGCGTCAGCACCCACAGCCGCAACGGTTACGCCAGCGAGTACCGCCCTGCCAGCTGCCGCGCTTGGCATCGAGCACTTCCTTGCGAAACAGCGGCTGCGACATGCGGACTGCGATTCCTTGCGTGACATGAAGCCTGAGCTTCCACGTCCCCTATAACCGGTGAAGTGATCTGGGCAGCAGGGCATTATCTGCCTGTTGCCGATCCTTACTCAGAATCCGGAACGTCCGCAATGGGCGTTGCTCCGCAGCGCGCAAGTCTGGCTTGCAATCACATTAACTAGCACCTTTCACATCAACTACTTGCGACCGTGTGCAAGCGGTTCTGTACGGATTGATGCCAATATTGCTTGCGCATAAATGTGACTTGTCTTGCAGGTCCTCTGTCGCTGGCTTTGACATCCGTTCTCATCGGATGAGCTTGCATGAAATTCGCGTGCGCATGGGGCGAAAAAAGAGCGGAGAAATCAGGCGTACTTTTCCCGCGCCGACATTTGCTCCATTCAGTCGCAGCGATTCTCTGTAACTTTGCTTGAGGGGTGCCGTTTCCGGCGCTCAGCGGGTGAAACGGACCGCGGCCAGTGCTTCCAGCAGGCGCGCGTGGGCGGTGTCCTGGTCGAACGGCGGCGTGCGCGGCGGGTCGTAGACCTCCGGGCGCGTGCCGGCGACCAGCAAGTCGATGGCGATGCAGTGCCCGTGGCGCACGGCGCGATAGGCATCCACCGACAGGTAGTGGCTCATCGCCGCGTCCGATGCGCGGAAACGGCGGAAGGGCTGGCCATCGATGCGCACCTCCTCCGTCTCGTCCGGCGTGGCGGAGTTGGCGACGTCCAGGCAGGTGGCCACGGCACGGGTGTCGTCGCTGGCGCCCACGCGCAGCTCGGCCGCGGTCACTGCGTTGGAACCGTCCAGCACCAGCGCCGCCAGCGGCGTGCCGGGACTGTCGGGTTCGGCGAACGCCTTCCAGTCGCCGGCGGCCAGGTAGGCGCGCCGGAAGTCGTGCCGCAGGGTGAAGCCCGGCGTCGGCAGGATGGCGATGCCGAGAGCCTCGTCGGCGAACTGCATCCGCGGCGCCTCGCGTGCTGGCGAGGCCTGCCCGGCGATCGCCGATGCGGTGCGCGCGGCGTCGGCGGCATCTTCCTTGCCGGGCATGCGGCCACAACCGGCCAGCAGGATCGCGCCCAGCACCATCGGCAGGCAGGCGGGGAACGGCAGCTGTTTCATCGGTGTACCCGTGGCGGCGACGAACTCGCAGTTTCGCAGGCGCCACGTGAAGCCCGTGCGCGGATCGCGGGCGGGCATGAAGCGCCGGACGCGGTTACGCGGACGCCGCCAGCAGGCCCGGGAGCGCTTCCGCCGCGGTCGCCCGCCACACGTGGTCCGCTTCGCCGGAAAGCGCGGTGGGTTCCGGGTTGATCTCCACCACCGTCGCGCCATGGCGCCTGGCCAGCGCGGGCAAGCCGGCGGCGGGATGGACCAGACCCGACGTCCCCACGACCAGCATCAGATCGCAGCGCCGCGCGGCATCGGTGGCCGCGTCCCAGGCATCGTCCGGCAGCGCTTCGCCGAACCAGACCACGCCGGGACGGATGCCTCCACCGCACGCGGGGCAGGCCATCGGCGGTACGCGTTGGGCATCCGACAGGAAATCCCCGAGGGGGCCGTCGTAGGCAAGCCCGCAGTCGAAGCAGCGCAGCGCGAACAGGCTGCCGTGCACGTGCGCGTTGACCGTACTGCCCGCACGCTCGTGCAGGTCGTCCACGTTCTGCGTCACCAGCGATACGCAAGGATGGCGCCGCGCCAGCGCGGCCAGCGCGCGGTGGCCGGCATGCGGCTGCGCCTGCCGCACGATCCGCATCCGCCAGCGGTACCACGCCCACACCAGCGACGCGTCGGCGCGCCACGCATCCGCGGTGGCGAGCCGCATCGGATCGAAGCGCGACCACAGGCTGTCCTGCGTGCCGCGGAAAGTGGGCACGCCACTCTCCGCGGACATGCCGGCGCCGGTCAGCACGCAGACGCGGCCGGCCTCGTCGACGCGCCGCGCAACGGCCGAAGCGATGGCATCCGGCATCGTGTCCATCCGCGTTCAGGCCTTGTGCTGCGTCGCCAGGTATTCGGCGCTCTGCATCTCGATCAGGCGCGACGCGGTGCGCTCGAAGGCGCCTTGCAGGCGCGTGCCGGAGTACAGCGCGGGCGGCAGGCCGGCGGCGGTGCAGACCAGGTTGACGTGGCGGTCGTAGAGTTCGTCGATCAGGTTGACGAAGCGGCGCGCGGCGTCCTCGTTGAGCGCGTCGAAGCGCGGGATGTCGCCCAGCAGCAGGGTGTTGAACTCGCGCGCCACCTCGATGTAGTCGGTGGTGCCGCGCGGGCCCTCGCACAGGGCGGCGAAATCGAACCAGGCGATGCTCTTGCCGCGTGCGCGCACGGGAATCTTGCGGCTGTCGATCTCGATGTTGCCGGGCTGCGCGTCGGTGCCGCCGCTCAGTTCGCGCCAGCGCGAGGCCAGCCAGGCATCCGATCCCTCGTCCAGCGGCGCGCGGTACACCGGCGAACGGGTCAGCGCGCGCAGGCGGTAGTCCTCCTCGCCATCCGAGCGCAGCACCACGCAATGCCGTTGCAGCAGGTCGATGGCGGGCAGGAAGCCGGCGCGCTGCAGGCCGTCCCTGTACAGGTTTTCCGGCGCGGTGTTCGACGTGGTCACCAGCGTCACGCCCTCGGCGAACATGCGGTCCAGCAGGCGCGCCAGCAGCATCGCGTCGCCGATGTCGGTGACGAAGAACTCGTCCAGCACCAGCACGCGCAGCTTGCCGCGCACCTCGCGCACGATCTTCGCCAGCGGATCGCTCTCGCCGGCGTGCTGGCGCAGCCGGTCGTGCACGCCGCGCATGAAGCGGTGGAAGTGGGTGCGGTACTTGCCGCCATCTCCCGACTGTCCGTCCTGCGCGTGCGGCACGCCGGTGCGGCCCGAGGCCGACCAGGTCGGCAGCGGCAGGTGGTCGTAGAACAGATCCACCAGGAAGGTCTTGCCGCGGCCCACCTCGCCCCAGTAGTAAAGGCCCTTCACCGGTTCCAGCTTCCTGCCCAGCAGGCGGCCGAGGAAACCATTCTCCACGGGCGTGGAAAGCAGCGCGGCGTGGATGCGATCCAGTTCCGCCAGCGCCGGGTGCTGCGCCGGATCGTCCTGCCATTGCCCCTGCGCCACGCCGCGCGCGTAGCTCTGCGAAGGCGTCGGCGCCCCGTCCATGCGACCGTCCGCCATCATGCCGCCGGCACGTAGGCTTTCATCGCGTGCTTGATGGCGCCGCGCAGGTCCATCAGCTTGCGGTGGAAGAAGTGGCCGGTCTCCGGCATGCGGATGAGTTCCGGCGGATCCTTCAGGCTGTCGATCCAGTCGTAGACCGCCTGCGGGTCGACGATCTCGTCCTCTTCGCCCTGCACCACCAGCCACGGACAGGCCGGCGGCACGAGGATGCCGAAATCCCAGCGGCCGGCCGGCGGCGCGATCGACAGCAGGGCATCGGGCTTCAGCTCGTCCGTCATGCGCAGCGACACATAGGCGCCGAAGCTGAAACCGGCCAGCCACACCGCGGTGCCGGGACGCTGTTCGCGCACCCATTGCACCACCGCGCGCAGGTCGTCGCCTTCGCCGTCGCCATGATCGAAGCTGCCGGCCGATTCGCCGGTGCCGCGGAAGTTGAAGCGCACCGTCACCGCCCCCAGTTCGCGCAGGCTGCGCGCCGCCATCACCACCACCT
Organism: Pseudoxanthomonas putridarboris; assembly: GCF_038321125.1. NCBI lineage: Bacteria > Pseudomonadati > Pseudomonadota > Gammaproteobacteria > Lysobacterales > Lysobacteraceae > Pseudoxanthomonas > Pseudoxanthomonas putridarboris. The sequence continues at coordinate 736,682 of NZ_JBBWWT010000001.1, read as the reverse complement.
TGTTGTGCATGGTGCCGCCCTCGGTGGGCAGCGGATGGCAGACCACGGCGGTCAGCGGCAACGCGGCGGCGCCGTCCTCGGGCCAGTCGACGAAGGCTTCCAGCGGGCCTTCGGGGCCATCGAGGGTGATCGGGCCGGATTCGGCGGGAAAGACGGGATTGCTCATGCGTCCATGATAAGCCCTGCCCACGGCGGGCCGGGCGGCGACGCTTTCCGCGCACCGGAATCCCGGGCATCCCTCCCCCGTCATTCCGACGCAAGCCGGAACCCAGCGCCTTTGCCTTTCATGCATTGAAGTCGCCAGGTTGACCTCCATTCGGCGGTTGAAGAACGTTCGGCTTGCGCCGGAAGACGGGGTTGTGAGGACGGTGGCATCGACGAAAGCCGCAACCCGCCGCGCGAGCGGATGTGCGATGCTGCGCGCCCCCACGGTTCCCCCTCACGCCATGGCGTTCGATGCATTCGCCCTGATCCTGGCCATGCTGGCGCTCGGCATGGTGTTTGCGCGCCTGCGGGCGTTTCCCGACGATGCGGCGGAGGTGTTGAACCGCGTCGTGCTGTACGTTTGCCTGCCCGCGGCCGTGCTGACCTACGTGCCCAGGCTGCACATGGATGCCTCGCTGCTGGGCGTGGCCGTCACGCCGTGGCTGCTGACCGGCGCGACCGTGGTACTGGTGTCGCTGTCCACGCGCTGGCTGAAGTTCCGCCGCGACGAACACGCCGTGCTGCTGCTGTGCGTGGGCCTGTGCAATAGCAGTTTCATCGGCTACCCGATGGTGCGCGCGCTGCTGGGCGAACACGCGCTGCCTTACGCGGTGGTGTACGACCAGTTCGGCACCTTCGTGCTGCTGTCCACGTTCGGCCTGTACGTGCTGGCCCGCTATGGCGGCGACACGCCACCCACCGCGCGCGACATCGGCCTGCGCATCGTCCGGTTCCCACCGATCTGGGCGCTGGCGGTGGGACTCACGGTGATGCCGGAACAGCCGCCCGCGTGGATCGCCGCCGGCCTGCAGAAACTGGCCGATGCGATGCTGCCGCTGGTGATGCTGGCGGTGGGACTGACCATCCAGCTGAAACTGCCGCGCGACGAACTGAAGCCCCTGGCCGTCGGCCTGCTGCTGCGCCTGCTGGTGATGCCGGCGCTGGCCCTGCCGTTGTCGCTGCTGCTGGGCATGGACGGCGAAATGCTGCAGGCCAACGTGCTGGAATCGGCCATGCCCACCATGATCACCGCCGCCGCGCTGGCCATCTCGCACCAGTTGGCGCCACGCCTGGCCGCCGCGCTGGTCGGCTACGGCATCCTGCTGTCGCTGGCCACGCTGCCGATGTGGGCGTGGATCGTGGCGCGGCTGGTCTGAATGAAGCCGCCGCTATGAAACGGCATCCGCCGGGAAAACCCGCAAGCAACGGATTTCCCCGGCGGACTTTCCATCGGCGCTGTTTACTTCGCCGCCGACCGTGCCGCCGCCGCGATCACCTCGGCCACAGCGGCGGGATCCGACGACATCGGCACGTGGCTGGTCGGCAGCACGGTGGTGGCGGCGCCGATGCGGGCAGCCAGCGCGCGCTGCGCCTGCGGGTCGATCATGCGGTCGTTGGCGGCCACGATGTACCAGGACGGCTTGCTGTTCCACGCGGCGATGGTCACCTTCTGGGCGAAGTTGGCGGCACGCACCGGGCCCTGCGTGGCGGCGATGAGGCTGGCTTCCTCCGCGCTCACGTCCTGGGCGAAGTCGCGGGCGATGGCATCCGGCGGCAGGGTCAGGAAGCCGGCGGCGTCCTGGATGAAATGCGCCACGCCGGGCGGGGTGGGGTGCGACTGGATGGCATCCACCGAGGCCTCGCCCAACGCGGGCGCGAACGACGCCACGTAGACCAGCGCCTTCACCTTGTCATGGCCGCCGGCCTGGGTGATCACCGTGCCCGCCCAGGAGTGGCCCACCAGCACGACCGGCCCGGTCTGCGCGTCGATGATGCGGTTGGCGGCGGCCACGTCGTCTTCCAGCGAGGTCAGCGGGTTCTGCACGGCGACCGCCTTCAGGCCCTTGGCCTGCAGCAGCGGGATGACCTTGTTCCAGGACGAGCCATCGGCGAAGGCGCCGTGCACCAGGACCACGGTGGGAATGGCGGCGGGATCCGTGGCCGGCTTGTCGGCGGCCAGGACGGGCGAGATGGTGCCCAGGGCGAATGTGGAGGCCAGCAGGGCCAGCGGCAGCAGTTTCATCGGTAAGTCCTCAGATCGTCGTTGGGTGGGATGCCTGGCGCAGGACCGCGCTCGGTGGACGTACTCTGGCGGAGCGCGCAGGACGATAGGTGGCCAAAGATCCTGAAAACTTGATCATTCGTATCGCGATGAGGGCATCCAGCGCGCTTCATCGGGTCGAGTGCATCAGTGGCCCGGAGAATCGGGCAAGAAGCGCGCAGCAGCCTGGCCCTTCTCGCCGCTGGCGCCGCTCGCACGCATCGGAAAATGGGTCATTCTCCGCTTCGCGCGTACTTCGTCGGCGCCATGGCGATTTGAAGCCGGACCCGCCTCGCGGGTCGGTTCAATTCGGGCGTCATGCAAGACTTCCTGCACACGGTTGACCTCATGAAGGCCAGGTGCCATGGCTCGCGACAAAGGTCTGGAGGAATTGATGCGCGACGAACTTTCGTCGAGTCCTGGCCTTTCGGAAAAGGCGATGTTTGGTGGATGGGCGTGGTTGCTCAACGGCAACCTGCTTTGCGGCGCGCGCGATGACGGCATGCTCGTTCGCCTGGGCAAGGGGCAGGATGCCTGGGCGCTCCGGATCGAGGGAGTCGTGCCCATGCTTTCACGCGGCAGGACCATGCAAGGCTGGGTGCGTTGCGGCCCGGACGTGTACGGCGAAGACCGGCTTCGCAAGGATCTGCTATCCCGTGCCGTCGAGTTTGTTCGCTCTCTTCCGGCGAAGTAGCATTCATCCCGCCGCATGCGGCCGACAGCGGCTGCGGCCTGGCCATGCGTTCAAGCGGGACTGTTCAGGAATGCGCAGTGATCCTGCGACGCTACGACCGGCGTCCACCTGACGATCCATTCAAGCGGAATCGCTTCGCGGGCCGGCTGGATTCGGTGAGAAAGAATGGATTGGGGGCAGGGCCCCGAGCTCCGACACTTGAACCGGCGATGGTGCGCGGTGTTGGGGTTCTTTTCGTTCACACCCAGCCGATGCTCCGGCCCGGTTTCCCGGATGTGCCGAATCCATGGTCGCGGCTGAAGCCGCTCCTACAGAGGCGGCCTTAATCCGCCGGCACCGTCCGCTCCCGCGCCCACTCACGCAACGCCTGCACCTGCTCGGCCATCAGCACCGACAGCGGTCGCGTGCTGCGGATCTCGTGCATCACCAGCTCGGTATCCAGCGGTTTCTGTTCGGCGTGCGCCGCGTACAGCGCCGAGACGATGGCCTGCTCCAGCTCCGCGCCGGAGAAACCGTCGGAGGCCGCGGCCAGCGCGGGCAGGTTGAAGGCTTCGGGGTCCAGCTGCCGGCGGGCGAGGTGCACGCGCAGCACGTCGACGCGCGCATCGGGCGAGGGCAGGTCGACGAAGAAGATCTCGTCGAAGCGGCCCTTGCGCAGCAGTTCCGGCGGCAGCTCGTGCACCTGGTTGGCGGTGGCGACGAGGAACACCTGCCCCGCGTCCGCGGTGCTCTTGCGTTCGGCCATCCAGGTCAGCAGGTAACCCAGCACGCGGCGCGACACGCCGCCGTCCTCGCTGCCGCCGCTGGCCAGTCCCTTCTCGATTTCGTCGATCCACAGCACGCACGGCGCCAGCTGCTCGGCCGAGGCCAGCGCGGCGCGCAGGTTCTTCTCGGTTTCGCCGTGGTACTTGTCGTACAGCGTGCCGAAGTCCAGCCGCAGCAGCGGCACGCCGAAGCCGGCGGCGGTGGCCTTGGCCAGCATCGACTTGCCGCAGCCCTGCACGCCCAGCAGCAGCACGCCCTTGGGCAGGTCCAGCCCCGGCGGCGGGTTGCCGGACACGAACACCGCGCGGCGCTGCTCGATCCAGCGCTTCAGCCGGCCGGCCCCGGCCACGTCGGCGAACTTGGCGGTGTCGTATTCGTAGTGCAGGTGGCCGCTGCGGTTGAGCAGTTCGAACTTCAGCTTGTTCAGCGCCGGCAAGTCGCTGCCGTTGAGCGCGCCGTCGGCGAAGATCAGTTGCCGCGCGATGCGCCGCGCATCCACCAGACTCAGGCCCTGCAGGTTGCGCACGATCTGCTTGACCGCGTCGCCATCGGCTTCGACCCGGCGGCCGCCGTGTTCGCGGGCGTAGTGCTCGGCTTCCTCGCGCACCATCTTCAGCAGCGCATTGCCGTCCGGCAGGCGCGGGCTGAAGCGCACCGCCAGCGCGTCCAGTTCCGGCGGCAGTTCCACCTTCGCGCCGACCAGCACCACCACGTGCGGCAGGCAGTGGCGGCGCTGCAGGATGTCGCGCAGCTGGCGCTGGCTGCTGGCGTAGCCCAGGTAGGGGTGGAAATCGAGCAGCAGGTAGATGCCGCGCTGGTCGGCCAGCTTCATCGCCTGCAGGGCGGCGCTGGCGTCGGGCGGGCCCTCCGGCTCGTCTTCCCGGTCCATGTCCAGCCGGCGCAGGCCTTCGGTGATGGTCCAGCGGTGCAGCGCGCGCCACACCTGGCCCAGCGCCTGCCGGAACAGTCCGACCACGCGGGCCTCGTCCTGGGTCTCGATGACGATCAGCGGCGTGTTGGCGCGGATCAGCGCGGTCAGGTCCTGCAGGTCGTTCATGGAATATCCGGTCCGTGGGGACGGGAAAGATAGCAGGGCCGGGAGTGGGGATTCGGGATTCGAGGTCGCGGACCCGCGCCGATCCATCCTGAACCCCCAATCCCCAATCCCGTCCGCCCGGTGTACCCTGCGGCTTCCCCGGGCAACGAGGTGCGCGCATGAAGACGATTCTGGTCGCCAGCTCCAAGGGCGGCGCGGGCAAGACCACCCTGGCGACCAATCTGGCCGCATATTTCGCGCTGGACGGCAAACGCACGGTGCTGGTGGATGCGGATCCGCAGCATTCCTCCACCCGTTGGGCCGAGCGCCGGTCGGAGCTGGACACCGCCGTGCTGCCCATCGATGCCAGCGGCAAGCGCGCCTGGCGGGCCTGGTTGCCGGAGGATGCCGAACGGGTGGTGATCGACGCGCCGGCCGGTTCGATGGCCGACGACCTGGACAGTTTCCTGGAGCATGCCGACGCCGTGGTGGTGCCGGTGCTGCCGTCGGCGCTGGACATCGAGGCCACGGTGGGTTTCCTGAACACCCTGGCCAAGGTCCCGCGCGTGCACAAGCGCAAGCTGCCGGTGGGCCTGGTGGTCAACCGCAGCAAGCCGTGGACCAACACCTCGCAGCAGGCGGTGGAGATGCTGAACACCTGGCCCTATCCGGTGGTGGCGCAATTGCGCGACACTCAGGCTTACGTGGTGCTGGCGGGCCTGGGCCGCAGCCTGTTCGACTACCGGTCCGCGCAGGTGCGGGACCACCAGTCCGACTGGGAACCGTTGTTGAAATGGATAAAGAAGGCCTAGGGCGTTAACAGGCCCAAGCCGAAGGAGCTGCCGTCCCATGCGTGAACTGATCCTGCTTCGCCACGCCCACGCCGAACCGGCCACGCCCGGGCAGTCGGATCTCGACCGCCCGCTGTCGCCGCAAGGCCTGGCCGAAGCCGAGGCGGCCGCCCGCTGGCTGGCCGGGCAGGGTCTGGTGCCGGACCGCGTGCTGTGTTCGCCGGCACGGCGCGCGCGCGAGACGATGGAAGCCGTGCTGGGCGCCATCGGCTATGTCGAACAGCGGCTGGAAGACCGCATCTACGAGGCCACCGCCGGCACCCTGGCCGACCTGGCCGACCAGCACCGCGAGGCCGAACGCCTGCTGATGGTGGGCCACAACCCCGGGTTCGAGCGATTGGCCGCGCTGATGCACAGCGGTCAGTCCGGCGACTACCGCGGCATGCCCACCGCCTCGGTGGCGGTGCTGACGCTGCCGGTGGACGCCAGCATCGAGCCGGGCGTGGCCAGCCTGTCCGCCTTCTGGTGGCCATGACGCCCGTGGCGACCCTGGTCCGGCTGGGTGCGCTTGGCCTGGGCCTGTTGGCGGCCTGTCCGCTGCACGCTGGTGAGAAGACCGATTTCGATCCCGACCATACCCGGCTGGGGTTCGAGCTGCGCACGCGCTGGGGACAGGTGCTGGACGGCGTGTTCACCCACTACGACGGCGAAATCACCCACCTGCCCGATGGCCGCCAGCAGGCGCGGCTGCGCATGTACACGCGCGACGTGGAGATCATCGGCCATCCGCGCTACAGCGAGTGGGCGCGCAGCGAGAAGTTCTTCGATGCCGACCGTTATCCGGTGGTGGTGTTCACCTCCAGGCCCTACGACGAAACGCTGCTGCGCGAGGGCGGCAAACTGGAAGGCGAACTGAGCATCAAGGGCATCAGCCGCCCGCGCAGCCTGGACGTGTCCCCGTCCACCTGCGACCGACCGGCCAAGGATTGCGACGTGCTGGCCACCGGCGCGGTGCGCCGCAGCGACTACGACATGGACGACTGGCTGCTGGCGGTCAGCGACCGCGTGGTGTTCGTGCTGCGCGCGCGCGTCAAGGATGGAACGCATCCGTGAACCCGCGTGCCGTGTCCCTGGCCGCGCGCTGCGCGGTGTTGTGGCTCGCGCTGCTGTGCAGCGCCTGCGCCAGCCTGAGCGAGCAGCAGCGCGGCCGCGCTGCCGGCATCGCCGCGGCCGCCCGCTCCGATGTGGTGGATTGCGCGCAGGCCGACGCGTGCGCCATCCCGTCGCCGTTGTACGGCCTGGGCGACCGCGCGCTGGCCGAATCCGCCCCGCAGGCGCCGCGCCACTACGCGGTGATCCTGGACGAAGGCCGGGACGCGCTGCTGGCGCGGCTCAACCTGATCCGCAGCGCACGCCAGCGCATCGACCTGCAGACCTACATCTTCGACAAGGACGACAGCGCGCGGCTGGTGCTGGACGAACTGCTGGCGGCGGCCCGGCGCGGCGTGCGGGTGCGCGTGCTGATCGACCAGCTGTCGGCCATCGCCGACCTGGAGATCCTGGCCGCGCTGTCCGGCGCGCACACCAACTTCGCCATCCGCATCTACAACCCCAGCTTCGGCAAGGCCAAGCTCAACTACCTGGACTACGCCGGCAGCGTGCTGTGCTGTTTCCGCCGCTTCAACCAGCGCATGCACACCAAGCTGTTGCTGGTGGACGACCGCATCGGCATCAGCGGCGGCCGCAACTACCAGGACGACTATTACGACTGGGACGCCGAGTACAACTTCCGCGACCGCGACGTGCTGGTGGCCGGGCCGGAAGCGGCGGCGATGGCGCGCAACTTCCAGGCGTTCTGGAACGCGCGCCGCAGCGTGCCGGCCGAACGCCTGAACGATGTCGGCCGTACGCTGCTGCGCGACGGCGTGCCGGCGATGCCGGTGCCGCAGTATCTTCGCCCCGAACGCGTGCAGGCCGCGTCGGCCGACGCGGCCGACGTGGACGTGATCCGCGCACGGTTCGTCGCGCCGGCCTTCGCCGTCGGCGAGGTGCAGTACGTGGCCGACCTGCCGCAGAAGCACCGGCGCGAGCCGGGCGATGGGGCCGCACCCGCGGCGCCGGAACTGGAGGCGCTGATCGGGGGCGCGCAATCGGAAGTGCTGCTGCAGACGCCGTACCTGGTGATGTCGAAGCAGGCGCAGGCCCTGTTCCGCGAGATGCGCCAGCGGCAACCGCCGCCGCAGGTCGTCGTGTCCACCAACAGCCTGGCGGCGACCGACAACCCGATCGTCTACTCGATGTCGTTCAAGTACAAGCGCCGCTACCTGCGCGAGTTCGGCTTCCAGATCCACGAATACAAGCCGTTCCCGGAGGACGCGCCGGTGGATTACGCCGCGCTGATGCCGGAGGGACCGCCGCTGGCGGCGGGGACGGACGGCGCGGGCGGCGGCAGTGGCCGCCTCCGTGGGCCGTCCGGGTCGATCGGCCCCTCGGGCGGTTCGCAGTCCGGCGAAACGACGCGCCGCCTGCAGCGCACCGAGTCGCGCCCTTCCTTCTTCAGCAGCGGCGCCGCCACCGAGCCGCTGCCGCTGAAGCGCGCCGGCGTGCGCATGGGCCTGCACGCCAAGTCGATGGTGATCGACGGCAGGACGGCGGTGATCGGCACGCACAACTTCGACCCGCGTTCGGAGACCTACAACACCGAGGCGGCGGTGGTGATCCGCGACGAAGCGTTCGCGCAGGCGCTGGCCGACAGCATCCGCCGCGACATGTCGCCGCGCAATGCGTGGGTGATCGCGCCGCGCGTCAAGCCGGTCGTGTTCTCCGGGCTGGACTACAGCCTGGGCAAGGTGTCCGAGGCGCTGCCGGTGTTCGACATCTGGCCGTGGCGCTATGCGACCAGCTACGAATTCAGGCCCAGCCCCGAGTGCCCCTTGCCGGTGAGCCCGAAGGATCCCGCGTTCCACCGGTGCTACGTGGCGGTGGGCGACTTCCCCGAGGTCAACGTGGGGGCGAAATGGCTCTACACGCGCGTCCTGACCGCCTTCGGCGCGGGGTTGGTGCCGATTCTTTGAGAGCCGGGCGCCGGGATTGGCGGCAGAATCCCTGTAGGAGGGGCTTCAGCCCCGATGCTTTCCATCACGGCCCGATGCCTGTCGGTCGCAGCCCGATGCCTTCCGATGCCGGGTTTCCTGCGGTCTGGTCGAAAAGCATCGGGGCTGAAGCCCCTCCTACAGCAGAATGGCCGTGCTGTTTCCACACTAGAATTCCGGTAACCCTGACTCCGATCCGCAACCCATGACCTTCCGCGCTCCCGTCGACATCGCCGCCATCAACGCCCACGCCGCCGACACGCTGGTGTCGAACCTGGGCATCGTCGTCACCGAGGCGGGCGAGGACTGGTTGCGGGGCACGATGCCGGTGGATGCGCGCACGGTGCAGCCCTACGGCATCCTGCACGGCGGCGCGTCGGTGGCGCTGGCCGAGACGCTGGGCAGCGTGGCCGGCAACCTGTGCGTGGACACCGCCCGGGAAATGGTGGTCGGCCTGGAGATCAACGCCAATCACCTGCGCGCGATGCGGAGCGGCGTGGTCACCGGCACCGCGCGCGCGGTGCACATGGGCCGCAGCACCCAGGTGTGGGAGATCCGCATCGAGAACGACGACGGCAAGCCGGTCTGCATCTCGCGCCTGACCCTGGCCGTGGTGCCGCTGCCCACGTCCTGACGGTGGGCGAGTCGCGCGCGAACCGTGCGTGGACGCATTCCGCCGGGCCGCGCCATCCGGTATCGTGGCGGCATGAGCCACTCCCCCCTTCCTGCCGCCAGCGGCGGTGGTGTGGCGCGCGTATTCCGTTACCTGTACCGCGTGCCGCTGCTGCTGGTCCACCTGCTGGTCGTCCTGCCCCTCATCCTGGTGTGCATGCTGCCCCCGCAAGGCGGCATCGCCGTGGGCGACGAACGGCTGGAGGAGTGGGTGGTCCGCAAGTGGTCCGCCGGCCTGATGCGCATCTTCGGTTTCCGCCTGCGCCGGGTGGGCACGCCGCTGCCGGGCGCGACCCTGTTCGTGGCCAACCATGTCAGCTGGATCGACATCGAGGCGCTGCACAGCCAGCGCATGATGGGGTTCGTGGCCAAGCACGAGATCCGGGGCTGGCCGGTGGTGGGCTGGCTGGCGGCGCGCGGGCAGACCATCTTCCACCAGCGCGGCAGCCAGGAATCCCTGGGCGGCGTGCTGCACGAGATGATGCAGCGCCTGCGCAGCGGCAAGTCGGTGGGGGTGTTCCCGGAAGGCCGCACGCGTGACGGGCATGCGGTGGGGCCGTTCCATGCACGCATCTTCCTGGCCGCGGTCGAGGCGGGCGTACCGGTGCAACCGGTGGCATTGCGCTATGGTGCCCATGGCAGCGCGCAGCCGGTGGTGGCGTTCGGGCCGAAGGAAAGCTTCTTCGCCAACTTCCTGCGCCTGCTGGGCGAGCCGTCGCGCACGGCGGACATCTGCTTCCTGGAGCCGATCCGGATCGCCGACGTCGAAGGACGCCGCCGCATCGCCGAGCTGTCGCGCGAGCGCATCGTGCGGGCGATGGCGGAGGCGTGACCGCCCACCGGTGCTGACGGCGTTCCGTCAGAGTCGAAGGAATACTCGAATCCACAGTGCCACTCTGAGACCGACGTCACCGCGATAACCCCATGATCACCGCCGCCGACTACCGCCCGCCCCGCTGGCTGCGCAATCCGCACCTGCAATCGGTGCTGGGTTCCAGCGCGCTGCGCCGCAGCCGCGGCCTGCGCGCGCTGTCCGGCAGCGGCGCGGTGACCACCGAGCACATCGTCGATGGTGGCGACGGTGTCCGCCTGCAGGGCTTCCACAGCCACTTGCCCGGGCGCGAGCCGCGCGGGTTGGTGCTGCTGCTGCACGGCTGGGAAGGCAGCGCCGACTCCAGCTACATGCGGATGACCGCCGCGCAGCTGCTGGCGCGCGGGTTCGAGGTGTTCAGGCTGAACTTCCGCGACCATGGCGACACCCACCACCTGAACGAGGACCTGTTCCACTCCAACCGGCTGGATGAAGTGGTGCACGCGGCGCTGGACGTGTCGCGGCGGTTCGCGCAAGGGCCGATGATGGTCGCGGGATACTCGCTGGGCGGCAATTTCGCCCTGCGGCTGGCCCTGCGCGCGCCCGGCGCCGGACTGCCGCTGGTGCACGTGGCCGCGGTCTGCCCGCTGCTTGACCCGGCCACCACGATGGACCGCATCCAGCAGGGCATGCCGCTGTACGACTGGTACTTCACCCGCAAATGGCGCAGCTCGCTGGTGCGCAAGCGCGACCTGTTCCCGCAGCTGCACAATTTCGACGATGCCACGCTGTCGCTGGATATCCGCTCCCTGACCGACTGGCTGGTGCAGCGGCATACCGCGTTCGGTTCGCTGGAAGCGTATTTCGACGGGTATTCCATCGGCGGCGACCGGTTGGCCGGGCTGCAGGTGCCGGCGCACATCCTGATGGCCGAGGACGACCCGGTGATCCCCTTCGACACCTTCCGCGACTGGGCGCTGCCGGCGCAGGCCACGCTGGAGATCGCCCCGTGGGGCGGGCACTGCGCGTTCATCGAGAATGCCGCCTGCGACGGCTACGCCGAGCGTTGGGTGGCCGACCGGCTGGCCGACCGCACGGCCTGATCCCGCCGCCGCCGCTACAATAGGCGTTTGTCCGAACGCCGGTAGCCCATGTACGACACCATCATCGATGCCCTGCGCCGCGGCGCCGTGGGCGACGCCCTGGCCGCCGCCGAAGCGCTGGTGGCCGAACACCCCGACGACGCCCAGGCGCACCGCTGGCTGTCCGCCGCGCAGCAGCAGGACGGCCAGGTCGAGGCCGCGCTGGCCAGCATCGACCACGCCCTGGCGCTGGCCCCGGAAAACGCCGACCTGCACCTGGCCCGCGCCGGCGTGCTGGTGGGCAGCCGCCGCACCGACGAGGCGCAAGCCGCCCTGGCGCAGGCCACCGGGCTGGACCCCAACCAGTTCACCGCCTACATCATCCAGGCCCAGCTGGCGCTGGGCCGGGGCGACCTGGACGAAGCCGAGCGCCTGAACCGCCTGGCCGCGCGCGTCTCGCCCGACCATCCGCAGCTGGCTGCCGTCGACGGCATGGTCGCCCTGCGCCGGGGCGACCCGAACAGCGCGCTGAAGATCGTCACGCCTGCCATCCAGGCGGCGCCCGACGACACGCAGTTGCGCTACACGCTGGGCTTCGTCCACATGGCGCTGGGCCATTGGGCCTTCGCCGAGCAGGCGTTCCGCGGCGTGATGGAAAAGACCCCGGGCACGGACACCCTGCGCAGCCTGATCGCCGACCTGATCCGTCGCCAGGGGCGTCCTGCGGATGCCGCGGACGAATTGCTGCCGTTGGTCGCCAACGCCAGCACGGCCTCGCCGGGCCTGCACCGCTACATCGGCCATCTGCGCCTGGCCGCCGGCCAGAACCAGGACGCGCTGGATTCGCTGCGCGTCGCGCTGGCCGGCCAGCCGCGCGACCGCGACACCTTGCTGGCGATCATCGAAGCCTGGCGCCGGCTGGGCGCGCAGGACGACGCGCGCGCCAGCCTGGACGCAGCGCTGGCCACCACCTCCGATTCGCATGAGTTGTGGCTGGCGCGCCTGCTGTTCGAAACGGTGGGCAGTGCCGGAGCGCGCACGGTGGTGGAACGGTGGATGTCGGCGATGCCCGGGCACGTGCCGGCGCTGGAAGCGCAGATGACGGTGCTGGACGACGCGGGCGAGCATGAGGCCGCCGAAGCGATCGCCAAGCGTATCGTCGAACTGGAACCTGGCCGCATCAGCGGCGAGACGCGTCTGGTCGATGCCTTGCTGGAGCGTGATCCGATGGCCGCCATCGCACGCGTGGGCGAACTCGCCTCGAAGGCGGAGAACACGGACCAGCAGCGTCGTATGCGTAATTGGCAGGGTTTCGTGCGGGACCGCGCGGGACGCTTCGCCGACGCGGCGGATACATGGGCTGCCTTGGCGCATGAACTGGCGCCTTCGCGCCTGCCGCTGTGGACGGCAACCGGCGCGCAGGGGCCCTGGCCGGAATTCGGCGCGATACAAGAGCCGACACAGTCGCGGCCGATTCTGCTGTGGGGCGCGCCGGGCACGGTGGTCGAATCGCTGGCCGGCGTGCTGGGCTTCGTCAGCGACCGTCTGCGCGGCGACCGATTCCTGCCGCAGCCGCCGTCGGACGGGTTCCAGAACTACAACACGCCCGCGCGACTGCTGTCGGGCGAGTTGACCGGAGAAGCGCTGATCGCCGAGTGGCGCACCGCCCTGTCGGCGCGCAGCGTCGACACCGGCGTGATCGACTGGCTGCTCTGGTGGGACAACACGCTGCTGCATGCCTTGCGTCCTCATCTGCCAGAAGGACTGTTGCTGATCGCCGTGCGCGATCCGCGCGACGCCCTCCTCGATTGGCTGGCCTTCGGATCGCCCGCGCCGCTGGCGCTGGACGACCTGCAACAGGGCGCGCAGTGGCTGGCGCGCCTGTTCGAACAGATCGCCGACCTGCATGAGCAAGATCTTTATCCCAGCCGCCTGATCCGCATGGATGCCATCAAGGACGATGCCGGCGCGGTGTCCGCCGCGCTCGGCGAAGCGCTGGGCACCCAGCTGCCGGTGCCGCCGTCCTCCGGCGCGCGCCGTTTCCCCGAGGGCCATTGGCGCCGGTATGCTCAGGTGCTGTCTGATCCGTTCGCGGCGCTCACGCCGGTGGCGGTGCGGCTGGGTTATCCGGAAGCCTGATCCGACAACGTGCTGGTACGACCAGCAGGAGTGTGCGCGATGCGTTTGTGGAGCGACAGTTTCGAGAACAGCAAGCCGATCCCCGCCGAGTTCGCGATGGGCCAGCCGGATGGTTTCGCGCCCAACCGCAACCCGCACCTGGCGTGGGATGACGTACCCGCCGGGACGAAATCGTTCGCGCTGCTGTGCATCGACCCGGATGCGCCGACGGTGCCGGAAACCGTCGGCCGCGACGACCTGCAGATTCCGGTGGAGCAGCCGCGTGGCGACTTCGTCCACTGGACGATGATCGACATCGCGCCGGACGTGCGCGACATCGCGGCCGGCAGTTGCAGCGACGGCGTCACCGCGCAAGGCAAGCGGAACCCGCCGGGCCCCAAAGGCGCGCGGCAAGGCCTGAACGACTACACCGGCTGGTTCGCCGGCGACGCGCAAATGGGCGGCGACTATTCCGGCTACGACGGTCCCTACCCGCCTTTCAACGACCTGCGCACGCACCGTTACTTCTTCCGCCTGTTCGCGCTGGATGTCGAAAAGCTGGACCTGCCCGCGCGCTTCACCGCGGCCGATGTGTTCCGCGCCATGCACCAGCATGTGCTGGCCGAGGCGATCGTTCACGGCACCTATTCGTTGAACGCCAGGCTCAACGGCTGACTCGCTCCCCTACCCAGGCGTGGGAGCGACGTCAATCGCGACCGGATGCCGGAAAAAGCTCTTTAGCCACGGATTGCGCGGATGAACACGGATAAAGCGTTTGTGTTTGATCCGCGTGCATCCGCGCAATCTGTGGCAAGGAAACGCTTTTCGGTACCCAGTCGCGACTGACGTCGCTCCCACGTTGGGAAGGCGGCGGCGCCTACGGCTTCACCGTTTCCGATTCGACCACCATGTCCAGCACGTAGGCGTTCGATGACGCATCGGCGGGCGGGTTCTCCACGGTGTAGCGCTTCACGCGCAGCACGTTGCGAACGCCGGGTTCGTGGGTGTAGCCCTCGATGGCGTCGTAGAAGTGCTGGAACTCGCCCTGCGTGCCGGTCTTGATGCCCTTGTCGTCGTAGCCGATCTCGCGCACCTGCAGGCACTGCTTGTCGGGGATCAGCGGATGGCTGCACGACTTCGTTTCCGCCGCGACTTCGAGGAACACGCGCTCGCCCGGGACGCCGTAGCGCGTTTCGGCGGTGGGCTCGCCCGCGAATGCCAGCGTGTCGCCGGCGGCGTTGGTCAGGGTGAGCCGGTTCGGGTCGCCGCTCGCGGTGCTCAGCGTCAGCGGGCCTTCCAGTCGCTTGCCGATCTCCTGGTCCAGCGCCATCAGCTTGTTGTCCGCACAGGCCATCATCGTCGAGGCCAGCCGGCCCAGCGTCAGTGTGTTGCCTTCCAGGGTGTAGCCGCCACCCATGCGGTTGCAGGTATTGCTGATGCTGGCGCGGCCGTCGGCGAAATCGAGTTGCACCGGCTGGTCCGCGCGCACGAACAAGGCGTCGATACGCGCGTTCCGCGCGTCGGTGGCATCGCTCAGCCGCCAGTGGTACCGCGGCAGCAAGTCGCCGGCGGCGGCCGGTGCGGCGGTCGCATCGGGCGTGACCGGTGTTTCGGCGACGGGCGGTGTGGCGGTATCTTCGGCGGGTTTCGGGCAACCGGCCAGCAGCAAGGGCAGGGTCAGCAGCAACAGTCGTTTCATGGCACGCTCCTCCAAGGGTGGCTTATGCAAACGCGTGGCGGGTTTGAATGGGGTGAAGGTTCCCCGTCTGCTGTAGGAGCGCCCCATGGGCGCGATGCTTCTCGTCGGCGGAACGAAGAGCATCGCGCCCATGGGGCGCTCCTACATGGAGGGCTCAGCTTCCCGCCGGCATCAGCAACAGCAACAGTCCGCCCAGCACGAAGCGGTAGACCGCGAAGCCGGTGAAGCGGTGCTCCTTGATGAAGCCCAGTAGCCACTTCACCACGACGAAACCGGTGGCGGTGGCGGCGGCGAAGGCCAGGGCCACCGCCGCCCAGTTCTCGCTACCCAGCGCGTCGTCCTTCACCAGTTCGAGGAACGCGTAGCCGCTGGCCGCGAACATGGTGGGAATGCCCACCAGGAACACGAACTCCGCCGCCGACGAGCGCCGGCTGGTGCCGGCCAGCATGGCCATGAAGATGGCCGCCGCCGAACGCGAGGTGCCCGGGAACACGCCGGCCACCACCTGCGCCAGGCCGACCAGCACGGCCACCTTCCAGGTCACGGTGGCGATGTCGCCGCGCTTCTCGGCGAAATGCTCGGCCACCAGCATCCACACGCCGCCGATGATCAGCGCCCAGGCGATCGGCGTGACGGTCTCCGGCAGCTCCCAGCCGGCCAGGCGCACGGGCAGGCCCACCAGCGCGGTGACCAGGAAGGCGACGGCCAGCTTCAACGCATAGTCGCGATGGACCGGATCGCGCCAGCCGGTGGCCAGTTCCCACAGGCGCCGGCGGAACACCAGCGTGGTGGCCAGGATGGCGCCGGCCTGGATGACGATGTTGAAGAAATCCGACTGCGCGCCCAGCCAGTGCTGGGCGATCAGCAGGTGCCCGGTGCTGGAGATCGGCAGGAATTCGGTCAGGCCTTCGAGGATGCCGAGCAGCAGCGCGGCGAGCAGGTCGGTCATGGGAGTGCGAGCGGCGGAAAGCGGCCAAGCATAGTGGAATCCGCAACGCACTGTATTGGTGCAATTTGTTGAATTTAGTCCCCTAAAAGGTGCGATAACATCGCGCCGTCTTCACGTTGGCCCAATCGAATCAATCGCTTGGGATGCGCCGGGAGTTGGCACGGCGATTGCTGTACCCATGCCACGACCCTTTAACCAACCCCGAGGTTTCCGAAGATGTCTGCGGACAATGTTGAAAAGCTGATCAAGGACAACAAGGTCGAGTTCGTCGACCTGCGTTTCGTCGACATGCGAGGCGTGCAGCAGCACGTCACCTTCCCCGCCAGCATCGTGGAACCGGCGCTGTTCGAGGACGGCAAGATGTTCGACGGTTCCTCGATCGCGGGCTGGAAGGGCATCAACGAGTCCGACATGGTGCTGCTGCCCGACGCCGGCACCGCCTATCTGGACCCGTTCATGGCCGATCCGACCGTCGTGCTGACCTGCGACATCCTGGATCCGGCCACCATGCAGGGCTACGCGCGCTGTCCGCGCGGCGTGGCCAAGCGCGCCGAGGCCTACCTGAAGTCCAGCGGCATCGCCGACCAGGCCTTCTTCGGCCCGGAGCCGGAGTTCTTCGTGTTCGACGGCGTGCGTTTCGGCAACGAGATGGGCCACACCTTCTTCAAGATCGACTCGGAAGAGGCGGCCTGGAGCAGCGGTGCCAAGATCGAAGGCGGCAACAGCGGCTATCGCCCGGCGGTGAAGGGCGGTTACTTCCCGGTCCCGCCGACCGACTCGCTGCAGGACCTGCGCGCGGAGATGTGCAAGACGCTGGAACAGGTCGGCATCGAGGTCGAGGTGCACCACCATGAAGTGGCCGCCGCCGGCCAGTGCGAGATCGGCACCAAATTCAACTCGCTGGTCAAGAAGGCCGACGAACTGCTGATGCTGAAGTACATCGTCAAGAACGTCGCCTACCGCAACGGCAAGACCGCCACCTTCATGCCCAAGCCGGTCGTCGGCGACAACGGCAGCGGCATGCACGTGCACCAGTCGCTGGCCAAGGGCGGCAACAACCTGTTCTCCGGCGACGGCTACGGCGGCCTGAGCCAGCTGGCGCTGTGGTACATCGGCGGCATCTTCAAGCACGCCAAGGCGATCAACGCGTTCGCCAACTCGGGCACCAACAGCTACAAGCGCCTGGTGCCGGGCTTCGAGGCGCCAGTGATGCTGGCTTACTCCGCACGCAACCGCTCGGCCTCGTGCCGCATTCCGTGGGTGTCCAACCCGAAGGCCCGCCGCATCGAGATCCGCTTCCCCGATCCGCTGCAGTCCGGCTACCTGACCTTCGCCGCGCTGATGATGGCCGGCCTGGACGGCATCAAGAACCAGATCGACCCGGGCGCGCCCAGCGACAAGGACCTGTACGACCTGCCGCCGGAGGAGGAGAAGAACATTCCGCAGGTCTGCTCCAGCCTCGACCAGGCGCTGGAAGCGCTGGACGCCGACCGCGACTTCCTCAAGGCCGGCGGTGTGTTCACCGACGACCTGATCGATGGCTACATCGCGCTGAAGATGCAGGAAGTGACCAAGTTCCGCGCGGCCACGCATCCGCTCGAATACCAGTTGTACTACGCCAACTGATGCGTCAGGGACTGACCAGCAATGTGGCTGCGGAGGGGCGGATGTCCGGCCCGCCGCAGCACGGCGGGCGTTCGGAAGGGATGCGCGGCAGTGCCGCGCAAGCATCCCTTCCTCACCCGCTCGAATCCCAGCTGTACTACGCCAACTGAGCAACCGCGGCGATGGCGACGGATCACCCCTCCCACCCGTCGCCATCGCCGCACCCTCCATCCGGCTGGGGAGCCGGAGCAACACCGGGCATCGATTCCGGAGATCGCACCAACGCTGTCGCCGCAACAGGGGAACCACAAGAGAGGTCCATGAACCGCAACTCCCTCCCACGTCATCCGTTCCCGCCGCAAACGATCGCGGTGGGCGCGGCTGTGGTTCATGCATCGCTTCGCACCGACAACGTGTCCGCTGTCAGGGGGCTGCGCGCACGGGTGACCTGAAACCGCCGGCCGGCTTGGGCCGGCCGGTTCCATCCACCATCGGGGTATGCGCATGAAACTGATCACCGCCATCATCCGGCCGTTCAAGCTCGACGAGGTACGAGAGTCCTTGTCGCAGGCGGGCGTGTCCGGCATCACCGTCACCGAAGTCAAGGGCTTCGGCCGGCAGAAGGGCCACACCGAGCTCTACCGCGGCGCCGAGTACGTCGTCGATTTCCTGCCCAAGATCAAGATCGAGACCGTCGTCACCGACGAGCGCCTGGATGCGGTGGTCGAAGCCATCCAGCAGGCCGCCGGCACCGGCAAGATCGGCGACGGCAAGATCTTCGTCACCTCCATCGACCAGGTCATCCGCATCCGCACCGGCGAAGTCGGCGCGGACGCACTCTAATACTCGGAGCCCCACATGAAGACTCGACTGTTTTCCGGGTGGAAAGCCCGTGCCCAAGTGCTGTGCCTGGCCGCGCTGTGCGGTGTGATGGCCGCCGGCGCCGCGTTCAACGCCGTCGCCGCGCAGGATCCGGCGCCGCCGGCCGAAGCGGTGGCCGAGGAAGTGGCCATCGAAGCGGCCGAAACGGCGGTCGACGCCGCCGCGGTGGCCGAGGAAGCCGCCGTTGAGGAGGCCGAGGAGGCCCCCGCCTTCGACAGCGGCAACGTCGCCTGGATGCTGACCTCCACCCTGCTGGTGCTGCTGATGGTGGTGCCCGGCCTGGCGCTGTTCTACGGCGGCATGGTCCGCTCGAAGAACGTGCTGTCGGTGCTGATGCAGGTGCTGGTGGTGTATTCGGTGGTGGTGATCATCTGGGTCGCCTACGGCTACAGCGCCGCCTTCACCGAGGGCAATGCGTTCTTCGGCTCGTTCACCGAGAAGGCGTTCCTGAAGGGGATCGTCGCCGACACCGATGCCGACGGCCTGCCGGAGTTCCTGTTCGTCGTGTTCCAGTCCACCTTCGCCGGCATCACCACCGCGCTGATCGTCGGTTCGTTCGCCGAGCGCATCAAGTTCGCCGCGGTGCTGCTGTTCGCGGTGCTGTGGGTGACCTTCGGCTACCTGCCGATGGTGCACATGGTGTGGAGCGGCGAAGGCGGTTTCCTGGCGCACAAGGGCGTGATCGACTTCGCCGGCGGCACCGTGGTGCACATCAACGCGGGCGTGGCCGGCCTGGTCGGCGCGTACTTCCTGGGCAAGCGCCTGGGCTACGGCAAGGAGGCGCTCAAGCCGCACAACGTGCCGTTCACCTTCGTCGGCGCCGCGCTGCTGTGGGTGGGCTGGTTCGGCTTCAACGCCGGTTCGGCCCTGGCCGCCGACGCCAGCGCGTCGCTGGCGATGATCAACACCATGGTCGCCACCTCGGCCGCGGTGATCGGCTGGACGCTGGTGGAAGCCGTCACCAAGGGCAAGCCGTCGGCGCTGGGCGCGGCCTCCGGCGCCATCGCCGGCCTGGTCGGCATCACCCCGGCGGCCGGCACGGTCGGGCCGATGGGTGCCATCGTGATCGGTTTCGCGGCCGGCGTGATCTGCGTGTGGGGCGTCAACGGCCTGAAGCGGCTGCTGGGCGCGGACGACAGCCTGGACGTGTTCGGCGTGCACGGCATCGGCGGCATCGTCGGCGCCATCCTGACCGGTGTGTTCAGCGCCGAATCGCTGGGCGGCACCGAAGCGGACCTGGCCATCGGCGCGCAGGTCTGGGTGCAGGCGATCAGCGTCGGGTTCACCATCGTCTGGTGCGCCGTGGTGACCTCCATCGCGATCCTGATCGCCAAGCTGTTGTTCGGCCTGCGGGTCAGCGAGGAAGCCGAACGCGAGGGCCTGGACATCACCTCGCACGGCGAATCGGCCTACGAGGCCTGACCGGCTTGCCGGGGACGGCTTTGCACTAAACTGGTGCAATGCCGTCCCCGAACTCCTCCGCAATGCTTTCCGAACCCACCACCGACGCGCTCAGCACGCCGGTGGCCTGGGCCGACGCCAGCGGCCTGATCCGCGGCGTCAATCCTGCCTTCGCCCGCTGGTTGGGCGTCAGCACCCGCCGCCTGATGGGACAACCGCTGGCGGCCCTGGAGATCGAGAGCGACGCCATGGCGCGCTTCCTGGACAACACCGACCGCGACGTCCTGCGTCTGCACCGCATGGCGCTGGGCATGCCCGGCGAGGCGCCGTGCTTCGCCGAGGGCTGGCTGTCGCGGCTGGATGGCGGTGGCTGGCTGCTGGAGGCCCACCCGGTGGACGAATTCCCCGCGCTGGACCCCGCCCAGGCGCTGCCCAACGCGTTGAGCGCCGCCCTGAAGGGACTGGCGCACGAACTGCGCAACCCGCTGGCCGGGCTGAAGGGCGCCGCGCAGCTGCTGGCCCGCCGTGCCGGCCATCGCGACGACAACGACGACGAGCGCGAGCTGATCGGGCTGATCGAGTCGGAGATCAACCGCCTCAACAGCCTGCTGGAACAGCTGCTGTCGCCCTCGCCGCAGCGCCCGCACGCGCCGATCAACATCCACGCCGTGCTGGAGCGCGTGCTGCGTCTGGCCGAGAACGAGGGCGGCTGGTCGGTGCGCCTGCAGCGCGACTACGACCCCAGCCTGCCGGAGCTGTCCGGCGACCCCGACCGCCTGACCCAGGCAGTCTGGAACCTGGTGCGCAATGCCATCCAGGCCGGCGCCGCCAGCATCATCCTGCGCACCCGGGTCGAACACGGCTCGCGCATCCACGACCACCTGCATGCGATGGCGCTGCGGGTGGAGATCGTCGACGACGGCCGCGGCGTGCCCGAGGAACTGGCCGAGCACCTGTTCCTGCCGCTGGTCAGCGGCCGCGCCGACGGCAGCGGCCTGGGCCTGGCGCTGGCGCAGCAGGTCGCGCGCGAGCACCGCGGTTCGCTGGCCTACCGCTCGCGCCCCGGCCACACCGTCTTCACCCTGTTGCTGCCGCAATTGCCGCACGATCACGACGAGGAACGTCATGCCCACCACTGACCGGATGAGCACGCCCGTGCACGCCGATGCCCAACGCATCTGGGTGGTCGACGACGACCGTTCGGTGCGTTTCGTGCTGGCCACCGCGCTGCGCGATGCCGGCTACGCCGTCGACGGCTTCGACAGCGCCGCCGCCGCCCTGCAGGCGCTGGGCGCGCGCGGTGCGCCGGACCTGTTGTTCACCGACGTGCGCATGCCCGGCGACGACGGGCTGGTGCTGCTGGACAGGCTGAAGTCCACCCATCCGCAGCTTCCCGTCATCGTGATGTCGGCCTATACCGATGTCGCCAGCACCGCCGGCGCCTTCCGTGGCGGCGCGCACGAGTTCCTGTCCAAGCCCTTCGACCTGGACGATGCGGTGGCGTTGGCCGCGCGCACGTTGCCGGGCAGCGAGGAATCGGGTGAGGCGGAGGGCGCGGAGATCGCACCGTCTTCCGGAACCCCGCAGCTGATCGGCGACACGCCGGCGATGCGCGCGCTGTTCCGCGCGATCGGCCGGTTGGCGCAGGCGCCGCTGTCGGTGCTGGTCACCGGCGAGACCGGCACCGGCAAGGAACTGGTCGCGCACGCGCTGCACCACGAATCGCCGCGTTCGCGCAGGCCGTTCGTCGCGCTGAACACCGCCGCGATTCCCGCCGAACTGCTGGAAAGCGAACTGTTCGGCCACGAGGCCGGCGCGTTCACCGGCGCGCAGAAACGCCACATCGGCCGCTTCGAGCAGGCGGACGGAGGCACGCTGTTCCTCGACGAGATCGGCGACATGCCGCTGCCGCTGCAGACGCGGTTGCTGCGCGTGCTGGCCGAGGGCGAGTTCTTCCGCGTCGGCGGGCGCGAGCTGATCCGCGTGGACGTGCGCGTGATCGCCGCCACCCACCAGGACCTCGACGCGCTGGTGGCCGAAGGCCGCTTCCGCGCCGACCTGCTGCACCGGCTCAACGTGGTGCGCCTGCAACTGCCGCCCTTGCGCGAACGCCGCGCCGACGTGCCGCAACTGGCCGAGAACTTCCTCGCCGTGGCCACCCGCAAGCTGGACATCGCGTCCAAGCGTTTCAGCACCGCCGCGCTGGAGGCATTGCAGGCCCACGACTGGCCCGGCAACGTGCGCGAACTGGAAAACGTCTGCTGGCGCCTGGCGGCATTGGCGCCGGCGGACCTGATCACCGCGGCCGACCTGCAGGGGGCCATATTGACGGGCCCGGCTGCCGGCGGCGCCAGCGGCGAATGGGATGGCGCATTGGCGGAATGGGCGCGGCGGCGGCTGAACGAAGGCGCCGGGTCGCTGCATGCCGAAGCACGCGAACGGCTGGACCGCACGCTGCTGGAAGTCGCGCTGGAGATCACCCACGGCCGCCGCGCCGAGGCGGCGGTGAAGCTGGGCGTGGGCCGCAACACGGTGACGCGCAAGCTGGGGCCGGGGCGCAAGCGCGGCGCTTGAGGCTTGGCTCCCCGCGTGCGGTGAGAAGCCGGCATCGCGGGGACCCGGGTAGTCCTCTGGTTTTCGCCGCACGGACGGGTGCCGGGGCACAGCGCCGTCGGCTTCATTGAACGTGAAGGTTATCGCCGTTACGGTAACCCTCCTTCCTTTCGTCCTGGAGTTCCCCCATGCGCATCGCATTGTTGGCCGCCTCCACCGTGGTGTTCCTGGCCGCCTGCGGCACGTCGCCGCAGCAACCGCCGGCCGCGCCCGCCATTCCCACCGTCAGTGCCGCCCAGCAGGCGGTCGCCGTGCTGGCGTCGGCGTCCGGCAGCCTGGTCAGCGGCACGGTCACCGTCACGCCGATGGGCACGGGCTTGCACCTGACCGGCGAGGTCGGCGGCCTGCCCGCCAACAGCACCCATGCCTTCCACGTGCACGAGAAGGGCGATTGCAGCGCCGCCGACGCCTCCAGCGCGGGCCCGCACTTCAATCCGTTCGACACCGAGCACGGCCAGGCCGGCAGCGGCGCGCACCACGCCGGCGACATGAACAACATCGTCGCCAACGCCGAGGGCGTGGCGACGATCAACGCGCACGTCGAAGGCGTCACCCTGGGCGGCGGTGCGGTCAACGACGTCGCCAATCGCGCGCTGATCGTGCACGCGGCACCGGACGACTACACCAGCCAGCCGGCCGGCAACGCCGGTGCGCGCGTGGCGTGCGGGATCATCAAGATCACGCAGTAGACGATCGCCATGTGGGAGCGCCGTCCCGGCGCGGGCTTTTCCTTCAGCGACGGAAAGCTCGCGGCCGGAGGCCGCTCCCACTCGTCGTTTCAGGACTTCAGGGTTTCCCGCGCATCCGCCTTGCCCGGGCAGTGCGCGAACGTCACCGGGATGCCGTGCGCTTCCAGCACGGCGGCGATCTGCTGCTGGCGGGCCTGGAAATACCCGTAGGCGCGTTCCAGCCGCTCGTCGGTGGCTTCCTGCGGGGCATAGCGCGCGCGCCACGCCGCCGGTTCGAACAGGGCGATGTGCGCCTCGCCGTTGGCGTAGCGCAGCAGCGGTTCCGGCGGAGCGTCCAGCCATTGCTCGGATTCCGGCGCCATCAGCGCGGTTTCGATGACCGGCCACAGTGCGCCCAGGCCGCCGTGGTCGTACTGCATCGCGGTCATCGCGGCCAGGTCGTGCACGGTCAGGTAGCGCGCGTGCTCGATCTGCGCACCGAACGCCTGCTGCGCCAGCAGCGCGGTATCGGCCTGGGCCATGCCGGTTTCCAGCAGGACCTCCTCCAACCGTTCGGCTACTTCGCTCACCGTATGGTGGTCCTCGCCGCTCAGCAGGAACGGCAGCACGCGCAGCTGCCCGCCGCCCAGCGTGGCGTCGGCCTGGAAGGGCAGCGGTACATCGCCCGCTTCGTCCGCACCGAAGGCGATCACGCGCGCGCCCTGGTTGCGACCGGGCGCGCGCTGGTGCAGCTCGCGCAGGCGCTGGTGCAGCGGCCATCCGGGGCGCAGGGCCTCGGCCGGGTCGAAGTGGGCGGCGGCCAGCACCAGGTCCAGTTCGCGCACCTGCGGAGCCAGTTGGGCCAGGTCGCGGCCCAGCCGTCCGGCCAGTTCGCTGGCCTGCGACGGCGGCAACGCCGCGCGCTGCGGCATGCGACCCGCCGACAATTCCAGCGCGATCACGCCCATCACCGTGGTGTTTGTTGGGGATCGAGTCATGTCAGCGTTTGGCGGCTGTGTGGGGGAGCATTACACTTGCATTATGCCTGTCGCCACCGCGGCGACCCACCCGACCGCTCCAGAGAGGTTCCCCATGCCAGCAGCCCGCCCCGTCGCCATCCTCGGCGGCGTCCGCATTCCGTTTTGCAGGCAGAACACCGCCTACTCGGATGTCGGCAACCTGGGCATGTCGGTGCGCACGCTGGGGGCGCTGGTCGAACGCTTCGGCCTGCACGGCCAGCAGTTGGGCGAAGTCGCGATGGGCGCGGTGATCAAGCATTCGTCGGACTGGAATCTGGGCCGCGAAGCCGCGCTGTCGTCCGGCCTGTCGCCGCTGACCCCGGGCATCACCCTGCAGCGCGCCTGTGGCACCAGCCTGGATTCGATCATCACCATCGCCAACAAGATCGCGCTGGGGCAGATCGACTCGGGCATCGGCGGCGGTTCGGACACCACGTCCGAAGTGCCGATCGTCTACGGCAAGAAGCTGCGCGCGCGCCTGCTGGCGGCCAACCGCGCCAAGACCACGCAGGCGAAGATCAAGGCGCTGGTCAGCGGCTTCAGGTTCGGCGAGCTCAAGCCCGAGTTCCCGGGCGTGGCCGAGCCGCGCACCGGCAAGAGCATGGGCGACCATTGCGAGGACATGGCCAAGCAGTGGAACATCTCGCGCGATTCGCAGGACGAACTGGCGGTGGCGTCGCACAAGAAGCTGGCCGCGGCCTACGAGCGCGGTTTCTTCAGCGACCTCATCGCGCCGTTCCGCGGCCTGGAGCGCGACAACATCCTGCGCCCGGACACGTCGCTGGAAAAACTGGCGACGCTGAAGCCGGCGTTCGACAAGACCTCCGGCCGCGGCACGCTGACCGCCGCCAATTCCACCCCGCTCACCGACGGCGCCGCCGCGGTGCTGCTGGCGTCGGAAGAATGGGCGCAGGCGCATGGCCACGAGCCGCTGGCCTGGCTGCGCGACGCGCAGGTGTCGGCGGTGGACTTCGTGCATGGCGAGGGCCTGCTGATGGCGCCCACCATCGCGGTGCCGGAAATGCTGAAGCGCCACGGCCTGACCCTGCAGGACTTCGACATCTACGAGATCCACGAAGCCTTCGCCGCGCAGGTGCTGTGCACCTTGCGTGCGTGGGAAAGCGAGGACTACTGCCGCAACCGCCTGGGCCTGGACGCACCGCTGGGCAGGATCGATCCGGCGAAGATGAACCCGAATGGTTCCTCGCTGGCCACCGGTCACCCGTTCGCCGCCACCGGCGCGCGCATCGTCGCCACCGTGGCCAAGGAACTGAAGGAACGCGGCGGCGGCCGCGCGCTGGTGTCCATCTGCACCGCCGGCGGCATGGGCGTGGTGGCGATCGTCGAGCGCTGAGTTCGCCGTAGCGCGCAGGCTCTTGTGGGAGCGACGTGAGTCGCGACGTTGGCGTTCCGGTCGCGACTCACGTCGCTCCCACGATCAACCGTAGGGTGCGCCCCGGCGCACCATCCCGCGATCTTCGTCAAGCCTTCATGTAGGTGCGCCAGGGCGCACCCTACGTGCGCAGGCGCGGCACGCCGTGTTCGTCGCGTTCTTCCACCACGGCTTCGTCGTGGATCTTTTGCCTGAGATCGCGGCCGGGCAGTTCGCGCGTCGCTTCGCCGCGGGCTGCCTTCAATGCATTGCCGTAGCAGTGCTGCGCGAGCGCGTCGTCGCCCGCGGCGGCGAAACCCTCGCCCAACTCCTCCCAGGCATCCGCGCCGGCGCCCTGCGCCAGCGCGCGGTGCAGGAACTCCTGCGCCTGCCCCCATTGCCCCTGCTGCCGTGCCAGCCGCGCCAGCGTGACCAGCAGCGCGGGGCTGGCGGGACGCGTCTGCAGCCAGCGTTGTGCGCTGGCGCGACGCGAGTCGAGTTTGCCGATCGGCAGGCGGCCGTAAAGGGCGGCCAGCGATTCGTCCCATTGCGCATCCAGGGCCTGCTCGATGCTGCGGGCGGCGGCGTCCTCCCAGCGCAGGGCCGCGGCGCGTTCGGCGTAGGCGGACACGACCGAAGGCTGGTTGCGCAGCGGCTTGGTCAGGCTTTCCCAGCGTTCGGCCAGCACATTGGCGTCGGCCGCTTCATGCAGCGACTGCGTGGCCAGGCGCACTTCCAGGGCGTCCAGCACGGGCGCGGTCATCGCTTGCTGCTGCTTCAACGCACCCAGCAGGCCGTAGGCCTCGCCGGAGCGCGCGGTGGCCGCCAATGCTTCGGCACGCAACGCCAGTCCACGCGGGGGAAGCGGTTGCGCGGCGGGCGCGTCCAGCGCGTCCAGCGCCTGTGCGGGCTGCCCGGCGGCGAGGGCGCGCTCGGCCACCACCAGCGCGTGCGACACCGGGGCGCGTTCCGCCAGCGCGGCGAGATGCCGCGACGCGGCGTCGCTGTCGCCGGCCGCATCCGCGGCGCGGATGGCGGCGGCCCGCGCGATGGTGCCGACCTCGTCGTCTTCGGCGGCGCGTTCCAGCAGTTTCCCCGCTTTCTGCCAGCGGCCCGCATGCAGGGCCTCCAGGCCCTCGATCAGCCGCGCGCGCGCCTGCTTGCGGCGGTAGCGGCCCCAGGCGAGGAACGGCAGGCTCAACAGCCGCCATGCCAGCCACAGCACGAAGCCGGCCAGCAGCAGCGACAGCACCGCGCGCGGCACGTTGGTGTGCAGGTCGTAACCGGCGAAGCGAACGAACACTTCGCCCAGGTCGCGGTCGGTGCCGGAGAGCCATTGCGAAGCGAGGACTCCCACCAGCATGAGTACCAGCAGGACGACTACCGTGCGGAAGACTTTCATGGCATCACCTCCTCCGTGCCGTCGGACGCGGGCGCGACCGGCGGCAGGCGCAGCTGCGCGCCGGCGCCGCGCAACGCGCGCAGCTGCTGCAGCGTGCTGCCCAGCACGGGCGAGCCGGTAGGCGCGGGGGATGCGCGCAGCGCCTGCAGTTGCGCCCGACCTTGGCGCAGTGCGGGTGAATCGGGCCACAACCGGGTCAGCCAGCCATCGACGCGGGCCAGCGCGGCGCCGAAGCCTTCGTCGTCGCCCCGCTCCAGCGCGGCGCGCGCCAGCGAAAGCTCGATCTGCAGCGCGGTTTCGGCGGCGGTGCGCTCGGACGGCGCGATGATCGTGGCGTCGCGCGAGGGACGCACGTCCGCCAACGGCGCCAGCACGCGCTGCCAGGCGGGGCGCGCTTCGGCCGGCGCCGTCGCATCGCGTGCGCGCGGCAACTGCGCCAGCGTGCTGGCGAAGGCATCCAGCCGGGCGATCCGCGCGGCCTGCGGATCCTCGCCCGGCGCGTCCAGCGCGGTGCGTTCCTGCGCCAGCGCCTGCTTCAGGTTCAGCAGGCGGTGATCGTCCACGCCTTCCAGCGCGCCGGCCGCCAGCGCATAGGCGCGCCTGGCGCCCTCCACGTCGCGCGCGATGTCGAGGCGTTGCGAGGCCTGCGACAGCAACAGTTCCACTTCATCCAGCCGCAACGCCTGCGCGCCATGGCGACTGGGATCGGTCAGCTTGGCGACGCTTTCCTCCAGCAATGCGCCGCGCTGGCCCAGGCCCAGCACTTCGTCGCGCAACACGCGGTTGGTGGCGATCACGTCCTGCAGGCGTTGCGTCTGCCTGCGCTGCTCGTCGCGCAGGGTTTCCAGCCGACCCTCCAGCGCGGCCACGCGCTGTTCCGCATCGGCGGCAGCGGCCCGTGCCTGCGCCGTGCGCGCCTGCCACTCGACCCAGCCGCGCCAGCCCGCCACGGCCACCAGTGCGATGATCAGCAGCAGCGCGATGAGGGCGCGATGGCCGCGCGGGCGGGAGGTGGCGGGCGTTTCGTCGTTCA
Organism: Pseudoxanthomonas putridarboris; assembly: GCF_038321125.1. Classification (NCBI taxonomy): domain Bacteria; kingdom Pseudomonadati; phylum Pseudomonadota; class Gammaproteobacteria; order Lysobacterales; family Lysobacteraceae; genus Pseudoxanthomonas; species Pseudoxanthomonas putridarboris. The sequence goes on along the minus strand of NZ_JBBWWT010000001.1, from coordinate 708,733 downwards.
CGCAAGCATCCTTGTCGACAGGCAGAACCGTGATCTGTTGCGCAGATGCTAACGGATGCGGCCCGCCATCGCGGTCGCGGCGGCGTTCATCATCTGCGCGGGACGCGGCCCTTCCGCCTGCACCACCCGCTGGAAACCGGCATTACGCGCGGCATCGGCCAGCCGTGCGCTGGCGGCCACCGCCGTACTCCGTTTCAACGTGCCCGAGACGCCGGCGGGAAGCTGCGCCAGCACCTGTTCCAGCGCCCCGCCGCTGCTGAGCAACAGGCACGCCGGCGCCTCCAGCGCGGCCAGCCGCCGCACGCTGCGGGGAGAAAGCGGCAGGGGTTCGCGGCGATAGACCTCCGCGCGGCGCAGGTCCGCGCCGCGCGCCTCCAGCGTGGGCGCCAGCAGGTTGCGGCCGTCGGGCGCGGTGACGAAGCCGATGCTCTCGCCTTCGACGTGCCGCAGTTCCGGAAGGGCCAGCAGCCCCTCGCTGTCCATCCGTGCCGGCGCCACGACGTCGCCGATCCCGGCGCGGCGCAGTGCGGCGGCGGTCCCGCTGCCCACCGCCAGCCAGGCCTGGCCGGGCGCGGCGCGCAGGGCCTGCAGCCGTCGCGCGGCCGCGACGGCGGCGGGGCTGGTGAACAGCACCTTGCGCGCCGCCAGCGCGGCGCGCAGGTCGGCCCGGGTGCGGGCGTCGTCGTTCTCGCGCACGCGCCAGGGCGACAGCGCCAGCAGGCCGGCGCCATGCCGTTGCGCGGCCCGGCGCAAGGCCCCGTGCGCACCTAAGGGCCGCAACGAGATGACGTACCATGCCGGCGGCGCTGGATGTCCCATGCGCGGATTATGAGCGATGAGTATCGAGCAAGCCCTGCAGGAACTGCGCGACTACTGCCGCGGCATGCCGCCGGTGGCGGCCATGCGGGTGGCCGTGGACGGCTACGACGGCCGCCACCTGCGCCTGACCGCGCCGCTGTCGGCCAACGTCAACGACAAGGGCACGGCGTTCGGCGGCAGCCTGACCTCGTTGATGACGGTCGCCGGCTGGGGGTTGGTCACGCTGCGGCTGCGGCTGGCCGGATTGAAGGCCGAGGTGTTCGTCGCCGACAGCCAGATCCGCTATCTGGCGCCGCTGTATGCGGACCTGGTGGCGGAAGCCGGCTTCGCCGAGGGGCAGTCCTGGGATACGTTCCTGGATACGCTGGCGCAGCGCGGCCGGGCGCGCATCCAGATCGAAGCGCGGGTGCCGCTGCCGGACGGCGGGCTGGCGACCACGCTCGGCGGGCGCTATGTCGCCCTGCTGAAGCAGTAGCATGCAGGTCCGGACAAGGGGGTCGCGATGATGCGGATGGTGCTTCAGATAGTGGTGCTGATCGGGCTGATGGCGGCGCTGTCGCCGGCCGGTGCGCAGAGCAGGCTCCAGCGAGGCAAGCTGCAGCAGGTGCAGGACGCCTACGCGGCCGCGGTGCGCTGGGGCGATTTCGAGAATGCCTGGCAGGCGGTGGATCCGGTCTACCGGGCCGAACACCCGATGAGCGAGCTGGAATTCGAGCGCTACCAGCAGGTGCAGATTTCCGGCTACCGCGACCTCAACAGCAGCACCGGCCCCGAAGGCACGGTGGAGCGCCAGGTCGAGCTGCGGGTGATCAACAAGCACACCATGGCCGAGCGGACCATGCGCTACCGCGAGCGCTGGCGCTGGGACCCCGAGGCCAAGCGCTGGTGGCTGGTGGTGGGCCTGCCGGACCTGTGGCACGGCGAATAGCCCGCCCCAGGCGCCCCGGGCGGCGTCCTGTGCGACAATCGCCGCCCGCTCCATTGCCGCCGATACCCTGTGAACTTCGACGAATTGCTGGCCTTCGCCGGCCGCAACCAATTCAACATGATCCTGTCGATGGCGCTGGTCGGCCTGACCGTGGCCATCGCGTACACCGAGATCGCCCGCCTGTTCCGCGGCTACAAGCCGCTGCGGCCGGCCGAACTGACCCGTCTCATCAACACCGAGAACGCCCTGGTCGTCGATCTGTCGGCGAGCAACGACTTCGAGAAAGGCCACATCGCCAGCAGCCGCAACGTGCTGCCCAGCAGTTTCGACCCCGAGAACAAGCTGCTGGCCCAGGCCAAGTCCCTGCCGGTGGTGCTGGTCTGCCGCAATGGCCAGGCCTCGGCCGGCGCCGCCAAGCGGCTGAAGAAGGCCGGTTTCGAACAGGTCTACTGGCTGGACGGCGGCGTGGCCGCCTGGCAGCAGGCCGACCTGCCGCTGGTCAAGGGTCGCTGATCCCCCGCCTGGCCGCTCGCGCCCTTGAACAGGGTGGCGGGCGCCGCCATGACATAATCGTCCATTCACCGCTGCATTCCAGATTCCGGAGTTAGAAGAAATGTCCGACGAAACCACCAACGGCGCGGTCGCGCCTGCCGCCGAAGCCGCTGGCCCCGCTTTCACCGTCGAGAAGATCTACGTCAAGGACGTTTCCTTCGAGGTTCCCGGCGCGCCCGCCATCTTCGCCGAGAACGTGCAGCCGGAGCTGCAGCTCAACCTCAACCAGCGCGTGCAGCGGCTGGGCGAGAACGCCTTCGAGGTGGTGCTGGGCGTGACCCTGACCTGCAAGGCCGGCGACAAGACCGCCTACGTGGCGGAAGTGCAGCAGGCGGGCATCTTCGGCCTGATGGGCCTGGAGCCGCAGGCGGTCGACGTGCTGTTGGGCACGCAGTGCCCGAACATCCTGTTCCCGTATGTGCGCCAGCTGGTCAGCGACCTGGTGCAGGCCGGCGGTTTCCCGCCGTTCTTCCTGCAGCCGATCAACTTCGAGGCGCTGTACGCCGAATCGCTGCGCCAGCGCGCCGCGCAGGGCGACAATGCCGGGCTGGCCAATTCGGAACCCGCCGGCAACGCCTGATCGGTGCCGCACGTTCCCGTCGAGGCGACGTTTCGCGCAGGGGTGACGGATGGCTGATCCGCAATCGAGCGGTCCATTGAAGATCGCCGTCCTGGGTGCCGGTTCCTGGGGCACCGCACTGGCGGCGCTGATGGCCCGGCACGGGCACGCGGTCACCCTGTGGGGCCGCGATCCCGTGGTCTCCGCGGCCATCGACCGGCAGCACGAAAACACCCGCTACCTGCCCGGCATCGCCCTGCCGGACAACCTGCGCGCGACCACCGACCTGGCCGCATCGCTCGCCGATGCCGACCAGGTGCTGGTGGTGGTGCCGTCGCACGCCTTCACCGAGACCTTGAGGCTGGTCGCCCCGCTGCGTCCGGCGCGCGCCGGCGTGGCCTGGGCCACCAAGGGCTTCGAGACCGGTTCCGGCCGGTTCCTGCACGAGGTGGCCGAGGACATCCTGGGCCCGGACGTGCCGCTGGCCGTGGTCACCGGCCCTTCGTTCGCCAAGGAAGTCGCGCTGGGCCTGCCCACCGCGGTGACCGTGCACGGCGCCGATGCGGCCTTCGCCCAGTCCGTCGCCGACGTGATGCATGGCCCGGCCTTCCGCGCCTACACCGGCGACGACATGGTCGGCGCCGAACTCGGCGGCGCGATGAAGAACGTGCTGGCCGTGGCCACCGGCGTGGCCGATGGCATGCAGTTGGGCCTCAACGCCCGCGCCGGCCTGATCACCCGCGGCCTCAACGAAATGCTGCGCCTGTCCGCCGCCATCGGTGCCAAGCCGGAAACGCTGATGGGCCTGGCCGGCCTGGGCGACCTGGTGCTGACCTGCACCGGCGACCTGTCGCGCAACCGCCGCCTGGGCCTGGCCCTGGGCCGCGGGCAGACCTTGAAGGACGCCGTGCGCGAGATCGGCCAGGTGGTCGAATCGGTGCAGACGGCGGACGAGGTGATGCGCCAGGCCGACCGCCACGGCATCGACCTGCCCATTTCCAGCGCCGTGCGTTCGGTCCTGCATGGCGACATGACGCCCACCGATGGCCTGCAGCAGTTGCTCGCGCGCGAGCAGAAACCGGAGTATCCGGAGACGTTGTTCCGGTAAAGGCCGGGATTCGGGAGTAGGGATTGGGGATCGGCAAAAGCGGACAGCTCGCCAATGCCCGCTGCCCTTACTCGAATCCCCAATCCCGAATATCCAATCCCCACAACAGGAAAGCCCGGCCACCAGGGCCGGGCTTTGGGGTGCGACGCGGGGAGAGAGGGGCGCGTCGCGGGGGAGCGGTGTCGCGTGTTACCAGCTGAAGCGCGGGCCGACGAACCACTGGGTATCGCCATCGACCAGCTTCACGTCGGCCGAGGCGCTCCAGTTCGGGGTGAACTTCACCTGCGCGCCCAGGCGGCCGTAGAACTCGCCGTCGTAGTCGTCGCCGTCTTCGTAGCCCGCCAGCGCGTAGCCGTTGAGGCGGTTGGTCAGCGCGCTGTTCACGCCCACTTCGACGCTGTAGCCATCGGCGCTCAAGCCGGGCTGGCGGATGCCGCCGACGGTGAAGCTGTCGGTCTTGGCCTTCTCGTAGGCCACGCGGGTCAGCAGATCGACGCGCTGCGAGAGCTCGTGGTTGTAGCCCACGCCGATGCGCCACTGGTCGAAGTCGACGTTGACGTCATCGACTTCCTGCGTGCTGTAGTCGGCGAAGACATGGAAGTTCGGGTGGATGGCGACGGAACCCTTCAGGGCCCAGCCATCGGCGTCGGGACCATCGATGTTGGTCGCGGTGTAGCCGCCTTCCACGTAGTTGTACGAAACGCCTTCGGCCGCCGAAGCAGCGAAAGGAGCGGCAGCCAGCAGGGTCAGGGCAAGCAAGGACTTCTTCATGAAAACGGGCCTCTTTCTCTTGTTGTTTTGTGGTCCAGCCGCTGCGGGACAGCGACCGGCCCGTGAAGTATCCGTTTAGCGTCACAACACTCACTGAATATCAAACTGACCAGTATATAAATTGGCCGGAAGTACCGGGAACTTTGTGCAGTGGCGTTTGGGGGAACACCATAGTTCGGATACATCCACGCAAAATTTATTTCGGTGTCGATGTCCGCGCCGATCCCGAGCGGATACCGGAACCGGTATCCGGATCAGACGTTCACCCACGCCTTGATGTCATCTCCTCGCCATGCCGAATGAGCGTGAGCGATCGCGGGCGGATCCGATCTGCAAGCGTCAGTCAGTCGTGGGTGTCCCCTGTCAGTCGGGTTGCCCGCATCGAAGGCCGGTTCCCGAATGCATCGAACCAATGGGCGAGTCGCGGGCGATTGCCGCGAAAATCCGGAAGCGCCCGGAACTCGATCCAGCTCAGCGCCGCCGCGATCGCGATGTGGCCGACATCGATGGGTCCATCCACGTCCAGTTCGCGCTCAAGCCAGTCGTAGCTGGCGACCAGCTTGTCGATATGGCCATCGCGCAGCGCCGGATAGCGGAGCGCCTCCGGACGCCGCACGCTCTCCCAGCGCACGGCGATCCCGGCATCGGCGATGCCTTGCGCCACGGCCTGCGTCTGCAGGGTCTTCCACCTGGTTTCTCCAACCAACGGGATGAGCGGCCGGCCGCCGTGCAGCGTGTCCAGGTACGCGCAGATGACGTCGGATTCGAAGATCGGCGGTAGCCTGTCGCGCAACAGGACCGGGACCTTGCCGAGCGGATTCTGCGAGAAGACCTCCTCGTTGCGCAGCGTCGGGCTGGTCTCGTGATGGATGACCTCGATCCGGTCCGCCAGCCCGGTTTCATGGGCGAAGACCAGTACCTTGCGGGCGTAGGGGGAATGCGTCTGGTAGAGCAGTCTCATGGAATCTTCCATCGGAGGTGGGAAAGCAGGGCCAGCGGATCGCGGCGGCCGTTGGACATCTATTCCAAGCCATGCAGCAGCAGCGCCAGCGCCATCGTCAGTCGTCGCGCGGTGGGCAGATGCAGGAATTCGTCGGGCCCATGCGCGTTCGACAGCGGACCCTGCACGCCGGTCACGACGAATTGCGCATTCGGGAGTTGCTTGCCCAGCATCGCCAGGAACGGGATGCCGCCGCCGCCGCCGATGGCCGCGCTGGGCCGGCCAAAGGCCTGTTGCGATGCGTTGTCCAGACTGCGCTGCAACCACGCCGGCGTGGCGGGCGCGTTCCAGCCGGGAGACACCATGTCCACCGAGAACCCGACACGACAGGCATGGGGTGGTGCATCCTCCAGTATCGCCTTGAGGCGTTGCGAGGCCGCCTCCGCGTCAAGGGTCGGCGGTAGCCGCAGGCTGACTTTCAGTCGCGTGGCCGGTTGCATCACCGCGGCGGCGTGGGCTACACCGGGCAGACCATCCAGTCCGGTCACGGCCAGCTGCGGACGCCAACTGCGATTCAGTACGACTTCGGAGGACTCGGTATGAACCGGGTGCAAGCCCGCAATGATGGGCAATGCGGTGGCGAGGCCGCTGCCCAGCGAACCGGCGGCGTCACGTGCTTCCCGCCGCCGGGCCTGTGGGATCGGGACATGGAATGCCGGCACCACTTCGCCGGTCCGCGGATCTTCGATGCGGGAGAGAAGATGCCGCGCGATCCGGAAACTGGACGCCACCACGCCGGAGGCATCGCCGGAGTGCACGCCCGATTCCAGCGTCCGCACCTCCAGCGTACCGGCTACCTGGCCGCGCAGCGAGGTCGTGGTCCAGAGCTGATCGTAGTTGCCGCAGCTGCCATCGAGTGCGACGACCAGCGAGACGGTTTCCAGTCGCGGTGCGAGCAGCGCCAGATAGGCGGACAGATCGGGACTGCCCGATTCTTCGCTGGCCTCGATCAGGATCAGGCAACGGGGCCGCTCCATGCCGCACCCGTGCAGCGCCTTGATCGCCGCCACGGCCGCAAAGAGCGCATAGCCATCGTCGGCCCCGCCGCGGCCATAGAGGCGATCGCCCTCCAGGCGGGGGCTCCACGCGCTGCGGCCGTTCGTCCAGCCCTCCATGGCCGGCTGCTTGTCCAGATGGCCATAGATGAGCGTCGTGGCGGCGCTGCTGCCGGGCATATCGACCAGCAGTACCGGTGTCCTGCCGGGAAGATGCAGCGCCTCGATCGAGACGCCCGGCATGTCGGCCAACTGTTCGCGGGCCCAGCCCGTCAGCAGGTCCAGGGCGCGATCCATGTGGCCTGCGCTGGCCCAGTCGGCGTCGAACGCCGGCGACAGGCATGGAATGGCGATGTAGTCGAGCAGGGTCGGCAGGATGCTCCTGTCCCAGGCGATGTCGATGTCTTTCTTCAGGTCCGGCAGGTTCATCGGCAGGCAGTACGGGTTGAACGGGGAGCACATCTTGGCTGCACCACGCCGCCGTCACGCCGCAATCCGGCGCCCTTCGTTGCCGTTTTCGCGCACGGGCCTGGCGTAAAGTTGTCGCATGGAACTGGATCGCCACGACCGACACCTGCTGCGCCTCGTCCAGGACGATATCGGTGCCTCCGCCGAGCAGCTCGCCGCGCAGGTTCCCTTGTCGCCCTCGTCGATCCAGCGCCGCCTTAGGCGCATGCGCGAGGCCGGGGTCATCGAACGCGAGGTCGCCGTCGTCGATCCCGCCGCGCTGGGACGCCCGACCTTCTTCATCGTGTCGCTGCAGGTCGAGCGCGAACGGCCCGAACTGCTCAACCAGCTCCGCCGCTGGCTGGCGGCGCAGGAGCACATACAACAGGCGTTCTACGTCACCGGCGAGAGCGATTTCGTGCTGGTGGTCGCCGCACCGGACACCGAGTCCTACGACGCGCTGATGGGACGCCTGGTGAGCGAGAACCCCAATGTGTCCCGCTTCACGACCAACGTCGCCCTGAGCGTGGTCAAGCGCGGACTGTCCATTCCCATCCCGCCCCATCCGGCGGACTGAGCCTGCAGAACGCCGCCGAACCGCACCAAGCCCGTGGAATCCGCGGTCCGGCCGCACGAGGGTGCGTGCACAGTAGGCGGCATGGACACTCAACGCTCGCCCCTGGACTTCCATCCACGAACCTGCTGGCCGGAATACCGGCCGACCGATCTGGTCGAACTGCCCGCGCTGGCCCGCCATGCCGGTGTCGGCCGCGTGCTGGCCAAGCTGGAGAACCAACGGCCCCTGAGCAACTTCAAGTCGCTGGGTGGCTTCTGTGCGGGCCTGCGCGCGCTCGCACGTCACGCCGGCCTGCGGTCGCTGGAGCAGGTGCGTTCCCATCGGGGCGTCCTGCCGCCCCTGTTGTGCGCCAGCGAAGGCAACCATGGGCTCGCGGTCGCCGCGGCCGCGCAGCATGCCGGGACCCGGGCCTGCGTGTACCTGTCCGCCGGCGTGTCGGATCAACGCGCCGCGCGCATCGAGGGTCTGGGTTCCCGGGTCATCCGGGTCGACGGCACCTACGACGATGCGGTGCAGGCGGCGAAGGACGCTGAAGCCGCCGGTGCGGGACTGCTGATACCCGATACGTCCAACGATCCATTCGATGTCGCCGTGGCCGATGTCATGGATGGCTACGCGGTGATCGCCCGCGAACTGGCCGTGCAGTTCCGGGAACTGATTGGAGACAGGCCATCGCATGGCTTCATCCAGGCGGGCGTGGGCGGCCTGGCCGCTGCGATGGCGCGCGGCCTGGCAGACCACTGGCGTTGGCCGGGGCAACTGCTGACAGTGGAGCCCGAGCATGCGGCATGCGTCGCCACCGCACTCGAGTATGGACACCCCCGGCTTGTCGGCGGCGATCTGCGGACCACGGCCACCATGCTGGCCTGCGGCCTGGCATCGGCTCCGGCCGTGCAGACGTTGCGCCGCCATGGCGCCCGGGGGATGACCGTATCCGACGCGGAACTGGAGGCCGCCGTCCACGTGCTCGCCCGGGATGGCGGCCCGGCGACGACGCCTTCCGGCGCTGCGGGCGTTGCCGGCTTGTTGCGGGTGGCCGGGGATCCCGGCATGCGGTCGGTGCACATGCTGAGCAGCGAGAGTTGCGTGCTGCTGCTCATCACCGAAGCAGCGTTATAGAAGTGGACTGGCCCCTCCCGGGGTTGATATCCACTTCTGGCCGACAGGGACCTGACAGGCGGAATGGCAGCTTCCGTCAATCCGCGTGGAGGTCCGGAAATTCCTGGTGCGGCCATGCGACAGCGGCCGGTGAGCCTCGCCGCCGACGGTCGCGCTCATGAATCTTTTGTGACCGATGGCGGAAGTGCGCGCCCAAGAGCCTCTTGGGTGTATCTCCCCCGCATCCCGCGGGGCCGACCGAGCAAAGGGGTGAATCATGGGCAAATTGGGGCTCCCGGGCATCGCGCTTCCGGGGAACGTAGCCGGCCTTTTGATCGCGGTTGGCCTGATGGCGGTGTTCGGCGTCGCCATCGCGGCAAACCCGCCCATCACGACCGCCAACAGAACGCTGATTCTTCGGGTGCAGGACGGCAGCGTTTCCCACAATGGCGTCACCCGTCCCACCTTCAGCATGGGCGGACTGGTCATCGTCGGCGCCGATGCCTACGTGACCAAGAACGATGTCCCGGACGACAACGGCACTGGCTGGGCGACCTTCTACCACATCGACAACTTCAATACACCGAGCGCGGTTGTCGCGCCGCGTACGATCCGGATGAAAGGCAGTACTGCGCCGGTGGACATGGGCCACGTCAACGGGATGGCGTACTACCGCTGGCCCGGTACCGATCCGCTGGAAGTCGGCTCGTTCTACATCCCGATGTTGAAGGCCGTGGGCGACCACCAGATCGCGCAGGTGAACAATCAGGGAGAAATCACGGCCTTTTTCAAGGCCCGGCAGGGGGCGGTCGAGAAGAAGATCGCATCCATCGCCCACTACGGCGGCGGGATCTTCATCGTCGGCACCGGTGGCGAGAACATTGCCGATCCGAGCGATGCGAACCAGATCCTGAAGCCGTATTACACGGCCATCATCGATGGCGACTGGTTCGAGTTGGGCGATATGTTCTACGTGCCCACCACGAAGCAGTTCAACATCGGGCAGGACATCCACTACGAACCGGCCGACGACGAGCTGCTGGTGCCGGTGTGGGACGGCAAGAACACCGTGGGCACGGCGACAGGCCGGAAGAACCGGATCATCGTCGTCAAGCTGGGCAACATCCAGGATGGCCGCGTCTACGCGCCCAGGCGCTGGATCGACCTCACCGTCCCGGCATCGGATGCCTCGAAATTCGAGATCGAGGGTCTTTCCCGCGATGCCGGCGGGAAATTGTTCGTCGCTTCCAACATCACCAACCCGGCGGGCACCGCGAACATCGACGGCATCCACAAGCTGACGGGCCAGTAGCAGGGTACGACCACGCCGGGTGCATGCGGGAAGTCCGGCCGATACCGCCGGGCCTTGTAATGCGGGCGCAATCGCCCCCGGCCAGAATCGCATGCTTGCGCATCGGGGCGGTGCGTATCGGGGAAAGCCGTTTGTCTCATCTGACTGGAACGGGGGGAGCCGTGGAAGGTTTCCCCGACGACGTGGAAAGGACGCGCTGGTTCCTGCACCACATCCTGCCGCACGAGCCCGCCCTGCGCGCCTGGCTGGGGCGGCGGCACAGCGCAGGCTTCGACGTGGACGACATCGTCCAGGAGAGCTACGCGATCCTGGCCGAACGCGAGCGCCTCGACGACATCCACAACCCGCGCGCCTACCTGTTCCAGGTGGCGCAATCGCTGGTGGTGCGCAACATCCGTCGTGCGCGGATCGTGCCGATCCTGGCCGTGGAGGACCTTGGCCGCGTCGAATTCGCCGACGGAGCCGCCACCCCCGAAGAAAGCGCGCTCGAGCGCGACGAGCTGCGCTTGCTGGCCGAGGCGATCGCGTCCATGCCCGGCCGGACTCGCGAAGCCTTCGTCCTGCGCCGCGTGCACGACCTGCCCCAGCGGGAAATCGCCACTCGCATGGGCCTTTCCGAGAGCACCGTCGAAAAGCACATCGCCCGTGGCATCCGCTGGCTGGGAGAATGGGCCGCCAATGGCGGAAACCTGCCTGTCAGAACCTCTAGGCAGTTGGAGCGGGACCTGAGACAGACCAATGGACGGACGCGAAACCAGTCGTGACATCGAACGCACCGCCGCGCACTGGGTCGCGCGGATGGATCGTGCGCCGCTGTCGGCGAAGGACGAGGCACGGCTGCAGCGCTGGCTGGCCGGCGACGCGCGCCGCCGCGGCGCCCTGTTGCGCGCCAAGGCGCTGTGGTTGCAAGCCGAGTCCCTGCGCGGCACCGGGCAGTTGCGCGAATTGAATGCCGCGCCGCGCGCGGCAACGGTTGCCTCGCCTCCGCAGCGGCGCTGGGACCCGCATCGCCGCCGCCTGTTGCAATGGTCCGGCGCCATGGCGGCGTCGTTGCTGCTGGCCGTGTTCCTGTTCGTCAGCGTGCCGGTGCCGACCGCCTATGCCACGACCAAGGGGGAAATGCGCCGGGTGTCGCTGGCCGACGGTTCCGCCTTGACCCTCAACACCGACAGCAAGGTCGAGGTATACGACGACGCGGGCCGGCTGCGGGTCAAGGTCAAACGCGGGGAAGTCTTCATCGAAGCCGCGCACGTGGCGCCGCCGCTGGTGGTGGAAGTCGACGGCCGCCGCCTGAATGCCAGCGCCGCCGTCTTCGTGGTGCGCATGCTCGCCGGCCAGCCCGCCCAGGTCACCGTGCAGGACGGTGAAGTCGAACTGGCGGCCACGTCGACCACCGTGGCCGCGAACACCCATCTCTCGCTGCCGGACAGGCACGGCAAGGTCCAGACGGCATCGCTGTCGCCGGACCAGTTGCAAAGCAGACTGGCCTGGCGCGAAGGCAAGATCTCTTTCCAGGGCGAAACCCTGGCCGAAGCCGTCGCCGACTTCGCCCGCTACAGCGATACCCGCATCGTCATCGCCGACCCCGAGCTGGCCAGGATGCCGATCACGGGCCTGTTCGCGGCCAACAATCCGGTCGGATTCGGGCGTGCCGTGGCCAAGGTGTTCGATACCGACGTGCGGGAGGAGCGGAACCGGGTCGTCGTGGGGCGTGCAGATTAAATTTTTGTGACCGATGGCGGATTCGCAAGGCCGGCGTCTCTTTGTTCTTAGTGCCGTATCTCCTCGCGGCTTATCGAGAGCAAAGTCCGATGATCCACCACAGGCAACTCCTGCTGGCCAGTGCCGTGCTCGCCGCGCTGGCCACTGCGCCGCAAGCCCTGGCGCAGCAGCGCCAGTTCAACGTGCCGGCGCAATCGGCGGTGAACGCCATTCCCGAATTGGCGCGCCAGGCGCAGTTGCAGATCGTGGCGCCCGCCGATGCCCTGCAAGGCATCCAGGCCCAGGCCGTCAACGGCGAAATGGATGCCCGCGAAGCCCTGCGCAAGCTGCTGGTGGGCACGAACCTGGAGATCCAGTCGGACGACGGCAACGTCATCACCCTGCGCGAAGCGTCCGCCGCGCCGGCACGGCAGGTGGCCGGCCGCGGATTCATCCTCGGCCGCGTGTTCGACCCGGCGACCGGTGAGTACCTGCGCAATGCGCGCGTGAAGATCGACGGCCGCCAGGTCGCCACCTCCGGCGAACGCGGCGAGTTCCGCATCAACGACGTGCCGACCGGCACCCAGGTGCTGACCGTCGAGTTCACGGGCTTCGGCACCGTGCGGAAGGAAGTGGAAGTGCGCGCCGGCGAAACCAGCGAGCCGGTGTTCGAACTGTTCAGCACCGTCGGCGGCGCCAGCGACGCGGCCACCCTGGACACCGTGCAGGCGGTGGGCACGCGCGAAGGCGACGCCCGCGCGATCATGGAACAGCGCGCCTCGATGAACATCACCAATACCCTGTCGGCCGACAGCTTCGGCGAAATCGGCGACGGCAACCCGGGCGAATTCCTGAAGTACATGCCGGGCGTGGATTTCGACGTCGTGGCCGACGATGCCCCGCGCAACATCAGTCTGCGCGGCCTGCCGGCCAAGTACACCGGCGTCACCCTCAACGGCGTGAGCCTGCCGGGCATCGACGCCAACTCGTCCAGCTCGCGTACCTTCAGCTTCGAGCAGAGCGCGCTGGCCGGCGTGGATTCGATCAGCATCAACAAGACCACCAGCGCCGACATGGACGCCAACGCGCCGGCCGGCACCATCGACATCCGCACCAAGAAGGCCTTCGACGCCAAGGGCCGCCGCATCACGGTTTCGCTGGGCGGCAACACCCATTCCGGCCTGTGGGACAGCAAGAACACCGGCTGGATGGAAGGCGGCTACGACAGCAAGTGGCTGCCCAGCAGCTCGATCACCTACTCGGACGTGTTCCTGGACAACCGCCTCGGCATCGCCGCCGGCATCAGCAGCACGACGAGCCTGGTGGAACAAACGCAGATCACCTCCGGCCGCAACTACGTGGCTACCGCGGCCAGCCCGTATCCCTACGCGGTGACCTCGATCGCCGCCGCCGGCTACGACCGCGAATACAACCGTCGCGTCGCGTCGTTCAGCGCCGACTTCAAGGCCACCGACGAGCTGATCCTGTCGCTGGCCGCGAACGTGGGCCGCGGCGACATCGACCCGAACACCATCACCCCGACCCTGACCAATGGGCGCGCCACCGCGGCCAATCCGCATGAAGGCGACCCGTCGCTGGATTGGACCACGCATTTCCCGGCGAGCACCAACACGCTGGCCTTGGCCCACACGTACACCTACAAGGTCGGCTATTCGCGCAACTTCGTGCCGAGCTTCGTGTGGCAGAACGAGAACTTCAAGCTGGACGGCAACCTGTTCTCGGCCAACTCGACCAGCCGCTACGATTCCGGCAAGAAAGGCATGGTGTCCACCCTGCTCAACGCGCTGAACGCGAAGGGCAACTACAGCGCCTCGCGCAGCGACTGGATGCACCAGGACTGGAACATCCGGCAAATCGACGGCATCGACTGGGCCAGCCCGGATGCCTTCACCCTCGGTTCGTACAGCGGCGCGCTCGGCGCTTCGAGCCGACCGTCGATCCGCACCACCAGCGGCAGCACCGCCGACCTGGACTATCGCGGCGGCAGCCTGAACTTCGAGTTCTACCAGGACATCGGCAACGTGCCGGTGACCTGGAAGACCGGCATGAAGGCCACCAGGGCCGCTTACGAGTTCGGCAACACCTCCGACGCCAACATCTACACCTACGATGGCCCGCTCACCAATGCCGAATTCCTGCGCGCGGTGCAGAGCGCGAACCAATGGCACGCCGGCGAATCCGGCATGGACATCACCACCTTGAGCGGCGGCGACCTGTACGTGTACAGCCTGCGCAAGATCTACCAGATGATGCAGGCCAACCCGGAACAGTGGGTGCACAGCGAAACCCCGGCGCAGTGGTACAACGCCAACGTGGCCAACGTGAACAAGATGGACGAGAAGATCACCTCGCTCTACTTCATGGGCACGGCGGAATTCACCCACAAGCTCAAGGGCCAGGCCGGCATCCGCTGGGAGCAGACCAGGGAAATCGGCCATGACTTCGTCCCGCTGAGCCCGGAAGAAACGGCCGCCGCCGGTTACCAGGTCAACGCCGCCACCGGTCGCGCCACCACCGTCGAAGGACTGAAGTACCAGTACCTCACCAATCCGCGCAAGGAAAGCGAAGGCCGCTACGACGACTTCTTCCCCAGCGCCTCGCTCAAGTACAGCGTCACCAACGGCCTGGACATCCACGCCGGTTACAGCAAGACCATCATGCGCCCGGAAGTGGGTGACCTGGCCGGCGTGTGGTCGATCGCCTACGGCACCGAAGACGGCAACGTGCTCACCGCGCCGAACGCGAACCTGAAGCCGGAATACTCGGACAACTTCTCGATCCGCGCCACGCAGTACTTCGAGCCGGTCGGCCTGGTGGCCTTCGGCCTGTTCCACAACAAGATCAAGAACCTGATCAACGCCACCACGATGAGCGCCGAAGAATTCGGCTACAGCGGCGACGAGGACATCAGCCTGGTCAACACCACGGCCAACAGCGACGGCGACATCAGCGTCAATGGCTACGAGTTCGAGTTCAACCACGCCATGGACTACCTGCCGGGCGCGTTGAAGGGCCTGACCGTGCGCGGTTCCTACACCCACACCAACCCGTCGGTGGTGATGTCGCGCGTGGCCCAGCAGGTGGCCGGTTTCGGCCTTGGCTGGAAGTACGGCCCGGTGCGCCTGAACATCAACGCCGTGTGGAGCGACGAAAAGGATCGCGGCCCGACCGCCAACGTGACGGTGAACAACGGCAACGGTTCCTATGTGATCAACCAGGAACAGCCGTTCGACGACTACCTGGAAGTGAACATGTCCGGCGCCTACACCTTCATCAAGAAGACCAGGAACAACTGGTTCGGTCTGGAGGCGTATTTCAGCGCCAACAACATCTTCAACCAGAACCGCCACACCGTCTACTCGAACGGTCCGGTCGGCCTGGGCGAAAGCGGCCATCACAGCCAGATCTACATTACCAGCGGCCGTCGCGCGTCCATCGGCATCCGCGCGCGTTTCTGATCGTGGCATCAACCGGCCGGGCGTGCCTTCGCGGCGTGCCCGGTTCTCGCGCTTCCGGAGGAAGAAGTCGCCCATGGGCAAGTTCGCATCGCTCGATCGCCGCAAGTTCCTGCTCGGCGCCGGTTCGCTGGCGCTGTTCGCCGGTGTATCCCCGTTCAACAAGGTGCTGGCCGCACCGAAACTGGACGGCTATCCCTTCACGCTAGGCGTGGCTTCCGGCGATCCGCTGCCGGACGGCTTCGTGATCTGGACGCGCCTGGCGCCCAGGCCGCTGGCCGAACACGGCGGCATGCCGATGGTGGCCGTGCCGGTGCGCTGGGAAGTGGCCGAGGACGACAGGTTCAAGCGTACCGTGCGCAGCGGCGAGGAACTGGCCTTCCCCGAACTCGGCCACAGCGTGCATGTCGAACTCGAAGGGCTGAAGCCGGCGCGCACGTACTGGTATCGCTTCCTCGTCGAGGGCGCGGATGCCAGCCCGACCGGCAGGGTGCGTACCGCGCCCGCGGCCAACGACGTCCCGAAGCGCGCGCGCATCGCCGTGGCCGGCTGCCAGGCCTATTACCAGGGCTGGTTCGACGCGTATCGCCACCTGAGCGAGGAGAACGACCTGGACGCCGTGTTCCACTACGGCGACTACATCTACGAAGGCCCGGCCGGCCGCAACAAGGACAAGTTCCCGACCTACGATGCCGCCGGCGACCTGGTCGCCGAACGCGACCATTTCGGCGACGAGATCTATACCCTCGACGACTACCGCCGCCGCTACGCCCAATACAAGAGCGATCCCGATCTGCAGGCGGCGCACGCGGCCGCGGCCTTCATCATGTCCTTCGACGACCACGAAACCGACAACGACTGGGGCGGCGAGTGGGACCAGGACCGGAAGCCGCCGGAAGTGTTCGCCCTGCGCAAGTTCGTGGCCATGCAGGCCTGGTACGAGAACCTGCCGGTGCGCCGTGCGCAATTCCCGCGCACCGATGGCGGCACGCGCTATTTCCGCCGCCTCGATTTCGGCAATCTGCTGCGCATGCACGTGCTGGACACGCGCAGCCACCGCGCCAACCAAGCCTGCAGCGACCCGCTGTCGCCGAAGTGCAGGTTCGAGGCCGGCAAGGGTTCCAGCATCCTCGGTGCGCAGCAGGAAGCCTGGCTGGACGAAGGCCTGCGCAACGACGCGCGCTGGAACCTGATCGCGCAGCAGGTATTCGTGATGCCGCTGAAGGCGAAGAATCCGGACGGAACCATCCGCAGTTCCTTCGAGGACAAGTGGGATGGCTATCCCGATTCGCGCCAGCGCCTGGTCAAGTCCATCACCGACAGGAAGCTGACCAATGTGGTGATCGCCACCGGCGATGCGCACATGAACGCCGTGGGCGAGGTCCCGTTGCGCGACGACGAGCCGGACGGCCCGGCGGCGGCGACCGAATTCCTCGCCACGTCGATTTCATCCAATGGCGACGGCGGGCTGGATTCGCCGAGCGTGAAGCGCTTCCTGGACGCCGACAATCCCTTCCTGAAGCTGTGCGACAACCTGCGCGGCTACCACCTGTACGAGATCGGCGCGAAGGAATGGCGCACCGACGTGAAGGCGATGGACCAGGTGCAGCGCAAGGGAGGCGAACTGCGCACCCGCGCCAGCTTCGTCGTCACCCCGGATCGACCGAAATTGCACAAGGCCTGAGATGAAGACGAAGTTCCCGATGCTTTCCATGCTGTTCCTGGCGGCGCTGCTCGCGGCGAACGCGGCCGCGAAGAACAGCACGTCCGATGCGCAGGCCGGCATAGTCGCGCCCGAAGTAGGCAAATCGCTGCCCGCATGGAGCAAGGGCGAACTGGACATCCACCACATCAATACCGGCCGCGGCGACGCGGTGTTCTTGCTCCTGCCCGACGGCACCAGCCTGCTTTCCGATGCCAGCGGCAAGACCGTGGAGCAAGCGCCGTTCTCGCTGCCGACCAAGCCGGACGCCTCGCATCCGCCGGGCACGTGGGTGGCCCGCTATGTGCAGCGCGTGTTGTCCAGCCGCGCGTTGCCGGAGCGGTCGCGGCGGCAACTCGACTACTTCATGCTCTCGCATTTCCATGGCGATCACATGGGCGCGATCGTGCCGGATTCGCCGCTTGCGCCGAATGGCGCGTACCAATTGAGCGGCATCACCGAAGTGGCCGAGCACCTGCACGTGGCGAAGATCATCGACCGCGGCTGGCCGACCTACGACTATCCTGCGCCGATCAAGAACCCCACGGTGGACAACTACCGGAAGTTCCTCGATTGGCAGATCGTGCGCCAGGGCCTGGAGGTCGAGCGGTTCCAGCCGGGTCGCAACGACCAGATCAAGCTGCTGCACGATGCCGGGTCGTATCCAGACTTCGAGATTCGCAACATCTACACCAACGGTGTCGTGTGGACGGGCAAGGACAGCGGAACGCGCAGCCTGTTCCCGTCGGTAAGGGACCTCGCGCCGGCCGACTATCCCATCGAGAACACCCTGAGCCTCGTGTTCCGAGTGAGCTACGGCAAGTTCGACTATTTCCATGGAGGCGACCTTTCCAACAACGATGCGGAAACCGCCTTCGACCCACCGGCGTGGAAGAATGTCGAAACGCCGGTGGCGCTGGCGGCCGGCGCGGTGGATGCGATGAAGGCCAACCATCATGGAAGCTGGGACGCGAACAGCATCGGCCTGCTCGGCAACCTGAAGCCGCGCGTCATCGTCGTCACTTCGCGTGCCGAAGGCCATCCGGCCATCAACGCGTGGAAGCACATGACCTCGAAGGACGTGTGGCCGGGCGAGCGCGACATTTTCGTCACCAACGTTGCTCCGGCCACCGCCGCGACCACGTACGGCATCGAGGAAACCGCGAAGAGTACGCAGGGCCATGTGGTCATCCGCGTGGCTGCCGGCGGAGCGAGCTACCGCGTCTTCGTGCTGGACGACGACGACGAAGAGATGCGGGTCAAGGCGGTGTTCGGGCCGTACGCGTCGAATTGATCGAGCACGGTGGCGCTCGCGTCCCAAGCGCCGGATTTTCCTCTCCACCTCTTCGACCCGGTGGGTTGCCGACCGGCCTGCAGCGTGCGCAGGCGGCTCCTGCGGGTAGCTTGCGCTCCCTCTCTTCTCGGCTCGGTTGAAGCGCTCTCTGCGGATGGCGGCGACGTGGCAAGCGGAAAGCCGTCCCCCGAGGGATACGTATTGGCCGCGGCGCGTCTTGGCGTCCTGCCGGGCGAGTGTCTGGTGTTCGAGGATGCGCCGGCCGGGATCCTGGCGAAGGAAGCCGCCGGGGCCAGGGTACTTGTCATCACCTCCGCTCACGCGCACCCGGTGGATGCAGGACGGCACCTCAGTGCCCGCGACTACACCGGGTTGGAGGTCATCGAGGAGACGGACGGGCGCTTCACGCCGATTGGCGCTTGAAAGGAGGCGAATCCGGTCAGGGAGATCGCGGCGGCCGCTTATCCGGTCCGTGCATATCGGCTCGGCGGTCGTCCCACGTGCCTGCTGAAAGCGACGCTGAATGTGCTCGTGGACCCGTATCCGACCCGCTCCGCCACTTCCGAGACATTCAGTCCGTCGCGCCTGAGCAGATCCTTGGCGATCTCCATGCGCCATGCGAGCAGATATTCCATCGGCGGCACGCCCACGGTCCGCGTGAAGCGCTCGAAGAAAGTGGAGCGTGAGAGAGCGGCTGCCTTCGCGAGCTGGGCCACCGTCCATGGGCGATCGATGCGGGCGTGCATTTGCTTCAAGGCGAGCGCCAGTCTTTCATCGCCCAGGCCGCGCAGCATGCCGGGAGGGGCACTGCCGGCCGTGCTCGAACGCATGGCCTCGATGAGCAACATTTCGACCAGCCGGGAGAGCATGAAGTCGTGGCCTGGCTTCTGGTCCGCGTATTCCTCGCCCACCATCTGGACCAACTGGATGAGCCGCTGGGATCCTCGTACATGGACGACCTCCGGCAGCAGGGAAACCAGAAGCCCCGAATCGGCGCTGTCGAACAGGAAGGCGCCCCCCAGCGACCGCATGTCCGGTGGACCTTCCTGTTCGCCATGGCGTCGTTCCCCGTCGCCGCCGGGAACGACCTTGGGATCGATGAAGACCGGCGGCGCAGGCACGAAGCTGGAGAGGGTGAAGGGCGGCGTGGTCGGCAGCAGGACGAAATCGCCCGCGGCGATGGCGATCGGCTCGTGCCCGTCAACTGCCAGCAGGCAACGGCCTTCAAGCACGATGCAGAAACCGGGCTGTCCGTACTCGGCGTAGCGCACGGCCCAATTGCCCTTGCCGCTGATGACGTTGGCAAAGACGGCACGGGGATGGAGGAGCCGGACTACCTCGGAAAGCGGGTCGCTCACATTCGGACGTTCGCTAAATAATTGCGGATTTTATACCATCGATAATCCGGCGATGCCGACTTATCGTTCCCTCCGAGTCAACCCACACCTCGGAGCACGAAATGAAGACCGTATTGATCACCGGCTGCTCGTCCGGCTATGGCCTGGAGACCGCCCGCTACTTCCTCGCACAAGGCTGGCAGGTCATCGCCACCATGCGCACCCCGCGGGAGGGTCTGCTCCCCGCCTCCGGCAACCTGCGCGTCCTGGCACTGGATGTCACCCGGGCCGACAGCATCGCGCGCGCCCTCGAGGCCGCCGGTCCCCTTGACGTGCTCGTGAACAACGCCGGCATCGGCCTGTTCGGCGCCTTCGAGGCCACGCCCATGTCCACCGTGCACGAGGTCTTCGAAACCAACACCTTCGGCGCAATGGCCATGTGCCAGGCCGTCATCCCCCGGTTCCGCGAGCGCCGGGCCGGCACCATCGTGAACGTGACCTCCAGCGCCACCCTGGCGCCCTTCCCGCTCGTTGCCGCCTATACGGCCAGCAAAACCGCCATCGAGGGATTCACCGCCTCGCTGCAGCACGAACTCCGGGCCTTCGGCGTACGGGTCAAGCTGGTGGAACCTGGCTACGGCCCCTCGACCAGCTTCACCGCCAACGGCCAGCAGCGGATGCAGGGCCTGATTCCGGAAGCCTACGAGGCGTTCGCCCACGACGTGTTTGCCGGGTTCGCCAGGGTCGCGGCCTTCACCAAGGAAACCGACGTGGCCGAAGGCGTCTGGCGTGCCGCCAATGACGTCTCGGATCGACTGCACTTTCCGGCCGGTGCGGACGCCGTGGCACTGGCGGAAAAGCGCCCGCTCTCTTGAGTCCGCGCGAGTGCGGCGATCCGCGCTTGCGGACGCCGCACTCCGCTACCCCATGAGGATCCCTCCATGATCAAGCACGCTCTTGTCTCTTCCCGCCTTCCAGCTCGCGAGCCGGCGCCGTCATTCGGCGACGCGCTTCGCCGACAGCAGTTGCCGGATCCTCGCTTCGGTCGTCTCGTACTCGCCTTCCCCGAAATGCTGGTAGACGATGCGGCCTTCCTGATCGATCAGGTACAGCGCGGGCCAGTACCGGTTGCCGTAGGCGTTCCAGGTGCGATAGTCGTTGTCCTGCGCGACGGGATAGGCGATGCCGAACCGCTTCACCGCGGCTTGCAGGTTCGACAGCCGCTTTTCGTACCCGTATTCGGGCGTGTGCACGCCGACCACCACCAGGCCCTGGTCGCGGTACTTTGCATCCCATGCCTTGGTATGCGGGAGCACACGGATGCAGTTGATGCAGGAATAGGTCCAGAACTCCACCAGCACCACTTTCCCGCGCAGTTCTTGCAGCGTCAGCGGCGGGCCATTGAGCCACTGGCCGATGCCTTTGAACTCCGGCGCGACCGGCGCGGGCGAGGTGTGGGTGGGTTGGACCGGATCGGCGGCCACGCTCGGCGAACAGGCGGAGGCGAACAGGCAGGCGGCCAGGAGTGTGATGGCGGGTTTGATCAGTTTCATGGTCATAGTCCTTGCGAAACGGAGGGGAGCCACTGCGTTGCCCAGGCCGACGCCAACACGTCGTACTGGAGCAGTTGGAGAACGGCCACGGCGACGGCCAATGCGCCGAAGAGGCGACGCAGCGAGCCGGCATGCCGCTGGAGGAACACCAGGCGCGACGTCACCCAATGGCCGCCATAGGCGACGAGCAGCATCGGAATGCCGGCACCCAGCGCATAAAGCCCCAGCAGGGCGGTCGCTCGGGCCGGCGCCTGTGCGCTTGCGGCCAGCGACAACACCGAGGCGAGCACGGGGCCGGCGCAGGGCGTCCATGCCAGGCCCAGCGAAGCGCCGATCAGGAAAGCGCCGATCCGGCCGCCCATCGGAAGTCGATGTGTCGCGACCGTGGCGCGGCGCGCGCGCCACCGGCGCATCCGATCGACGGCCCAGTCGAAGGGCGCCGACCAGAAACATGCCAGGCCGGCGATCAGCAGCACCACGATGGACGCGCTGCGGATGATGCCCTGCAATGCGCCCGACGATGCCGAGAGGACGCCGATCGCTATCCCGCCGGCCGCGAAAGTCGCCACGAAGCCGGCGATCACCAGCAGCGGATCCTCGCGGCGACGGCCGGTGCCGGTGGCCAGCACGATGGGCAGGATGGGCAGGATGCACGGGGAGAGGATGGTGGCCATGCCGGCGGCGATGGCCAATGCGAATTCGATCATGGGGGCGCGTGCGATGCGGTGGATGGATGGCCATTCCACCGCCCGGATGTCACCGGGTTGTGTGCCGATGAAGGAGTTTTGTAACCGGAAGTAGGGACTGCGGCTGTGGCGACACTGCGCTACAAGGGGGGCGTCACGCCAAAAGGATCTGCACGTCGATGTTGCCGCGCGTGGCCTTGGAATACGGACACGTGCGATGCGCCTCGTCGATCAGGGCCTGCGCCTGTTCGCGCGGCAGACCCGGCAGCGAGACGTTCAGGCGTGCCTGCAACTGGTAGCCGTCGCCCACCAGGCCCAGGTCGATTTCGGCATCGATGGCCGCATCCGCCGGAATCGCGATCCTGAACTTGCGGGCAGCCAGTCCCATCGCGCCTTCGAAACAGGCCGACCAGCCGGCGGCGAACAATTGTTCCGGGTTGGTGCCGGGGCGGCCGCTGCCCGGCGGCGCCAGAGCGACGTCGAGTTGGCCGTCGTCGCTGCGCGCGTGGCCTTCGCGGCCGCCGACGGTGTGGGTCTTGCCGGTGTAGAGGATCTTGTCGAGAGCAGTCATGGAAGTTTCCTTGGAGTGAGGGAAAAAATCTGGCGGTTACGGCGCCAGGTGGGTGAAAACGTAGTCGCGGTCCTTCACGCGCGCGGCGTGGCAGGCATGGCAGGTGCGGTGCTGCGCCTCGTCCACGGGCTGGCCGTCGATGAAGCGCCCGTAGCCCCAGCCGCCGGTGGCGGCGTAGCGTCTGGAGTCCTTCACCATCACCTGCACGGTGGTGGCGCCGCCGGGAATGGAAGCCGAAGCGAAGTCCGGTGACGGCACGCGTTTCCAGGCCCGCTTGACCAGGACGGTGCCATCGGGAAAGGGGCGCTGGTGGTCGCGGAACGCGCGCATCGCCACCGCATTGCCGACGACCGCGCGCAGTTCGTCGAAGGGCGCGGCCTCCTGCGCCGGAGCGATGAGCGGCCAGTCGCGATACCCGTCGGGCAGCGTAACCCCGAAGACGGGCGCGGCCGGAGGCGGTTCCTCGCCACCGCGCGCGGTGGCGATCAGCGCGACGGCGGCGACGGCGACCAACAATGCGACAGCGTGCATGGGTTTCATGGCAGGGCTCCCCGGATCACAGGCGGGTGGCGTCGATCACCGCTTGCGCGAACTCGCGCGGCGCTTCCTGCGGCGGGTTGTGGCCGACGCCGCCGGTGAAGGTGCGGTGCTCGTACTTGCCGGTGAACTTGGCGGCGTAGGCCGCCGGCAACGGATGCGGTGCGCCGTTGGCGTCGCCTTCGATGGTGATCGTCGGCACGGTGATCGCCGGTGCTTGCGCCAGGCGCTGCTCCAGCGCCGCGTACTTCGGTTCTCCCTCGGCCAGGCCCAGGCGCCAGCGATAGTTGTGCACCACGATGGCCACGTGGTCGGGGTTGTCCAGCGCCGCGGCGCTGCGGTCGAAAGTGGCGTCGTCGAACTTCCATTGCGGCGATGCGAGTTGCCAGATCTGCTTGGCGAAGTCGTGCGTGTATTGCGCGTAGCCGGCGCGGCCGCGATCGGTGGCGAAGTAGTACTGGTACCACCACTGCAGCTCGGCTTGCGGCGGCAAGGGCGTCTTGCCGGCTTCCTGGCTGCTGATGAGATAACCGCTGACCGACACGAGCGCCTCGACCCGCTCCGGCCACAGCGCCGCCACGATGCCGGCCGACCGCGCGCCCCAGTCGAAGCCGGCGATGGTGGCGCGCTGGATCTTCAGGGCATCCATCAGGGCGATGACGTCCGACGCCAGCGCCGCCGGCTCGCCGTTGCGCGGCGTGTCCGCGGAGCGGAAGCGCGTGCTGCCGTAGCCGCGCAGGTGCGGCACGATGACGCGATAGCCGCGGGCCGCCAGTTGCGGCGCCACCTCCGCGTAACTGTTGATGTCGTACGGCCATCCGTGCAGCAGGATGACGACCTCGCCGCGCGATGGACCCAGCTCGGCATAGCCGATGTTCAGATCGCCGGCGTCGATCCGCTTGTCCGCGACCAGGGGTAGCGGAGTGCCGGCGTGCGTGGCTGGCGATGCGGCGCTTGCCACGCCGGCCAGTGCGCATTGCACGGCCAGCAGCCAGGGCGCCAGCCGGGTGAAACGGTACTTGATCGGTTGCATGGATGTTCTCCTTGTTGGGAAGGGGGCTGCGGGGCTCACGCGGTCCCGCGCAAAGGCCGGAAGGCCGCGCGAAGTTCGGCGCTGAACAACTGCGGTTGTTCCCAGGCGGCGAAATGGCCGCCCTTGTCGACTTCGTTGAAGTAGTAGAGGGTCGGATAGGCGCGTTCGGTCCAGCTGCGCGGCGCGCGATAGATCTCGCCCGGGAACACCGATACCGCGACCGGCACGGTGATCTGATCGGTCTTCTGCGCAACGGCGCTGAAGTTGTTGTTGTTGTTTTCCCAGTAGAACCGGCCGGCCGAGGTCGCGGTGCCGGTGAGCCAGTACAGGCTGATGTCGTCCAGGATGGCATCGCGCCCGAGCACGTTTTCCGGCACGCCGTCGCTATCGGTCCACTGCGCGATCTTGTCGTACATCCATGCCGCCAGGCCGACCGGCGAATCGTTCAGGGCATACCCGATCGTCTGCGGCCGCGTGACCATCATCGCGCCGTAGGCGGCGTTGCGACCGAAGAAGCGGCTCAGCGTCACGAAGGCGGTCCGCTCGACCTGGGTCAACCCGGCCGGCGCCGCCGCGCCGCTGTTGATCGCGCCGACCAACTCGTCGGGGACCGTCGCCGGCATGGTCAGATGGATGCCCCGAAGGCCCGACGGCGCTTGCCGGCCCATCACGTCGGAGATCACCGAACCGTGGTCGCCTCCCTGCGACACGTAGTGGTCGTAGCCGAGGCGTCGCATCAGTACGTCCCACGCACGTCCGACACGATCCGGTCCCCAGCCCAACTCGGCCGGGCGGCCCGAGAAGCCGTAACCGGGGATGGAAGGGATGACGACGTCGAACGCATCCTCGGCACGACCGCCGAATGCCGTCGGATTCGTCAGGGGCTCGATGGTGTCGACGAACTCCAGGATGGAGCCGGGCCAGCCGTGCGTCAGGATCACCGGCAATGCGTTGCGATGCCGGGAGCGCACGTGGATGAAATGGATATCCACGCTGTCGATGGTGGTGATGAACTGCGGCAGG
Organism: Pseudoxanthomonas putridarboris; assembly: GCF_038321125.1. Taxonomy (NCBI): domain Bacteria; kingdom Pseudomonadati; phylum Pseudomonadota; class Gammaproteobacteria; order Lysobacterales; family Lysobacteraceae; genus Pseudoxanthomonas; species Pseudoxanthomonas putridarboris. The sequence continues at coordinate 683,654 of NZ_JBBWWT010000001.1, read as the reverse complement.
CGGTTGAGCCTGGCTTCCAGCCTGCGCCAGTCGTAGTCGCCGCCCCAGTAGTTCACCAGGGCCTGCAACGTGGCCAGCTGCAGGCCTTGTGATTCGTCGGCGACGAGTTCGCGATCCGGCCAGCGCGTGGCTTGCACGCGCCGACGCAGGTCCTGCAGGTCGCGCTCGGCCACGTGCACCTGGAAGGGGCGGATGCCACTGCCGCCGTTGCCGCCATGGTTCTCCATGGCCTGGACGGCGACGGCGGGCAGCAGGTTCAGCACGCCGACGGATGCCGCGGCCAGCGCGGTCGATCCGATCAGCCGCCGGCGCTGGAAGTCGATGGTCTCGTTGGGGTTGAAAGACGACATGAAGAACTCCTTGGGGTGGCAGGCGCACGCGACATGGCGCGACCAGGGGGAGGGAGGAAAGGGAACGCGGCGGGAAGCGCCGCGTCGTGTCGGATCGGCCGGCCGGCCGTCAGACGGTCAGGCCGGCGCCGGCCATGTAGCCGGCTTCATCGCCGGCCGGGTAGGCGACCGGTGCAGCCCTTCTTCCGGAGCCACCGAAGACGAGGGCGACTTTCTGTGAGCGCAGGACAGGGTGCATGGCGTTTCCTTCGAGGGGTCATACCGGCGGGGGAGCCGTTGGCGATGGGGCCATTGCACGCCGCGGGCTCGTCGCCCGCGTGTCGGGGAACCCGCGGATTTGTCAGCGAACCACGCGGACGTGCCTTCCGATACACACGCTTACAAACGGCGCGGGTTTGTATCGGAATGTACGCGCGGCCCGTGGCGACGCGTTGGGATACGAAGCCGGTCGCCCGCCGACAAGGCGCCGACACAGCGGAAGGCTGCAATGGCGCTCCCCGTCCAACCGGAGCTTCACCATGCTGCGCTTCCCCCTGCTGGCCATGCTGATGGCCGCCGCCGCGCTTCCCGCCGCCGCGCAGGCGCGCGCGCGCCCCGTCGATCCGGATGCCCCGACCGTCGTCCTGGTGCATGGCGCCTTTGCCGATGCCTCCAGCTGGGACAAGGTGGCCGCGCGTTTGCGGATGCGTGGCGTGCCGGTGGTGGCGGTGGACAATCCACTGACCTCGCTCGAAGACGACGTGGCCGCGACCCGGCGCGCCATCGCCGCCGCGCCAGGCAAGGTCGTGCTGGTGGGGCATTCCTGGGGCGGCACCGTGATCACGCAAGCCGGTCGCGACCCCAAGGTGAAGGCGCTGGTGTATGTGGCCGCCTTCGCGCCGGATGCGGGCGAGAACTCCGCGCAGCAGGGCGAACGCTTCCCCGTCGCGCCCGGTCTGCAGAAGCTGGTGGAACGTGCGGGTTTCCTGTCGCTTTCGGAGCAGACCATGGCCAGCGATTTCGCGCAGGACCTCAAGCCGGCACAGGTGCGGGCCGCCTACGCGCACCAGCTTCCGCTGAAGGCGGACGCGCTGTCCGAGCGCGTCGCCGTCGCCGCATGGCGTTCGCTGCCCAGCTGGTATGTCGTTTCGCGCAAGGACCGTATGCTCTCGCCTGAATTGCAGGTGGCGACCGCGCGGCGCATCGGCGCCGAGTGGCGGTCGGTCGATGCGGGGCACGCATCGCCGTTGTCGGCCCCGCACGAAGTGAGCGATACCATTCTGGAAGCTGCTGGTCTCAAACTATCGGAACCGGCTCCCGGCTCTAATGGCGGTTGATCGAAGCACGCCGACGCCTGGGCGCACGCGCTCGCGCTAACATCCAAACCGCGGCCCACGACGGCCCGCAGGTCCGCGCAACCGGAGAGCAACGATGTCCCATACCGATCATGTCCTGGTCGTCGACGACGACCGCGACATCCGCCAGATGGTCGGCGACTACCTGCGCCGGAATGGCTTGCGTGTCTCGCTGGCGGCGGACGGCCGCGAAATGCGTGCGGCGCTGGACACCAGCGACGTCGATCTGATCGTGCTGGACGTGATGATGCCCGGCGAAGACGGCCTGTCGTTGTGCCGCAACCTGCGCGCGGGCAAGCATCGCGCGGTGCCGGTGGTCATGCTCACCGCCCGCGATGACGAGACCGACCGCATCGTCGGCCTGGAAATGGGCGCGGACGACTACGTCATCAAGCCCTTTTCCTCGCGCGAACTGCTGGCGCGCATCAACGCGGTCATCCGTCGCGCGCGCATGCTGCCGCCGAACCTGCAGGTGAGCGAGGCGGCACGGCTGATCGGTTTCGGTCATTGGAAGCTGGATACCACCGCACGCCACCTGCTGGACGAGGACGGCACCGCCTATCCGCTCAGCGGCGCCGAGTTCCGCTTGCTGCGTGTCTTCGTGGACCATCCCCAGCGCGTGCTGAGCCGCGACCAGTTGCTCAACCTGACGCAGGGCCGCGATGCGGAAGTGTTCGATCGCTCCATCGACCTGCTGGTCAGCCGGTTGCGGCAGCGCTTGGGCGATGGCGCACGCGAGCAGACGTACATCAAGACCGTGCGCAGCGAAGGCTACGTGTTCTGCCAGCCGGTCACGTTGATCGGGGACGGGGCATGAGCCGGGAGACGACCCCGCCGCGTTTCCGCCTGTTGCCGCGCACGCTGGCCGCTCGCCTGTTGATGATCCTGGCGGCCGGGTTGCTGCTGGCGCACGCGCTGTCGTTCGCCCTGCTGTTCCACGAACGCGCGACCGCCACGCGCTCGATGATGTTGACCAACCTGGAGCAGGACGTTCCCCTGAGCGTGGCCTTGCTCGAACACCTGCCTCCCGCGGAGCGAAAGCAGTGGCTTCCGCAACTGGAACGCCGCACGTACCGCTATCTGCTGCGTCCGGCGCAACCGGGAACGCCCCTGGCCAGCGACCGCGCGCGGCAGGTGACGGCGCTGATCGATGGCTCGCTGCGGCATCGCTACCCGCTGCGTCCGCGCGCCGTTTCCGCATCGCCCGAGCGGTACGAAGTGGAACTGACGCTGGCCGACGGACATCCCCTGACCATCGAAGTCACGCCGTCGCTGCTGCCGCTCGCGCGCTGGTTGCCGTGGATGCTGGCCGCGCAGGTGGCCTTGCTGCTGGCGTGCGCCTGGCTGGCGGTGCGGCTGGCGACGCGGCCGCTGGCGCGCTTGGCCGAGGCCGCCGAGCGGCTGGATCCCGCGCAGGCAGGCCCGCCGCTGTCGCAGGAGGGCCCCATCGAGGTGGCGAAGGCCGCACGCGCACTCAATGCCTTGCAGTCGCGCGTGTCCGCGCACGTCACCGAACGCATGCAGATCCTGGCCGCGATCTCGCACGACTTGCAGACCCCGATCACCCGCATGCGCCTGCGCCTGGAGTCCATGGAGGAAAGTCCGGCGCACGCACGCTTGCTGGACGATGTCGGCCAGATCAGTCAACTGGTGCGCGAAGGCGTCAGCTACGCCCGCAGCACCAATGTCGCCATGGGACCCTCGGTACGCCTGGACCTGCCTTCCTTCCTCGACAGCGTGGTGGGCGACTATCAGGATACCGGCAAGCCGGTGCGGCACATCGAAGGCGACCACGCCTCGCTGCAGACGCACCCCCAGGTCCTGCGCCGCGTCGTGCAGAACCTGATCGACAACGCGTTGGCCTATGGCGGCGGCGCCGAAACCGCGTTGCGTGTCGAGCCCGATGGCCGCGTGTGCATCGACGTGCTGGATCGGGGTCCCGGCATTCCCGAGGATCAGCTGGAAGCGGTGATGCAGCCGTTCCACCGGCTGGAGTCTTCGCGCAGCCGCAGCAGCGGCGGCACGGGGCTGGGACTGGCGATCGCGCAGCAACTGGCGCAGGCGCTGGGCGGCACGCTGCGACTGAGCAATCGCGAAGGCGGCGGGCTGCGCGCCACGGTGGCGTTGGCGGCCGCTCAGCCTGTTCCCGGCGCGGAGCGCTAAACTACCGCTCGTTGAAGGAGATTCCCCCGGACATGTGAGCAACACGGTTTCCTCATAGATCCCGATCGTCCCCGCAGCGCTGCCGATGGCAGCGCGCGTCTCGACGGGTGTCCCGCCTCGCCGGCTTCCGAGCCCGGCCGGGTCCGTGATGGAGGAATCCCGCATGACCGACGCACGCATCCGCGTCTCGCAACTTTCGTTTTCCTGGCCGGACGGCACGCCCGTCCTGGATGGTCTTTCTTTTTCCCTCGGCGCTTCGCGCACCGGCCTGGTCGCGCCCAACGGCGCGGGCAAGAGCACCTTGTTGAAACTGCTGGCCGGGCAACTCCAACCCTCGGCAGGTCGCATCGAAACGCAGGGAACGCTCGCCTACCTGCCGCAGCACGCGTCGCTGGACGCGCAAGCAAGCGTGGCCGACGTGCTCGGCGTGGCCCGGCGCTTGCGCGCGCTGGAGGCGGTGCTGGCCGGTGAAGCGACCGCATCGGACTTCGACACGATCGACGGCCACTGGGATCTGCGCGAGCGGGTAGCCACGTTGCTCGTGCGTCTGGGATTGGGCGAAGTGTCCTTGCAGCGGCGCTTGTCGACATTCAGCGGCGGCGAGGCGATGAGTCTGGCGCTCGCGGCCAGACTGCTGCGACGCCCGGACGTGCTGCTGCTCGATGAACCCACCAATCACCTCGACCGCGAGGCGCGGCAGCGGCTGCGCGAAGTGCTGGCGGGATGGCAGGGTTGCCTGCTGGTGGCCAGCCATGATCGCGAGCTGTTGGAGGGCATGGAACAGATCGCCGTGCTCAGGCCGTCCACTCTACGTGTGTATGGCGGGGGATTCGATTTCCATCGGCAGGCCGTCGAGGAGGAGCAGCGGGCCGCAGAGCAGCGTGTGCGCCATCTGCGCGGCGAAGTGCAGCGGGAGCAGCGCGAGCGGCAGCAGGCGCGCGAACGCGCCGACCGCCGCGCGGGAACGGCCTCCCGCCGCTTTGCCGACGGCGGCATGCCGCGGATCGTCGCGGGCAACCGGAAGCGTTCGGCGCAGGTGAGCGCGGGCAGGACCGACGAGGTGCATGCGGGGCGGTTGGCCGACGTACGCCTGCAGCTTCTCGAGGCTTCGCAAGCGCTGGAAGACGTCGTCGACATGGACTTCTCGCTGCCCGCGACGCGGGTGCCTGGCGACCGGGTGATCTTCCACGGCGATGGCCTGCGAGTGTCGCTGGGCGAGCGTGCGTTGTTCGGCGCGGACGGCGTGTCGCTGACGATACGCGGGCCCGAGCGCATCGCCTTGATCGGCGGCAATGGCGTGGGCAAGACGACGTTGCTGCGGATCCTGGCGGGCCAGCAGGACCCGGACGAAGGCACCGTCCGTCGCGCGAACCTCCGCGTCGCCGGCTTGCCGCAGCGGCTCGACCTGCTGGATCCCGCGCGTACGGTGGCGGAGAACTTCGCCGATTCCGCGCCCGCCATGCCGGCGCCGGAACGCGCCCGGTTACTGGCGCGCCTGCAGTTCCGGGGATCGCGCCGCGACCTGCCGGTCGGCGCGCTGTCCGGTGGCGAAAGGCTCCGGGCCACGCTGCTGTGCATCCTGCACGCCGAGCCGGCCCCGCAACTGTTGCTGCTGGACGAGCCGACCAACAATCTCGACCTGGCATCCGTGGCCCAGTTGGAGCAAGCCTTGAACGCCTACGAGGGCGCGCTGGTCGTGGTCAGTCACGATGAATCCTTCCTCGATGCCCTGGGACTGACGCGCAGGCTGCGGCTCTCCGGCGGCATGCTGCGGGAGGTTGGGTGATGGCAGCTCACCCGGTCGTCGGAACTTCCTCGACTGCCGTGCGTCGCGGCGTGGACGAAGATGCCTGGTGCGCCTTGAAGAGGGCATACAGGCGTTCGTAGGCGTAGTCCTGGTCGTCCGGGGCGACCAGCTTCAACGTGGCGTTGGTCAGGTTGGCCCATATCTCCGGGCGGGTCACGTTGTCCGCGTTCCGGTACAGCGTTTCGAGCTTGCCATCGAGCTCGGCGATCATGCCGTCAAGATCTTCTCGCGTCTTGAAGGAAGGCGTGGGCATCTCGTAATCCTCATCGTGATCCTGTCATGGCCTGCCAGGCGCCAAGCGGCGCTGGATCGTGCGAGCCGCGACCGGCCGGCGACAACGCCTGGCAGGAAACCATCCCGCCGTACGGAAAGTAAGTCGTCGGATGGACGGAGAAGAAAGTGCACCAGATGCGGTTAGACGGTGGTTAAAGATGGGTCGGAATCCGCGGCCGGTTGGTTATGGACTTATGTCGCGCCGTCATGTCGATGCGCGCCGATCCGGTTGATCGCCCGCGGCCGATGGCGCGAGACTCGACGGACACGATATCCGGCGGAAACGCAATGGGAAGAAGACCGATCAACGCGGGAAAGCCCTGGACTCCTGACGAGATAAGAACGCTCAGGGAGATGGCGGACGGTTCCCACTCGGCCGCCGATGTCGCCCGCAGACTGGGACGGACCCGCGCATCCATCGCGCTGAAGGCGAGCGATGAGAGGGTCTCGCTGCGCACGAACAGGCCGGGCGATGCAACACCGTTTTGGCATGTGCGTATGAACAGCGGTCATTAAGCGAAACGGACGCGCTGTGGCCTACTGTGCCGCCCGCTGATCGAATTCCGGACGTCGTAGATGCAGACCGCTTCACCCCTCGCGCTGGCCATCGCGCTGGCGCTCGTTTCCTCTTTCGCCGCGGCACAGACCGCCCCCGATTCCGAAGGCAAGACCCTGGCCACCGTCGTGGTCACCGGCTCCAACATCAAGCGCAGCGACAGCGAAGGACCCAATCCGGTCCAGGTCATCGATCGCCAGCAACTGGAGCGGTCCGGCAAGCAGACCGTCGCCGACGTGCTGCGCTCCATCTCCGCCAACACCGGCAACGCCTACAACGAGACCTACAACAATGGCTGGGCGGCCGGTTCGGCGGGCATCGGCCTGCGCGGGCTGTCGCAGAAGAACACCCTGGTGCTGCTCAACGGGCGCCGGCTGGCCAACAACGGCTTCCCGCAGGGCGGTTTGTCCGACACTTTCGTCAACCTCAACGCGCTGCCGCTGGTGGCGGTGGAACGCATCGAAGTGCTGAAGGACGGCGCCTCGGCGGTATACGGCTCCGATGCCGTGGCCGGCGTGGTCAACATCATCACCCGCCAGAACTTCGAAGGGCTGGAGATCGGCGGCAGCACCGGCACCTCCACCGAGGGCGGGCTGGACCAGAACCGCTTCAAGCTGGTCGGCGGCGTCGGCGACCTGGAGGCCGACCGTTTCAACGTGCTGTACAGCTTCGAGTACTTCCAGCGCGACCGGTTGAACCAGGACGAACGCGACCTGACCAAGTCGGGCATCTATTCGGACAAGCCCGGCGGCACCTGGAACGGCTGGTCGGCCAAGGGCGCGCGCTTCCTGACCGGCACCGGCGCTTCCGTGCCGTTGCTGGATGCGAACGGCAACTGCCCGGCCGGCACCGTGCTGACCGCCAGCGCGCCGATCGACGGCCGCGCCGGCGACACCTGCGCCTTCAACCTGGCGCCGTACACCACGCTGATCCCGGGGACCGAACGCTACCAGGCCTACGTCAACGGCACCTTCAGGATCAGTGATCGCACGGAGGCGTTCGCCGAAGCCATCTACAGCCAGATCCGCGGCGACTCCATCTTCGGGTCCAGTCCGTACTTCACCCTGGAAGGCGGGCGCTTCGCGCTGAACCCCGACACCGGCCTGGCCGAGCCGGTGCCGGCGATCCTGCCGGCGGCCAATCCGTACAACCCGTACGGCGTGGATACGCCCATCGAATACACCTTCTTCAACCTGGGCCGGTCCGACAAGATCAGCCGCTCGCGCTTCTACCGCGTGCTGGGCGGCGTGCGCGGCCGCACCGACCGCTGGGACTGGGAAAGCGCGGTGTTCACCTCGCGCAGCCGCGAACGCGAAACCGTCACCGCCGGCTTCGCCAACCGCTACGCGCTGGCCGACGCGCTGGCCGACGGCAGCTACAACCTGCACGATCCGGCGGCCACGCCGCAATCGGTGCTCGATGCGATCAACCTGCGTACCGTGCGTCCGGCCGAATCGGAACTCAACGGCATCGATGCCAAGGTATCGGGCCAGTTGTTCGACCTGCCGGCCGGCAGCGTCGGCTTCGCCGCCGGCGCGGAGTGGCGGCAGGAGAAACTGGAGTCGCGCAATCCGTGGCAGATCGACGCCGGCCTGCAGATCCGCCCGGCCATCGCGGCGGTGGACGGCGAGCGCAAGGTGTCGGCGCTGTATGCGGAGTTCAACGTGCCGCTGGCCTCCACGCTGGAACTGCAGCTGGCCGGGCGCGGCGACCACTACAGCGACTTCGGCAACGCCTTCTCGCCCAAGGCCAGCCTGCGCTGGCAGCCGTTCGACGCGCTGCTGGTGCGCGCCGCCGCCTCGCGCGGGTTCCGCGCGCCGTCGCTGTCGGAGAACGCCGACAGCACCAACATCTCCTATGGCGCGGTGGTCGATCCCTACGATCCGGACCTGCCCAATTCCACCCAGCGGCCCACGTTCTTCACCGTGGGCAACAGCGACCTGGACCCGGAGCGCACGCACAGCTACAACGTGGGCATCGTGCTGTCGCCGTGGGCCGATACCAGCCTGAGCGTGGACTACTACAGGATCGAACTGGACAACCTGATCGGCACCAACAACACCACGGCCATCGTCAACCGCAACGATCCCAGTGAAGTGATCCGCGACGAGGACGGCAAGCTGGTGGCCATCCGCAACCGCTACCAGAACCTGAGCGAGCTGAAGACATCCGGCTTCGACGTGGAGTTCCGCCAGCGCCTGCGCACGGAGGCGGCGGGCGATTTCACGCTCTCCTCCGTCTACACGCACGTACGCGACTATCGCCGTCCGGCCACCATCGGCGGCCCGCTGGTGGACTACGCAGGCAGCAACCTGGGACCGTCGCTGCCGCGCAACAAGGCCACCACGACGTTAGGTTGGGACGTGAAGGACTTCAGCACCAGCGTGACCTGGTTCTACACCGGCGGCTACGACCAGCGCTCGGTGACCGGCGCGGCGATCCCCGCGCGGGTGAAGGCCGGCAACCAGTTCGACCTGTACTTCGGTTACGCGGGCTTCGAGGGATGGAACCTGTACGCGAAGGTGGAGAACGTGCTGGACGAGGAACCACCCTACGATCCCGCGGGCTTTGCCGGCATCCGCGTGCCCTACGACATCACCCAGTACGACCTGCGTGGCCGTTACGTGACGGTGGGCTTCGACTACCGTTTCTAGCAGCGCATCCTCCGCCTGCGAGTGAGCGTGCCGCACCGACTGTCCCGCCGTCTCTCCCGGCGGCAGCCGGTGCGGCCATTCGCGTTCGTGCCGTCCATGCATGTCGGGACGTCACGCATCCGCAAGCCGTTTGCCAGGCCTGGTGATGTCCGGTCATAAGCAGATGACGATGGGTTATCAACCGCGGTCGGCACCGGCAAGCATTGCAGGCCAATGCATTCGCGCCATCGTCGCCGGGAACGGCGAAAAAAGTCGGCGGCGATAACCTTTTCATCACACTTCCGCGCGGGCCGATTGCTAGAAAGTCACTCGGCCTTAACGGGAGACGGGCGATGCGGATCACGATCATCGGCGCGGGGTTCACTGGCGGCACCCTGGCGACATTGCTGGCATCGGACAGCGACGAAACCACGGAAGTCTGCCTGGTCGGCGTCGAAGAAACCTTCGCGCGCGGCGTGGCCTACGGGGAAACGCGGCCGGAGCACGTGCTGAACGTGCGCGCCAGGCAACTGGGCGCGGATCCGGACAATCCGGAGGAGTTCGCCGAATGGCTGAACCTGGGGCGACAGGGGCGGGAAGGCTTCCTGCCCCGCCTGGCCTACGGCGAATACCTGGCGGACCGCCTGCAGAAAGCCAAGGACCGGGCCAACAACCTGAGCCTGCTGCGCCAGGAGGCCATCGCCATCAACCGCATCGGCGACGGCTTCCGCGTGCACCTGGACGACGGCAGCTACTTCGCCAGCGACCGGGTCGTGCTTGCGCTGGGCGCCCTGCCGCCGCAACGGCTGACCGGCATCGGGCCGCGATTGGCCCGCAATCCCCGCTACATCGCCTGGCCGTGGCAGGACGATGCCCTGGACCAGATCGATCCGGGCGCGCGCGTGCTGGTCGTCGGCACCGGACTGACCATGGCGGACGTGGTGGCCAGCCTGGCGAACCGGAATCACCGCGGGGAAATCGTCGCCATCTCGCGGCACGGGTTGTTGCCGCAATCCCACCCGGCCACGCCGGGCGCGCCGATCGAACTGCCGCCCAGCGTCCAGCAGGCGCTCCGCAAGCACGATGTCCGCCAACTGGTCGCCGCCATCCGCTCGTTGTCCCACGTCGTGCCGGACTGGCGTGGCGCGGTCGACGCGCTGCGGCCGCACACGCAGGCGTTCTGGCGCGGATTGCCGACGCCGGAACGCGCCCGCTTCCTGCGCCACGTCCGTTCCTACTGGGAAGTCGCCCGCCATCGTGTCGCCCCGGAAATCGCCGGCCTGCTGGACGGCCTGCAGGCGTCGGGACGGCTCAAGGTGCGCGCCGCCCGCCTGCTCAGGGCCGGACTGCGCGCGAACAGCGCGGAGGTGCTGATCCGCGAGCGCGGCAAGGATCAGATCCAGGTCGAACAGTACGACTACGTGGTCCGCGCGACCGGCCTGGATACCGACGTGCTTCGCACCACGCACCCGCTCGCGTCCCATCTGCGCGAGGCGGGCCTGATCAGCGCGGACGAACAGGGGTTGGGCGTGAACGTGGCGGACGATTTCGAGGTGCTCGATCACCATGGCGATCGCGTCCCCGGCCTGTACTGTCTCGGGCCCCTTCTTCGCGGGCACCTCTGGGAGATCACGGCCGTCCCCGAACTGCGGACCGCGGCCAAGGCGCTCGCGCAGGGACTGCAGTCGGAAAGCCTGGCCGCGGCCAACAGCCGCGGCCAATCCCGCAGCCTGGAACGCGAGCTGGTGCTGTCGAGGAGTTTCTGAGCGGCCTGTTACCGGCCCTGCCGTCGCGCGTCGCGGCGGCGGGCGCCGTGCAAGGTCATTTCCTTGCGGCGGTTCCGCGCCTGGATGGCTTCAGCGGCGCCACGGAATCGCGCGCGACGAGTTGATGCGGCACGACATGGTTGACGATGACGCGGGCGTTCGCGTCCTTGCGGCGGATCGTGCGCAACAGGATGTCGATGGCGGTGTCGGCCATCGAGGCGATGGGCTGGTGGATGGTGGTGAGTTCGGGCCAGACCATGGTCGCGGCGGACGTGTCGTCGAAGCCCACCACCGACAGGTCGTGCGGCACATCCATGCCGCGCCGGTGGGCGACCGACACCACGGCGGCGGCCATGTCGTCGTTGCTGGCGAAGATGGCGGTCGGCCGATGGCCGAGCGAGAGCAGCTTCTCGGTCGCATCCAGGCCTGACCGGTACGTGTAGTACCCCTGCTGGACCAGCGTTTCGTCCAGCGCTATGCCGGCTTCGTCCAGCGCCGCCTTGAAGCCCTCGAAGCGGTGCGCGCTGGCGGTCTGGTTGGGATTGCCCTTGATGTAGCCGATGCGCGTATGGCCATGGGCGATCAGGTGCGCGGTGATCTCCTTGCTGGCGAAGAAATCGTCGATGCGCACGCAGGAAATGTCGTTGCTGAAGCGCCCCGAGGCGATGGACACCACGGGAACGCCGGCGCCGACGAACTCCATGACCACCGACTTCGATTCGCACAGCGGTGGTGGCAGGATGACGCCGGCCACGCTCTTGGCCAGCAGGCGCGCGGCATTGCGCCGGGCGTCGGCATCCAGGGTGTCCCAGGTGGCGATGACCAACTGCGCGGAGGTGCGCGCGGAGCCGCTCAACGCACCGACCAGCAGTTCGCGCAGATAGGACGAGCTGGGATTGGTGTAGATCAGCGCGATGCAGGTGTGCTGGGCCGCGGCCAGCGAGCTGGCCGCCAGGTTGGGCCTGTAGCCGAGTTCGCGCACCGTGTGCATGACGCGTTCACGGGTCGCGTCGCGCACTCCGCCGTGGCCATTGACCACGCGCGAGACCGTCATCGGCGACACGCCCGCATGCGAAGCCACCTCGTCGATCGTGACGGCGCGTCCCTTCCGGCGGACAGACTTCATAGGTTTCTCCAACGTGCGTCCCCTCCACCGTTTTGCAGGTGCGATTGTGGCAACGTGCAGGCTACGCCGCAGCGGCGAATGCAGTCCCCCGATTGCGCAACAGTATCCAGCGTTACGTCCTTCGGGTGGTAACGCTAACAGGACGATGCGGCGATCGGGCGCGTTAGGCAGCCCGCATATGGCGATGGAGATGCCGCGCTGCGGACTCCGCCCGATGCTTTCCCCCGGCGTATGGCAAGGATATTTGCTGCGCTGCACGGTGACAAACGCAGGCGGGCATGATTAGTCTGCGCCCACCAAATGGTAGCGCTACCACATTCGGCCGCCCACTGACGGGCAGTCGCTTGGGAATTCCGCTGGAAGCGTCGTCGCATCGGGTTTGGATTCGCCGGGAAAGGCCTGAACAACCGGCATGGCTGCAACGGGCTCAACGCCCGGTCTGGAAAAAAGAGCGGGCTGCGCTATGGCCCGCGGGTGCCCTGGGGGGGGCGATACATCCATCTATCGAAGTGATGAGGGGAGGGCGCATGAAAGAGTGCAGGTTCCGATTCCACGTACCGACGACGACCCTGGCGATCACGGTTTCCGGCAGCCGGACGGCTGGCCGCGCCGTGCCGCATGCCGGGAATGATGCCGTCGGTCGTCCAACTCCAGACCAGAGGGCATGCCGATGAGCAGCAAGTTGGCGAGATTCAAGTCGAGGGCCATGTTCACCTTCGTGGGGGGCATGCTGGTCGTCAATCCCGCGTTCGCCCAGGAGGCTCCGGCGTCCGAGTCGTCGGCGCAGGAGGCGCAGCAGCAGACCACGGGCGATGCGACCACGCTGGATACGGTCGTCGTCACCGGCATACGCAGCAGCCTCAACCAGGCGATGAACATCAAGCGCGACTCGGCGGGCGTGGTCGACGCCGTCAGCGCCGAGGACATCGGCAAGTTCCCCGACACCAACCTGGCCGAATCGCTGTCGCGCATCACCGGCATCTCGATCGAACGCCGCGACGGCGAGGGCGCGCAGGTCACCGCGCGCGGCTTCGGCCCGCAGTTCAACCTGATCACCCTCAACGGCCGCCAGATCCCGGGCGCGGACGCGTTCGGCGCGGCCGGCCAAGTGCCCATCGGCGGTGTCGAAGCGGGTACGCGCGCGTTCAACTTCGCCCAGCTGGCTTCCGAGGCGATCAGCGGCCTGGAGGTCTACAAGACCGGGCAGGCCAGCGTACCCAGCGGCGGCATCGGTGCCACCATCAACATCCTGACCGACCGTCCGTTCAACCACAACGGCGGCGAGGTGGTGGCCAGCGCGGGCGTCAAGGCGGTGTCCGACGATTCGCAGGTGTTCGGCAGCAGCATCACCCCTGAAGTCTCAGGCATCTTCAGCTACGCCAACCCCGACAAGACCTGGGGCATCGGCCTGAGCGCCAGCTACCAGAAGCGCCATGGCGGTTCGGTGCAGGCCACCGAGAACAACTGGAACATCCAGCGCTGGAACGGCCCGGCGGGCGTCCTGCGCCCGGATGGCACCATCGTCAACGCGCCGCAGATCGGCCAGCTCTATGCGTTGCCGAACGATCTGCGCTACGCCTTCGCCGACTTCGAGCGCGAGCGCACCAACGGCCAGGCCGTGCTGCAGTTCGCTCCGACCGACGCGCTGACCCTGACCCTGGACTACACCTACTCGCGAAACGAGATCAAGGAAGACCGCGGGGAGCAGACCCAGTGGCTGCAGCAGGGCAGTTACACCCACCTGGAGTTCGACGGCAACGAGGTGGCCACGCCGGTGTACCTGCGCGAGATCGTCGAGACCAAGGATTTCGGCTACGAGCAGCAGCGCAACATGCAGAAGTACACGCTGGACTCGTTCGGGTTCAATGCCGACTGGCAGGTCACCGACCGCTTCCGCCTGGTGTTCGACGGACACAACACCAAGTCGGAGAGCACGCCGAACGATCCCGTCACCGGCGGCAGCGCGACCTACTTCAGCATCGCCGGCACCAACAACTGCACCAACGGCCCGTACTGCGGTGGCGCCTGGTCGCAGGAAATGTTCTTCAACAGCGGATTGCCGATCGCGGCGCGTACCTGGTATCCGTCGATGACCGATGCCGCCGCCGGCGCCAACGGCGTGCTGAACCCGGACTTCCCGGTCGAACAGATCGGCGCCCAGGTCCTGCGCGTCAACTCGGTGAGGCAGGAAACCGAGATCAGGCAGGGCCGCATCGACGGCATCCTGGACTTCGACAACGGCCGCTTCCAGTTCGGCGTCGATTCCTCGAAGGTCACGATGAACCGCAAGCAGGCGACCGAGAACTACAGCACGCTGGGCGACTGGAGCGCGGCCAACACCGGCAACGAGCCGGGCATGTACCCGCTGCTGACCGCGACCAGCATCATCGGCCTGTTCGACGACTTCGGCACCGCGGGGGCGCCGCGTGGCGCGTGGCGCGGCAACACCAGCGCGCTGGGCCTGTGGGCCGTGGACGCGTACGGCGCGAGCATGAGCGTGGACCCGGTGCTGGCCGCGGACAACCGCATCGAGGAGAAGACCGACTCCGTCTATGTGCAGGTGGAACTGGACGGCCAGCTGGGCGGCATGGCCACGCACACCCGCATCGGTGTGCGCTACGAGACGACCGACCTGGTGTCGACGTCGGCCGTTGCCGTTCCCCAGTCGATCGAGTGGCAGGCCAACAACGACTTCCGCATCGTCCGTTCCAGCGAGGTGCAGCCGTTCTCCGAGAAGCACAGCTACAGCTACCTGCTGCCCAACCTGGACTTCAGCATCGACCTGCTCGACGACCTGAAGGGCCGCGCTTCGTTCAGCCAGACCATCGCGCGCGCGCCGTACGGCAATCTGTACGCGGGTCCGGGACCGAACCAGCCCAACGGTTCGGTGCTGATCAGCGAAGCCGGCCGCGCCACGGGCAACGCCAATACCCCGACGCTGGATCCGATCGAGTCCAAGAACCTCGACCTGGCCCTGGAGTGGTACTTCGCCGACGCCAGCTATATCTCGGTGACGTACTGGAACAAGCGCGTGGACAACTTCATCGGCAACTCGGTGGTCCAGGAGAACCTGTACGGCCTGACCGATCCGACCTCGGGCCCGGACGCCCAGGCGGCGCTGGCCTTCCTGCAGAGCGCGCAATGCACCGCGCAGGTGAGCGCGGCCGGCAACGACGTCGGTGCGGCGTGCGCGGCCAACGACACCGCCCTGTTCACCGCCCTGGCCATGTACCGCAACGCGGCCGCGACCGGCGGCCTGGCGGCCTACAACGGCAGCGGTGCGCAGGTGCTGGCGATGGAGAACGCCTACGATCTGTATGGAGAGGCGGACGATCCGCTGTACATGTTCAACGTCAACCGCCCGATCAACCAGAACTCCGCCAAGCTGC
Source organism: Pseudoxanthomonas putridarboris (assembly GCF_038321125.1). NCBI lineage: Bacteria > Pseudomonadati > Pseudomonadota > Gammaproteobacteria > Lysobacterales > Lysobacteraceae > Pseudoxanthomonas > Pseudoxanthomonas putridarboris. Next base: position 668,257 of record NZ_JBBWWT010000001.1, on the reverse strand, counting down.
ACGGCTGGGAGATCGGCGGCCAGTACTTCTTCGGCGATACCGGCTTCGGCGTGTACGCCAACTACACCGTCGTCAATGGCGACGTGGGCTTCAACAACGCGGGCGATCCCAGCGTGGACCAGTTCGCGCTGCTGGGCCTGAGCGACACCGCCAACCTGATGCTGATGTACGAGAAGTACGGCTGGTCGGCGCGCCTGGCATGGAACTGGCGCGACGACTATCTGATCCTGGCCAACCAGGGCGGCAGCAGGAATCCGTTCTACGTCGAGGCCTACGACCAGATCGACCTGAGCGTGAGCTACGCGTTCAGCGACCGCTTGTCGGTCGGCATCGAGGCGATCAACCTGACCGGCGAGGACGTGCGCTGGCACGCACGCGACGCCAAGCAGATCGTCCGCCTGGTGGACCAGAGCCCGCGCTACACGCTGGGCCTGCGCTACAAGTTCTGAGACAGCTACCGCGAAGGGGCCGCTGCGCGAGCAGCGGCCCCCTTTCTTTCCGCGCGTCGAAGGTGCATAACGTCCGACACGAACAGAATCGACGCAGAGCCCGATGGCCCGATACGAACTGCTCAACAACGTGACGCACAAGGATCTGCGCGTCGTCACCCGCTTCGGCCGGGAATTCGGGGACGCGATCGGCATGGTGCCGGCGTTCCCGACCGAGTACGCCGAACTCCAGCGGGAGTATCCGATCTTCTTCCGCAAGGACGGCGACAGCGATGGATTCCACTCGGTCGCATTGCTGGGTTTCGATCGCGACGAGAACCTTTTCCTCCAGGGCGAACGCTGGAACGCCAGCTACCTGCCGGGCGTGATCGCCCGCGGTCCGTTCCTGATCGGCTTCCAGGAGCAGCAGGTCGATGGCGAACTGCGCCGCGAGCCGGTGATCCACGTCGACCTGGAGCATGCGCGCGTCGCCACCGGCGAGGGCGAGCCGGTGTTCCTGCCGCAGGGCGGGCACAGCCCCTACCTGCAGCACATCATCACCGTGCTGCGCGGCATCAACGACGGCGTCGAGGGCGGCAAGGCCATGTTCGCCGCGCTCGACGCGCTGGAACTGATCCAGCCGGTCGGGCTGGACGTGCGGTTCGACAACGAGCACGGCGTCAACCTGACCGGCCTGTACGGGATCGACCGCGAACGGCTGGCGGCGCTGGATGCCGCCTCGCTGCACCGCCTGCACCAGGCGGGCTATCTGGAAGGCGTCTACCTGGTGCTGGCCTCGCTGCACAACATGCGCCGGCTGATCGCCGAGAAGCAGCGCCGGTTGCGCGAAGAGGCCGCCATGCCATCCGGGCGCGCTGCCTGAACGGGCCATGGTCGAGCTGGCCGCCAGCGTCCGCGTACTGGAAGGTTGCCGGCCCGACGCGCTGCCGCTCGACGCGTTGATCGCGGCCGGCCGGCCCGCGCTGCTCAAGGGACTGGCGCGCGACTGGGGACTGGTGCGGGCGGGCCTGGGAGGACACCGCCCGGCGATGGACTACCTGCGCGGCCGCTACAACGGCCGGCCGGTGCAGTACTCGTACGGCGGTCCGGAAGTCGCCGGACGGCCCTTCTACGACGACGGCTTCACCGGCCTGAACTGCGAAGTCCGGCGCAGCGGCCTGGACCAGGTACTGGACGGGATCGCCGCGCACCTGGACGATCCGCATCCACCCACGTACTACGTCGCCTCGCTGCTGGTGGATGCCAGCCTGCCGGGTTTCCGCGCGGACAACGACCTGGACTTCGATGCCCATGGCGTGCAGGCGCCGCCGAGCATCTGGATCGGCAACCGGGTGACCGCGTCGTGCCACTACGATGCGCCGAACAACATCGCCTGCTGCACCGTGGGCCGGCGCCGCTTCACCGTGTTTCCCCCGGACCAGATCGGCAACCTGTATCCGGGACCGCTGGAACCGACACCCGGCGGGCAGGCGGTCAGCGTGGTGGATTTCGACCATCCCGACTTCGCGCGTTACCCGCGCTTCCGCGAAGCGCTGGCGGTCGGGCAGAGCGCCGTGCTCGAACCGGGCGATGCGATCTTCATCCCCAGCATGTGGTGGCACCACGTGCAGGGACTGGATGCGTTCAACGTGCTGGTCAACTACTGGTGGAGCAGCATGCCGGCGTACATCCCGACGCCGATGCATGCGCTCTACCACGCGCTGTGGACGATCCGCGACCGGCCGGAGCGGGAGAAACGGGCCTGGCGCGAAGTCTTCGACTACTACGTGTTCGGCCCTGCGGATCGCGCCGGCGAGCATCTTCCGGAAGCGGCGCGCAACATGCTCGGCCCGGTCGATGAAATCCTGGCGCGGCAGCTGCGGGCGATGCTGATCGACAAGCTCAATCGGTGATTGGGGATTCGGGATTGGGGATTCGTGAAAGCTGAAGCACCGCGGCTCCTCGCCTTCCGAATCCTCAATCCCCAATCCCGAATCAAACAGACAAACGAAAGAGGACAGGTCATGGACGAAGGCAGGATACGCAGGGTCGTGATCGCCGGCGGCGGCACCGCGGGCTGGGCCGCCGCGTGCGCGCTGACGCACCAGTTCCGCGAGTTGCTGGACATCGTCCTGGTCGAGTCGGAGCAGATCGGCACCGTGGGCGTGGGCGAATCGACGATTCCGACGATCCGCACCTTCCACCGCCTGCTGCAGATCGACGAGCGCGAGTTCCTCAGCTCGGTGGCCGGCAGCTTCAAACTGTCGATCTCCTTCGAGAACTGGAAGCACCAGGGCGATCGCTACTTCCATCCGTTCGGCTACACCGGTGCGGGCACTTGGTCGTGCGAGTTCCACCATTTCTGGCTGGACAGCCTGCGCCGCGGCATGAAGTCGGAGCTGGGCGACTACTGCCTGGAAACGGTGGCCTCGCGGGTGGACCGCTTCGCCCTGTTCGAGCAGGCCGAGGGCGGCGTCCCGCAATGGTCCGTGCGCTGGACGCGCAATCCCAACGCGCCCGGGCGGCCGGACGTCAACTACGCCTACCACTTCGACGCGGCCCTGTACGCCGCCTACCTGCGGCGCAAGTCGGAAGGGCGCGGGCTTACCCGCATCGAGGGCAAGATCCGCGAAGTGCGGCAGGATCCGGAGAACGGCTTCGTCCAGGCGCTGGTGATGGAGGACGGCCGCATCGTGGAGGGCGACCTGTTCATCGACTGCAGCGGTTTCCGCGGACTGTTGATCGAGCAGACGCTCAGGACCGGCTACGAGGACTGGAACCAGTGGCTGCCCTGCGACCGCGCGGTGGCGCTGCAGACCGAATCGGTCGGCCCGGCGGTGCCCTACACGCGCGCCATCGCGCACGAGGCCGGCTGGCGGTGGCATATCCCGTTGCAGCATCGGGTGGGCTGCGGGCTGGTCTTCTCCGGCCGGCACATGTCCGACGACGAGGCGGCGGCCAAGCTGCGGCGGGACGCCGGCGCGCCGGCCATCCGCGATCCCTGGCTGGTGCCGTTCCGCACCGGCCGCCGGCTCAAGGCCTGGAACAAGAACGTGGTCTCGCTGGGCCTGGCCAGCGGCTTCATCGAGCCGCTGGAGTCGACCAGCATCCACTTGGCCCTCAGCTCGGTGGCGCGGCTGATCCATCTGTTCCCCCATGCCGGCATCGACGACTCGCTGGTCGAGCGCTACAACGATGTCAGCCGCGCCGAGATGGAGCACGTGCGCGACTTCATCATCATGCATTACCACCTCAACCAGCGCGACGAGCCGCTGTGGCGCGACTGTCGCGAGATGAAGCTGCCGGACGGGTTGGCGCAACGCATCCGGCTGTTCCGCGACCGTGCCTACGCCTGGCAGGGCGAGGACGAACTGTTCCGGCTGGATTCGTGGACCCACGTGATGCTGGGCCAGGGCGTGGTGCCGAAACAGCACCACCTGCTCGGCCGTGCGCTGTCCGATCCGGACCTGCGCCGCCTGTTCGATGCGATCCGGCAGCCGATCGACCGCGCGGTGGAGGCCATGCCCTCGCACCAGGAATTCCTCGACCGCTACTGCAAGGCCGCGCCCGAAGTATGGGAAGCCAGGAAGCCGGCGATGGAGGCCTAGGGCCTGTTGACGCTATTGGGACAGGCCACAATACGGAACCGGAACGGAGGAGGATCGAACATGGCGAATGGACGTGATTTCACGCGCGTCGGTGGCGGCGTACTGCTGGCGGCGCTGCTGCTCGCACTGGTTTCCTGCAAGGGCGACGGCAAGGCGGACCAGGATGCGGCGTCCACGCAGGCCGGCGCGAACGCCTCGCCGTGGCCCGAAGTGAAGTGGCCCCTGGCGGAAGACGCGGCGCTGGAACAGCGCATCGACGCCCTGCTGGCCACGCTGACGATGGAAGAGAAGGTGGGCCAGGTGGTGCAGGGCGACATCGCCAGCATCACCCCGGACGACGTGCGCAAGTATCGGCTGGGTTCGATCCTGGCCGGCGGCAATTCGGACCCCGGCGGCCGCTACGACGCCGCGCCGGCCGAATGGCTGGCGCTGGCCGACGCGTTCTACGAGGCGTCGATGGACACCTCGCAGGGCGGCAAGGCGATCCCGGTCATGTTCGGCATCGATGCCGTGCACGGGCAGAGCAATATCGTCGGCGCCACGCTGTTCCCGCACAACATCGGCCTGGGCGCCACCCGCAACCCGGACCTGCTGCGCCGCATCGGCGAGATCACCGCGCTGGAGACGCGCGTCACCGGCATGGAGTGGGCGTTCGCGCCGACCGTGGCGGTGCCGCAGGACGACCGCTGGGGCCGCAGCTACGAAGGCTATTCCGAATCGCCCGAGGTCGTCGCCAGTTTCGCCGGCGCCATGGTCGAGGGGTTGCAGGGCAGGCCGGGCACGCCGGAGTTCCTCGATGGTCGCCGCGTGGCCGCTTCGGTCAAGCATTTCCTCGGCGACGGCGGCACCACCAACGGCAAGGACCAGGGCGACACGCGGATCGGCGAAGCCGAACTGGTCCGCATCCACGCTGCCGGTTATCCGCCGGCGATCGCGGCCGGCGCGCAGACGGTCATGGCTTCGTTCAACAGCGTCAACGGCGTGAAGATGCACGGCAACAAGCCGCTGCTCGCCGATGCGTTGAAGGGCCGCATGAACTTCGGCGGTTTCGTCGTCGGCGACTGGAACGGTCACGGACAGGTCGAGGGCTGCACCAACACCGACTGCCCGGCCACGATCAACGCCGGCCTGGACATGGCGATGGCGTCGGACAGCTGGAAGGGCTTCTACGAGAGCACGCTGGCGGCGGTGAAGGCCGGCACGATTCCGCAGGAACGCCTGGACGATGCGGTGCGCCGCATCCTGCGGGTGAAGTTCCGCCTGGGGCTGTTCGAGGCCGGCAAGCCCTCGCAGCGCGCCGTGGGTGGCAAGTTCGCGCTGCTCGGCGCGCAGGAACACCGCGCGGTCGCGCGCCAGGCCGTGCGCGAGTCGCTGGTGCTGCTGAAGAACCAGGGCGGCCTGCTGCCGTTGCAGCCCAGGCAGCGCATCCTGGTGGCCGGCGACGGCGCCCACGATGTCGGCAAGCAGGCCGGCGGCTGGACGCTGAACTGGCAGGGCACGGGCACCCGGCGCATCGATTTCCCGAATGCGGATTCGATCTTCGAAGGCATCGCCCGGCAGGCCAAGGCCGCCGGTGGCGAAGCGGCCCTCGCCATCGACGGCGATTACAGGCAGAAGCCGGACGTGGCCATCGTGGTGTTCGGCGAAGACCCGTATGCGGAGTTCCAGGGCGACCTTCCCAACCTGCTGTACAAGCCGGGCAACGACACCGACCTGGAACTGATCAGGCGGCTGAAGGCCGACGGTATTCCGGTGGTGGCGGTGTTCCTGAGCGGCCGTCCGCTGTGGGTGAATCGCGAACTCAACGCCGCCGATGCGTTCGTGGCGGCCTGGCTGCCCGGTTCGGAAGGCGGCGGCATCGCCGACGTGCTGCTGCGCAAGCCCGATGGCGGCGTGCAGCACGACTTCACCGGCAAGCTGAGTTTCAGCTGGCCGCGCACCGCCACGCAGTACGCCAACAACGTGGGGCAGGAAGGCTACGACCCGCTGTTCGCGTTCGGCTTCGGCCTGACCTATGCCGACAACGGCGACCTGGCGCCGCTGCCGGAAGAATCGGGCGTCACCGGCGAGCAGGGCGCCAGCGGCGTGTTCTATGCGCGTGGCGATCTGGCGCCGGGCATGGCGCTGCGGCTGGAAGGAGACCAGGGGCAGAGCCTGACGGTGACCTCGTTGCCGGGCGCGCTCGAGGGCGATCTTCTCCGCGTCACCGGCGTCGATCATCTTGCGCAGGAAGATGCGCGCCGCTTCGCGTGGTCCGGTGCCGGTCCTGCCAGCGTGGTCCTGCAATCGCATTCGCCTATCGACCTGCAGCGCGAAACCAACGGCGACGTGATGCTGGTGCTGACGCTGCGGCCCGAACGGATCCCGACGGAAGAAGTCTCGCTGGGCGCAAGCTGCGGCGACGGCTGTCGCGCCAGCCTGCCGCTGCGCGACGCGCTCGCCGGCCTGCCGGCCGACCAGTGGACCACGCTGGGCGTACCGCTGAAGTGCCTGGCCACCGCCGGTGCCGACACCGGCAAGCTGGATTCGGTGCTGCAACTGCGCACGGCGGGCGAGCTGCAGCTGTCCGTTTCGCGCGTGGCGCTGGGCGCGTTGAACGAGGCCCAGCACATGCTGCCCTGCACGCGCTGAGCGGTTCCGGGGGAAGAGACTTCCACTTCCCCTGTTGTGGTCTCGCGTCCGCAGCCTGGCTGCCTGCCGCGGCTACGCGAATTGTTGCGGCAGGGGCAATCCCTTCATGCGGGTTGCCCCTGCCGGTGGAAGACCATGCGGTAGTGCGACGGGACGCCGCCCCGGAAAGCGGCATCGCCATCCTGGGCATCCAGTATCAGGCGTCGCGCCGCCGCAACAGGTAGATCACCGCCCCCAGCAGCAACGCGCATGCCGCCGCGATCAGGTTGCCGAGCGTGGCGCTGGCCAGCAGGCCCAGCGAGATGACCAGCGCGCCCAGCGGGATCAAGGGGCCGCCCGGCAGTTTCAACGCTTCCTCGCGGTGGCCATGGCGCTTGCGCAGCACCAGCACCGCCAGCGTGGTGGCGACGTAGGCGCACAGTCGCGCGACCACCGACAGCATCGCCAGCTGCACGAACGAGCCCGACAAGGCCAGCGCCAACGCCAGGGCGCCCTGGGTGACGATGGCCCAGGCCGGCGTGTGGAAGCGCGGATGGATGCGCGCCAGCACGCGTGGGCCGAAGCCGTCCTGCGCCAGCGAATACAGCACGCGCGGACCGAACAGCATGGTGTTGCTGTTGGTGCCCAGGATGGAGATCGTGGCGCCCACGGTCAGGATCAACGCCAGCGTCTCGCCGCTGAAGCGCGAGGCGGCATCGGCCAGCGGCGTCGCCGACTGCGCCAGCCCGGGCAGGGTGCCCTGCGCGACCAGTTGCACCGCCGCGTACACCAGCGTGACGGTGGCGATCATCGTCAGCAGCGCGAACGGCACGTCGCGGCGCGGGTTCTTGAACTCGCCGGCGGCGGCCGGGATGTTCTCGAAACCGGCATAGGCGAACAACAGCAGCAGCGCCGCTTCGCCCAGCTTGTCCATGCGCGGCGCCTCGCCCGCCGCCAGCGCCGCCGGGTCGATGTAGAACGCGCCGATGGCGATGAACAGCAGCAGCGGCACCAGCTTGCCGATCACCAGCGCCACGCCGGTACGCGCGGCCGATTTGATGCCGATGACATTGACCAGCGTCAGCAGCCCCAGCGAGCCGACGATGATCGCCAGCCGCCCCGCGCCATCGGCCGCGGCCGGCCAGAAGCGGGCCACCGCGTCGGCCAGGCCGTTGCTCAGCGCGGCGGCGGACGCGATGCGGGTCAGCCACACCATCCAGCCGATCTCGAAGCCGACGAAGGGCCCGAACGCCTCGCGCGCATACAGGTAGCTTCCGCCGGGCTGATCGAAGTAACTGGCGGCCTGCGCGTAGCACAGCACCAGCAGCGCCACCGCCAGCCCGGCCAGCAGCACCGCCCACAGGCTGGCGGGGCCGAGCAGCAACGCCGTCGCGGCCGGCAGCAGGTAGATGCCGCTGCCGATCACGTCGTTGATGGAGAGTCCGACGATCTGCCAGCGGCTCACGGCGCGGACGAACTGGGCGGAACCTGCATCCCCACCGGGCGTATTCACGTCGTTCATCGTGCGATCTCCCCACGCGGCGGCAGCTGCCAGCCAGGCTGGTGCCGGTCGTACTCGGCCTCGGGCAACAATACGAAGCGCGGGCGCGCCGTTGGATCCAGCCATGCCAGCAATGCGCGCATGTCGCCTTCGGCCATGGCGGTGCAGCCGGCGGTGGCCTCGCCCGGCCGGCGCCAGAGATGCGCGAAGATGCAGCTGCCGCGGCGCGGCATGTTCGCCGGGTTGTGCTCGACCACGAAGCCCAGCCGGTAGCGCGGATCGCCCTCGTTGTGCAGGTCCAGCCGCATGGGCTCGGTGGAATCCTTCACCGCGTCGGCGCCCACCTCGCGCGCATCGACGATGCGGTTGTAGAGCGGCGAATCGGGCACGTCGATGCAGTAGTCGCCGGCGTCCATCTGCCGGTACGGCAGGTGCAGTTCCGTATCGGCGGCAGGCGCGTACCCGAAGGCGATGCCCAGGTCGAACACGCCCGCCGGACTGCGGCCGTCGCCCTCCCGCTTTTCGGGACCGTCGCCCTGTTCGTCGCGCGCATGCAGGCCGTCGCCCCAGGCGCTGCCGTTGCGGCCGATGCCGACCGCGAAGGCGCCGACTTCGCGCCAGGGCGATTCCCCGGCATCGCGTTCGAAACGGCGCAGGATGCCCTGGTCGGCATCCCAGTCGGCGGTGGTGACCACCACCAGTTGCCTTGCGCCGTGCGTCGCCGCGGATGGCGGCTCGGCGTGCACGGCAGCCGCGCAGAACGGCAAAAGCAGGCTTGCCAACAGGGCGTGCCAGCGATGGGGCGGTGCATGCGGGGCTGTCGGCGTCATCTGCGGTTCCGTTCCGGGTCAGCTGTCCAGCAGGTGCTGGATGCGTTCGAGGTTGATGTTGAGTTGCTGGTGCCGGGCCGGGTTGGCCTGGCACAGCAGTACGAACAGGAAATCGAGCAGCGATTGCAGCGAGGAACGGTACAGCAGCTGTTCCACGTGCGGTGCCGGGTCGTGCGCGGAGATCACCAGCGCCGCGTCGGCGTGCGCGCGCAGCGGGTTGGCGGTGTGCCGCGTGATCGAGATGACCTTGCCCTCGCAGGCCTGGAACTGGCGGCTGATCTGTGAGAGCTGCGGCAGCTTGCCGAACTCTGAGAACATCAGCAGCACGTCGCCCGGACGCGCGGCGGCGAGGTTGGCCATCATCAGGATGGGATCGGCGTGGTGCACGGTCAGTACGCCCAGCAGCGACAGCCGCATGGCGAACTCGCGCGCGAACAGGCCGTCGTCGCCCAGGCCGCAGACGAACACCTTGTCGGCCCGGTCGATCATGTCCACGATGGGCTCGACGTGCCCGCGGGGGTTGAGCGAGCGGGTCTCCTCCTCGGCGGCGGCCTTGCTGCGCCGCAGGCCTTCCTGCAGCCGCGTGTAGGCATCGCCCGCATCCGCCGGCGCGTCCAGCGGCGGCAGCGGCTGGCCGTTGCCGTTGCGCGCCACCGCCTCGCCGACGGAGTACTTCAGGTCGGGATAGCCCTTGAAGCCGAACTTCTGCGCGAACTTGACCACGCTGGACTGGCTGATGCCCAGCGCATTGGCCAGTTGCTGCGAGGAATAGTCGCGCAGCAGGTGGGCGTTCTCGAGGATGAAATCGGTGATGCGGCGCTCGATGGCCGACATCTGGTCGCGCTCGGATCGGATTTTCACCAGGGGCGGCATCGTGGCGACTCTACCTCAGCCGGGGATCATTTCCAGCCCGCGGATCTCGCGGATGCCCAGGCCGGGCGCGTCGGTGATGGAGATCTCCGATTCGTCGAAGATCACCCCGCCCTCGACCGGGTTGAACTGGCACAGCGACGGCCCGTCCAGGTCCACCTTGGTGATCACGTCGGCCTTGGCCACCGCCACGTGCACGGCCGCGGCCACGCTGATGCTGGTCTCGATCATGCAGCCGATCATGCAGTCCACGCCGTACAGCGCGGCGATGTCGGCGATGCGGATGGCGTTGGAGATGCCGCCGGTCTTCATCAGCTTGATGTTGATGATGTCGGCCGCGCGCATCTTGATCAGGTCGATGACCTCGATGGGGCCGAACACGCTCTCGTCGGCCATCACCGGCGTGTGCACGCGGTCGGTGACGTACTTCAGGCCGTCGATGTCGCGCGCCCTGACCGGCTGCTCCAGCAGTTCGAGCACCACGCCGGCGTCCTCCAGGTGCTGCATGGCGAACACCGCCTGCTTGGCGGTCCAGCCCTGGTTGGCGTCCAGCCGCAGCAAGGCCTTGCCTTCCACCGCCGAATAGATCGCCTTGACCCGTTCGATGTCCAGGCCGATGTCCTTGCCCACCTTGATCTTCAGCGACTCGAAGCCGCGCTCCACCGCGCTGATCGAGTCGGCCACCATCTTGTCGATGTAGTCCACGCTGATGGTGATGTCGGTGGTGATGACCGGGTCGCCGCCGCCCAGCATCTTGTACAGCGGGGCGTTGTAGAGCTGGCCGAACAGGTCGTAGACGGCGATCTCCACCGCGGCCTTGGCGCTGAAGTTGCGTTCCAGCGACGTCTGGACGAGCTGGGTGATGTGGTTGAGGTCGGCGATGTCCTGCCCGACCAGGCGCGGGCGGATGAACTTGCCGATGGCCTCGATGATGGAGCCGTGCGTGTCTCCGGTGATCACGGCGGTGGCCGGCGCTTCGCCGTAGCCGACGTGCCCGCTGTCGGTGTGCACGATCACCACGATGTCCTCCACCGTGTCCACGGTGCGCAGCGCGGTCTTGAACGGCGTCTTCAGCGGCACGCGCAGCATGCCGAACCGGATGTCGGTGATCTTCATGGAGGTCCTTAGGGACGGATTCTCTGGATGCTGGTGATGCGGTCGATGTAGCTGGCGGCATCGCCGGCCAGCAGCGGTTCGAGCGGAGTGACCGCGACGCCGTTGAGCCGGGCCTGCACCCGTTGGCCGTCGCCGTCGCGCCAGCTGCCGCCGGCGGTGTCGTGGATCACGTAGGTCAGGCCGTTCTCGCGGCCGATCGCCATCATCACGTGGCCGGGGATGTAGATCAGGTCGCCGACCTGCAGTTGCGCGATGGCTCGCCGGCGCTTGCGTTCGCCGTCCGTGCCGGTCAACGGCACCCGGTCCAGCGCGGGACTGACCGCCTGCGCGCTGGTGTTGCGCGGCAGCAGCACGCCGAAGCTGCGGTACACCTCGGAGACGAACCCGCTGCAGTCGCGCGCATCGTAGGCGTGGCCCCAGCCGTAACGCTCGCCGAGGAACTTGAAGCTTTGCAGGAGCAGGTTGCGCGCGGTCAGCGGCAGGTAGTCGGCGCGGGTGTCGGCGTTCCTGGGCAGCAGCGCGGGCACCAGCCGCAGGCGGCCGTCGTCGTCGCGGATCGGCAGTTCGATCACGTGCGACGTGTACGGGTGCTGGCCGTTGACCGGCGTGTCCGCGGGCCAGTCGGCCAGCACCGGCACGCGCACGCCCATGTCCAGTTGCAGCCGCGAGACCTGCGGTTGTTCCGGCGTGTAGGCGGTGGACACGGTGGCGCCGGTCACGATCCGGTACGGCATCCTTCGCGCGTAGCCGAACACCTGCCCGGCGTCGCCAACGGCGACGAAGCGCTTCTCGATCCAGGCCAGGTAGCGCTGGCTGGCCACGAACAGCCATTGCCCGTCGCGGCTCCGGTGCATCACCGCGACCGCATCGCCGGGGAACAGCGCCGATTCCTGGAACCGGTCGATGTCGGTGTCGCCGACGCTGCTGAACACGCGCTCGGTGGTGGGAAAGGCGCGCAGGTCGGCGCGCCGGGTGACCAGCCCGTATTCCAGTGGCCGCATGTCGGGGATCGCGTCCAGCGCGAGGTTGTCGGCGAAGGCGGCCAGCTGCGTACCGGTGAGTTCGCGACCCTGCGCGTCGTACAGGGTGCGGGCCGGCGGCGCGGACAGTTTGCCGATCGCGTCGCGCACCTGCGCGGCGGGCAGCCGCGCAGGCAACGTCTCCAGATCGTGCAGGGTGGGATCGAGCGCCTGCATCCGGGCGTTCTGCGCGTCGATGCCGGCACGGTCGAGGATCACCCGGTCCGGTGCCTGCAATCGCGATATCCAGTGCTCTGCCTGCAGATGTACCTCCTCGATGCCCGGCACGGCGAGCGCGCCAGGCATCGGCGCCGGCGCCGCGGCCATGGCGGAGGACACGAAGGCCGTGGCCAGCCACAGGGCGGCGGACAGGCGCCAACGTCCCGCGGACCTGCTCTCCGCCGTCTCCCCCATTCCCTTGTCTCCCGACTCGTGGTGCCTTCCCAGAATAGTTATTCCTCAGGTGAGAAATTGCAAGAATAAATTATTGACGAAGGTCCCGGTCCGTGCTACATCGGCATTGCGTCCATATGACAACACTTATGGCGTGCTGCAGGGGACGTGTCTTGTAGGGGCGTGTCGTGCAGGGGGATGTCTTCCGTGCTCCGGGGTCGATCTCCGGCGGGAATCCGGCAAGCAGATGGAAGGTGACGGTGCCTCATCCGGCCCGGCGCATTCCGTCGTTCCCGGCCCGGCGGTGTCAGGGGCACGGAGTGTGGCAATACCGCGGGGGCCATCGATACCCCCGCGCGGCCGGATGCCTGAAGGGAGGCGGCGCCGGCCAGTCGTACGCAACCGGCACGGACGCACAAGCGGATCCAGGGGAAGTCGGGAGATCAAGCGGGCTGCGGGTTGCGGTTCTTCAGATGTTCAACGTATCCAACCATCGGTCCAGGAGAGAGAGACCCATGTCCGTACGAGCCCCGCTTCCCAAGCGCCATCGCCTCGCCATGGCGTTGGTGGCATCGCTGTGCATGCCCGCCATCGCCGTCGCCCAGACCACGCCGGATTCTTCCGCGCCCAGCGCCGCGAAGGACATGGACAAGGTCACCGTCACCGGTTCGCGCATCAAGCGCACCGACGTGGAGGCGGCGCTGCCGATCACCATCGTCCACAAAACCGAAATCGAGGCGCAGGGCATCACGTCGGCCGAGCAACTGTTGCAGTTCCTCAACATCGCCAGCAACGGGTCGGACAACCTGGCCTCGAACGCGGGCATAGCCCCGGCCGACCTGCGCGGCAACAACGGCGTGTCGGGCGCCAACCTGCGCGGCCAGGGCGCCGATGCCACGCTGGTGCTGCTCAACGGCCGCCGGGTCGCCACCCACGGCCTTCGCGGCCAGGCGGTGGACTTGAACTCCATTCCGTTCGCCGCGATCGACCGCGTCGAAGTGCTGCGCGACGGCGCATCGGCCGTATACGGCACCGACGCCATCGGCGGCGTGATCAACTTCATCACCCGCAACGACTATCAGGGCATCACGGTCACCGCCGGCTTCGACGTGACCCAGGAGGGCGGAGGCGACGTCTACACCTACAGCGTGCTGGGCGGCACCGGCGACATCGATACCGACGGCTGGAACGTGTGGGGCACGCTCAACTTCAGGGAGAACGAGATACTGCGCGGCACCGACCGGGACTTCTCCAACACGTTCCAGCCCAATCGCGGCCTGTCGCCCGACACGCGCGGGACGCCGTTCGCCACGGTGGCCAACATCGCCGGCGGTCTGATCAACGGGACGCTTGTCGATCCGGCCGGGGGCGTCAACCAGGCCCTGGTCAACACCCTCAACCTGCCGGGTGGGCCGGGATGCGAAGCCGGCGGCGACATGATGGGGCCCTATGCCTATCAACTGTGGGGCGTGGCCAACTCCAGGTACGCCTGCGCCTGGGATTACCCGGCTGCCCAGGTCATGCAGCAGCCGCAGGAAAGCCTGCAGGCCCTCGGCCGCGCCACGTTCAAGATCAACGACAACCATCGCTTCTATGCCGAGGCGATGGGGTCGCGCGTGGAGTCCAACCGGCAGTTCGAGGCGCAGCAGATCACTTCCAGCGCGACGGACAGTCCCACCACGCTCGGTCCGGACACCTGGTATCCGTTGAACGACTACACGCGCGATACCTACAACATGATCTACGACGCGTTGGCCGGCTACTTCGGCACGGACAATCTCGTGTATGAGAACCGGATCGCCTATCGCTGGCGCTGCGAGGTCTGCGGCCCGCGCCAGATCAAGACCACGACCAAGGCCTACCGCCTGCTGGCCGGCTTCGAGGGCAACATCGGCAGTTGGGACTACGACATCGGCCTGTCGCGCGCCTCCAGCGAATCCGAATCCGTCCTCGGCAGCGGCTACTACTTCACGCCCGGGTTCAAGGCGGCGCTGGGCAGCGGATTCCTCAATCCCTTCCTGATGCCCGGACAGGCGCAAAGCGCGGAAGGCGTGGCCATGCTGCAGGCCGCGTCGGCGGCCGGAGTGAGGCTCTATGGCGGCGAATCGACCGTCACCACGCTGGATGCCAGTTTCTCCGGCGGCCTCGGCTTCAACCTGTGGGGCGGCGAAGTGCAGGCGGCGACGGGCATCGACCTGCGCCGCGAGGAGTTCGAGTTCGGTTCGGTGAAGGAAGGCATCACCCTCGACAACAGCTACATCTTCGGCGCGCCCTTCGATGCGACCAACAACATGCCCAAGGTCCAGCGGGACGTGAAGGCGGTGTACGCGGAGGTGTACCTGCCGGTACTGGACAGCCTGGAAGTGAGCGTGGCCGTGCGTCGCGACGACTACGACGGTTTCGGCGCCACCACCAATCCGAAGTATTCGTTCAAGTGGCAGCCGATCGATGCGCTGGCCTTCCGCGGCGCGTACAGCACCGGCTTCAAGGTGCCCGAGTTCACCAAGCTGTTCAGCGGCGTCACCGAGAGCCCGTACACCGGCTTCGACCTGGCCGACCCGGGCACCTGTCCCGGCGGCGTGGCCAATCCGGCGGTTCCCGGCTGCGAGGCGATCCAGCCGAACATCCTGACTGGAGGCAAGTCCGACCTGAGGCCGGAGGAGGCCAAGCAGAAGAGCTTCGGTGTGGTGTTCGCGCCCACCGGCAACTTCAACGTCAGCTTGGACTGGTGGGAAATCGAGCGCATCAATACGATCCGCGTGCCCAACCAGCAGACGTTGATCAACAACTACGACCTGTTCGTCGACAACTGGATCCGCGGTACCGGCGGCGAAGTGGTCGCCATCGACCGGCGCTTCATCAACTCGGGCGGCACCCTGATCAGCGGCATCGAACTCGACGCCAACCTCACCGGCGACCTCGCCGGCGGCCAGTGGCGGGTCAACCTCAACGGCAGCTACATCGACAACTTCCAGGAGAAAGCCCTGGAGTCCACGCCGTACGGCAGCAACCAGGTCGGCGAGTACATCCGCTACTACAGCCTGCCATTGAGATGGAAGCACACGCTGGGCTTCGGCTGGGCCAAGGGCGACTGGTCGCATACGCTCACGCAGATCTATCGTTCCGGCTACAAGGACGAAAGGCCGGTCAGCGTCGCCAACGGCAGTTTCATCCCGGAGGACTGGGATCCGGATGTCGACGATTACATCACCTACAACTACAGCCTGGCCTGGACGGGCCTGGAGAACGCGAGATTCACCTTCGTCGTCCGCAACCTGTTGAATACCGACCCGCCGTTCACCGCGCACCAGAACGACTTCGCGTCGGGCGCCGCCTGGGAGCCGCGCGTGGCCGATCCTCGCGGGCGTTCCTTCAGCCTGCTGGTCGAGTACAGGTTCGATTGATGCGAAGGGTCGCATGGCCCGGCGCGGGCACCGCCGCCGCCTGATGGGCGGCGGCGTTTCCAGGGACGTTGCGGAATCCCGCGGATGATCCGCTCAACTATCGAATCGATCCGATGAGACGCTTGCTGGTTTCCCTCGTGCTGCTCGTGCCACCCGCCCATGCCGCGCCGGTGGCGTTCGACACGGCGGTCGAGCAGGCTTTCGATCGCTACCGCTTGCCCGGGCTCGCCGTCGGCATCATCGAGGACGGCGAGATCGTCTACACGAGGACGCTGGGCGAAATCGAGGCCGGCGGTGGCCAGCCCGTCGATGCCGACACGCTGTTCAAGATCGCGTCCAACAGCAAGGCGATGACGACGGGCGTGCTGGCGCGCCTGGTGGATGCCGGCAAGCTGGACTGGGACGATCCGGTCACGAAATACCTGCCGCAGTTCCGCATGCACGATCCGTGGGTCACGCGGAACATGCAGGTCCGCGACCTGCTGATCCACAACAGCGGCCTGGGCCTGGGCGCGGGCGACCTGATGCTGTGGCCGGAGCCCAACCGGTTCACCCGTGCCGACATCATCGCAGGGTTGGCGCACCTGAAGCCCACGCACAGCTTCCGTTCGCATTACAGCTACGACAACCTGCTGTACGTGGTGGCCGGCGAAGTGGCGGCGGTGGCCGGCGGGGCGCCCTACGAGGAACTGGTGAAGCGCGAGCTGTTCCGGCCGCTGGGCCTGGCGCGGTGCCAGGTCGGCGAGTGGAACCGCGCGGAAGTCGGCAACGTGGCGCAGCCGCACATGCGTACGCCGCAAGGCAACCGCGTGATCCGCGCCGATGGCGAGGTGGTGCCCGACATGCCTTCGATGGCGGCCGGCGGCATCCGCTGCAGCCTCAACGACATGCTCGCCTGGGTCGGCATGTGGTTGTCGCCCGATGCGACGCCGGCATGGCTGTCGCCCGCGCAGCGCAAGGCGGTGTGGACGCCGCAGATGCCCATGCCGGTCAGCGCGCGCATGCGGCAATGGGACGACACCCATTACTCCGCCTATGGCTATGGCTGGCGCCTGTCCGATGCGAATGGCGCATGGAAGGTCGCGCACACCGGCACGCTGGCGGGCATGTATTCCTCCGTCATCCTGTTGCCGGACCAGCGCACCGGCATCGTGATCCTGATCAATGGCGAAGGCGAGGCGGCGCGGACCGTGCTGGGCCAGGTGCTGACCGATCACTTCACCGCACCGGCCAAGACGACCTCGGTGGCGCATTACGCCGACCTGCTGGAAGCGGAACGCGGCAAGGAGCGCGCGTCCGCCGCCAGTGTCGTCGACACGCGTGCGCGCACGCCAGCCAGGGCCTCCGCGTTGAACAGGATGCTGGGCCGGTATCGCGATCCCTGGTTCGGCGACGTGGCGATATGCAGCGAAGGCAAGCGGGTGCGTTTCAATGCGGCCCGCTCGCCCATGCTGGCCGGCACGGTCATGCAGGCAGGCGGGCGCTGGCTGGTGGACTGGGACGATGCCAGCGTCGATGCCGAGCCGTGGCTGATCTTCGAGGCGGGCGATGGCGGGCGTGGGACGCTGAAGCTGTCCCACGTCGATCCCGCGGCGGACTTCAGCTACGACTTCGCCGACCTGGATTTCGTCTGGGTCGCTCCCTGCGCGGAGTCGAACAGCCGATGAACCTGTCCCTGTCGATGCACCCGTCGCGCCCTGACACTCCGTTCCGAGGAATCGCCATGCTCCGTCGCCTGTCCCGCTTTCCGCTGCATCGGCTGCGATGGTCGCCGATGCTGCTGGCCCTGTTGCTGACGGCGTGCGCGCACGCGCCGTCGCGCAACCCGCTGGCCGAATGGGTGCCGTCGCCGAACCAGGACCTGCGCCGCCCGGTGCTGATCGTGATCCACTTCACCGACCAGCATTCGGTGCAGCAGAGCCTGGACACGCTGCGCACGCGCAACAGCGGCGGCCCGGTCAGCGCCCACTACCTGATCGGCGCCGACGGCAAGCGCTTCCAGTTGGTCAGCGACGAGCGCCGCGCCTGGCACGGCGGCGCCGGGCGCTGGGGCACCATCACCGACATCAATTCCGCCTCGATCGGCATCGAGCTGGACAACGACGGCAAGAGTCCGTTCGCCGAAGCGCAGATCGACAGCCTGCTGGTGCTGCTGGAGGACCTGTGCACGCGGCTGCGCATTCCGCGCAGGCAGATCGTCGGCCATTCGGATGTCGCGCCGGTACGCAAGGTCGATCCGGGCCCACTGTTCCCGTGGAAGCGGCTGGCCGAGGCGGGGTTCGGCGTGTGGCCGGCGGCGGATGCGCCGCCGGCGCCACCCGGTTTCGATCCGTGGGTGGCGCTGCGATTGATGGGGTATGCGCTGGACGACCGCGCCGCCACCGTGCGCGCCTTCCGCCACCGCTTTCGCGGCAGCGAGGGAACCGAGCTGGATGAAGAGGACCTGCGCATCCTGTACGCGCTGACGCAGCCGCCGGCGACGCCTTCCGCCACCGCTACCGATCCTGTCGATGTCCCGGCCGAATCAGACGCACTTTGAGGAAGGCCGGAAGCCCATGCTCGCTTCGAACGTCCATCGTCCCGGTTCGGATGCGGATCCTTTCCCGCCGTATGTCCATTCCCCCCGCCAGCGCCGATGGCAAGCCCAGGCGCGGCGGCCGTCCGGTTCCGTGCCACCGGGATGCCCCACCACCGCGAGATGACGCCGACTACATGTCCAAGCCGACAATCCTCACCATGCTGCTCTCCCTGTGCCTTGTTTCCATCAGCCTGCCCACGTTCGCGGCTTCGCGGCTGGGCGTGGAGGCGTCGCCGCAATCGCGCGATTTCGTGGAGAACCGGCAGCAGTTCCAGCTGCATTCGCTGCTGACCGAGCAGCGGCATCCACGCACGCGCGACCTGAGCGAAGCCATCGGCGCGGACACCGCCGCTGGACTGGCCGCGCTGCTGTCGGTGGACGAGGACGTCGCGCGGACGCTGGATGAGGTGGCCGGCGATCCCGCGCGCATGGCCCAGCTGCGGAAGGCGTCGCAGGCCGTCCAGGCTGCGCTGCGCGACGGCCATCGCATCTATTTCTACGGCACCGGCTCGACCGGCCGCCTGGCGGAGACGCTGGAGAGCGGACTGTGGCGTCCGTTCTGGACGCGGGCGGCGCAGTCGCCGGCCTGGCCGCGCATCGCGCGCGGCCTGCCGGACATCGGCGAGCGCGTGCGCGGCGAGATCACCGGCGGCGACCGCGCGCTGATCAGTTCGCTGGAAGGCTTCGAGGACCTGCCGCTGATCGGCGAACTGCAGTTGCAGGACAACGGGATCGGGCCGCAGGACGTCGTGTTCGCGGTGACCGAGGGCGGCGAGACATCGGCGGTGATCGGCACCGCACTGGCCGCCGCCGCGCAGTCGGCCGGCGGCGATCGCGTGTGGTTCGTCTACAACAATCCCGATGATCTGCTGCTGCCGTTCGATCGCAGCCGGCGCGTGCTGCAGGATCCGCGCATCCAGAAACTCGCGCTGCCCACCGGCCCGCAGGCCATCGCCGGCTCCACCCGCATGCAGGCCACCACCACCAGCCTGTACGTGCTGGGCGTCGTGCTGGAAGATGCCATCGGCCGGTTGCTGGGCGAACACCTTTCTCCGGCCGACATGCAGGCGCTGGGGTTTTCCGCGTCGGCCACGCTGGAATCGCGGCTGCGCGATTTCGCGCCGATCCAGCGCCAGGCCGCCGCCGCCGTGCAGCGCCTGGCGACCTGGACCGACCACGAAGCGCGTGCCTATGCGGGTGGCCGGCACGCCACCTACCTGGCGCGACAGGCGTTGATGCCGGTATTCGTCGACGTGACCGAGCGCGCACCGACCTTCCGCCTGGCGCCGCTGGACCGGACCGATGCGCCGCAGCGGCGTTCGTGGATACAGGTCTGGACACCGACCGAGGACCCGGCCGATGCGTGGCAGGCCTTGCTGCAGCGCCCCTTCCGCGGGCTGGAGCCGCAGCGCTACCGCGATGCCTTCGAACGGTCGATCGACGATCCCTACCTGCGGGCGACCGCCCTGCGCAGCCTGGAACAGGCGGGCTCGGACCAGCAGGGGCTCTACGACCTGGCGGTTTCGCCACGCAATCTGGCCCTCAATGGTCCGCAGGCGGGCGACCTGGGCGTGCTGGTGCTGTGCGGCGAGGACGAACTGTCGCCGCTGCAGGTCGCCTGGCTGGAGGCCTACGCCGCGGCGGGCGCGGAGCTGGTGGTGTTCTCGGTCGGCAACGGACCGCTTCCGTCGCCGGTGCTGGGAACGTTGTCGGCGTTGCCGCGACCGGTGCCGCTGGTCGCGGTGACGGTGCCGTGGCGCGATCCGCTGGGGCTCAACCGGACGATCGCGTTGAAGATGCTGCTCAACGCGCATTCGAGCGGGGTGATGGCCAAGCTCGGGCGCGTGGTCGGCAACACCATGACCGCCGTGCAGCCGGGCAACCTCAAGCTGGTCGGCCGCGCGACCTACCTGGTCCAGTCGCACGTCAACGCCGTGCTGGCCGGCGCGGCATGGCGCGAGCGGCACGGTCCGACCGAACCGCTGAGCTATGCCGAGGCCAACGCCGTGCTGTTCGAGGCGATCGGCCAGCGCGGCGAACTGGGCGGTACGGCGCAGGCCGCCGAAGTGGAGCTGTCGGTGGTGGCCATCCTGGAAGGACTGGCGCGGCAATATCCGCTGTCGTGGCCGGACGCCGCCGCGATCCTGGACCGGCAGGGCCTGAACGGCTACCTGCGGGAGTACCGGGACTGATGGCGCGTGCCGCGGGGACGTGCCTGGCGGTCATGGGCATGCTGGCCGCCGTGTTGGCGCAGGCCGCGCCGCCGGTGCAGGTGTCGCCCGCGCGGACGTTCGCGCAGACCGATCTGGTCGATGTGGCCGGATGGATTCCCGATGCCACGCTGGACATCCGCTACGCCGGCGAACGCAACTTCATCGGTGCAGTGGTGGATGGCTACGACGCGCCGAAATGCTACCTGTTGCGCCCAGTGGCCGAAGCGCTCGCCGGCGTGGCGGCGGACCTGCGCGCCGAAAACCTGCGGCTGGTCATCCATGATTGCTACCGTCCGGTGCGGGCGGTGAAGCACTTCGTCCGCTGGGCCGGCGACGCCGCCGACCAGCGCACCAAGCCGGTGTACTACCCGATGCTGGACAAGTCGCAACTGCTCGATGGCTACATCGCGGAGACGTCGGGGCACAGCCGCGGCGCCACGCTCGACGCGACGCTCGCCCGTTGCGACGGCGATGCCTGCGCCGAGCTGGACATGGGCACGCCGTTCGACTTCTTCGATCCGCGCGCCAACACCGCGCATCCGCAGCTCAGCGC
Organism: Pseudoxanthomonas putridarboris; assembly: GCF_038321125.1. Lineage (NCBI taxonomy): Bacteria > Pseudomonadati > Pseudomonadota > Gammaproteobacteria > Lysobacterales > Lysobacteraceae > Pseudoxanthomonas > Pseudoxanthomonas putridarboris. The sequence goes on along the minus strand of NZ_JBBWWT010000001.1, from coordinate 647,134 downwards.
CGAACAGCGCGACAATCGCCAGACGCTGGTGCGGGCGATGGCGCGGCACGGCTTCCGCAACTATCCGATGGAGTGGTGGCATTACACCCTGCAGCCGGAGCCCGATCCCCACACCGCCTACGACGTTCCCATCGAATGACCTCCCCCCTTCCCCCCAAGCCGCCGCGCGTCACCGACGTCGCGGTGATCGGCAGCGGCATCGTCGGCCTGTCGGCCGCGCACCACCTGCTGGACCGCGGCCTGTCGTGCACGCTGATCGACGCCAAGGGCCCGGCCGGCGAGACGTCGTTCGGCAACGCGGGTTCGATCTCCGTCGGCAACGTCCTGCCGCAGTCCACGCCGGGCATCGCATGGAAGGCATTGCGCATGCTGGCCAATCCGCTGGCGCCGCTGAAGCTGGACTGGGGCGTCAGCCCCGGCTACGCCAGGTGGCTGCTGCAGTTCATCGGCCAGGGACGCCACGCGCGCGTACTGCCCATCGTCGACGCGCTGGGCGCCATCAATGCGGCCTCGCGGGGCGCATGGCTGGACATCGGCGAGCGCATCGGCGCGGGCGACCTGATCGCGCATACCGGCTACCTGCACGTCTACAGCGAGGAAGCCACCTTCGCCCGGGGCGAATGGGAGCGGCAGCTGATGCGCCGGCGCGGCGTGGCCTTCGACGTGCTGGATGCGCAGCAGTTGCGCGAACTGGAGCCGGGCATCGGCGCGGGATTCCAGCGCGCGGTGTTCCAGCGCGATTCGCTGGCGATGCGCGACCCGGGCGATTTCTGCCGTCGCCTGTTCAACCATCTCAGTGCGCGCGGCGCCGCGCCGCTGATCGCCACCGTGTCGGAAATACGCAGGGAGGGCGGTGGCTACCGGGTCACCACCGACCACGGTGCCGTGCATGCCGGGCGCGTGGTGGTGGCGGCCGGGGCATGGAGCAACCGGCTGCTGGCGCCGTTCGGGGTGAAGCTGCCGGTGATTCCGGCACGCGGCTACCACCTGATGTATCCGCAGGCCGAAGCCTTGGTGAAGCGGCCCACGCTGTGGGCGGAGCGCTACATGGTGGTGTCGCCGATGCAGGCGGGCATCCGCATGACCAGCATCAAGGAACTGACCGCGCTGGGCCGCGACCCGCACTACCACCTGATCCGCCGGCTGGACCCGGAGGCGCACAAGCTGTTTCCCGCATTGTCGGACAAGCCGGTGGCCGAATGGGCGGGCATGCGCCCGTGCACACCGGATTCGCTGCCCATCATCGACCGCGTGCCGGACCAGGACATCTACGTGGCCACGGGCCACGGCCATCTCGGCCTGACCCAGGGGCCGGTGACGGGCAGGCTGATCGACCAGATGATGGCGGGCGAAGCCACCGACATCCCGCTGGCGCCGTATCGGCTGTCGCGCTTCACGCAGCCTTAGGCGCATCCTTTGTAGGAGCGACGCCAGTCGCGACCGCAGACATTGGCTATCGAGGATCTGGGATCAAAGTGGGGTCCATGGAAAAGGCGTCCGCCTTCTCCGCCTCAATCCGTCCGGGTTCGAGGTAGGAATGGCTTTCGGTCCGCGGTCGCGACTGGCGTCGCTCCTACAGGGGATGCTCAGGCGCCGCCGGGAAACCCGGCCTGACGCCACGCCTCGAACACCACCACGGCGATGCTGTTGGACAGGTTGAGGCTGCGGTTGTCGGGGCGCATCGGCAGGCGCAGGCGCTGGGCCGGCGGCAGCGCCTCCAGCACGTCCTGCGGCAGGCCGCGGGTTTCCGGGCCGAACAGGAAGGCGTCGCCGGGCTGGTAGCGGGGCCGGTCGTAGCGCTGGGCGCCGCGCGTGCTGAGCGCGAACAGGCGGGCCGGCCGCACGTGCGCCAAGGCCGCTTCCAGCGAAGCATGGACCTGCAGCGATGCGTATTCGTGGTAATCCAGGCCGGCGCGGCGGAGCTGCTTGTCTTCCAGGTCGAAGCCGAGGGGCTCGATCAGGTGCAGCCGCGCGCCGGTGTTCGCGCAAAGGCGGATGGCATTGCCGGTATTCGGGGGAATTTCCGGCTGGTACAGCAGGACGTCGATGTCCAGGGCGGCGGTCATGGCGCGCATTCTACGCGGCGCTGCGTGACCGGCTTGGCGGGTGGTGCGGTGGAACTCCGGCCGCAGCCGGCTTGCGTGTTACGCGGGGTGAACGTGTTGCCTGCGTATCAACGCGAAGCCAGCTGGCTGGCCAGCACGCCCGCCTGGACGGCGATCTGCTGCATGTCGTCGGCCGACGGACGCACGGTGACGACCGGCATGTCGACGATGCGCACCGCCTGGTTGGCGACGTAGTACGCCACGTCTTCCGCGGCCGGGGTCACCGAGACGGTGGCCAGGTCGACGATCTTGGCGTCCTTGTACGTGTTGTAGTGGGCCAGGTCGGCCGGGTCCGGCGTGACCGACACGGTCGGCAGGGTGACGATGCGCTCGGCGGCGCCGTGGTTGTTGTCGGCGTGGGTGGCGGAGATGACCATGGAACCGGCGCACAGGGCGAACACGGCGGCGGCGGTCAGCGGGAGCAGGTTCTTGGCGTTCATTGTCATGCCTCTGTAGTGATGTTGTTGGGTGGTGTGGTAGTAAAGTAGTACACCTAGACAGATCGGTCAAGCGAAACCTTTCGTTTCGGTGATTTTATTCAGGGTTCAGTCAGGATTGGTGCGGAACGACTGTTTGCTTGTTATGGGTAAAGCAGGAACCGTGCCAAATTCAAGTTATTGATCCAATTGATAAAAATGTTGCTATTGCCGTGTCCGGTGTCCGTTGCGCGTGTCCGCCCGGGTTGTCCGTCCTACAGGTGACAAGACGCCTCAGGGCCGCATTTGTGACTACCAACACGCCGCTTCGATCCGGCCCCGGTCAGTGCCGGGCTTGCTGGTTTGGATGTCGTTTAACCGGCAACGGTTGCAATCGCGGCCTTGCGCCGGGGTTGCCGTTCATGATTCACCAGGGCAATGCCTGTCCCTGCCAGTCCAGGAAGCGCCCCGAGTCCTCGGGCTTCAGCTGGCCGATGACCTGCAGCAGGCCGGCCACCGCATCCTGCACGGTCAACGCCGCATTCGCCCCGCCCATGTCGGTCTGTACCCAGCCGGGATGCAGCGCCACCACGGCGATCCCGCGCGGCGCCAGTGCCTGCGACAGCAGCGAGGTGGCCATGTTCTGCGCCGCCTTGCCGATGGCGTAGCTGGGCGTGCGGAATTCCTGCCGCAGGGCGATCGAGCCCACTTCGGAGGAAATGTTGGCGACGGTGCCGCCGTCGGCGATCTGCGCGGCGATGGCCTGCACCAGCAGGAACGGACCGGCCGCGTTGGTGTGGAAGCTGGCGTCCAGGTCGGCGGCCGCGACCTGGCCGAAGCGTTCGCCGCCACGCAGCACGCCGGCGTTGTTGACCAGCAGGTGCAGGGGTTCGCCGTCGGTGACCAGCGGCAGTTCGCGGACCAGTTCGGCACGGCTGCGGGCGTCGGCCACATCCAGCGGCAGCACGTGCAGGCGGCCGGGGTACTCGCCGGCCAGGGTGTTCAGGGCGGTGGCCTTGCCGGGCTGCCGGCAGGTGGCGACCACGTGGCAGCGGCGCGCCAGCAACTGGCGGGCGAATTCCAGCCCCAGGCCGCGGTTGGCTCCGGTGATCAGGCAATGCTTCCGGTCCATGGTGCCTCCCTGCTGTGGCGGGACAACGTGGTGGGGGCCGTGCGGGCCGGGCGCCCGAGGAGGCGGCCGTGCCTGTTGGCCTAGTGTAATGACCGTTTGCCCCGGTTAGCATCGGGGGGTTCTCCAGGCTGCACCACCTACATACAAGGAGTATCCGATGATCGTTTCCCGCCGGCCCCGCGCCGCCCTGCTTGCCGTCGCCCTGTCCGCCGCCCTGGGGGGGCTGGCGTATTCGCCGGCGCCATTGCTGGCCAAACCCGCCGCCGGTGCGGACATCGTCATCCCCTACGAGGAATTCACCCTGCCCAACGGCCTGCGGGTGATCGTGCACACCGACCGCAAGGCGCCGATCGTGGCGGTGAACGTCTGGTACCACGTGGGCAGCAAGAACGAGACCCCGGGGCGCACCGGCTTCGCGCACCTGTTCGAGCACCTGATGTTCCAGGGTTCGGAGAACCACGACGGCGAGTTCTTCGCGCCGTTCGAGCTGGTCGGCGCCACCGACCAGAACGGCACCACCAACCAGGACCGCACCAACTACTTCCAGAACGTGCCGACCACCGCGCTGGACATGGCGCTGTGGATGGAGTCGGACCGCATGGGCCACCTGCTGGGCGCGATCGACCAGAAGGCGCTGGACGAGCAGCGCGGCGTGGTGCAGAACGAGAAGCGCCAGGGCGAGAACCAGCCTTACGGCCGCCGCATCACCGCCAGGATCTTCGAGGCCCTGTACCCGGCGGGCCATCCCTACAGCTGGCAGACCATCGGTTCGATGGCCGACCTGGACGCGGCCACGCTGGACGACGTGAAGACCTGGTTCAAGAGCTGGTACGGCCCCAACAACGCCGTGCTGGTGCTGGCCGGCGACATCGACGCGGCCACCGCCAGGGAGAAGGTCACCCGCTACTTCGGCGACATCCCGGCCAGCGCCACGCTGGCCGACATGAAGACCAACATCCCCAGACGCGCGCAGGACACCCGCGAAACCGTGCCCGACCGCGTGCCGCAGGTGCGCATCTACCGCGCCTGGCCGGTGGCGGAACTGGGCAGCAAGGACGCCACGTTGCTGGACCTGTACGCGCAGGTGCTGGGCGGCAGCGCGTCCTCGCGCCTGGACAGCCGGCTGGTGCATGGCGACAAGCTGGCCGACCAGGTCAGCGCGTACAGCTGGAGCAGCGAGATCAGCGGCACCTTCTTCGTCACCGCCACGGTGAAGGAAGGCGTGGACCCGGCTCAGGTGGAGAAGATCCTCGACGAGGAGATCCAGCGCCTGATCGCCGAGGGCCCGACCGCGCAGGAAGTGGAGCAGGCCCGCACCGTGGCCCGCGCCGGCTTCGTGCGCGGCATCGAGCGCATCGGCGGCTTCGGCGGCAAGTCCGACGTGCTGGCCTCGTGCGCGGTCTACCAGGGCAGGCCGGACTGCTACCAGGACGAACTCGACGACATCGCCAGCGCCACCCCGGCCAGCATCCGGGCCGCGGCGAAGAAATGGCTGGGCGTGGGTTCGCACACCCTGATCGTGCAGCCCAGCGAAACGCCGGCCTCCTCGTTGCCGGAGACCGTGCACGCGGCCCCGGCCACCGCGCCGGCCGCCATCCCGCCGGTCGATCCGAAGTTCAGGACGGTCAGGACCGACGTTGACCGCAGCCAGGGCGTGCCGAAGACCACCACCTTCCCCGACCTGAAGTTCCCGGCCGTGCAGCGCGCCACCCTGTCCAACGGCCTGCAGGTGGTGCTGGCCGAGCGCCATGAGACGCCGGTGGTGCAGATGAACATGGAGTTCCCCGGCGGCTACAGCAGCGACGTCGGCGCCAAGCTGGGCCGCGCCAACTTCGCCATGCAGATGCTCGATGACGGCGCCGGCGAGTACAGTGCGCTGGAACTGGCCGCCCGCCAGGAGGCGCTGGGCGCGCAGATCGGCGTCGGTGCCGGCCTGGACTACGCGGCCGTCAGCCTGTCCGCGCTGAGCGACAAGCTGGCCGAATCGCTGGACCTGTACGCCGACGTGCTGCGCCGCCCGACCTACGACGACGCCGAGATCGAGCGCGTGCGCGCCACCTGGATCGCCGGCATCAAGCAGGAGAAGGCGCGCCCGCAGACCGCCGCGCTGCGGGTGATGCCGCCGCTGCTGTACGGCGAAGGCCACGCCTACGCCATCCCGTTCACCGGCAGCGGCACCGAGGAATCCATCGCCTCGCTGACCCGCGACGACCTGGTCGACTACCACGCCAAGTGGCTGCAGCCGGAGAAAGCCCGCCTCATCGTGGTCGGCGACACCACGCTGGCGCAGATCGTGCCGTTGCTTGAGGCGCGCTTCGGCGACTGGAAGTCGCCCGCCGACGCGCCGTCGGTGCCGGCGGTGACCGAAGTGAAGCTGCCGGCCCAGCCGCGCGTGTTCCTGGTGGACCAGCCCGGCGCCATCCAGTCCAACATCTACGTGGGCCAGCTGGTGCCGTCCACGCGCGATGCCGGCAGCATCGACTTCGACTTCGCCAACGGCGTGCTGGGCGGGCAGTTCAGCTCGCGCCTCAACATGAACCTGCGCGAGGACAAGCACTGGGCGTACGGCTCCTACAGCGGCGCGACCAACGTGCTGGGCCAGCGCCCGTGGTTCGCGCAGGCGGCGGTGCAGAGCGACAGGACCGCCGATTCGATCAAGGAGCTGAAGTTGGAGATCACCGGCTTCGCGACCGGCGCCAAGCCGGCGAGCGCCGACGAGATCGCCAAGATCCGCGCCGCCAACACGCTGGAACTGCCGGGCGCCTATGAGACCGCCAGCGCGGTGATGAGCCAGATCGCCAGCAACCAGCGCTTCGGCCGCCCGGACGACTACATCCTGCAGTACAAGGCCCGCAACGAAGCCATCGGCCCGGCCGACGTGACCGCCGCCGCCCGGCGCCTGCAACCGCAGTCGCTGACCTGGGTGGTGGTGGGCGACCTGGCCAAGATCGAGCAGCCGGTGCGCGCGTTGCAACTGGGCGAGGTGCAGGTGCTGGACGCCGACGGCAGGCCGAAGAAGTAAGTGAGCCTGCGCGCCGTGCCTGCCAATTGCCACCCTTCTCCCCGCTTGCGGGGAGAGGGTGCCGAAGAGCCTGCCCCCGCGAAGGTGGGGGCGGGTGAGGGGCGTCGAAGACCAGCGTTTGCAGTCGCCCGGTTCACGGCCGAAGCCTTGCTGGCAGGGGCGATGCGCCTTTGACATGCTATCCCCCATCCGATTCATGAAACGTGGGCCAGAATGCCCACTCACCTCCGCCAACCGGTGCCTCCATGCGACTTGTCCTGCTTGCCGCCGCTTCCACCCTGCTGCTGTCCGCCTGTACCTGGGTGCATCTGGCCCCCAGTGCGAAGGATGTCCGCGTCATCGCCGGCGGACCGGCGCCCGCCCAGTGCGAGAAGCGTGGCGAGGTCTCGGTGACGGTGAAGGACAGCGTGGCCTTCTACGAGCGCAATGCCCTGCGCGTACGGGACGAACTGGAAACCCTGGCCCGCAACGAGGCCCCCGGCCTGCAGGCCGACACCCTGCAGCCGCTGGGCGACCCCGCCAATGGCGAGCAGCGCTTCGCGGCTTACCGCTGCGGACGCTGATGCGGCATAAATGTGATGTAAATCACATTTAATCTGAAGGGCAGGCCGGGATGCCCTATTTATAAAGATGCGGTGAAGACCGGAAGCCGTTACCCTTGTCGCCCCCTTCGCCTGAGCCTTGGCGCTAACTTCGATGCTCTTCAAGAACGTCTCCATCGCGGGGCTGGCGCACGTCGACGCGCCGCACACGCTGACCTCCGACGAAATCAACACCCGCCTGCAGCCCACGCTGGACCGGCTGGGGATCAAGACGGACGTCCTGAACGATGTCGCCGGCGTGCGCGAGCGCCGCCTGTGGGACGCCGACGTGCAGGCCTCCGACGCCGCCACGCTGGCCGCGAGGAAGGCGCTGATCGATGCCGGCATCGGCGCGGACAAGATCGGCCTAGTGGTCAACACCTCGGTCAGCCGCGACTACCTGGAGCCGTCCACCGCCAGCATCGTCTGCGGCAACCTGGGCGTGAGCGACCACTGCCAGACCTTCGACGTGGCCAACGCCTGCCTGGCCTTCATCAACGGCATGGACATCGCCGCCCGCATGCTGGAGCGCGGCGAGATCGACTATGCGCTGGTGGTGGACGGCGAAACCGCCAACCTCGTCTACGAAAAGACCATCGAGCGCCTGAACGCCCCGGACATCACCGAACAGCAGTTCCGCGACGAACTGGCCGCGCTGACCCTGGGCTGCGGCGCCGCCGCGATGGTGCTGTCGCGGGTCGACCTGACCCCGGACGCCCCGCGCTACAAGGGCGGCGTGACCCGCTCGGCGACCGAGTGGAACAAGCTGTGCCGCGGCAACCTGGACCGCATGGTCACCGACACCCGCATGCTGCTGATCGAGGGCATGAAGCTGGCCAACAAGACCTTCGCCGCCGCCAAGATCGCGCTGGGCTGGGCGGTGGACGAACTGGACCAGTTCGTCATCCACCAGGTCAGCCGCCCGCACACCCAGGCCTTCATCAAGGCCTTCGGCATCGACCCGCAGAAGGTCATGACCATCTTCAGCGAACACGGCAACATCGGTCCGGCCAGCGTGCCGATCGTGCTGAGCAAGCTGAAGGAGCTGGGCCGCCTGAAGAAAGGCGACCGCATCGCCCTGCTGGGCATCGGCTCCGGGCTGAACTGCTCGATGGCGGAAGTGGTCTGGTAAGTCTCAATATATATTGAGATTAACTATCAAGTAAGAGCGCTTAACTATCAAGTAAGAGCGCTTAACTTTACAATCCGACGATGGCACGCCCGGATCGGTCACAGGAAATCGAACAAGCCTTGTTGCGGCAGGTCGGAGAGCACCCGCGCGATCTGATCCGGGTGGTGGCCGCGCAGTTGGGGCTGAGCCGTGCCGCCGTCGCCACGCGGGCTAGGGCGTTGGCTGAAACCGGTTTCCTCGAGAAGGAAGGAACAACCCGACCGGTCTATCGGCTTGGCCCCAATCGTCGGGCGGAATTCCGCTATCGCGTGGATGGTCTGCAGGAGGACCACGTCTGGACTCGCGACGTCTCGCCGCTGTTGCAGGGTCTGCGGAGCAACGTGCTGGACATCTGCCACCATGCCATCACCGAAATGGTCAACAACGCCATCGATCATTCCGAGGGTGCCACGGTCCGCGTCGAGGTGATGCGCGATGCCCGCCGTGTCTCATTGGCCGTCGTGGACGACGGTGTCGGGATATTCCGCAAGATTACCCGGGCCCTCGCATTGCCGGACGAACGTTTGGCCCTGCTCGAACTGTCCAAAGGCAAGCTGACCACCGACCCCAGGCGCCATTCGGGCGAAGGCGTGTTCTTCACTTCCCGCATGTTCGATCATTTCGAGATCGACTCGACAGGGCTCGTGTTCGATCACGATGCCACGGAGCCGGACGATATCCTCCTCGATCTCGACGAGACCGCCGACATGCGGGGCACGGCGGTCCGCATGGAAATCGCAACCGATTCCCAGCGGACCGCGAGGCAGGTATTCGACGAATTCTCCAGTGGTCCGGATGAATATGCCTTCGCGAAAACCGTGGTGCCGGTGCGGCTGGCGAAGGTCGGAGACGAAAACCTCATTTCCCGGTCCCAGGCCAAGCGCCTGTTGCAGCGGGTCGAGAGGTTCCGTTGCGTCATGCTGGATTTCGAGGGAGTGACCAGCATCGGCCAGGCGTTCGCGGACGAAATCTTCCGCGTATTCGCGAATGAGCATCCCGAGGTCGAACTCGTCGCCATCCATGCGGTTCCGGATGTCCAGCAGATGATCCGCCGCGCCGAAGTCCTGCGGGATGAAGGCGGCGACCAGCTTCCCTTGTTGTAACCCTGTCGTCGCCCAGAGAAATCGATGAACCTTCCCGGCTATCCCTTCACCCCGCACCGCTTCGAGATCCGCCCCGGCCTGTCGATGAGCTATCTCGACGAGGGTCCGCGCGACGGCGAAGTGGTGGTGATGCTGCACGGCAATCCGTCGTGGAGCTACTACTGGCGCGCGCTGGTGTCGGGTCTGTCGGACAAGTACCGTTGCATCGTGCCGGACCACATCGGCATGGGCCTGTCGGACAAGCCGGACGACGATCGCTACGACTACACCCTGCAGTCGCGCGTGGACGACGTGGCCGCGCTGCTGGAGCATCTGGGCATCGATGGCCCGGTGACGCTGGCGGTGCACGACTGGGGCGGCATGATCGGTTTCGGCTGGGCGCTGTCGCACGCGGCGCAGGTCAGGCGGCTGGTGGTCACCAACACCGCGGCGTTCCCGATGCCGGCGGCGAAGAAGATGCCGTGGCAGATCGCGCTGGGCCGCGACTGGAAGCTGGGCGCCTTCGTCATCCGCGCGTTCAATGCGTTCTCCGGCGGCGCCTCGTACCTGGGTGTGGAGCGGAAAATGCCGGCCGACATCCGCCGCGCGTACGTGTCGCCCTATGACAGCTGGAAGAACCGCATCGGCACGGTGCGCTTCATGCAGGACATCCCGCTGGGGCCGCAGGACAAGGCGTGGCCGTTGCTGGAGCAGGCCGGTCGCCGCCTGCACGAGTTCGCCGACCGCCCCGCGTTCCTTGGCTGGGGTCTGAAGGACTTCGTGTTCGACCGGCATTTCCTGGCCGGTTTCCAGGCCGCGTTGCCGGACGCCGAAGTGCATGCCTACGAGGATGCCGGCCATTACGTGCTTGAGGACAAGCACGAGATCCTGGTGCCGCTGGTCCGCGACTTCCTGGGCCGCCATCCCTGTAGGAGCGCCCTGGGGCGTGCGTGATGCCTTTACACAATCCACTTAAAGCATCGCGCCCGAGGGCGCTCCTACAAGGCATTGGAGGTTTGTAGGAGCGCCCTTGGGCGCGATGCTCTTTCCCACGCCGGCCCAAAAGCATCGCGGGCATGGCCCGCTCCTACAGCGGCATGGGAATGCGTTCCGCCTCGCCGACGCCTGTCCAGTCCGCTTCCATCAGCATCGGCAATCCCCAGGCCAGGCGAGCCTTGTCGCACTGCGGGCTGCGCTCGCCGAATTCCAGCGAGGCGGCCACCGCCGCGCACGCCGAGGGGCGGCGGTCGTGGATGGTGCAGCGGCTGTAGCGGCCGATGTCGGCGTCCAGCGCGATGCAGCGCGGCTGCGATCGCGACGTCCCGCGCATCGCGCGCTCATGCGCGCGCAACGGCTCGGTCAGCTCGAACGGAACCTGTCCGCCGAGGGCCGGATCCGCTTCGCTCCAGTGGAGGCTGACCCGGTAGAACGCGCAGCAGGCGCCGCAGGTCAGGCAGGGGTGGGACATCGTGCTGGCGTCATGGGCTGGCGGGAAGCGCATTCTGCCAACGCCATTGGCTGACGCAAGCCCCGCCCAGCGGCGACAATGGGCGGCCCATTCCTCAGAACAAGGCGTCCGCCCTCCATGGCGTCACCGCACAGTCCCGACGGATCGTCCGGCCCGGCCATGCCTGGCCGAACCTCCGGGTCCACAGCCGATGCCGACGGGGTGTCGTCCGACCGCGACCCTTCATCTTGCAACATCGCCGCCAGCCTGCCGCGGCTGGCCCGCGAACAGCCCGACCGCGTGGCCATGCGCTGCCCGGACAGCGCCGGCCGCTACACCGCCGAACTGACCTACGCGCAACTCGATGCGCGCAGCGACGCCATCGCCGCCGGACTGGCGAAGCATGGCATCGTGCGCGGAAGCCGCACCGTGGTGATGGTGCGGCCCACGCCGGAGTTCTTCCTGCTGATGTTCGCGCTGTTCAAGGCCGGCGCCGTGCCGGTGCTGGTGGACCCGGGCATCGACAGGCGCGCGCTGAAGCAGTGCCTGGACGAAGCGCAGCCGGACGCCTTCATCGGCATCCCGCTGGCGCAGCTGGCGCGCGTGCTGCTGGGCTGGGCGCGCAGCGCGAAGAAGATCGTCACCGTCGGCACGCGCTGCGCCTGGGGCGGCACCACGTTGGCGCGCATCGAAGCGATGGGCGCCGATGCCGGTCCGCAACTGGCGGCGACTGTACCGGACGACGTGGCCGGCATCCTGTTCACCAGCGGCTCCACCGGCGTGCCCAAGGGCGTGGTGTACCGCCACCGCCACTTCGTCGCGCAGATCGAACTGCTCCGCAACGCCTTCGGCATGCAGCCCGGCGGCGTCGACCTGCCGACGTTCCCGCCGTTCGCGCTGTTCGATCCGGCGCTGGGGTTGACCTCGATCATCCCCGACATGGATCCCACGCGCCCGGCCAATGCCGATCCGCGCAAGCTGCACGCGGCCATCGCGCGCTTCGGCGTGACCCAGCTGTTCGGTTCGCCGGCCCTGATGAAGGTGCTGGCCGACTTCGGCGAACCGCTGCCCACCGTGCAGCGCGCGACCTCGGCCGGCGCGCCGGTGCCCCCGGACGTGGTGGCGAAGATCCGCACGCTGCTGCCGGAGACCGCGCAGTTCTGGACGCCTTACGGCGCCACCGAATGCCTGCCCGTCGCCGTCATCGAGGGCCGCGAACTGCAGGACACCCGCACCGCGACCGAAGCCGGCGCCGGCACCTGCGTGGGCCGACCCGTGCCGCCCAACGAGGTGCGCATCATCCGCATCGTCGATGCGCCCATTGCCGAGTGGTCCGGCGCGGAAGTATTGCCTGCGGGCGAAGTGGGCGAGATCACCGTCGCCGGCCCCACCGCCACCGACAGCTATTTCCACCGCGACGCCGCCACCCGCGCGGCGAAGATCGGCGAAACGTTGCCCGGAGGCGGCGTGCGCATCGTCCACCGCATGGGCGATGTCGGCTATTTCGATCGCGAAGGCCGGCTATGGTTCTGCGGCCGCAAGACGCAGCGCGTGGAAACCGCCGGCGGCCCGCTCTACACCGAGCAGGTGGAGCCGGTGTTCAACACCCACCCCGCGATCCGCCGCACCGCGCTGGTCGGCGTGGGCGAACCCGGCCGCCAACGGCCGGTGCTGTGCTACGAACTGCGGCCGCAGGCCACTGCGCCGGACAAGCAGGACATCGTTGCCGCGCTGAAGTCCATTGCCGCAGCGCATGCCCATACCGCGCGCATCGACACCTTCCTGTGCCATCCCGCCTTCCCCGTGGACATCCGCCACAACGCCAAGATCGGGCGCGAGAAGCTGGCGGCATGGGCGACGGCGCAACTGGAGAAGACCGCATGAGAGTTCTCGTCACCGGAGGCGGCGGTTTCCTGGGACAGGCGTTGTGCCGTGGCCTGGTGGAACGCGGCCATCAGGTCATCAGCTTCAACCGCGGGCACTACCCGGTGCTGGGCGCACTGGGCGTGGGGCAGGTACAGGGCGACCTGGCCGACGCGCATGCGGTGATGCATGCGGCGCAGGGCGTCGATGCCGTCTTCCACAATGCGGCGAAAGCCGGGGCTTGGGGGAGTTACAGGAGCTACCACGACGCCAACGTCGTCGGCACGCAGAACGTGCTGGACGCGTGCCGGACGCATGGCATCGGCAGGCTGGTCTACACCTCCACGCCCAGCGTGACGCATCGCGCGACGCACCCGGTCGAAGGCGGCACCGCCGACAGCGTGCCGTACGGCGAAGGCTTCAAGGCGCCCTATGCCACCACCAAGGCCATCGCCGAGAAGGCGGTGCTGGCGGCCAACGGCCCGGCGCTCGCCACCGTGGCGCTGCGGCCGCGCCTGATCTGGGGTCCCGGCGACCACCAGATCCTGCCGCGGCTGGTATCGCGCGCGAAGGCCGGCCGCCTCCGCATCGTCGGCAGCGGCGAGAACTTCGTGGACACCACCTACATCGATAACGCGGCGCAGGCGCATTTCGACGCGTTCGACCGTCTTGCCCCCGCCGCGGCCTGCGCGGGCAAGGCGTACTTCATCTCCAACGGCGAGCCGTGGCCGATGCGCAGGCTGTTGAACGCATTGCTCGACAGCGCGGGCGCGCCGCCTGCGGACAAGCACCTGTCCTTCAAGGCCGCGTACCGCATCGGCGCGGTCTGCGAGGCCTTGTGGACCGTGCTTCCGTTGAAGGGCGAACCACCGATGACGCGTTTCCTGGCCGAACAATTGAGCACGGCGCACTGGTACGACATGGGGCCGGCGCGGCGCGATTTCGGCTACCAGCCGCGCGTCGGCATGGAAGAAGGGTTCGAGCGGCTGCGCGCGTGGCTGCGCGACCATCCTCTCTGACGGACGGTCGCTGCGTTTACATCTCGATCACAAGGCTGAAGGCTCTCCTTCCGCCGCCGCCGCATGCTCACGCCGCCATGACCTTCCGGCCACCAGCATGGTCCACGCCACTACCGGCTCCACTTCGTGGCCACATGCCACAAGGAGTTCTCCATGCTGCGCTACGCCGTCATCTTCTTCGTCATCGCCCTGATCGCCGCCGTGCTCGGCTTCAGCGGCATCGCCGGTGCCGCCACCAACATCGCCTGGGTGTTGTTCGTCGTCTTCGTGATCCTGGCGATCATCTCGCTGCTGCGCGGCAAACGGGTCTGACCAAGACGGGTGTTGGTGGGAGCGCCGTCCCGGCGCGAGTTCTCGTAAGAGCTCGCGGCCGGAGGCCGCTCCCACCTCCTGTCTTCCCGAAGACCGCGACCGGGGAAGCCCTGTTCATTACCGCTAGAATGGCGGCATGGACCTGTCCCCGTTCGACGCCCTCAAACCCCTTGCCGGCCGTGCCCTGGAAACCGCGCTGAACCACGCGCTCGCGCTGGATCCGGACACGCAGGCCGCGCTGCGTCCGCTGGAGGGGCGGCGCATCCAGCTGAAGATCGACGCGCCCGCACTGGCGATGGAAATCATCGTCGGTGGCGGGCAGTTGCAGGTGGGTCCGGCCAGCGAAGTCGTCGAGCCGGACCTCGCCGTGCAGAGCACGCTGGGCGGCCTGCTGGGCCAGCTGCCCTTCTTCCGGCGCGACCAGGCCACGCCCGTGGGCCGCGTGCGCGTTTCCGGCGACGCCGAACTCGCGCGCCGGCTGCAGTCGCTGGCCACGCGCTTCGACCCGGACTGGTCGCTGCCGTTCACCCGCGTGTTCGGCGATGTGATCGGCGTGCAGGTGGCCAATGCCGCGCGCGGTGCGTTGCGGCAGGCGCGCGTGGCCGCGGGCAACCTGGCGGAAACGGCCGCCGAGTACGCCACCGAGGAATCGCGCGACGTGGTGGGACGCGCGGAACTCAATGCCTTCCACGACGACGTCGATGCGGTCCGCGACGACGTCGAGCGCCTTGCCGTGCGCGTCGGCCGGTTGGCCGCGCGCGCGGAGGACCGCGCATGAGGTCGGTCCTGCGGGCCAGCAAGATCGGCCGCGTACTGCTGCGCTACCGCCTGGACGACCTGCTGGACGACACCCCGGCCGAGCGCTGGCTGCGGCTGGCGCGGCCGTTCGTGCCCCGGGCCTCGGCCGAGATCGCCGCCCAGCCGCGCGGCGCGCGGCTGCGCCTGGCCTTGCAGGAACTGGGGCCGATCTTCGTCAAGTTCGGGCAGATCCTGTCCACCCGCCGCGACCTGATCCCGCCGGACGTGGCGTTGGAACTGGCGTTGCTGCAGGACCGCGTCAAACCCTTCGACGGCGAGGCCGCGCGCTGCATCGTCGAACAGGCGCTGGGCCGGCCGACCGGCACGTCGTTCGAATCGTTCAACACCACGCCGCTGGCCTCGGCCTCGATCGCGCAGGTGCACGAGGCCACGCTGCCCGGCGGACGCGAGGTGGTGGTCAAGGTGCTGCGTCCGGGCATCGAGAAGCAGATCGCCGCCGACATCTCGCTGCTCAATTCCGTGGCCGCGCTGGTGGACCGCGCCCATCCCAGCGCGGACAAGATCCGTCCCCGCGAGATCGTCGCCGAGATCGAGTCCACCCTGGCCGCCGAACTGGACTTGCAACGCGAAGGCGCCAACGCCAGCGTGATGCGCCGCTTCTGGAAGGATTCGCCGGACCTGTACGTGCCGGAAGTGATCTGGTCGCATACCGCCGAGCGCGCGCTGACCATGGAACGCGTGCACGGCATTCCGTCCGATGACATCGCCGCGCTGGACGCCGCAGGCATCGACCGCAAGGCGCTGGCGGCCAAGGGCGTGCGCGTGTTCTACACGCAGGTGTTCCGCGACAACTTCTTCCACGCCGACGCGCATGCCGGCAACATCTGGGTGGACAGCGATCCCGCCCGCAAGGCCGACCCGCGCTTCATCGCGCTCGACTTCGGCATCACCGGCCAACTCTCGCCCGAGGACCAGTACTACCTGGCCGAGAACTTCATGGCCATCTTCAACAAGGACTACCGGCGCATCGCCGAACTGCACGTGGAGGCCGGCTGGATGCCCGCCACCGTGCGCATCGACGAACTGGAGGCGGCGGCGCGCTCGGTGTGCGAGCCCTACTTCACCCGGCCGCTGTCGGAAATCTCGCTGGCCGAGGTCCTGCTGAAGTTGTTCCGCACCGCGCAGAAGTACGAACTGACCCTGCAGCCGCAGCTGATCCTGCTGCAGAAGACGCTGCTCAACATCGAGGGCGTGGGGCGGCTGATGGACCCGCAGTTGGACATCTGGGCGGTGGCCAAGCCGGTGCTGGAGCGCATCCTGGTGGAACGCTACAGCCCGCAGCGCGCCGCCCAGGAATTCCGCAAGCGCCTGCCGGAGATCATGACGCACGCCCCCGACATGCCGCGCCTGGTCCATGCCTGGCTCACCCAGCAGGTGAACGGCAAGCACGAACTGGCGATGCGCTCGCGCGACCTGGCCGAGCTGACCCAGATCATGAACGGCATGCAGCGCCGGGTGGTGGCCGCCATCCTCGGGGTGGGCCTGCTGATCGTGGCGGCGGTGCTGTACGGCTTCGAGGCCGGCGGTCCGAGCATCCTGTCGATTCCCGCGTCCTCGTGGATCGCCGGCATCGGCGGCCTGTGGGCGTTGCTGGCGGCGTGGCCGCGGCGCTGAACGGGCGCAACGCGGGCGCAATCCTGCGTTGACGCACGCACAACGTTTCCTTCGCGCTGCGTGCGCACGCCACGCGCTACGGTGGCGGCTCATTCGAACGCGGAGAAACCGCATGAGCCATCTGACCGGAAAACGTGTCGCCATCCTCGCCACCGATGGCTTCGAGCAATCCGAGCTGACCGAACCGCTGCGCGTCCTGCGCGAGCACGACGCCCAGGTCGACATCGTGTCGCAGGACGGCGGCCGCATCCAGGGCTTCAAGCACTTCGACAAGGGCGATACCGTCGAGGTGGACCATATGCTGTCCGAAGTGTCCGCCAAGGACTACGACGCGCTGGTGATACCGGGCGGCCTGTTCAATCCCGATGCGCTGCGCGTGGACGACCAGGCGCTGGCGTTCACCCGTGGCTTCTTCGAGGCCGGCAAGCCGGTCGGCGCGATCTGCCATGGCCCGTGGGTGCTGGCGAACGCCGACGTGATCGACGGCCGCACTCTCACCTCCGTGCCCAACATCCGCAGGGACCTGGAACGCGCCGGCGCGAAATGGCAGGACGACGAGGTGGTGGTCGACAAGGGCCTGGTCACCAGCCGCACGCCGAAGGACCTACCCGCGTTCTGTGCCAAGCTGGTCGAGGAGATCGCCGAAGGCAGGCACCGCGGACAGCAGCGCTCGGCCGCCTGACGCATCGTCATCGGACCGGCGAGCCGCCCTTCATCGCAACCGCCGGTCCGGCAGGTCCGTTCACAGCGTGGGATCGTCTATCTCGATGCTCGCGTAACGGAGCTGGGCGCCGCGGGCGATGCGGCAATGCACGGGGATGTCGTTGCCGTTGGCCCGCAGCTTGCCCTCCACGAACAGCGTGTTGCCGCGGTCGTGGTAGGACGAGGTCCACTGGTAGGTGGACACGCCCTTGGCGGCGTAGCGTGCCTCGGCCTCGGCGCGGCACCAGCCGACCAGTTCGCTGGCGGCGCCCACCGTGCGGTCCAGGTAATAGGGGTCGTGCGTTGCGGCAGGGCCCGTCGCCAGGGCGAACAGGACAGCGATAAGGGTCATGGCGATCTCTCCTTAGACGGGGTGCGGGTGGCCGTGGTGCACGGGCATGCCCCTATAATGGCGGCCGGTCCATGCCATGAAGTGTCGCGGATGAACAGGATTGCACGACTGCTGGCGATGGCGGCGCTTGCCGCGTCCCTGTCCTTCAGTGCGGATTTATCCGCGTCCGGCGACGGGACGATAAGCGTGATGAGCTTCAACATCCGCCTGCCGGTGGAGTCCGATGGCCCGGACTACTGGGAAACGCGCAAACCGCTGGCCGCGCGCATGCTGCGCGAGGAAGCGCCCGACGTGATCGGCATGCAGGAACTGGTGGAAGGCCAGGCCGATTACCTCGTCCGCGAATTGCCGCAGTACGCCTGGCTGGGGCGTGGCCGCGAGGCGGACGGCAGCGGCGAACGCATGGGGGTCTTCTATCGCAAGGATCGCGTCGAGGTCGTCGAGTCCGGGGATTTCTGGTTGTCCGACACGCCGGACATGCCGGGCAGCATCAGCTGGAACCACCTGCATCCGCGCATGGTGACGTGGGCATTGTTCCAGCGCCGCAGCGACGCGAAGCGCTTCTACCTGTTCAACACGCACCTGCCCTATCGCGAAGGGGACGAGGCGGCACGGGTGAAGGGTGCGCAGGCCATCGCGCAAAGACTGGCGGCCTTGCCGAAGGACATTCCCGTGGTGCTCACGGGCGACTTCAACACCGGCCCCGGCGGCGAGGTGCATGCGGTGCTCTCGCGCACCCTGCAGGATGCCTGGACGACCGCGCCGCGCGTGGAGGGTATCGACGCCACGTTCCATGCCTTCCGCGGCGTTCCCGACAAGCGCATCGACTGGATCTTCGTGCGCGGCATTGAAGTCGAATCGGTGAAGTCGGTGACGACGCGCTGGAACGGCCGCTACCCTTCGGACCATTTCCCGGTGGTTGCCGTGCTCGCGTGGCCCGAGGATTCGGGCCACGATTGAAAGGCGATCCGGAAGGTCGCCCGGCATGCCGGAGCGATGTCCGCTCGCTTCGCGCTACCGGGGAGGCGGGCCCGGATCCAGCGGCAACAGGCTGAGCAGGGAAGTCCCCGACGATGTTATTCCGGAGGCGCCCGCCTCCAGCGCCTCCTTTCGCCAATGCCTTGCGGCCCACGATCCGCAGAAGATGAAAACGGGAGTATCCGGCCTGATCGATTTGATCTGCCGGGTCAGGTCGATGCCCGCCTTTTCCCCTTCCGGCCGCCCCATGTCCGACAGCACGATGTCGTAGTGCTTCTTCCTGAATGCGGCCATGGCCTGGTCCGTGGACAGCGCCGTGTCGACGTGGACGCCGCGATCCTCGAGGGACGCCACCAGGAAACTGTTGTTCCTGGGATTGTCGTCGACCCAGAGGATGCGCTTCGCGGTGGTTGCCTCGACGAGCGGAGCGTCCATCGTGGCGACCGGGTCCACGCGGATGTTCCTTTCAAGCTCGGCAAGCTTCGCCTGCAGATCGCTCAGTATCAGGCGCTGTTGCTCGGAGGCTTCCTCCATCGTGAGTTCGTTGCCGGCCACCTTGATGGTGAACTTCCTGTTCCGCCCGGATTCCACCAGCGCCCGGATCGGCTCATAGAGCTTGTAAAGAAGGGCCGCCAGCACCAGCGGCCACGCCAGTGCCGCGACGGCTGAGATGAGTTTGGCCAGAGCGTCCACCATTGCGTTAGCGTCCACCATTGCGTTCTCCCATGGTCCGGTCCAGGTACGGGTTCCCGACTCTCGAGGACAGGCATGCCGGACCGGCATGCGGCGCGGGCATCGGGACCTTCCATTCCGGGCAACGGCATGGACAAGGAAAAACGGCCCGTTTCCGGGCCGTCTTCCTGTGTCATATGCGCCGCCGGCCCTATTCGCCGGCGGATGTGGATGCCTTGTCCGCCGCCTTGGCGAAGTCGCCCGCCACGTACACGCTCAACTGCTCCGGCTTGAAGTGCTTGCGGATCGCCGCGTTCACCTGCTCCAGCGTCAGCGCCTGGTACTTGGCGTCCAGGTCGGCGGTGAACTGCATGGTGCGGCCGTAGTAGAGCTGGTCGGCCAGCATGCCGGCGACGCTGCCGTCCTCGGCGCGGGACTGCTGGCGTTCGGTCAGCGTGCCGCTCACCGCATCCTTCAGTTCCTCGGCGGTGATGCCGTCGCTGACCAGCTTCGCCAGTTCCTCGCGCACCAGCGTCTCCACCTTGTCCATGTTTTCCGGCGCGGCGATGGCCTGGATGGTCAGGCTGCCGGCATCGTCCTCCCCGCTGCGGCTGTCGTCGGCGCGCACGCCGCTGGAGACGCCGTAGCTCAGGCCTTCCTGCTGGCGGATGCGGTCGCCCAGGCGCGACTTCAGCGCGCCGCCGCCGAAGATGCGGTTGGCGATCACCATGGCCGGGTAGTCGTCGTCGGCCACGCGCAGCGACAGGTTGTGGCGGGCCAGCAGCACGGCATTGGGCTTGTCCGGCGTCTCGAAGCGTTCGCGCTTGGCCGGCAGTGCGTTGTAGCGCGTATCGATGGGCGCGTAGGCGTGGCCCGGCGCCCAGCCGGCGAACAGCGCCTCCAACTGTGCGCGCACTTCCACCGGATCGAAGTCGCCGACGACGGCGATCTCGCCGTAGGCCGTGCCGTAGAAGTCGCGGTGGAACGTGCGCAGGTCGTCCAGCTTCAGCGCCTGCAGTTGCGCCAGCGATTCGTCCAGCGTCTTCGCGCGCAGCGGATGGCCTACCGGCCACGGGTCGAAGTATTGCGCCAGTGCGCGGCCGGCGATGCTGCCGGGTTCCTTGCGCGAGGCTTCCAGGCCGGTGATCGCCTGCACGCGCAGCTGCTCGAATTCGCTTTCCGGGAACGCCGGGTTGCGCAGGACGTCCGCCGCCAGCGCCAGCGCGTCGGCCAGGTGCGCGCGGCGCGTCTGCAGGCCGATGCCGGCGCCCTGCAGGTTGCCGCTGATGCTGCCCTGCGTCTTCAGTTGCTCCAGCCGCTGGTCGATCTGTTCGCGCGTCATGGTCTTGCTGCCGCGCATCAGCATGGCGCCGGCCATGCCGGCGGCGCCTTCGCGGCCGGCGATGGAGGCCTCGTCGCCGAAGCGGAAGTTGGCGTTCACGATGACGGTTTCGCCGCGGGTCTTCTTCGGCAGCAGCGACACCTTCAGGCCATCGCCCAGGGTGAAGGTCTGCGTGCGCGCCTGGATGTTCTGCGGCGACGGATCGAAGTTTTCGCCCGCGTTGACGGCGGCCCGGCCCGTGTAGCCTTCGACCAGCGAGGCCACCGGCGGCGCGGCGGCGATCTCGGCGCGGTCGGGCTTCTCGGTGGGGATGAAGCGCCCCAGCGTGCGGTTGCTGGATTTCAGGTATGCGGCGGCGACGCGGTTGACGTCGGCGGCGATGACCTTCTCGATGGCGTCGCGGCTGGTGAACAGCAGGCGCCAGTCGCCGGCGGCCTGGAACTCGGACAGCCCCATGCCCACCGCGTTGACGTCGGTGAAGTACAGGTCGTAGCCGTTGCCGATGCGCTGCTTGGCCTCGTCCACTTCCTGTTGGGTGATGGGCTGCGCGGCCACCTGCTCGGCCTGCTTCAGCAGTTCGGCCTCGGCCCGGGCGGTGTCGCCGTCCTTCGGCACCACGGCGACGACGCTGAGCAGGCCGGGGTCGCGCATGGATTCGCTGCTGGCGCCGGTGGCCGCGGCCAGCTTGGCTTCCACCAGCGTCTTGTGCAGGCGGCCGCTGGGCGTGTGGCCCAGCACGTTGGCCAGCACGCTGAGCGGCGCGCTGTCCGGATGCGCCAGCGCCGGTACATGGTAGGCGGCCGCGACCAGCCTGAGGTCGCCGACGCGGCGCACGGTCACCTCGCGCTCGCCGTCCTGGGTGGGTTCGATGGTGTAGAAGCGCGGCAGCGGGCGGGTGGGCCTCTTCAGCTTGCCCAGGTGGGTGCCGATGCGCTTGAGCACGTCGGCGGTGTCGATGCGGCCGGCGACGATCAGCGTGGCGTTGTCCGGCTGGTACCACTGGCGGTAGAACGCCTGCAGCTTGTCGATCGGCACGCCTTCCACGTCGCTGCGCGCGCCGATGGTGGTGTTGCCGTAGTTGTGCCACAGGAAGGCGGTGGAACGGATGCGCTGGAACAGCACGCCGCCCGGGTTGTTCTCGTTGGCCTCCAACTCGTTGCGGACCACGGTCATCTCGCTGTCCAGGTCCTTCCTGGCGATGTTGGAATTGACCATGCGGTCGGCTTCCATCGCCAGCACCCAGTCCAGGGTGTCGTTGTTGGCGGGGAACGAGGCGTAGTAGTTGGTGCGGTCCAGGCCGGTGGTGGCGTTGAAGTCGATGCCCCGCTTCTTCATCTCGCCGCTGATGTCGGCCTGCGTGGGCGTGCCCTTGAACAGCAGGTGCTCCAGCAGGTGCGCCATGCCGGTCTCGCCGTAGTTCTCGTGCACGGAGCCGACGCCGTAGACCAGGTTGACGGTGACGGTGGGCTTGGTGGCGTCGGGGAACAGCAGCACGCGCAGGCCGTTGGACAGCGTGTACTCGCTGATGCCCTCGATGCTGGGGCCGGCGGTGATGCCCTTCGGCAACGGCGACTGCGCATGCAGCAGGGTGGGTTGTCCCAGGCTCAGCGTCACAGCCAGGCCAAGTGCGACAATAAAACGAAGCGACTTCATTCACGATCCTCCAGCGATCCCGCCCGCGTCCGTCGCAGGCGGTATTTCCGGAGTGTCGCAGATTTCAACGGGCGTATCGGACGAAATGGATAAATGTGAGAAGCTGCCAGACGACGGCGTTGGGCACGAAGGCACCACGCTGCCGGTGCTGTATGCCGATGCGTGGATCGCGGTGGTCAACAAGCCCGCGGGCGTGATGGCGCACGACAGCAAGCTGGCCGGCGGCGAGACCGATTTCGTCGCCGACCGGCTGCGCGCGCAATTCGGGCGCCCCATTTTCCTGATCCACCGGCTCGACCGTGCGACCAGCGGCTGCCTGCTGGTGGCGTTCGACCGCGACAGCGCGTCCGCGCTCGGCAAGGTCTTCATGTCGCGCGAAGTGGAGAAGGATTACCTGGCCGTCTGCCGCGGCTGGCCGGAGCCGGCCTTCACCGTCGATCATCCGCTGGACGGCGGCCCCGGCAAGCCGGAGAAGAAACCGGCGGTGACGCGTTTCGTGCGCCTGGCGACGGGCGAACTGCCGGTGCCGTCAGCGGGATTCGAGACCTCGCGCTATGCCCTGCTGCGTTGCCAGCCGGAGACCGGCCGCTTCCGCCAGATCCGCCGGCACCTGAAGCACGCGTTCCATCACCTGATCGGCGACACCAGCCACGGCGATGGCCGTCACAACCGGCATTTCCGCATGCGTGGCGTGCACCGCATGCTGCTGCACGCGTCGCGGCTTTCGTTCCGGCACCCGGTCGGTGGCGAACGCATCGAGGCGGTGGCGCCGCTGGATGGCGAGTTCCGCAAGGCGTTCGCGTTGTTCGGCTGGGAAGAAGACCTGCGATAAGTTCCCTGTAGGAGCGACGTCAGTCGCGATGAGGCTTTACTGGCAATCCGTCGCGACTGACGTCGCTCCTACAAGGGGCATCGCATCAGCCCACCCGCAACGCCGCCAGCACGATCAGCGCCAGCGCGTTGGCGAAAGCCACGAACCACACCAGGCTGCGCAGGCCGTGCTGGTTGGCCAGGTAGAACACGCCATGCAGTACGCGCGCCAGCGTGAACACCACCGCCAGGATGGCGATGGTGTGCGGCGCCACGCCGGCCGCCTGCGCCATCAGCACGCCGGCCACGAAGATCGGAAACGACTCGAAACCGTTGAGCTGCGCGGCATGGGCGCGGTGCGAGCGGGGATTGGTCTGCTTGGCCTGCCAGCCGCGCGGGTCGCGGTTGTTGTAGCGCTCGCCCGAACGCTTGGCGATGGTCACCCAGAGATAGGGCAGCAGGGCGGTGATCAGGATGCACCAGTACGCGATCGACATGCGGGTTCCCTCCAAGGAAGGCGGGCAGCGTAAGGCGAGGCGGCGCGTGGCGTCCACCGCTTGCGCCTGGATCCCTCTTCCCGCTTGCGGGCAGAGGGGAGCATCGAAAGAAAGACGGCGCCCGAAGGCGCCGTCGCGTACCGCGATACCAGGAACGAGCGGCTTATTCCGCCGCGGCCGCCTGCATCATCCTGTCGCGCGCGGCCTTGAACGGATTGCCGTCGTACCAGTTGGGCCACTTGCCGGCGGTGGACAGCTCCCTGCCCACGCCGTACAGCGCCTGCAGGTCCTGCACGGTGCCGTCCAGCTTCCAGGTTTCCGGATAGTACTGGTCGCTGGGGCCGTGGTAGTGGCTGGCGTAGTCCTCGGCCGCCTTCTTGCCGGCGTCGATGCCGCCTTCCACCAGGTCCTCGCCGCCGTCCGCGTACAGCGCGGGCACGCCGGCCTTGGCGAAGTTGAAGTGGTCGGAACGGAAGTAGAAGCCGCTCTGCACCGAGGTCTCGCCGCGCAGCGTGCGGCCCTGCTCGGCGGCGATCGGCTTCAGGATGTCCTCCAGCTCGGAACTGCCGTAGCCGGTGACCACGAAGTCGCGCGCCTTGCCGGCCACCGACATCGCATCGATGTTGATGACGCCGGCGATCTTCTCCAGCGGGAAGGTCGGGTGGGCGACGTAGTACTTGGAGCCCAGCAGGCCGGATTCCTCCAGGGTCACCGCCAGGAACACCACCGAGCGCTCCGGCTTGGGTTCCTGATGGGCGAAGGCCTCGGCGATCTCCAGGATGCCGGCCACGCCGGTGGCGTTGTCGATGGCGCCGTTGTAGATGTTGTCGCCCTCCTCGCCCTCGTGCTTGCCCAGGTGGTCCCAGTGGGCCATGTAGACGACGGCTTCGTCGGGTTTCGTGCTGCCCGGCAGCACACCGACTACATTGCGCGAGGTCTTCTCGGCGATGGCGCTCTTCAGGTCCACCGACAGCGTGCTCTTCAGCGGCACCGGCTTGAAACCGCGCTGGCCGGCGGCCTGGTAGGCGGCGTCCAGGTCGAGGCCGGCATCGGCGAACAACTGCCGGGCGGCCTCGGCGCTCAGCCAGCCCTGCAGCGGCACGCGCGGTTCCGGGTCGTCCTTGGCGGGCAGGTCGTACTGCGGGCCGGCCCAGGAGTTCTTCACCACGTCCCAGCCGTAGCTGGCGCCGGCGGTGTCGTGGACGATCAGCGCGGCGGCGGCGCCCTTGCGCGCGGCTTCCTCGTACTTGTAGGTCCAGCGGCCGTAGTAGGTCATCCGCTTGCCGTCGAACAACTGCTCGTCGCCGCTGTGGAAACCGGGGTCGTTGACGAACATCACCACCGTCTTGCCCTTCCAGTCTTGTCCGGCGTAGTCGTTCCAGTCCTGTTCCGGCGCGTCCACGCCGTAGCCGACGAAGACCATCTCGCTGCCTTCGACCTTCACTTCCGGCTGGCCGGTGCGGGTGCCGACCACGAAGTCGGTGCCGAACTTCAGGTCGCGCGGCTTGCCGGCCACGTCCAGCGTCATCACGGTGGACGGATCGGCGGTGGTTTCCACCATCGGCACGTCCTGGAACCAGCTGCCGTTGTTGCCCGGCTGCAGGCCGATGCGCTTCATCTGCGCTTCCAGGTAGGCGACGGTCTTCTCCTCGCCGACCGAACCGGGCCCGCGGCCCTCGAACTCGTCGGACGCCAGCGTCTTCACCAGTTCGGCGAAGTCGGCCTCGGTGATGTCGGCGGTGAAGGCGTGGGTGGAGGCGGGCGGCGCGGCGGCGGGAGCATCGGTGGATTCGCGCTTGCATGCCGTCAGTGCGGCGGTGGCGGCAAGCGCCAGCATCAACTTGCGGGACAT
This sequence comes from Pseudoxanthomonas putridarboris, assembly GCF_038321125.1. NCBI lineage: Bacteria > Pseudomonadati > Pseudomonadota > Gammaproteobacteria > Lysobacterales > Lysobacteraceae > Pseudoxanthomonas > Pseudoxanthomonas putridarboris. The sequence goes on along the minus strand of NZ_JBBWWT010000001.1, from coordinate 621,693 downwards.
CGGGATTCCTCAACGGAAGGAATCCCGATTCTAGCGGGGAATCGCGGGGGGAAGCTTTGCGCGAAGCGCGCGTCCGCTCATCCATCCAGCCCGGCACAGCATGCCGGGCATTCCGCCGGCGCACGCGGCCATGCCGCACCGACGGGCCGACCCTGACCCCCGCCTGATGGGGTCAGGGGTGCGACCGGGCTCAGTTGGCCGGCGCGGTATCGGTGCTGAACGGCTTGGCGGTGGCGCCGGTGACCGGACCGGTCCTGGCGCTGGTGTGCACGTACAGGGTGACCTCGCGCTCGAACACCAGCGGGCCTTCGACGATGGCGTTGGGGCCGATGATCACGCGCGGGTCGCGCTTGGGACGGAGGTTGAAGCCACGCGGCTTCTCGACCTTGATGCCGCCTTTCACGTGCGAGTCGATGCCCACGGTGATGTCGCCGGTCACCGTCTTGATGCCGCGGGCCAGTTGCGTGGCGACCAGGCCGATGGAGCCGTTGACCGTTTCGATATCGCCGCCGACCACGCTGCCGCGGTCGAAGAAGACGCTGCCGTTGACGGTTTCCACGCCCTTGCGTACCTGCACGTCCTTACCGGCGCGGACGCTGCCGTTGACGGCTTCCAGCGAATCCACGCGGACCTTGTCGCCCAGGGTGATGCTGCCATTGACGGTGCTGGCGTCCTCGACCACGGCGCCATCGTGGATGCGGATGCTGCCGTTGACGGTCTCCAGGTCGCCATAGGTCTGGCCGGCTTCGGCGGTGATGCTGCCGTTGACCTTGGAGATCTCCTGCTGGGCCAGCGCGGGCGTGGCGGCCAGGGCCAGGGTCAGCAGCAGCGCGGTGCGGGTACGGGTCATGGGGTCATCCTCGGGTGGTGTTGATGACTGGGATGCACCGAGGCGGGAGAAGGTTTAAAGCCTGCGGTCGCCATCGGATGGATCCCGGGGTCGTCATCGGGGTGCCATGGCACCACGCTTCGCTACAATCGTCACCTGCCTGAAGTCACTGGAACATCCCTGTGTCCGCATCCTCCACGTCCCTGAAGCGTCCCAAGCCCGTCGTGCTGCTGATCCTGGATGGCTGGGGGCATCGCGAGGACCCCGCCGACAACGCGCTGGCGCAGGCCGAGTTGCCGAACTGGCGGCGCCTGCTGGCGACCTGCCCGCACACGCTGATCCATACCGAAGGCCGTCATGTCGGCCTGCCCGACGGACAGATGGGCAATTCCGAGGTGGGCCACATGAACCTGGGCGCCGGCCGCATCGTCTACCAGGACCTGACCCGCATCGACGCCGCCATCGAGGATGGCAGCTTCTACAGCAATGCCGAACTGGTCGCGGCCTGCGACGCGGCGAAGGCGGATGGCAGGACGCTGCATGTGTTCGGCTTGTTGTCGCCCGGTGGCGTTCACAGTCATGAACAGCACATCTTCGCGATGCTGGACCTGGCCAGGCGGCAGGGCGTGCCGCGCGTGGCCGTGCACGCCTTCCTCGACGGCCGCGACACGCCGCCGCAGTCGGCCGAATCCAGCCTGCGCGCGCTGCAGGACCTGTGCGCGAGGCTGGGCAACGCGCATGTCGCCTCGGTCAGCGGCCGCTACTACGCGATGGACCGCGACAAGCGCTGGGACCGCCTGCGCAAGGCATGGGACGCCATCGTCGAGGCCAAGAGCGAGCACCATGCCGCCAGCGGCGTGGCCGCGCTGCAGGCCGCCTACGCGCGCGGCGAGAACGACGAGTTCGTGCTGCCGACGGTGATCGACGGCGCACGGCCGATGGCCGATGGCGACGCGGTGGTGTTCATGAACTTCCGCGCCGACCGCGCGCGCCAGCTGACCGCGGCGTTCGTGTCGCCGGCGTTCGACGGTTTCGAGGCGCGCGTGCCCAGGCTGTCGCGCTTCGTCTGCCTGACCGAGTACGACGCCAGGCTGCCGGCACCGGTGGCCTTCGCGCCGGACGACCTGCGCCATACCTTCGGCGAACTGCTGGCCGAGCATGGCCTGACCCAGCTGCGCATCGCCGAGACCGAGAAGTATGCGCACGTGACGTTCTTCTTCAGCGGCGGGCGCGAGGACGTGTTCCCCGGCGAGGAGCGCATCCTGATCCCCAGCCCCAAGGTCGCCACCTACGACCTGCAGCCGGAAATGAGCTGTCCGGAACTGACCGCGAAGCTGGTGGAGGCGATCGGCTCCGGCCGTTTCGACGCCATCGTCTGCAACATCGCCAATCCCGACATGGTCGGCCACAGCGGCGACCTGAAGGCCGCGATCCTCGCCGCGCAGGCGGTGGACCTGGCCATCGGCGAAGTCGTTGCCGCCGTCCGCGCCGCCGGCGGCGCGCTGGTGATCACCGCCGACCACGGCAACCTGGAAATGATGCGCGATCCGCAGACCGGGCAGCCGCACACTGCGCATACCGTCGGCCCGGTGCCGCTGGTGTACGTCGGCGAGCGCGCGGTCACGCTGCGCAGCGGCGGCGCCTTGCGCGACGTGGCGCCCACCCTGCTCGACCTGCTGGGCTTGCCGCAACCGGCCGACATGAGCGGCCGCAGCCTGATCGCCGCCTGATGCCCCAGCCCCGGCGCCTTGCGTTCATCGCGGCCCTCGTCGCCGGGCTGGCCATCGCGGCGGCGGCGGCCGCGCAGAATCCGCGCGAGACCGAACGCAAGCTGGAGCGCGTGCGCGGCGAACTGAAGTCGATCGCGCAGGAGCGCCGCCGGCTGGAAGGCGAGCGCGGCGCCGCCTCGCGCAAACTGCGCGAAGCCGACGAACAGGTCAGCCGCACCGCCCGCTCGCTGGCCGAAACGGAAGCCGCCCTGCGCCGCGAGGAAGCCGCGCTCGCCGAACTGCAAGGCAAGCGCGATGCCATGCGCCGGCAGTTGGGCACGCAGCGCCGGCAGCTCGCGGGATTGGTCCGCGCCGCCTACCAGTTGGGCGACGATGCGCCGCTGAAGGTGCTGCTGTCGCAGGACCGGGTGGCCGACGCCAACCGCCTGCTGGCCTATCACCGCTACGTGCAACGCGACCAGGCGCAACGCATCGATGCGCTGTCGACCGAACTGGCGGCGCTGGACCAGGTGGAACAGGACATCGCCGCGCGTCGCGCGCAACTGGATGCCGCCCGCCAGCAGCAGCGCAGCCAGGTCGCGCAGCTGGAGAAGGACCGCACCTCGCGCGCTGGATTGGTCGCCGACCTGGACAAGCGCTACGAGGACCGCGCCGCGCGCGAGAAGGCGCTGGGCCAGGACGCGCGTTCGCTGGAACGGCTGCTGGCCAACCTGCGTGTCGCGGCCGCCCGCGCCGAAGCCGAGCGCCGGGCCGCCGCACAGCGCGCCGCCGCGCAGAAGCGCGAGGCGCAGGGCGGCACCGCTTCGCGCACCGCACCGCCGCGCCCGGCGGTGGCCTCGGCGCCCGCGTTGAAGGTCGGTGGCCTGGGCTGGCCCGTGTCCGGCAGCCTGCTGGCGCGCTACGGCGGCCGCATGCCGGACGGCCGCGCCAGCACCGGCGTGCTGATCGGCGCGCCCGCCGGCACCCCCGTCACCGCGGTGGCGGACGGCACGGTGGTGTTCTCCGAATGGATGACCGGCTACGGCCTGATCCTGATCGTCGACCATGGCAACGGCTACATGAGCCTGTACGCGCACAACGACAGCCTGCTGAAGGACAGCGGCGACCAGGTCAAGCGCGGCGACGCCGTGGCGCGCGTGGGCACCTCCGGCGGGCAGGGCACGCCGGCGCTGTATTTCGAACTGCGCCGCAACGGCCAGCCGGTCGATCCGTCCTCGTGGCTGCAACGTCGATGAACGGCCCTGTCAGTCGTAACCCGGCTTGAACAAACCGCCATCGCCGGTTCGCGCATAATCCGGTGAACTTCGCGCTCCGGCGCGCAGTCACCACGGTGGTTCCTTACGGAGTTCCTGCATGCGTTCGCGTCTTTCCCTGGCCCTGACCCTCGCCCTGCTGGGCACGCCCGCGTTGGCACAGCAGCCCGTGCCCGCGCAGGACAAGCCGCCGGTGGTGGCGCCCAGCGACGATCCGGACGGTGCCGAGACCGCGCCGGCCAAGGTGCCGCTGGAAGAGATCCGCCGTTACGTGGCGGTGTTCAATGCGGTGAAGGACGCCTATGTGGAGCCGGTCGAGGACCGCAAGCTGATGCAGTCGGCCATCCGAGGCCTGCTGCTGGACCTGGACCCGCACAGCACCTATTTCGACAAGGAAGACAGCCAGGCCTTCGACGAGCAATCCACCGGTGCCTACGAGGGCATCGGCGTGGAACTGCTGCAACAGCCGGACAACACCCTGCGGGTGATTTCGCCCATCGACGACACGCCCGCCGCCAAGGCCGGCATCAAGTCCGGCGACGTCATCACCGCCATCGACGGCAAGCCGATCAGCGCGAAGGACGGCATGGAACCGCTGCGCGGCGTGCCCGGCAGCAGGATCACCCTGACCATCGTGCGCGAAAGCGCGCCCAAGCCGTTCGACGTCAGCCTGGTACGCGACACCATCCGCATCGCCAGCGTGCGCAGCCGCCTGCTGGAACCGGGCTACGGCTACGTGCGCATCAGCGCGTTCCAGACCGACACCGCCGCGGATTTCCAGCGTCAGCTGGAGCAGTTGCAGGCCAAGGGCCCGCTGCGCGGCCTGGTGTTGGACCTGCGCAGCAATCCGGGCGGCCTGCTGCTGGCCGCGGTGCAGGTGGCCGACGAACTGCTGGACAAGGGCAACATCGTCAGCACGCGCGGGCGGCTGTCGATCAGCGATTCCAAGTTCGACGCCACGCCGGGCGACCGCCTCGACGGCGCGCCCATCGTGGTGCTGGTGGATGCCGGTTCGGCCAGCGCATCGGAAGTACTGGCCGGCGCGCTGCGCGACAACGACCGCGCGCGCGTGGTCGGCAGTCGCACGTTCGGCAAGGGCTCGGTGCAGACGGTGCTGCCGCTGGACAATGGCGACTCGGTCAAGCTGACCACCGCGCGCTACTACACGCCCAGCGGCAAGTCGATCCAGGCCAGCGGCATCGTGCCGGACGTGGTGCTGAAGCCCGAGCGCGAGGAAGGCGCCATCGGCTCGGTGCTGGAAAAAGACGGCCAGCTCTACATCACCGAGGCCACGTTGCCCGGCCATCTACGCGGCGACGAGGAGGGCACGGAAGGCTACCAGCCCGGCGACGTGCTGGATGGCGACCAGCCCATCGCCGCCGCGCTGGCGGAACTGAAGAAGAGCGTCACCGCCGCCCGCGCCGCGGCCGCCGGCAGGCAGATGCGCTGAGGCGACATGCTCTTGTAGGAGCGGCTTCAGCCGCGACCGCGCTGGCGTAGGGTGCGCCCTGGCGTACCGCTGCCATCGCAAGCAGGCCATGAAGATTATTATCTGTTCGCCGTCCGGGCGCGCTTGTCGCGGTACCCACGGAACGGTCATCGGGGCACGGTCGCGGCTGAAGCCGCTCCTACAGGGGTGCGACAACCTTGGCCGGCCAGCGCCGCATCCTGGAAGGCCGCTTCGATCCTGTGCCCGTCGGGATCGCGCACGCAGGCGCCGTGATGCAGGGCCGTAAGTCCGTGTGGGAGCGACGTGAGTCGCGACCGGAAACACCTGCGTCGCGACTCACGTCGCTCCCACAAGAAGGGGCGGTCAGTCCCTACCGCGGCTTCGCCGGCATCGGGAACGGCGTCACCACCTTCTCGCCGGTGGCGGCGTCGCGGATCGCCGACTGGCCTTTCCTTTCGACTTCCTCCACGCGGATGATGCTCTGCATGGGCAGGTGCAGCACCTGCGTGTTGCCGAACTCGTCGCGCAGGCGTTCCTCGGTGGGATCCACGACCAGGCCGTCGTGCACGTCGAACACCAGGTCCGCGACCTCGGTGAATCCCCACAATCCGCTGGCGGCGACCTTGCGCGCGTACAGCTCGTAGACCTTGCTGTGGTTGAGGAAGGTGATCTTGTAGAGCTTGTTCTTCATGGCCGGATTATAGGGCGGGGAAGTCGGCCGCTACGCGGCCTGTAAAGGGGGAAGTCGCGCCTTCGGCGCTGTCAGCAAAAGCCAAGGTCTCGCTCCTGCTGACTCCTGCAGGTGGCGCAGCCGCCGACTCACAGCCCGCTTCGCGGGCGACTTCCCGCCTCAATACCCCTGCCGCTTGCGCATCCTCCGGGCGATGGCGGCGCGCACGAACAGGGCGAACACCACGCCGAACAGGAAGCCGGCGATGTGCGCCGACCAGGCCACCGCGCCGAACGCCGGGCCGATGTAGGCGAACACCACCTGCAGCAGCGCCCAGATGCCGATCAGCAGCGAGGCGGGCGCCTTAACGAACTCCAGGAACAGCCCCAGCGGCACCACCACGCCCAGCTTGGCGGTGGGGAACAGCGCCAGGTACGCCCCGATCACCGCCGAAACCGCCCCGCTGGCGCCGATCACCACCCGGTCCGGCGCGCCGATGGTCAGCACCGCCGCCAGGTTGGCCACCGCCCCGCCCAGCAGGAACAGCAGCAGGAACCGCCACGGCCCCATCGCCCGTTCCGCCGGCAGGCCGAAGATCAGCAGGAACACCAGGTTGCCCAGCAGGTGGGCCCAGTCGGCGTGCAGGAACAATGCGGTGAACAGCCGCAGCACCGTGCCGCTCTTCAACGACGCCAGCCAGACCTCCGGCGCGACCATGCCGCCGGTCAGCGCTCCCCACTCGGTCACCAGGCTGCGCTGCGCCTCGCCGCCACGGGTCACGGCCCAGCAGAACGCGACCGACAGCAGCACCAGCAGCGCGGGCGTGGCCCAGCGCACTGGCGATTTCCGGCGGGACGGGATGGACACGAACATGCGGCGGCACTGTAGCCGCTTCACCCCGCGCAGCCCAAGTGCTGCGCTCGCAAACCTGAACAGGGCTAATGACTTACGACGGATTGTTAGCGTTTAGTTAGCAGGTATACTGCATACGGCGTCGTATGTCGGGAGGGGCTTCCGGCAGGCCGAACGGGTGGACCACACACTCGCGGTCGTTGCGGCGCAGGCGTTCTTTTACCCACGTCTCCGGAGAGATCATTCATGGAATTTGCTAAGAACATCACCCGCGTTTCGGCGCTGGCCCTCGGTATCGCCGGCGTGCTGGCCTACGGCGACGTGCACGCCGCCGCCTTCCAGCTGAAGGAAAACAGCGTCAAGGCCCAGGGCCGCGCGATGGCCGGTTCGGCCTCCGCCAAGGGCGACGCCTCGGTCGTGGTCAACAACCCGGCCGTCATGTCCACCTTCACCGAGAAGACCATCCAGGCCGACGTCACCGCGGTCGACCTGTCGTTCAAGTTCCAGGGTGGCGGCAACGCGGCGGCGGGCAGCCCGCTGCAGCAGCCGCTGACCGGTGGCCAGGGCGGCGACGCCGGCGACCTGGCCGCCGTGCCGGCCGCTTCGTTCATCCTGCCGCTGAGCGGCGACTTCGAGTACCTGACCCTGGGCGCGATGATCAGCGCGCCGTTCGGCCTGAAGACCGACTACGACTCCGACTGGGTCGGCCGCTACCACGCGCTGGAATCGGACGTGAAGATCATCGATCTGACCCTGGCGGCCTCGCTGGAGCTGAACGAGCGTCTCTCGGTGGGCCTGGGCGTGATCTATGAACATTCCGACGTCACCCTGACCAACGCCGTCGATTTCGGCAGCGGCATCTGCGCCAACCCGGCTTCGCAGGCGCTGTGCTTCATGCCCAACCCGATCACCGGTCCCTACGGCCCGCAGAAGAACGACGGCGTGGCCAGCATCTCCGGCACCGACAACAGCTTCGGCTGGCTGGCCGGCGTCAACCTGCGCCCGACCGACAAGCTGTCGCTGGGTTACGCCTACCGCTCCGAGATCGACCATGAGCTGCGCGGCAGCGCCGAGTTCACCGTGCCCGCCAACGTGCGCGCCGTGTTCGGCCCGAACGTCTACATGGATCGCGACGGTGGCGGCGCCAAGCTGACCACCCCGGCCACGCATACGCTCAGCGTGACCTACCAGGCCACCGACCGCTTCGCGATCATGGCCGAAGGCGTGCACACCGGCTGGGATTCGCTGAAGGAAATCCGCATCGAATTCGACAACCCGCTGCAGGCCGACGCGGTGGAGAACTACAACTGGCACGACAGCTGGTTCTATGCGCTGGGCGGCGAATTCGCGCTCAACGACAAGTTCACCCTGCGCGCCGGCATCGCCCGCGACGAGTCGCCGGTGGCCACGGCGCACCGTACCCCGCGCATGCCCGACCAGGACCGCAACTGGTACTCGATCGGCCTGACCTGGAACGTCAGCGAGAACTTCGAGCTCAACGCCAGCTACGTGAAGCTGGACCTGGCCAACGATCCGGACATCGACCTGGTGTCGTCCAGCGGTTCGCGCCTGGTGGGTACCTACGACGGCGGCGCCGACCTGTTCGGCGTGTCGGTGCAGTACAGGTTCTGATCGCGCCCGCGACCGGACACGGAAAACCCCGCCTCGGCGGGGTTTTCTTTTGCCCCTGCAATCTCAGTACGGCAGGCCGGCCACGTCGAGGTCGATCGACCACAGGCTGGCCGCACCCGTGAGGAACAGCGTGCGCCGGTCGGCGCCGCCGAAGGCGGCGTTGGTGATGTTGGCATCCACGCGGATCGTGGCCAGCACCTCGCCGGCGGGCGAAAACACGCGCGCGCGCCGTTCCGCATGCTCGGTGACATAGACGTTGCCCAGGCAATCCACCGCCAGGCCATCGGCGCCGGAGACGCGGGCCAGCACGCGGCCCGCATCGGGTACGCCAGCCTTCAGCGCGTAGGCGCGCAGCACGTCGCCGTCCTCCACGGCACCGACCACGTAGAGCGTGCCGCCGTCGGGCGACAGCGCGATGCCGTTGGGGTTGCGCAGGTCGTCGGCGACCACCGTCGTGACGCCGCCGGCGTGGCGGTAGACGCGCGTCAGCGGCTGGCCGCCCGGCGCCGCCTTGCGCTGGTAGTCAGGGTCGGTGAAGTACAGCGTACCGTCGGCGGCCATCGCCAGGTCGTTGGGCGAGTTGAAGGGCTGTCCTTCGAACGAGGACACCAGTGGCGTGCGCGCGCCGCCGGGCAGCGCGATGCGCGCGACCTGCTTGCGGTCGTGGGTGGCGGCGATCAGCGCGCCGTCGTTGTCCAGCGCCAGGCCGTTGCTGCCGGAGTCGGGCACCACGGTTTCCCAGCCGTCCGGCGGCGTGAACCGGCGGATGCGCGAGGGAAACGTCCCGGCGTGCACGAAATCCGACAGGTACAGCGCCCCGTCACGCCAGACCGGGCCTTCGTAAAGACGGTCCAGATCGTCGCCCGGCTGCGCGGCAGCCACGCGCGTGGCGGTCAGTTCGCCGCGGGGCGCTTGGCCGGGCTCGGCAGGACAGGCGGGGTGAACGGCATCGGCGAAGGCCGGCGGGGCGGACAGCAGCAGGAGGGCGGACAGGGCGTGGCGGAGCGGCATGGGCGGATATCCCGGGTCAGGCGGGATGCCAGCGTACCTCGATCCGGTTGCGTCCCTTGTGCTTGGCTTCGTACAGCGCCTCGTCGGCCAGCCGCATCAGCGTGCTGTACTGCGCGTTCCGGTTGGCGGTGAACGACATGCCCAGGCTGACGGTGATGCGGAACGAAGCGCCCACCGGCGCGAATTCCATCCCCATCACCTGCTGGCGGATGCGCTCGGCCAAAGCCTGCGCGGTCTCGGCATGGGTGTCGCGCAGCACCAGCATGAATTCCTCGCCGCCCAGCCGCGCGAACAGGTCGTCGCTGCGGATGCAGCCGCGCACCACGTCGGAGAACCGCTGCAGCACTTCGTCGCCGGCATCGTGGCCGTGGTCGTCGTTGACCGTCTTGAAATGGTCCAGGTCCAGTGCGATGACCGCCAGGCCATGCTCGGCCGAACGCCACGGGCTGCGCGCGTGCAGTTCGCTGTTCAACCCGCGCCGGTTGAGCGCGCCGGTCAGCGGGTCGAACAGGGCGCTCTGCCGCAACGACTCTGCCGCGCGGAAGCTGGTCAGCATCAGCATGCAGAAGTTCATCAGGAACCAGATCGACAGGTCGGCGTTCACCCACAGCGGGTTGGGGCCGTAGCGGCCGGTCAGCGCCGCCAGCAGGTCGTTGCCGTACAGCCACAGCAGGGCGACGCAGCCCAGGATCATCAACCGCGCGGGCACGTGGTCGGGCGGATTGCGCAGCGCGAACAGGTGGCGGATGACCAGCACCAGCATGATCACTTCGGCCGCGCTCATCGCCGCGCCCTGCGCGTCCACCGTGTCGACGAACAGCCAGCCCGCCATCGAGAAGCCCATGCACAGCGGCAGCAATGCGATTTCCCACCGGTACAGCGCGCGCTGCTGGACGAACTGGATCATCGACCACGCCAGCCCCACCAGGCCGGCGCAGGCCAGCAGCCCGCCGACGCCGGCGATGCCATGGGCCAGCGTCGTGTCGCCCGCGCGCGATAGCTCCTGCGAGGTGCCGTCCAGCATGGCCGCGCCCAGCGAGTACAGGAAATGGGCCACGCCCCACATGGCGATGCCGCGCACGCCGCGCGACACCCTGCCCACGTAGTAGAAAAGGCCCAGCAGCACGGCGGCAAGCACGCAGTCGCTGAGCAGCAGGTTGTAGAAATCCGTCGTCATCGTACCCGGCCATTATGGCCATGAAGCTTCCCGTCGTCGTGTGAACGCAGAAAGCGGGGATATCCGGCAGGGCCGCGCCGACGTGGGGCATCGGCCTGAGCGGTACAGCGACGTCGATCGCGGAAATGCAGCATCCCGTGGGCCGGTGGCGCGGCGTCAGTGCCATACATCATCTGCATGCGAGAAGAAAGTCACGCGCGTGGTCGAATATGGCCCCTATCTACCACCGTTGGCACGGCTACTCGAAGAAGGTCATTTCGAGTAGTACGAACCCAATCGTACAGCGACACAGTTCGATGGTAAGAACTGCAAGACGCTCGCCGAAATAACCACATGAAGCTTGCTGTTATCGGCCAGCAGAGACTTTGGATCGTATGCAGGTTTGAACGTCGGCAACGGATGCTGAAGTAGAACCACATGTATTGCCGACATTCCATCCAGCTACGATGTCATCGTGAATCTGGAAAGTGCTGAATGGCCCGTTAGTTCCAGAAAGGAAGCGATCTTGGTCCTGGATGGTACTGCTAATCTCGGTGCCAGAAAGCTCAAGCAGCTCATAACCGTGCTTAGCAAAGAACAAATAGACCTTGTCAGTTTCGCAGCAAGGCGGGTTGAGCTCGGAGCTGAACCCGCGCACTACAAATCGGACTTCATCAGCAACATTGCCTTTGAGTACATTCTCCACTTTTACAGCGGCATACTGACTCACGCCGGCCAGATGAGGCGATGGCTCCTCCAATAAAACAGCTCTGCCGATGAAAATGGCTTCTGACGATTCAATCTTTTCATCCAAGCAAAGCTCGCGCGTTTCGCGCGCGTAAGCGGCGTCGCTACCGGTCAGAGTCAGTATGGAGAGCAAGCCAAGGTCCAGCCACCGACACATATTTCACTTCTCCTTGTGGTTTGAGTCGGGCGGAGCCAATGGCAGCCCGATTTCCCCACGAGCCTTGTTGTCGTTAGTAATAGCGTTGCCTGCAGGGTTGGGGTTCAATGCTTGAGGAATGGCGTGACCGACCATTTCGTGCATGAAGATGTCCGCCGCCTGCTCGACAATGGGGCTGCCGTTAGCACCTACCGTGCTCAATGGATTGCCTGATACTAGAGCTGCAATATCACCGTTCGGAAGAGCGCCAGTCACGCCGCCGCCATGGGCTGCATCGATACTCTGGCCGTTTATGGTCGGTTGAATGCCAACCAAGATATTAGTGGAGGACTGAATTCCTGCTTTCATTTGGGTGTTGTAATAGTCGGATTGCGGGTATGCCTGAGGTCCGTCACCAACTCGTTGCAACTCATTGTTCTTATCGAAGCGAAACTCCCCGTTAGCACGAGTGTTAACGTACTGCTCAATCTTCTGATTGTTAGCCGGGTTAATCGACCTGACAACTCGGCCATCGGGATCCGTAAAGATGTACGGGTTGTTGTTTCCATAGTAGTAACGATTGAAATTCGTTCCTGTATTTGGGTTGGCTTGGACAGGGTCGGTAGAGACAAATCGCGCTGATGCGTCGCATGCGAGCATACACAACGGGAAGGCCAATATTCTTAAAGCGATTTTATGCATCATTGCCCTCTTCGCGTTTTTTCGCGCTGAATCGATTGTAAGTAACTGGCTTCCTGCTCGGGCGTTTTTTGCACCCAGCCCAAGGCTTCGGCCTTGGAGAACCACACTAGGTTCTCCCGGCTCAAATGTTGATAGTCGGCGACCTGAGCCGGTGGAATGTTGGTTGCGTTCGGATATTTGGACACGTAGCGCTGCTGCAACTGGAGATAATAGGCATTGGCCTTCCACACCAGCGCCACCGGGTCTTTCGGATTGGCCCCCAGCGCTAGATCCGCCACGGCCATCAGCGCATCACCATCCTTTGTTGCGCCGTAGTGCTCCATCAGCGAGCTGGCGATGACGCCCATTCCCTCGCGCGGCAGCAGCGGGCGCAAGTAAAGCCCGTTCTCGATCGCTTTTTCGGTGATGCCGGTTTCGCGCTCGTAGCTGCTGTCATATTTGAAGCCGCCAGCTGTGGCTTCCACGTTCAACCACGCCTGTTGCGCGTTGTCAGCGAACTTCACCATCACGTGGTTGGGCGCGGTGACTAGCGCAACCGGAAGGCCCAACCGCTGGCCCAGAATGAGAAAAAGGATGGGCATCGACACGCAGTTGCCCTTGCGCGTGGCTAAGTAAGTGGCCAGTTGCTTGTTCTTCGGGTTCTTACCCAGTGGGTCGGTCAGATCGTAGCTGAAAGGCTTGCCTTGATTCCAAGGACCCGGCTCGTAGAGCGTCTTGAGCAGCGCATCGAGGACTTGGCGTGCCGTCGGATCCTGGGGCACGTTGCCGCGCACCGCACGCTCCCAAGCGTCCAGTTCGCGATGGACGGCGTCGTCGTCGGTGGATGGGTCGATGAGGCGATCCACCGTCAGCTTGGTGGCGGCGTAGTCCACTTGCTCTTCGGAGAGTTGGAACTGAGCGCGAAGTGGGGTGAGATCACCAGCGGCCCACACGACGGAAGCCAAAGACAACAACAGCGTGCCTAGCCCCCAAGTGGTCCAGCGGTGCAGTCGTGTCTTCATACGCTCCTTGCGCCCTCCCTGCCCTGCTGCATCCTAGTGCTGCCAGAGTGACTCTGTCCATCTGTTCTCTGGGAGGCATTTCCCACGCAGCCACTCTCCGAGGGAGGTTAGCTAAATGACCGATTCCAACAAACGGCAGCGGCAGTCAGGAACCATCTTGACCAAGCAGCCCAACACTAAAATCCGTATGCGCAAGAAAAACCCCGCCGCCGGCGGGGTTCTTCGCAGGCACGCCGGACCGCGTGGCGTCAGTCGCCCAGCGTCAGCAGCGACGCGTTGCCGCCGGCCGCGGTGGTGTTGACGGTGACGGTCTTCTCGGTGGCGAAGCGCGGCAGGTAGTGCGGGCCGCCGGCCTTGGGGCCGGTGCCGGACAGGCCCTGGCCGCCGAACGGCTGCACGCCGACCACCGCACCGATCTGGTTGCGGTTGACGTACACGTTGCCCACCTTCACCCGCGAGGCGATGCGGTCGATGGTTTCGTCGATGCGCGAATGCACGCCCAGGGTCAGGCCGTAGCCGGTGGCGTTGATCGCGTCGATCACCTGGTCCAGCTGGTCGGCCTTCCAGCGCACCACGTGCAGCGCCGGCCCGAAGACCTCCTTGTGCAACGGGTCCAGCGACTTCAGCTCCCACGCGCGCGGGGCGAAGAAAGTGCCGTGCGCCGTGCTCTCGTCCACGTTGGCCTGCTTGATCAGGCGCGCTTCCTTCGCCATGCGGGCGGCGTGGTCGTCGAGCAGCTTCAGCGCGTCGGCATCGATCACCGGGCCGACGTCGGTGGACAGCAGGCCCGGGTCGCCGATCTTCAGTTCGTCCATCGCGCCGGCCAGCATCGTCATCACCTTGTCGGCGATGTCGTCCTGCACGAACAGCACGCGCGCGGCCGAGCAGCGCTGGCCGGCGGAGGTGAAGGCCGAACCGATGGCGTCCTTCACCAGTTGTTCCGGCAGCGCCGAGGAGTCGGCGATGAAGGCGTTCTGGCCGCCGGTCTCGGCGATCAGCGTGGCGATGGGGCCGGCCTCGCGGCCGGCCAGCGCGCGGTTGATCGCGCGCGCGGTGTCGGTGGAGCCGGTGAAGGCCACGCCGGCCACGCGCGGGTCCTTCGTCAGCGCGACGCCGACGGTGGCGCCGTCGCCGGGCAGGAACTGCAGCACCGCTTCCGGCACGCCGGCCTCGTGCAGCAGCTTGACCGCGTGGTAGCCGACCAGGTTGGTCTGCTCGGCCGGCTTGGCGATCACGCTGTTGCCGGCGGCCAGCGCGGCGCCGACCTGGCCCAGGAAGATCGCCAGCGGGAAGTTCCACGGGCTGATGCAGACGAACACGCCGCGGCCCTGCAACTGCAACTGGTTGGATTCGCCGGTCGGGCCGGGCAGGTGTTCCGGCGCGCCGAACTGCGCGCGCGCCTGCGCGGCGTAGTAGCGCAGGAAATCCACCGCCTCGCGCACTTCGGCCACGCTGTCGGGGATGGTCTTGCCGGCTTCCTTCACGCACAGCGCGATGTACTCCGGCAGGCGCGCTTCCAGCAGGTTGGCGGCGTGTTCCAGGATGGCGGCGCGGCTGGCGGCCGGCGTGCGGTCCCAGGCCGGCTGCGCGGCCACCGCGTTGCCCAGCGCCTTCTCCACCGTGCCGCCGTCGGCCGGCTGCCACTCGCCGACGGTCTGGCGACGATCCGCTGGGTTGGTCACCGGCAACGCGGCGCCGGCCACCACCGCGCCCGGCACCAGCGGCGCGGCGCGCCATGGCTTGACGGCGGCATTGACGCGCTCGGCCAGCGCGCGCAGGTCGTTGTCGTTGGCGAGGTTGGCGCCCATGGAGTTGTTCCTGTCAGAAGAGGCGATGGGAGCCGGCTGGCTCCGGAAAAGATCGACCGGCAGCGGGATGCGCGGGTGCGGGATGGACTCGAATTCGGATACGGTCCGTACCGGGTCGCGGATCAGCTCCTCGATGGCCACGTTCTCGTCGGTGATGCGGTTGACGAAGCTGGAGTTGGCGCCGTTCTCCAGCAGGCGGCGCACCAGGTAGGGCAGCAGGTCCTCGTGCGAGCCGACCGGCGCGTAGACGCGGCAGGGCACGTCCAGGCGGTCGGCCGGGATCACTTCGGCGTACAGGTCGTCGCCCATGCCGTGCAGTTTCTGGTGCTCGTACGGCCGGCCCTGCGCGATCGAGCGGATCGCGGCGATGGTCTGCGCGTTGTGGGTGGCGAACATCGGGTACAGCGCGTCGCCGTTGTCGAACATCCGGCGCGCGTTGGCCAGGTAGGAGACGTCGGTGTTCGGTTTGCGGGTGAACACCGGGTAGCCCGGATGGCCGTCGACCTGCGCGCGCTTCACTTCCGCGTCCCAGTACGCGCCCTTGACCAGGCGCACCGGCATGCGGCGGCCGACGCGGCGGGCCAGGTCGGCCAGGAAGTCGATCACGTACGGGGTGCGCTTCTGGTAGGCCTGCACGGCCAGGCCGTAGCCTTCCCAGCCGTCCAGCGACGGGTCGGAGAAGGTCTTCGCGATCAGGTCCAGCGACAGTTCCAGCCGGTCGGCTTCCTCGGCGTCGATGGTGAAGCCGATGCCGTAGGACCTGGCCAGCTGCGCCAGCTCCAGGATGCCCGGCGCCAGTTCCGCCATCACCCGCGCGCGCTTGGCGTGCTCGTAGCGCGGATGCAGCGCCGACAGCTTGATCGAGATGCTGGGGGCGGCGAAGACGTCGTCGAACGGACCGGTGCGGCCGATCGCGTGGATCGCCTTGCGGTAGGCGTCCAGGTAGCGCGCCGCGTCCCCGGCGGTCAGCGCGCCTTCGCCCAGCATGTCGAAGGAATAGCGGTAGTCCGCATTGCCGCCCTTGCGGCTGCGCGACAGCGCCTCGTCGATGGTCCGGCCCATCACGAACTGGTGGCCCATGATGCGCATGGCCTGGCGCACGGCCAGGCGGACCACCGGCTCGCCGACGCGGCCGACCAGGCGCTTGAAGGCGCCCGGCACGTCGGCCCGGGTCAGGTCGTTCAGATTGACCAGCCGGCCGGTCAGCATCAGGCCCCAGGTGGAGGCGTTGACCAGCACCGAATCGCTCTGGCCCAGGTGCCTTTCCCAGTCCGCGTCGCCCAGCTTGTCGCGGATCAGCTTGTCGGCGGTGTCCTGGTCGGGGATGCGCAGCAGGGCCTCGGCCACGCACATCAGCAGCACGCCTTCCTCGCTGCCCAGGTCGTACTGGCGCATGAAGGCCTCGATGGCGCCCTGGTCCTGCGCGCGGGCGCGGACCCGCTTCACCAGGTCGGTGGCCAGCCGCTGGGCGCGGATCTGCTCGTCGTCGGGCAGGCGGGCCAAGGCGAGCATTTCGCGCACGTGTTCAGTTTCGTCGCGCAGCCAGGCCGCGGTGATGGCGGCGCGCAGCGCGGCCGGCGGGGCGGGCAGTTCGGGGGAGATGATGCGGCCCGGGAGAGCCCCGGAAGCCTGATCTGCGAGGGTGTGCGGGTGGGTCGTCATGGCTGCCCGGAGGCCAGGGGAAGCCCGATAGTGTAGGCCTTCGCGCTGCCCGCGAGAACGCACGAAGCTTGCCGCGATGCGGTACGGGGGGCTACCATTTAGCGGTTTTCCGCGGCCTCCCCGGTGTGGCTGGCGACATGATCGAAGTGGTTCCGTCATTGTGGGACGGGCAAGGCGCGCGGCTCCGGCTGCGACCGCCCCGTGCGCTGACGCGCCGCCAGTTCGTGATGCTGTTCGCCGCGCTGTCGGGGGCGATGTGGGTCGTCGCCATGCTGGGCTGGTGGGGAGGCAATGCCTTCGCCCCGGCGTTCGCATTGCTGCACTCGGCCATCGTGGCCGCGGCGCTCAGGGCGCTGTGGCGCAGCGGCGAGCGGAGCGAGGACATCACCATCGGTCCGGAGGTGGTGGAAGTGAACACGCCCCAGGCCGGGGCGGTGTTCCGGGCGCATCCCTACTGGGTGCGCCTGAGTGTCGAGCAGGATGGCGAAAGGATTTCGCTGGCCTCCAGCGGCAAGCGGGTCCAGGTGGGCAACTTCCTGGGACCGGCCGAGCGGCGGGAGCTGGCGGGCAAGTTGCAGGATTTACTGGCGGCCGCGAGCGGCCGCAACCGATGACGCATTGGGGTCTAGGCAATGACGCAAGTGAATGGGATGTGGAAGCGTTTGACGACGGCGTGCATGCTGCTGGCGATGCCGGCGCTGGCCTGGGCGCAGTCGGCGGACCCGAAGCCGTGGCAGCTGAACATGGGCAAGGGCGTCACCGCGTCCTCGCAGCACGCCTACGACGCGCACATGGTGGCGCTGTGGGTCTGCATCGTGATCGGCATCATCGTGTTCGGCGCGATGGGCTATGCGATGTTCAAGTTCCGCCACTCCAAGGGCGCGGTGCCGGCGCAGTTCAGCCACAACACCACGGCCGAGATCATCTGGACCGTCATCCCGGTGCTGATCCTGGTGGTCATGGCCTGGCCGGCGACCGCCAAGCTGATCGCCATGTACGACACCCGCAACGCCGAGATGACCGTCAAGGTCACCGGCTTCCAGTGGATGTGGAAGTACGAGTACCTGGGCGAGAACGTCGAGTTCACCAGCCGCCTGGACCGCGAGTCCGACCGCCTGCGCCAGAACAGGAACACCACCCGGGCCGAGATCGCCGCGCATCCGCACTACCTGCTTGACGTGGACAACCCGCTCGTCCTGCCCACCGACACCAAGATCCGCTTCGTGATCACCGCCGACGACGTGATCCACGCGTGGTGGGTGCCGGCGCTGGGCTGGAAGCAGGACGCCATCCCGGGCATCGTCAACGAGGCCTGGACCGAGATCAAGGAGCCGGGCGTCTACCGCGGCCAGTGCGCCGAGCTGTGCGGCAAGGACCATGGCTTCATGCCCATCGTGGTGAAGGCCGTGCCTAAGGAAGAGTTCCAGCAGTGGCTGGCGGCGCGCAAGCCCGCGCCGGCCGCCGAACCGGCGCCCACCACCGAAGCCGCGCCGGTCGAGGGCGAAGCCGCCCCGCTCCAGGACGCCACCCCCTCCAGCGAAACGGCCGCGCCTCCGGCGCAGGCCTGATCGTCCGCATCAGCTGCAAGAGAATACGAACATGGCCCATACCGCAGTCGATCATCACGACGATCACCACGGTCACCAGCAGAGCTTCATCGAGCGTTGGTTCTTTTCGACCAACCACAAGGACATCGGTACCCTGTACCTGCTGTTCTCGTTCGTGATGTTCATCATCGGCGCCGGCATGTCGGTGGTCATCCGCGCCGAGCTGATGACCCCGGGCCTGCAGCTGGTCAGCCCCGAGTTCTTCAACCAGATGACATCGGTACATGCGCTGGTGATGATCTTCGGCGGCGTGATGCCGGCGTTCGTCGGCCTGGCCAACTGGATGATCCCGCTGCAGATCGGCGCGCCGGACATGGCGCTGCCGCGCATGAACAACTGGTCGTTCTGGATCCTGCCGTTCGCCTTCACGCTGCTGCTGATGACCCTGTTCCTGCCGGGCGGCGCGCCGGCCGGCGGCTGGACCCTGTATCCGCCGCTGTCGCTGCAGGGCGGCTACAACGTGGCCTTCACCATCTTCGCCATCCACATGATGGGCGTCAGCTCCATCATGGGCGCGATCAACGTGATCGCCACCATCCTCAACATGCGCGCGCCGGGCATCGACCTGCTGAAGATGCCGATCTTCTGCTGGACCTGGCTGATCACCGCGTTCCTGCTGATCGCGGTGATGCCGGTGCTGGCCGGCGCGGTGACCATGTTGCTGACCGACAAGTTCTTCGGCACCAGCTTCTTCAACGCCGCCGGCGGCGGCGACCCGGTGATGTACCAGCACATCTTCTGGTTCTTCGGCCATCCCGAGGTCTACATCATGATCCTGCCGGCGTTCGGCGTGGTGTCGGAAATCATCCCGACCTTCAGCCGCAAGCCGCTGTTCGGCTACCAGGCCATGGTGTACGCCACCGCGTCGATCGCGTTCCTGTCGTTCATCGTGTGGGCGCACCACATGTTCACGGTGGGCATGCCGCTGGGCGGCGAGATCTACTTCATGTTCGCCACCATGCTGATCGCCATCCCGACCGGCGTGAAGGTGTTCAACTGGGTCAGCACGATGTGGAAGGGCTCGCTGTCCTTCGAGACGCCGATGCTGTGGGCGGTGGGCTTCGTCATCCTGTTCACCATCGGCGGCTTCTCCGGCCTGATGCTGGCCATCGTGCCGGCGGACTTCCAGTACCACGACACCTACTTCGTGGTGGCGCACTTCCACTACGTGCTGGTGACCGGCGCGCTGTTCTCCATCATCGCCGCCACCTATTACTGGTGGCCGAAGTGGACCGGCCGCATGTACAGCGAGTTCTGGGGCAAGTTCCATTTCTGGTGGACCATCGTGTTCGTCAACCTGCTGTTCTTCCCGCAGCACTTCCTGGGCCTGGCCGGCATGCCGCGCCGCATCCCGGACTACAACCCGGTGTTCGCGGACTGGAATCTGGTCAGCTCGATCGGCGCGTTCGGCATGTTCCTGACGCCGTTCATGATGGCGGCCATCCTGTGGAGCTCGCTGCGCAGCGGCAAGAAGGCCGACGCGCGCGCCTGGGAAAACGCCAAGGGCCTGGAGTGGACCGTGCCGTCGCCGGCGCCGCACCACACCTTCAGCACTCCGCCGGTCATCAAGGACGGCGACCTGGCGCACGGCGACGTGACGCACTGAGACGGATGAACCGTTGAACGCCATGGACACGCCCGCACTCCCGCCCGAGGAAATCGCGCGCCGCCGCAAGGCGGTGCTGCGCACGGTATGGGTGGCGGGCGGCATCGCCTTCGCGATCTTCGTGGCCTTCATCGGCCGCGCGGTGCTGAGCGCATGAGCGCGGCCAGGTCCAACTCGGCCGGGCTGTTCAAGCTGGTGGGCGTGGCGCTGGCCGTGTTCGTGCTGACGTTCTCGCTGGTGCCGCTGTACCGCATCGCCTGCGAAAAGGTCTTCGGCATCCGCCTGGAGCAGGGCCCCGGCCAGGCGTCGCTGTCGGCCGCCAGGGCCGAGCGCACCGTCACCGTGCAGTTCGACGGCGGCGTGAATTCCAAGTTGCCATGGGCGTTCCACCCGGAGCAGCTGACCATGGACGTGGTGCCCGGCGAGCTGTACGAGGCCAAGTACTACGCCCGTAACCGAAGCGAAAAAGCCATCGTGGGCAGCGCGGTGCCGTCGGTGGCGCCGGCGCGCGCGTCGGGCTACTTCACCAAGACCGAGTGCTTCTGCTTCACCGCCCAGACCCTGCAGGCCGGCGAGAGCCGCGACATGCCGGTCCGCTTCATCGTGGACCCGGACCTGCCGGCGGACGTGAAGACGATCACGCTGTCCTATACCTTCTTCAAGAACGATGCACTGACCGCGCAGATCGGCACGGGCAATGCGTCGACCTCGCCGCTCGCGGCACCCTGATCACGTCTTAGCAACCGGAAGCAACGCCATGGCACAAGCCGAATCGCCAGACGCCAACATCTATTTCGTGCCGCACCACAGCAAGTGGCCGTTCGTGGGCTCCGTCTCCATGTTCGTGACCATGCTGGGCGTGGCCAGCTGGCTGAACGACCTGTCGTGGGGCATGTGGGTGTTCTACGCCGGCGTGGTGATGCTGTGCGCCACGCTGTTCATGTGGTTCGGCGACGTCATCCGCGAATCGGTGGCCGGTCACTACAACCGCCAGGTGGACGTGTCGTTCCGCATGGGCATGGTGTGGTTCATCTTCTCGGAAGTGATGTTCTTCGCCGCCTTCTTCGGCGCCCTGTTCTACGCGCGCACGCTGGCGTTGCCTTGGCTGGGCGGCGAAGGCGACGGCGTGATGACCAACAGCCTGCTGTGGGAAGGCTTCAGCGCGGCGTGGCCGAGTGCGGGCCCGGGCCAGGTGGGCGGCCAGTTCCAGACCATCCCGGCCTGGGGCCTGCCGCTGCTCAACACGCTGATCCTGCTGACCTCCGGCATCACCATCACCATCGCGCACCACGCGCTGAAGGCCGGCAACCGCAAGCAGCTGCTGATCTGGCTGGGCGCCACCGTGCTGCTGGGCTGCACGTTCCTGTTCTTCCAGGCCGAGGAATACGTCCACGCCTACAAGGAACTGAACCTGACGCTGGGCTCGGGCATCTACGGCTCCACGTTCTTCATGCTGACCGGCTTCCACGGCCTGCACGTGACGCTGGGCACGATCATGCTGCTGATCATCTGGTTCCGCTGCGCCAAGGGCCACTTCACCAAGGACAACCACTTCGGCTTCGAGGCCGTGGCGTGGTACTGGCACTTCGTGGACGTGGTGTGGCTGGGTTTGTTCCTGTTCGTCTACGTGCTGTAAGAGTCGGGATTGGCGATTCGGGATTCGCAACAGCGAACTCCGGTTTCAGCAGAGAGCGACGGAAGCCCGTCGCTTTTTGCTTTTACGGCCGTCAACGGCCGAATGGCCGGTCATCCCCAATTCCGAATCACCAATCCCGGCTTCAACCAGGATTGACGCCGTGCGGCGTGATCCACCCCATCCAGATGGCCAGCACCACCAGCAGGATCAGCGCCACCGACAGGCCGATGCGGCGCGTCAGCGCGTTCACGGTGCGCTTGCTTTCGCCCTTGTCCACCAGCAGGTAGTACAGGCCTGCGCCCAGGTTCCACAGGATCAATGCGAGGAAGGCGATGACCAGCAGTGTTTTCAGCGAATCGTTCATGGCGCCCTCGACGGGACCGGGAAGTGCGAGGGGCGCATTATCGCAGCGCCGGGGTGAATGCACGGGCGCTGCGACGAAAGGACGCAGTCGGTGAACCGTCGGCGCATGCCGCTGGCGTTGGGCTGGACGCTGGCCGTGCTGGCCATGGCGCTGTTCTGCAGCCTGGGCATGTGGCAGTGGGGACGCGCGCAGCAGAAAGAGGCCATGCTGGCCGCCACCGCCAAGGTGATGGCCGAACGCAGGCCCCAGCCGTTGTCCGTCGCGGCGGACGCATCGCGCGCGCGCGACTACGACTGGAGCGCGGGCGAGGGGGAATTCCTTCCCGGTCCGGCGGTACTGCTGGACAACCAGGTCCGCGAACGGCAGTCCGGCGTGCGGGCGTATCGCGTGTTCCAGCCCGCGGGCGGCGGCATGCCGCTGCTGGTGGAACTGGGCTGGCTGCCGATCCCCGGCGACCGCCGCCTGCCCGACATCGCCTTGCCGGCCGGTACGCAGCGCCTCGCCGGCCTGCTGGCGCCGCCGCCGTCCGGCGGCATCGCAGGTCCCGGCATCAGTCCGCAACCCTCCGGCGATCTGCTGGCGATCGGCCTGCAGGCCGATGCGCTGGCCGAAGCGCTGCGACTGCCCGCGCTGGCGCCGCGTGTCCTGAAGCTGGATCCGGCGCTGCCGCTGGGCTATCCGCGCGACCTGGACATCCTGCCCAACACGCTGCCGCCGGAACGGCACATCGGCTACGCGGTGCAGTGGTTCGGACTGGCCGCGGCGATGCTGGCGATGGCGCTGGTGCTGACCTGGCATTCGCGGCGCAAGGCGCGGCAGGGGCATTGAACGCCCAGCCATGAGAAAATGAGGGCATGGACCCAAGACCTTTCGATCCCGCGCAGCGGCGTCGCGGACGGTGGATGCTGGTCGGCCTGTTCGCCCTGTTCTTCGGCACGGTGTTCGGTGCCGGCGTGCTGCGCTTCTCCGGCTGGCAACCCGCCGCCCACAAGAACCACGGCCAGATGCTGCAGCCGCCCGCGGACGCCCGCGCCATCGTGCCGGAACTCGAAGACGGCGGCGACTACCCGTGGAATCCCGGCGAGCGCACCTGGCGCATCGTCGTGGCGCCGGCCGCCGATTGCGCGGCGCCCTGCGCGAAACTCGCGCAGGACCTGGACAAGGTGTGGCGGCTGTTCGGCCACAATGCCGACCAGGTCGAGATCCTGTGGATCGGCGCCTATCCTGCCGATGCGCCGAAGCCGGCGTCGCTGCGGATCGTGCGCGCCGATTCGCCGCTGCGCGCGGCGCTGCCGCAGGTCGACGATCCCGCCGGCGTGCCGGTGTACGTGATCGATCCGCATGGTTTCGTGATCCTGCGCTATGCCCCCGGCTTCGACCCGGGCGGCCTGCGCACCGACGTCGCCAAGCTGCTCAAGCTGATCTGAGCGCCAGCCAGAATTTTCCAAGATGATGAATGCCGTTCCGCGCCCCGCGATCGACCGTCCCGCTGCCCACAGGCCGGCTGTCTATAGGCCCGCTGTCTATAAGCATTTCCACCGCATCGCCTGGCTGGCGGTCGCGTTGACGCTGTGCGTGGTCGTGTTCGGCGCGTTCGTGCGCCTGTCCGACGCCGGCCTGAGTTGCCCGGACTGGCCCACCTGCTACGGTCGCGCCGCGTGGCCGAAGGCGCTGGACGAAGCCGCCGCGCACGTGGCCAGCGACATCCGCCCGTTCGAGACGCACAAGGCGTGGCGCGAACAGGTGCATCGCCACCTCGCCGCCTCGCTGGGCGTGCTGGTGCTGCTGCTGGCGTTGCTGGCCGCGCGCCGCCGCCGCTGGGGCATCGCGCAGATCCTGGCCGCTTCGCTGCTGGTGGGCGCGGCGATCCCGATGTACATGCATGGCGAGCACGCCGCGGCGTCCGCGCTGGCGATCCTGGGCGAAACGATCCTGCTGTTCGCGGCGCTGCGCTGGTCCAACATCGATCTCTCTCGCGCCGCCGCGCTGACGCTGGCGGTGATCATCTTCCAGGCGCTGCTGGGCATGTGGACGGTGACGTGGCTGTTGAAGCCCATCGTGGTGATGGGCCACCTGCTGGGCGGCCTGACCACGTTCTCGCTGCTGGTGTGGATGGCGTGGCGCGCGACCGACCGGCCGATCACCCTGGTCGACGCCACCGTGCTGCGCCGCTGGCTGATCGGCGGCCTGGCGCTGCTGGGCGTGCAGATCGCGCTGGGCGGCTGGGTCAGCGCGAACTACGCGGCGCTGGCCTGCGGGCTGGATTTCCCCAAGTGCGTGGGCCAGTGGTGGCCGCCGGCGGATTTCCAGCAGGGCTTCGTGCTGTGGCGCGGCATCGGCGTGGACTACGAAGGGGGCGTGCTGGACGGCGCTTCGCGCATCGCCATCCAGATGAGCCACCGCATCGTCGCCGTGGTGCTGGCGCTGTACCTGCTGGCGCTGGCCGTGCGCCTGTTCCGCACGCCGGGCATGCGCGGCTGGGCGACCGTGCTGGTGCTGCTGGTGGCGGCGCAGGTCACGCTGGGCATCCTCAACGTCAAGCTCAACCTGCCGCTGCCGGTCGCGGTGGCGCACAACGGCGGCGCCGTGCTGCTGCTGTTCACGCTGGTTTCGCTGACCGCGCGCCTGCGCAGGCCGGACTGAGCCATGGCGTTCTCGATACGGCAGTACTGGGACCTGACCAAGCCGCGGGTGGTGGCGCTGATCGTGTTCACCGCGCTGGTGGGCATGTTCCTGGCCATCGACGGCCTGCCCAACGCCGCGCAGGCGCTGCGCGGCGCGCTGGGCTTCCTCGGCATCTGGCTGGCCGCATCCAGCGCGGCCGCCATCAACCAGCTGCTGGATTCGCGCATCGACGCGAAGATGGCGCGCACGTCATGGCGACCGCTGGTGCAGGGCCAGGTGAAGCCGTGGCAGGCACTGGTGTTCGCGCTGGCGCTGGCGGCGCTGTCCATGACCGTGCTGGTGGTGTGGGTCAACACCATCACCGCGCTGCTGACCTTCGCCTCGCTGATCGGCTATGCGGTCATCTATACGGTGTATCTGAAACGCGCCACGCCGCAGAACATCGTCATCGGCGGCATCGCCGGCGCGGCGCCGCCGCTGCTGGGCTGGGCCACGATGACCGGCATGCAGGGCGAGTGGGACTGGCCGTACGCCTTGTTGCTGGTGCTGATCATCTTCGTCTGGACGCCGCCGCATTTCTGGGCGCTGGCGATCTTCCGCCGCGAGGACTACGCGCGCGCGCTGGTGCCGATGCTGCCGGTGACCCACGGCGTGACCTACACGCGCTGGCAGATCCTGTTCTACACCGTGCTGCTGGTCGAGGTGACCGTGCTGCCGGTGGTGTTCGGGATGAGCGGCTTCTTCTACCTGGGCGGCGCGCTGGTGCTGGGCGCGGTGTTCCTGTGGTACGCGTGGCGCCTGTTGGACCCGCCCGACGAGTTCTTCGCCATGCGCGTGTTCAACTATTCCATCGTCTACCTGATGGCGCTGTTCGCCTTCCTGCTGGCGGACCACTGGACGATGCCGCTGCTGCAGCCGGCGGTCACGGCCGGCATCGAATTCGTCCCGGCCCCGTAGGGTGCGCCCCGGCGCACCGTTTCACATTCCGTACAAAAGGGAGCTTTTCGGAAGGCGGGCATGATCGCGCGATGGTGCGCCGGGGCGCACCCTACGGGTCGAGCCGGCTCCTTGTGGGAGCGACGTCAGTCGCGACGAGGCTACCGGTAAAGCTTCATCGCGACTGACGTCGCTCCCACGACAGACATGAGCGACGGCAGCAGGAGCATGCACGGCCTGGCGACCTCGCGCGTCAATGGCGGCCGATGCGTGCCTGCAGCAGCGCGCGCAGTTCGTACTTGTCGGCTTCGTCCAGGCCCATGCTGCGCTGCTTGGCCTGGAGTTCGTCCAGCCGCTGTTGCAGCGTCTGTTTCTCCAACTGCACGGCGGCGTCCAGCAGTTCCGTGCGCCAGCTGTCCTCGTCGCCCGGGATGTCCTGCATGGCGAGTTTCTGCAATGCGTTGAGTTCCTCGCGCTCGGCGAAGTGTTCCAGCAGCGCGCCGGTGGTGATGTCCGGCCGTGCCTGCACGATCACCATCAGTTCCAGCAACAGGTCGATGCCGGGCTGGCGCAGGCCGGAGAAGCCGTGCGAGGACTCGATCGCCAGCGCGAGCGAGGGTTTGTGCAGGAGGCGCAGGATGATGCTGCGCACCAGGCTGGGCTTGTTGGCGCCGCCGGAAGCAGGGCGGCGCGAGGTAGTGCCGCCCTGCGAAGCGGTGCCGGCGGGCGCACGGGCCGCGCCCACGCCGGTGATCTCGGTCAGCCGCTGCCGCATCAGGTCGCCGAAGGCGCCGTCGGGAATCTGCGCCAGCAGCGGCCGTGCGCGCTCGGCCAACCGTGCCTTGCCGTCCAGCG
The DNA here is from genome assembly GCF_038321125.1 of Pseudoxanthomonas putridarboris. Taxonomy (NCBI): domain Bacteria; kingdom Pseudomonadati; phylum Pseudomonadota; class Gammaproteobacteria; order Lysobacterales; family Lysobacteraceae; genus Pseudoxanthomonas; species Pseudoxanthomonas putridarboris. Next base: position 595,425 of record NZ_JBBWWT010000001.1, on the reverse strand, counting down.
TGGACAGGTTGATCTCCTTCGACAGTTCGTCGAAGAAGAATTGCGACAGCGGCGTGGCCTGTTGCAGGCGCGCATCGAAACCCGCCGCGCCTTCCTGCCGCACGATGGTGTCCGGGTCCTCGCCATCGGGCAGGAACAGGAAGAACGCCTGCCGTCCGTCCTTCATGCGCGGCAGCACCGATTCCAGCGCGCGCCAGGCGGCGCGCTGGCCGGCGGCGTCGCCGTCGAAGCAGAAGTACACGTCCGGCGCGTTGCGGAACAGCAGTTCCGCATGCTCCGGCGTGGTCGCGGTGCCCAGCGTGGCGACCGCTTCCTTCACCCCGTACTGGAACAGCGAGACCACGTCCATGTAGCCCTCGACCACGATCAGCCGCGCGACCTTCTGGTTGGCCTGGCGCACCTGCCACAGGCCGTACAACTCGCGGCCCTTGTGGAACAGCGCGGTCTCGGGCGAGTTGAGGTACTTGGGGCCGTCGTCTTTCTGCAGCACGCGTCCGCCGAAGGCGATCACGCGGCCGCGACGGTCGTGGATGGGGAACATCACTCGGTCGCGGAACTTGTCGTAGACGTGGCCGCGGTCGTTCTTGGAGAACAGGCCGGCGCGGTCCAGCAGCTTCATCCGGCGCTCGTCGGTGCCAAGCGCGTCCTTCAGCGCGGAGAAGCCGTCGGGCGCGTAGCCGATCATGAACTGCGTGCGCGTGCCCGCATCCACGCCGCGGCCATCGAGGTACGCCTTCGCCTTGTCGCTGGTCTCCAGCTGGCGCTGGAAGAAGCGCGCCGCCGCTTCCAGCGCGCCGAACAGGTCGCGGGTATCGTTGTTCTCGTTGCGTTGCTGGGTGTCGCGCGGCACTTCCATGCCGTTGCGCCGCGCCAGTTCTTCGACCGCATCGAGGAATTCGAGGCGGTCGTAGTTCATCAGGAACGACAGCGCGGTGCCGTGCGCGCCGCAGCCGAAGCAGTGGTAGAACTGCTTGGTCGGCGAGACGGTGAACGACGGCGAGCGCTCGTCGTGGAACGGGCAGCAGGCCGAGTACTCCTTGCCCTGCCGCTTCAACGGCACGCGCGCGCCGACCACCTCGACGATGTCCGTCCGGGCGAGCAGTTCGTCGATGAAGGCGTCGGGGATGCGGGCCATGGACTGCATAGGATGCCACGTCGGCGTGGACCGGACCGGTGCGGGAGGGCCCGCCGGCGCCGCGGAGTACCATGGTCCGATGCCTTCCGCGGCCGCCTCCGATCCTCCCGCCACGCTCTCCGACGACGCCCTGCTGGAGCGCCTGCGCCGGGCGGTGGGCGCGGCCCACGTACTGACCGGCGCGCGGGCCACGCGCCGCTTCCGCAAGGGTTACCGGTTCGGGGAGGGCGCGGTGCTCGCGGTGACGCGGCCCGGCACGCTGCTGGAGCTGTGGCGGGTACTGCAGGCGGTGGTGGATGCCGGGCGCATCGTCCTGCTGCAGGCGGCCAATACCGGCCTGACCGGCGGCTCCACGCCGGATGGCGACGGCTACGACCGCGGCATCGTCCTGGTCAGCACGCTGCGACTGACCGGCGTGCAGGTGATCGACGATGGCCGCCAGGTCGTCTGCCTGCCCGGGGCGACATTGGATGTACTGGAAAAGACCCTGGTCCCGCTGGGCCGCGAGCCGCACTCGGTGATCGGCTCTTCCTGCATCGGCGCCTCGGTGCTGGGCGGTGTCTGCAACAACTCCGGCGGCGCGCTGGTGCGGCGCGGGCCGGCCTATACCCAATTGGCGCTGTTCGCCCGGCTCGATGCCGACGGCCGGTTGCGGCTGGTGAACCACCTGGGCATCGAGTTGGGCGATACGCCCGAAGAGATCCTGCAGCGCCTGCAGGCCGGCGACTACCGGGCCGAGGACATCGGCCACGATCCCGCGCTGAGCGCATCGGACCATCGCTACGCCGCGCACGTGCGCCAGGTCGATGCGCCCACCCCGGCGCGCTACAACGCCGATCCGGCCCGGCTGCACGAAGCTTCCGGCTGCGCCGGGCGGCTGGCGGTGTTCGCGGTGCGGCTGGACACGTTCCCGCAGGAACCGGCGTCGGTCTTCTACATCGGCAGCAACGATCCGCACGACCTGACCGGCGTGCGCCGCCACCTGCTGACCGCGTTCGAGCGCCTGCCGATCTCGGGCGAATACCTCCACCGCGACGCTTTCGACATCGGCGCGACGTACGGCAAGGACACCTTCCTGCTGATCGACCGCTTCGGCACCGACAAGGTGCCGGCGGCCTTCGCGCTCAAGAGCCGGATCGACGGCTGGTGCGAGCGCATCGGGTTGCGCGGCGTCACCGATCGCGCGCTGCAGGCGCTGGTGGCGCTGCTGCCGGACCATCTGCCGCGCCGCCTGCGCGACTACCGCGACCGCTACCAACACCATCTCCTGCTGAAAGTGTCCGCGCAGGACGCGGCGACGACGCAGGCGTTCCTGGAGACGTTCTTCGCCGGCCGCGAAGGCGGCTTCTTCGCCTGCGATGCGGACGAGGGCCGCAAGGCCTTCCTGCACCGGTTCGCCGTCGCCGGTGCTGCGGTGCGGTACCGCGAAGCGCATCGTGCGGAGGTCGAGGACATCGTCGCGCTGGACGTGGCGTTGCGCCGCGACGACCGCGACTGGGTGGAAACCTTGCCGGAGGACATCGAAGGCGCGATGGTGGCCAAGCTCTACTATGGCCACTTCTTCTGCCACGTGTTCCACCAGGACTACATCGTGAAGAAGGGGATGGACCCGCTGGCCGTCGAGCACCGCCTGTGGTCGCTGCTGGACGCGCGCGGCGCCGAGTATCCGGCCGAGCACAACGTCGGCCACCTCTATCGGGCCAAGCCCGGACTGGCGGCGTTCTACCGCCGCCTGGACCCGACCAACAGCCTCAATCCGGGAATCGGCCAGACGTCGAAACATCGGGACTGGGCGACTGACTGAGCGTCCCTGTCGCCTGGGGGGCCGCCAGCGGATGCGCGTGCTGGCGTTCGTCGATCACCGCCGTCAGCAACGCGCCGACGAAGAACACCACGCTGGCGTAGTAGATCCACACCAGCAGCAGCACCAGCGCGCCCATCGAGCCGTAGGCGCTGCCGGGCGCGGCCTGCGCCAGGTAGAGGCCGATGAGGTAGCGGCCCAGCGAGAACAGCAGCGCGGTGATGACGCCACCCAGGAAGGCTTGCCGCCAGGCGACGCGGCGGTCCGGCAGGTAGTGGTAGAAGAACGCGAACGCCAGCGCGTACAGCAGCAGCGTGATGAGGTAGCCGATCGCGGGCAGTACCGAGGGCAGGCGGGCGAAGGCCACCTGCAGGGCGGTGGTGGCGATCATCGACACCACCAGCAGGAAGCCGATGGCCAGCACCACGCCCAGCGAGAAGACGCGCTTGCGCAACCAGGCCCGCATGCCGCTCAGGCGCTGCGCGTCGGTGCGGAAGATCAGGTTCAGCGCGCCCTGCAACTGGGCGAACACGATCGTGGCGCCGACGAAAAGCAGGGCGGTGCTCCACAGCCCCGCCAGCGAGCCCACGTCGGGCTGGTCGCTGGCGTTGCGGATCACCGTCTCGGCGACGGTGGCCGCGCCGGGACCCGCCAGCAGGTCGATCTGCTCCACCAGCGACTGTTGCGCGGGCGGATACAGCGAGGCGGTCAGCCACAGCAGCAGCACCAGCAGCGGCGCCATGGACAGCAGCGCGTAGAACGAGAGCGAGGCCGCCTGCGTCATCAGGTCGCTCTCGACGAAGCGCCGCACCAGCGCGGCGGGCAGGCTGCGCATCGCGCGGTCGCCGACGTGGCGTGCGCGCGAGCGGAGAGTCTGGAAGCGTGCGGATGGGTTCACGGCCGAAGCATCGCCCGTGGCATGTCAGCGCTTCGTTACGGCGGCGTCGCGGACCCGTTCACGGCGCCGACGCCGCCAAGGCGCGCAATGCCTCGCCGCTGACGCGCTGCACGGTCCACTCGTCCATGCCCACCGCGCCCAGGCTGCGATAGAAGCGGATCGCCGGCTCGTTCCAGTCCAGCACCGACCACTCGAAGCGCCCGTAGCCGCGTTCCACGGTGAGCTGAGCCAGGTGGACCATCAAGCGCTTGCCGACGCTCGCGCCACGGAATTCCGGGCGGACGAACAGGTCTTCCAGATACAGGCCCGGCAAGCCCATGAACGTGGAGAAGTTGACGAAGAACAGTGCGAAGCCGGCCGGCTGGCCATCGACTTCGGCGATGACCACCTCGGCTGCGGGGCGCGGGCCGAACAGGTGCTGCTCGAGCTGTGCCGCCGTTGCGACGGCCTCGTGCGCCAGCTTCTCGTATTCGGCCAGGCCGCGGATCAGATCCAGGATCAGCGGCACGTCCGCGCGGGTGGCGGGGCGAAGGGTGATGGCGGGTTCGTTCATCGCTTCAGCGTAACCCACGTAGGAGCACCCCATGGGCGCGATGCTTTTGCTCTTTCGTGGAAGAGGCGGAAAAGCAAAGGCATCGCGCCCATGGGGCGCTCCTACGGGGAAATGGGCAGGGGACGGGCGAATTCGTGGCGAGGTGGACCATGCCCACCTTGGCTCAGCCGGCGAACTTCTTCTTCACCAGCGCCGATACCTGGCCCATGTCGGCCTGGCCGGCCAGGCGCGGCTTCAGCACGCCCATCAGCTTGCCCATGTCGGACGGGCCGGTCGCGCCGGTCTCGGCGATGGCGGCCTCGATGGCGGCCAGGATCTCGGCCTCGCCCAGTCTTGCCGGCAGGTATTGCCCGATCACCACGATCTCGGCGCGCTCGATGGCGGCCAGGTCCTCGCGCTTGGCGGCCTCGTACTGGTTCACCGAATCCTTGCGCTGCTTGACCATCTTCTCCAGCACGGCCAGCACGGCGGCATCGTCCAGTTCGATGCGCTCGTCGACCTCGCGCTGCTTGATGGCGGCGTTGATCAGGCGGATGACGGCCAGGCGATCCTTCTCGCCGGCCTTCATGGCGGCCTTCATGTCGTCGGTGAGCTGCTGTTTCAGGGACATGGGCTTATCTCCAGGTGATGGCGGGACCAGGGCGGACAGGGGAGAAACGCAAAAAGCCGGCTACGCTTGCGCGTGCCGGCTTCTGCGGAGCTTCCTTGAAAGTCCGCGCGGGCGCGCGGCTTTTGCGGAAGGACCCGCGTAACGATCAGTACAGGCGCTGGCGCTTGGTGACGTCGCGCGAGCTGCGGCGCAGCTGGCGCTTCACCGCGGCGGCGGCCTTGCGCTTGCGTTCCTGGGTCGGCTTCTCGTAGAACTCGCGCTTGCGGGTTTCGGCCAGAACGCCGGCCTTTTCGCAGGTACGCTTGAAGCGACGCAGAGCAAACTCAAACGGCTCGTTTTCGCGGACTTTGACGCTGGGCATGGAATCTCCGGTACACATGATGACCGGGATCGGCCCGGCGAGCCGCGTATTATAGCGGCTGATCGGGGCGCTGCAACCCACCCCCTGCCCGCCCCGCCTTGCGCCCCCGCCCCCGGAGCCCCAGATTTCCCCCATGCGAGTCCTCGGCATCGAAACCAGCTGCGACGAGACCGGCGTGGCCGTCTACGACACCGGCCTGCCCGGCGCCGCCGGCCTGCGCGCCCACGCGGTCTACAGCCAGATCGCCCTGCACGCCGAATACGGCGGCGTGGTGCCCGAACTGGCCAGCCGCGACCACGTGCGCAAGCTGCTGCCGCTGGTCCGCCAGACCCTGGCCGAAGCCGGCCTGGGCATGCGGGACCTGGACGGCGTGGCCTATACCGCCGGCCCCGGCCTGGTCGGCGCCCTGCTGGTGGGCGCCGGCGTGGCCCGCTCGCTGGCCTGGGCGCTGGACGTGCCGGCGGTGGGCGTCCACCACATGGAAGGCCACCTGCTGGCCCCGCTGATGGAGGACGACCCGCCGGAGCCGCCGTTCGTGGCGCTGCTGGTCTCCGGCGGCCATACCCAACTGGTGGCGGTGGACGCCATCGGCCGTTACCGGCTGCTGGGCGAGACGCTGGACGACGCGGCCGGCGAGGCCTTCGACAAGACCGCCAAGCTGATGGGCCTGCCCTATCCGGGTGGCCCACAGCTGGCCGCGCTGGCGGAGCAGGGCCGGCCGGGCGCCTTCAAATTCTCGCGCCCCATGACCGACCGCCCCGGCCTGGATTTCAGCTTCTCCGGCCTGAAGACCCAGGTGCTGCTGGCCTGGCGCGACAGCGACCAGAGCGACCGGACCCGCGCCGACATCGCCCGCGGGTTCGAGGATGCGGTGGTGGAGACGCTGGCGATCAAGTGCGAACGCGCGCTGGATGCGGCCGGCAGCGACGTCATCGTCGTCGCCGGCGGCGTGGGCGCGAACAAGCGCCTGCGTGCCCGCCTGCAGGAAATCGCCCGCAAGCGCGGCGGCCGTGCCTGCTTCCCGCGCCCGGCGCTGTGCACCGACAACGGCGCGATGATCGCCTTCGCCGGCGCCCTGCGCCTGCAGGCCGGCCAGCACGAGACCGCCGAAGTGAAGGTCACCCCGCGCTGGGACATGGCGACGTTGCCGCCGTTGGCGGCAGGCCGGGATTCGGGATTGGAGATTCGGGATTCGTGAAAACGGTGGCGCCGTTGTTTTTGCTGATCCCCAATCCCTAATCACAAATCCCCATGGACAAGGTTTTCATCGAAGGTCTCGAAGCGGATGCGGTGATCGGCATCCACGACTGGGAGCGGCGCATCCGGCAGACGCTGCGCTTCGACATCGAGCTCGGCTTCGACAACCGCAAGCCGGCCGCGAGCGACGACGTGGCCGACACGCTGGACTACGACGCCATCAGCCAGCGCGTCACCGCCTACGTGCGGGCCTCGGAGTTCGGGCTGGTGGAAACATTGGCCGAGCGCTGCGTGGCGCTGGTGATGGAGGAATTCGGCGTGGCCTGGATGCGCTTGAAGCTGAGCAAGCCGGGCGCGGTCCGCAACGCCATCGCGGTGGGCGTGATCATCGAGCGTGGCCGCGCCGAATGACGCCTCGCGCGCGCTTCTGCCATGATGGTGGTCCCTGCCTGCTGTCGATTTCCTCTTGAATTCACACCGCTACCTGCTGCTGCTGGGCACCGCCACCGACGAGGAAGGCCGTCTGCGCCAGGCCCGTGATGGCCTGAAACGGCACGGCCGCATCCTGGCGCGCAGCGGCGTGGTGCACGGGCCCAGCGTGGTGGAAGGCGATGCGACCCGTTACGCGAACCAGGCGCTGCTCCTTTCCAGCGAGCTGCCGCGCGAAGCGTTCGCCGACTGGCTGAAGTCGCTGGAGCGCCATCTCGGGCGCCGGCCCGGACAGGCCACCTGCGTCATCGACATCGATCTTGTCGGCGAGTGCGATGCCGGCGGCGCGATGGCGTGGCAGAACGACGCCAAGCTGGACGCGCCGTTGTTCCGCGACCTGGTGGCGAAGGTGCTGCGGCACTGAGTTGAACGCCGCTCGCATGCCGCGCATGTCTGAAACGTCGCGACTTGCGTCGCTCCCACGGTATCGGCTCAGATGAAGACCGACCGTCCGCCATCGATCGCGAGCACCTGCCCGGTGACGTAGGTATTGCCGGTCAGCAGCCAGCGCACGGTGCCGGCGATGTCGTCCGGCGAACCTTGCCGTTGCAGCGCGGTGCGTTCGCGCACCAGCTCCGGCGTTTCCGCCTTCACCGGATTGTCCGACCACAGGATGTTGCCGGGCGCGATGGCGTTGACGCGCACCTCCGGTCCCAGTTCGCGCGCCAGCGACTTGGTCATCATCACCAGCGCGGCCTTGGCCATGCAGTAGACCGTGTGCTGCGGCAACGGGCGCTCGGCGTAGATGTCGGCGATGCTGACGATGGCGCCGCGCGCGGTCTTCAGGTGGGGAGCCGCGGCTTGCGACAGGAAGAACGGCGCGCGCGCGTTGGAGGCGAACAACTCGTCCCACTGCTGCGGGGTGGTCTGGCCGATGGGCGTGGCGTAGTAGGCCGAGGCGTTGTTGACCAGCGCATCCAGCCGGCCGAAACGGCCCACCGTGTTCGCCACGATTTCCGGCAGGCGGTCGAATTCGGACAGGTCGGCCCGCAGCGTCAGTACGCCGCCGGGCCGCGTCGCCTCCAGTTCCGCGGCCAGCGCCTGCATTTCCGTTGCGGAGTTGCGGTAGTGCAGGGCCAGGTCGTAGCCGTTGGCGTACAGCTGGCGGGCGATGCCGGCGCCGATGCGCTTGGCGCTGCCGGTGATCAGGGCGACAGGGCGTTGATCGGCCATGGCGGGTTCCGGGTTGCTGTGGATCGTGCGGGGATTGTCGCCGCATTGGCGGCCGCTGTCCGTTCCCCTGCCTGCGGCGGGATGCTTGACGCCCATCGCAGTTCCGTGCATGTTGCGACGCATCACCCTTCGCCGGGGTTTTCCGGCGCGAGGCAGCGGAAAGGACGAATGGACTGGGCGAAGTACCGCACCACCAGCTTCGACGAGCTGATCCAGGCCGATGGCCGGCCGCGCCCCGCCGCGCGCCGGGTGGTCGAGTACCTGGCCGGGTTGTCCAGCCGCGAAATCGCCGAACGCCAGGTCGCCGCCGACGTCGCCGCGCGGGTCATGGGCATCACCTTCACCGTGTACTCCGACGGCCGCAACGTCGACCGCACGCTGCCGTTCGACCTGATCCCGCGCATCATCCCGCTGAAGGAGTGGCAGCGCACAGAGGCCGGGCTGAAGCAGCGCATGCGCGCGCTGAACCTGTTCATCGGCGACATCTACGGCAAGCAGCAGATTGTCAAGGACAAGGTGTTCCCGGCGATCCTGCTGAAGGACTCGGTGAACTTCCGCCCGCAGTGCGTGGGCGTGACGCCGCCGCTGGGCGTGTGGGCGCACGTGTGCGGCTCGGACCTGGTGCGCGACGCCGACGGCACGCTGTACGCGCTGGAGGACAACCTGCGCATTCCCAGCGGCGTGTCCTACATGCTGGAAAACCGCATGGTGGCCAAGCGGGTATTCCCCGAACTGTTCGAGACCAGCTCGATCCTGCCGGTGGACGAATATCCCAGCCAGCTCTACGACACGCTGGCCGCCTTGTCGCCGCGTCCCGGCGACACGCCGGTGATCGCGCTGCTGACGCCGGGCGTGTTCAACAGCGCCTATTTCGAACATGCCTACCTGGCGCAGGCGATGGGCATCGAGCTGGTGGAGGGCAACGACCTGTTCGTGGCCGACGACGATTGCACCTACATGCGCACCGTGTACGGCCCGCAGCGCGTGGACGTGATCTACCGGCGCGTGGACGATCTTTTCATCGATCCGGAAGTGTTCCATCCCGATTCCATACTCGGCGCCCCGGGCCTGATCCGCAGCTGGCGCGCCGGCAAGGTGGCGCTGGCCAACGCGCCGGGCGCGGGCGTGGCCGACGACAAGGTCGTGTTCGCCTACGTGCCCAAGATGATCAAGTACTACCTGGACGAGGATCCGATCCTGCCCAACGTGCCCAGCTACCTGTGCCACAACGCCAGGGAGCGCAAGTACGTGCTGGACAACATCGAGAAGCTGGTGGTCAAGCCGGCCAACGAATCCGGCGGCTACGGCATGCTGATCGGGCCGCGTTCCACCAAGCGCCAGCGCGAGAAGTTCAAGAAGCTGATCCAGGCCAACCCGCGCAACTACATGGCCCAGCCCACGCTGTCGCTGTCCACCGCGCCCATCGTCACCGACGAAGGGCCGTCGCCGCGCCACCTGGACCTGCGTCCGTTCGTGCTGTCGCGCCAGGACATCTACGTGACCACCGGCGGGCTGACCCGGGTGGCGATGGAAAAGGGTTCGCTGGTGGTCAATTCCTCGCAGGGCGGCGGCGCCAAGGACACCTGGGTGGTGGACCTGGAGGAGGGCGACTGATGCTGTCGCGGGTCGCCGACAACCTGTACTGGTTCAGCCGCTACGTGCGCCGCGCCGAGAACACCGCGCGGCTGGTCGGCGTGGGCAGCCAGCTGCAGCTGGACCTGCCGCGTTCGGTGCGCTTCACCTGGCGGCCGATGATCGACACCGCCGGCGCGGGCGAGGTCTTCGCCGAACATTTTCCCGAAGCCGGCGACGATGTCGTCGACTCCGAGGTGGTGCGCTTCCTGCTGCTGGACGAGCGCAATCCGTCCTCCCTGCGCACCTCGGTGGATTCGGCGCGCGAGATCCTGCGCAGCATCCGCGACAGCCTGCCGCAGGATGTGTGGGAGGCGGTCAACGACCTGCACCTCTACATCGGCGTACAGGGCGAGCGCAGCCTCAGCCGGCGCTACCGGGTGGAATTCCTCAACCGCATCATCGACGGCTGCCTGAAGGTCTCGGGGCTGCTGAGCGCCAACGTCAGCCGCGACATCGGCTACCAGTTCCTGCGCCTGGGCACCGCGCTGGAGCAGGCCGACATGACCACGCGCATCATGGACGCGGGCGCGTCCGGCCTGGTCACGCCGCGCAACGAGGAAGACCGCGAGGCGTTCCAGAACATGCAGTGGATGAGCGTGCTGCGTTCGCTGGCGGCGTACCAGATGTTCCGTCGGCACGTGCGCCAGCGCGTCACGGCGGAACTGGCCCTGCGCTTCCTGCTGCAGAACAACGAATTCCCGCGCAGCGTGCAGTTCTGCCTGGCGCGCGCGCAGAGCGTGCTGCCGACCATGCCGTTCCGCCCCGGCGTGGACCGCCATCTCAACCGCGTGATCGGCCTGACCCGCAATGCCGATCCGGCCTACCTGGCGGCGCGCAATCCGGCGGCCTTCATGGACGAAGTCCAGGTGCACCTGAGCGCGCTGCACGACGCCATCGCCGACGGCTATTTCCACGGCTGATACGCTCCCTTGTGGGAGCGACGTGAGTCGCGACCGCGAAAATGAAGATTCAGCCACGGATTGACGCGGATACCACGGATGAAAAGTCTTATCCGCGCCGATAGGCGCCGATCCGTGGCTTCACCTGCTTTTCAGGGATTCCGGTCGCGACTCACGTCGCTCCCACGGGGCGCACCCTACTGCTGGCCCTGCGCGTCGCCGGGGTCCTGCCGCGAGGGCAGGCGACGCGGCGGCATCGGCGGCAGCGGACCGGCGGGCGCTTCGCGTTCGCCCTGCGGTTCCCACGGGAACCGCGGCAGGCTGTGCACGGCCGATTCCAGCTTGCGCGACCAGGTGTCGTGGATCTCGGCGTACAGCGGCGTGTCCGCTTCCAGGCGCATCTTCTGGGTGACCTTCAGGTCGCCCGCGCGCAGCAGGGCCATGTCCACCGGCATGCCGACCGACAGGTTGGAGCGGATGGTGGAATCCAGCGACACCAGCGCGCAGCGGGCGGCGTCCTCCAGCGAGGTTTCCGGGCGGATGATCCGGTCCAGGATGGGCTTGCCGTACTTGGACTCGCCGATCTGCAGGTAGGGCGTCTCCGGCGAGGTGGCGATGCAGTTGCCCAGCGGGTAGACCATGTACAGGCCGGGCCGCTCGCCGGCGATCTGCCCGCCCAGGATCAGCGTGGACTGCACGTTCACCCCGCTCTGCTGCGCGTCGTCGTACATCTTGACCTGGCTGGCGACCAGGGTGTCGCCGACATACTCGGCCACTTCGTACAGGTGCGACAGCGTGCGCAGGCTGCGCGGGGCGTGCGGATCGTCCACGTCGCGTTGCAGGCGCGACAGGGTGAGCTGCGTGGTGGCCAGGTTGCCCGCCGACATGAGGACGAACACGCGCTCGCCGGGCCATTCGAAGACATGCATCTTGCGGTACACGCGCACATCGTCGAACGAAGCGCTGGTGCGGGTATCCGCGGCGAAGACCAGGCCTTCGTTGACTTCGATGCCGACACAATAGGTCATGACGTGTCCGTTGCTGCTGTGCATCACGATTCTATGCGCCCCCCCGCGGCTTGGCTAGGGCTTGCCGGCGGCACGTACAATGGCCGCCGATGTCACGTTCCGGTGCCCCATGCAGGCCGATCTGCCACTTCCCGATGACGATGCGCGGCGCCACAGCGACGGGCTGGCCGCGCTGATCCGCGGCGAGATCGCCGCCAGCGGCGACAGCATCCCGTTCTCGCGCTTCATGGAACGCTGCCTGTATGCGCCGGGATTGGGCTATTACAGCGCGGGCAGCACCAAGTTCGGCGAGGCGGGCGATTTCACCACCGCGCCCGAGCTGGGGCCGTTGTTCGCCAGCTGCGTGGCGCAGGCGCTGGCGCCGGTGCTGCAGCAACTGGGGCCGCAGGCGGAGTTCGTGGAGATCGGCGGCGGCAGCGGCGCGTTCGCCGAGGTCATGCTCAAGCGCCTGCTGGAACTGGACGCGCTGCCCGCGCGCTACGCGATCCTGGAACCCAGCGCCGACCTGCGCGAGCGCCAGCGCGAGCGGCTGGCGCGGCGGCTGATCCCGCCGGTGTTCGACCTGGTGGAATGGCTGGACGCCCCGCCGACGGAGAAATGGAACGGCGTGCTGTTCGCCAACGAAGTGATCGACGCATTGCCGACGCCGCGCTTCACGCTGCGCGATGGCGAGGTGTTCGAGGAGGCCGTGGCGGTGGATGGCGAAGGCCGCTTCATCCGCACCGATCGTCCGGCCGATGCGCTGCTCGCCGCCGCCGTGCGGCATGTGGAACGTTATCTGGAGCGACCTTTCCCCGACGGCTACCGCTCCGAACTGCTGCCGCAGCTACCCTACTGGCTGCAGGCGGTGATGGGCGGCCTGGACGCCGGGGCGATGCTGTTCGCCGACTACGGCTATCCGCGCCGCGAGTACTACCTGGCGGATCGCGACAGTGGCACGCTGCGTGCGTTCTATCGCCACCGCACGCATTCCGACGTCTACCTGTGGCCGGGCCTGCAGGACCTGACCGCGTCGGTCGATTTCACCGCCTTGGCCGAGGCCGGCACGAATGCGGGATTCGACCTGGCCGGCTACACCACGCAGGCCAATTTCCTGCTGGGCAACGGCCTGCAGGAACGGCTGGACGAAGCCGAGGCCCGCGCCGACGAGGCTACGTTGCTGCGGCTCCGCAATGAGGCCAAGCGACTGACGCTGCCCAGCGAGATGGGCGAGCGCTTCCAGCTGATGGGATTCTCGCGCGACGCGGAGTTCGGCGCGGCGTTCCTGATCAACGACCTGAGCTGGCGGCTGTGAACGGCCTGTTCCGCTTGAAGCCGTTCCGCCATCCGCGCCTGTGGCTGGGCCTGTGGCTGGTGGCCGTCGTCTCGGTGGCCGTGTTGTCGCTGGTCAACCTGAGCGGGTTGCCGCCGGTGCCGGAGGGCGGCGACAAGGTCGAGCATTTCCTGGCCTACGCACTGCTTTCGGCGTCGGCGATGCAGCTCTTCGTCGCGCGCAGGGCCTGCATCGTCATGGCGCTGCTGCTGGTCGTACTGGGCGTCGCTCTGGAATTCGCCCAGGGCGCGCTGACCACGACCCGCATGGCCGATCCGCGCGACGCGCTGGCCAACACGCTGGGCGTCATCGCGGGTCTGTCGACGGTATTCACGCCGCTGCGCCATCTGTTGCAGACGCTGGAGGCGCGTTTCATGCCTGTGCGTTCTTGAGGGTGCGCAGGAGGTTGGTCGTTCGTTGCCGGTCGCGATCGTGCGCACGGCGCACGCTACGATTCCTTTGTAGGAGCGCCCTTGGGCGCGATGATTTCCCTCCAAACCTGCCAGGAAGACGCGAAGCATCGCGCCCAAGGGCGCTCCTACAAACCTCCGGCCCTCGTAGGAGCGGCCTCGGCCGCGATGCTTTGCACAGGTATCAGGTATATAGGATTCCCCGCGAACTCCCACAAAATTCCGGATATCTCGGAAAAAGCGCCGGGCTGCCCCGGCGCGTGCCGCAGCGACGATAGCGGCGGCGATCAGCGCGGTCGCAGCGTCACCCGGTCCAGTACCCACATCTGCGGGCGGGTGTCGCCGGTGAAACGCAGGCACAGGTCCTGTTTGCCGCTGGTACCGGCCGGCAGCGGCGCATCCAGTTCGAGGAAGCCGTCCGCATCCGGCGCGGCCGGCATCGGCACGGTCGCCAGCGTGTGGCCCTTGCAGCCGCCGCCGAGGATCTCCAGTTCGCCCAGCGGCGATTTCGCCGGTTCGAAGGTGCGGTGCGGCTCGTCGTGCGCCAGCTGGAAGTAGTACGGGATGCGGCCCGCGCGTACCTTGATCGAGGCGATGCCGTCCAGGTCGGCCTGGTTCCACTGCCAGCAGGGATAGAAGATGGTGGCGTTGAAGATGGCGCGCTCGCCGTCGGCCGGGCCGTCGTCCTCCAGCCGCAGCAGCAGGCGTCCGGTGTCCGGGCATACGGAGAGCGTCTCGTCGGTGCGGGTGAGCATCGACGCCGCGCTCAGGTCGAAGACGGATGCCGGCGCCAGCGCGCGTCCATTCGCGAACACGGCGGCGTGCAGCGTGGTGGGCACCTCGATGTCCAGCGGCGCGTCGTACTTGGGCGATTGCGCGTTGGGTTCGCCGCCATCGGTGGTGTAGTGGATGGCGTAGCCCAGCGCATTGCCCAGCGTTACCCGTGCGGTGCCGGCCGCACGGTCGTCTTCGACCGCGATGGACGGTTCGAACGGCGTGCGCGCATAGGCCAGGCCGATGGCGTCGTAGCGTCGCAACTGCGCCGGCAGGCGCGCGGTGAAGTCGGTGAAGTCCTTCTTCGCGGCCGGTGTCCAGCCGGTCTCCGCCACCGCCGCCAGTCGCGGGAAAGCGTTGTGCTGCAGCCGCGCGAAGGTGCGCGTGTGCTCCGTCCACAGGTTGGCCTGCAGGCCCAGGATGTGGTGCTTCTGGCTGTCTTCCAGCTCGGCCGGCACCGGCTCGAACGCGTAGACCTGTTCCAGCGTGATGGTGGCGGGACGGCCCGGTGGTTCGTTGGGCGAGTCGGTCTGCAGGTAGTCCAGGTAGGTTTCCGACGAGGGCGACATCACCACGTCGTGGCCCTGGCGCGCGGCCTGCAGCCCGCCTTCGATGCCGCGCCATGACATCACCGTGGCCTCGGCCGGCAACTTGGCCTCGAGGATCTCGTCCCAGCCGATCAGGCGCTTGCCATGCCCGGCCAGGAACTTCTCGAGCCGTTCGACCAGGTGGCCCTGCATCGCCATCTCGTCCTTCGCGCCGACCTCGCGCATGCGTTGCTGCACGCGGGCGGAGGCTTCCCACTGGTCCTTCACCGCCTCGTCGCCGCCTACGTGCACGTAGGCGCCGGGGAACAGCGTGACCACTTCGCCCAGCACGTTCTCGAAGAACTGGTAGGTGCTTTCCTCGGTGTTGACCAGATTGGGGAACACGCCCCACTCGCTGGACGGCACCAATGGCGTGTCGATCGTACCGATCTCGGGATAGGCCGCGATGGCCGCCGTCGCATGGCCGGGGACGTTGATCTCCGGGACCACGGTGATGTGGCGCTCGGCGGCGTATTTCACCACGTCGCGGATCTGGTCCTGCGTGTAGAAGCCGCAGTACGGACGCGGCGCGCCCGTCTTCGGGTCCTTGCCGCCGTCTCCGGCGGGGATGCGGCAGCCGCCGATTTCCGTGAGCCTGGGATACTGCTTGATCTCGATGCGCCAGCCCTGGTCGTCGGTCAGGTGCCAGTGGAACGTGTTGAGCTTGTGCAGCGCCATGGCGTCGAGGATTTTCTTCACCTCGTCGACCGACTGGAAGTGGCGCGCCGAATCCAGCATGAAGCCGCGCCAGCCGAAGCGCGGCGCATCCTCGATATACAGCGCGGGCAGGACGATGCGCTCGCCCTGCCCCTGGGCGATGAGCTGCCACAGCGTCACCGCGCCGTAGAACAGGCCGCGCTCGTCGGCGGCCTTCACGGTGATGCCGTCGGTGGCGATGTCCAGCGTATACGCCTCGGGCGAGGCGTCCGGCCTGGTCGCCTCGATCGCGAAGCGGATGCCGCCTTCGCCTTCGCCGGCGGCAAGCTTCGGCTGGGGCTTTCCGGCCATGCCCAGGTAGGCGACGAACCGGTTCGCCACGCGGCTGGCGGCATCGCCTTGGGCATGTACCGGCGTACCGGTCTGCACGGTGAATTGTCCGCTGCGCGTTTCCATCGAAGCGGGAGCGGGCAGCAATGCGGGGGCGATGACGACGGTGCTCTCGTCGCCCGCGCCGTCGTCGGCGCGCGGCGCGCAGGCCGACGTCGCCAGCAACGGGAGGACGATGGCCAGCAGGGCCAGCGCGCGGTACGCGAAGGATCGTTTCATCGGGTCTCTCGGGGTTCGGCCGGGGCAGAGTGCCCAAAAAAAGCGGGCCCGGACAAGTCCAGGCCCGCAGAGGGAGAGCGTTGCCTTACATCGACGGCATCAGAACTTCACGCGGACGTTGAAGTAGTACTGGCGACCGTTGCTGTAGAACGAGGTCGGGATGACCGCGCTCTGATAGTACTTGATGGTCGGGTTGTTGAGGTTCAGTCCATCGAGCGTGAAGCTCAGGTGGTCGTTGACCTTGTAGCTCAGCGCCGCCGACAGGGAGCCGAAGTCGTCCTGGTAGTACGGGTTGGCGCCGGACAGGCCGATCAGGAACGAGGAACGGCGGGTGTAGCTGACCCGCGCGCCGAAGGTGTCGTTCTCGAAATAGGCGCCCACGTTGTAGGTGTCCTTCGAGGTGCCCAGCAGGTTGTTGCTGCCATCGGCCCAGGTGTGCGAAGTGCTGCCGTCGGCGTAGGTGTAGTTGGCATTGATCCCGAAGAAATCGCCGATCGGCTGTTCGTACACCACCTCCAGGCCGTGGACCTTGCCGTCGGCATTGACCGGCACCGAGACCTCGTAGGCCTCGAGCTGGTTGGTCAGCTCGCTGAACAGCATCTGCGTTTCGGTGCCGAAGGCGACGTAGTCCTTCAGGTCCATCGCAAAGGCACCAACGGACAGCAGGCCGCGTGGCGTGAAATACCACTCGATGTTGGCATCGAAGTTGGTGGACAGCACCGGCTTCAGGTTCGGGTTGCCGCCGCCACCGGTCCTGTTCAGGTCCGAACCCCAGCTCGAGGCGCCCAGTGCCGAGTAGTCCGGCAGGGTCTGGGTCTGCGAGGCAGCGAAGCGGAACAGCAGGTCGTCGGCCAGCTCGAACTTCAGGTTCGCACTCGGCAGTATGCGGCTGTGCTTGTTGTTGGTGAACGTCCGGATCCAGTTGCCGAACAGGCTGGACACGTCGGCGTTGGCCGGGTCGGCGACTGCCTGGTAGGTGTTGATGTCCTGGTCGATGTCGACGTAACGCAGGCCGACGTTGCCGCTCCACGTGTCGCCGACGAAATTGGCCTGGACGTAGGCGGCGAAGTTCTTCTCTTCCACCTTCCATTCGCCACCGTAGTTGTGGCGGCCGTTCGGGCCATCGTCGTTGGACAGCCAGGTCGAGTTGTTGAGGATCGCTTCCTTCAGCGCGCCCGGGGTGAAGTACCACAGATCGCGCGGGAAGACGCCGCCGATGTCGCTGGCGAAACCGCCCGGATACGAGGCCGTGGCGCCATTCTGCAGCGCGGGCCAGATATCGCCGGGGCTGGCGCCTTCCGGCGACAGGGCTTCACGCTTGTGGTCGGCGTAACGGACGCCGAAATCGATCGACGAGAGTGCGCCGCTGTTGAAATACTGGGTGAAGTCGGCGGTGAACCAGTCCTCGTCGTCCTTGGCGGTCACTTCCTGGTTGCCCCAGGTGCCGAAGCTGGTGACGCCGGCCGGGCTGATGTCGCCGCCGACGTTCCAGTCCAGCGGCGAGCCGGCGCCGTGGCTGGTCCAGCTGGCGCCGCCGCCGTTTGCCAGGGTCACCTCGGCGATGAACTGACGCGGGGTGGAGCCTTCGCCGCTGGTAGTGCCGGCCTGGAACTTGGCGCTCAGGTTGTCGTTGATCTGCCAGTCGGCGTCGAGGGTGAAGTACTCGCTCTTGGCCGAGGCTTCGCGGTAGATCATGTCGTAGACCGCATAGTCCTGGCCAGCCACGCCGGTATACGTGGCATTGGTCAGCACGCCGTCCTTGACCACATAGCCGGCATCCGGCGCATGGGCCCTGGCGAAGTTGCCACCCCACAACATGAAGTTGCGGTTGTAGTTGTTGGCATCCATGTCCGAGCGGAAGCCGCTCAGGCCCAGGGTCAGGTCGTCGCTGGGCTTGAACTGCACTTCGACCAGGCCGCCCTTGCGCTCTCGGGTCTGTTCGAACAGGGTCGAACCCAGCAGGCCCGGGGCATAGACGCCGACCAGGTCCGGGTTGCTGATGCCGGCCGGATCGGTGTCTCCGATCTGGAAGAAGCCGCCCGGGATTTCCTGCGCTTCGCGCCGCAGCTCGCGCTTCTGGCTGAAGGCCTGGACCATCACGCCGAAGGTGCCGTCGTCGTTCTTGTAGTTGAACAGGCCCGACAGCTGCGGATCGGTGCTCTTGGCCTGGTCCGAACGGACCGCGCCGATCGAGGCCTCGGCGGTGATCTTGTCGGCGAACTGCAGCGGCTTGCGGGTGATGATGTTGATCGAGCCGGTGGTGCCGCCGTCCTGCAGCTTGGCCTGCGACGACTTGTGCACTTCCACCGAGCTGACCAGCTCGGACGGCAGCAGGGTGTAGCTGACGCTGCGGCCGACGTTGCTGCCTTGGCTGAGCACGAACCAGTCGGCCGAGCCGACCGTGTGGCCGTTGATCAGGGTCTGGGTCAGGCTGGGGCTAGTGCCGCGCAGGCTGACGCGGTCGGCTTCGTCGAAGCCGCCTTCGTCGGCGGAGGACGAGCTGATGTTCACGCCCGGCAGGCGCTGCAGAGTGTCGGCCACGTTGTGGGCCGGCAGCTTGCCGACGTCTTCGGCGGTCACCACTTCCACGCGTGAGTTCGCCTCGCGCTTGGTGTCCAGCGATTTCTCCATGCTGCCGCGGATGCCGGTGACGATCACGGTATCGAGATCGGTCGCCTGCGGGGCGGGTGCGGCGTCCTGCGCCTGGGCCTGGGCCTGCACGGCCACGCCAAGACACGTCACGATGGCGGCGGAAAGGATGGATCTACGGTAGTTCATGATGTCTCTCCCATCATTGTTTTTGAGTTTCGGCAACATCCGCTTTCGCTTACGCCGCCGTGCCTGGTGCCTGTGCTGCAAGAGTTGCTGTGCGCATTGCCTGCGCACCATCCGGTAACGCCCGCGCCTGTCCCGGCGCCTTGCCTTGCTCAATCGCCGCCTTGCTGGTCCAGGTACCACCGGGCCGCGCCGATCACGCCCAGTTGTCCGTGTTCGACCAGCTTCACGGGAATACGCTCCACCGCCTCGCGCATCGATCCCTTGTTGAGGAACCGCGGCACGAAGCTGCTCTGGATCAGGAAATCGCGGATCTTCGGCAGGATCCCGCCGGCCAGATACACACCGCCCTGCGCGCCGTACAGCAGCGCCATGTCGCCGACCACGCTGCCCAGCAGGCCGCAGAAGACTTCAAGGCTTTCGCGCGCCAGCGGATCGCCGCCGGCCAGCGCGGCGGCGGTGATCTCGCCCGGCGTGGCGTAGCTATGGGCCTGGCCGCGCACCGCGCAGAGCGCGGCGTGCAGGTTCATCAGGCCGGGACCGGACAGCGCGTACTCGATCGGCACGTGGGTGCGGGTCTTCAGCATTTCGGCCAGCAGCGCCATCTCCAGCGCGTTGCCGGCGGTCAGCGCGGCCTGGCCGGCCTCGGTGGCCAGCACCACGGCGCGCTTGCCGGCGGGAATCCACACCGCCGCGCCCAGGCCGGTGCCCGGGCCGAGGACCAGGGTGGGACCGCGCGCCGGCGCGATCGCCGGGCCGGTGAGTTGCAGCACCTGGCTGGCATCGATCTGCGCGGCGGCATGGGCCACGGCCTCGAAGTCGTTGACCAGGCGGAAGTCGTCGAAACCCAGCTGGGTGCGGATCTCGGCCGGCGACAGGCGCCACGGCAGGTTGTTGGTGATGACGGTGCCGTCTTCCAGCGGGTAGCCGGCGCTGGCGATCACGCCACGGGCGACGCGCAGGCCGCCCAGGTGCGACAGGAAGTCCTGCAGGATGTCGGCCAGCCCCGCGTATTCGGCGCAGGCGTACTTGCGGTACTCCAGCACGCTGACCGGCGTGGCCGGGTCGGCGCTGCCGCGGACCAGGCCGATGCGCACGTGCGTGCCGCCGACGTCGGCGGCGATGAAGGCGTCGCCCGCGTGGTTCACGGCACCCCTCGGCAATGGATTGGCGATTGCGACCACACGTCTCCCCACATGTCCGCTTGCCGGGTCGACAAGGCGACCCCGATGCGGCCGGAGTGTGGAAGTGATTTGACAACGTTGTCAACACTCTGTCATGAAATAGGGGCAGGAGCGGTCGGGAGTTGGTGCGCTTGGGAAACAATCTCCGTATTCAGTTTCATATTTGCTCCGAATTTGTAGATTTATGTTCATTTTCAAGGCGATGAAGCTCAAGTCCGACAGGACTTCATGTTGCGTCGCAATGGAAACGGGATGGGTCGGAGAGGTTTCCGAAGGGGTGGCGGAAGGCTTTCGGGTAGTCCGCCGGGAAATTTTGTGACAACGTTGTTCCCAGTCATGGCCATAACGGACATGCCCCTTCGCGGGCACCGGGACCGGCCCGCCACGTATCAAGGGGAGTTCGCAGACATGACCGCCGTATCCGGCCAGCTCCACGCTACGTCTCCCGCCGCCGCGCGGCATGCGACGTCCATCGCCATCATCGGCACGCTGTTCTTCATCATCGGCTTCTTCACGTGGATCAATGGGCCGTTGATCACCTTCGTGAAGCTGGCGTTCGACCTGGACGAGGTGAACGCGTTCCTGGTGCTGATGGTGTTCTACCTGTCGTACTTCTTCCTGGCGCTGCCGGCTGCCGTGTTGCTCAAGCGCATCGGCATGAAGAAGGGACTGGCGATCAGCCTATTCGTGATGGCGGCGGGCGCGGCGTTGTTCGGCGAGTTCTCCACCCAACGCTGGTATCCGGGCGCACTGTCGGGGCTGTTCGTCATCGGCGGCGGCCTGGCGCTGCTGCAGACGGCGGTGAATCCGTACATCAGCATCCTCGGTCCGATCGAAAGCGCGGCGCGGCGCATCGCGCTGATGGGCATCTGCAACAAGGTCGCCGGCATCCTGGCGCCGCTGGTGATCGGCACGCTGGTGCTGCACGGCATCGGCGACCTGGCCGCGCAGGTGGAAGCGGCCGACGCGGTGACCAAGGCGACGCTGCTGGACCAGTTCGCCGCCAAGATCCATGCGCCTTACCTGGTGATGGCCGGCATCCTGGTGGTCGTGGCCATCGCCATCCTGTTCTCGCCGTTGCCGGAAGTGGAATCGTCCGAGGCCAACGCCGAAGCGGCCGGCGCGACGGGCGACACCGGCAAGCGCAGCATCCTGCAGTTCCCGCACCTGTGGCTGGGCGTGCTGTGCCTGTTCGTCTACGTGGGCGTGGAAGTGCTGGCCGGCGACGCCATCGGCACCTACGGCAACGGCTTCGGCCTGCCGCTGGACCGGACCAAGATATTCACTTCGTACACGCTGTTCGCGATGCTGGTGGGCTACGTGATCGGCCTGCTGGCGATCCCGCGCTTCATCTCGCAGGAGCGCTACCTTGGCGTCTCGGCGGTACTGGGCGTGCTGCTGGCGATCGGCGCGTTCCTGACCGAAGGCTACGTGTCGGTCGGCTTCGTCGCCGCGCTGGGTTTCGCCAACGCGATGATGTGGCCGGCCATCTTCCCGCTGGCCATCAAGGGGCTGGGCCGGTTCACCGAGACCGGCTCGGCGCTGCTGATCATGGGCATCGCCGGCGGCGCGATCGTCCCGCAGCTGTTCGCGGTGTTGAAGCAGCACCACGACTTCCAGCAGGTGTTCGTCGCGCTGGCGGTGCCCTGCTACCTGTACATCCTGTACTTCGCCCTGCACGGCCATCGCGTCGGCAAGGCGCGGCGGGGCTGAACGGGAGCGCGGAATCCGGGCATCATTGCGGACTCGCAGACCATGACAGAACCCAGCATGCGCAGACCCACCATCAAGGACGTCGCCGAACGCGCCAAGGTGTCGTTGAAGACCGTTTCGCGGGTCATCAACAACGAGCCCTCGGTGATGCAGGGCACCCGCGCGCGCGTGCTGCACGCGATCGCCGAACTGGACTACGAACCGGACCAGTCCGCGCGCAACCTGCGCAGCGGCACGCCGTTCGTGGTCGGGCTGGTGTACGACAACCCCAACCCGTACCACATCATCGGCGTGCAGAACGGCGTGTTGGCCGCGTGCAAGGAAACCGGCTTCGGCCTGCAGATCCATCCGGTGGATTCCACCTCGCCGCTGCTGGCGGAGGAACTGGTGGAGTTCGTGCAGCGTTCGCGCCTGGCCGGGCTGGTGCTGACCGCGCCGATGTCCGAGCGCGCCGACCTGGTCAACACGCTGGCCGCACGCGGGGTGAAGCTGGTGCGCATCATCGCCGCCACCGAGGACCCCGAGGACGGCCACGCCTGCGTCTACGTGGACGACCGCGACGCGGCCTATGAGATCACCGAACACCTGATCCAGCTCGGCCACCAGCGCATCGGTTTCCTATGGGGCGGGCTGGCGCACCGCTCCAGCACCGAGCGCTACGCCGGCTACGAGAAGGCGCTGAAGGACTACGGCATCACCCTGGACAAGCACCTGGTGGTGCCGGGCGACTACACCTTCGACGACGGTTTCCGCGGCGCGCGCCGGCTGCTGGCGTTGCGCGAACCGCCGACCGCCATCTTCGGCTCCAACGACGAGATCGCCGCCGGCGTCTTGGCCGCGGCCAAGTCCACCGGCATGAACGTGCCCTACGACCTGTCCATCGCCGGCTTCGAGGACAGCCCGTTCTCCAAGCAGTCGTGGCCGCCGCTGACCACCGCCAAGCAGGCCACCGAGGACATCGCCAAGCAGGCCGCGCGCCTGTTGATCGCCGGGCTGCGCCAGGACGCCTACGACGAACACCCCGCCGCCGTGCACAACCAGGGCTTCGTGCCGCAGCTGGTGGTGCGCGGCTCCACCGCGCCGGTCCGCCCGCGCACCGAACGCCCCGAACCCACGCCCCCATGACCGAATCCGCCCCGCTGCCGGCTCCCTCGCAGACCCTGATGCACCAGGAGGCAGCGCAGGCCGCCGACGTCGTCGCCACGCAGTTCGCGCGCAACGAAGCGACCGTGCAGGCACTCGCCGCCGACCTGCGCCGCAATCCACCGCCGTTCGTGGTGACCTGCGCGCGCGGCAGTTCCGACCACGCGGCCACCTACGCCAAGTACCTGTTCGAGACGCAGCTGGGCTTGGTGACCGCATCCGCCTCGCCATCGGTAGGCTCGGTGTACGAAGCGAAGCAGCGGTTGGAGGGCGCGCTGTACGTGGTGATCTCGCAGTCGGGCAAGAGCCCGGACCTGCTGCGCAACGCATCGGCCGCTGCCGATGCCGGCGCGCGCGTGGTCGCCATCGTCAACGTGGAGGATTCGCCGCTCGCCCAACTCGCCGACACGGTGCTGCCGCTGCACGCTGGACCCGAGCGCAGCGTGGCCGCGACCAAGAGCTACCTCGCCTCGCTGGCCGCGATCCTGCAACTGGCCGCGCACTGGAAGGACGAAGCGCCGCTGCGCGACGCATTGCCGCTACTGCCGGACGCGCTGCGCGCGGCGTGGCAGGCCGATTGGTCGCCGGTCACCGACGGCCTGGTCGATGCGCACAACCTGTTCGTGCTGGGCCGCGGCCTGGGTCTGGCCGCCGCGCAGGAGGCCGCGCTGAAGTTCAAGGAAACCTGCGGACTGCATGCCGAGGCCTACAGTTCGGCGGAAGTGAAGCACGGGCCGATGGCGCTGGTGGGCCCGGGCTTCCCCGTGCTGTGCTTCGCGCAGCCGGATGAAACCGAAGCCGGCACGCTGGCGCTGGCGCGCGAGTTCCGCGGGCGCGGCGCGCAGGTGTGGGTGGCGGCGCAGCAGGGCGATCCCGGGGCCGGCCGCGGCGAGATCCTGCCGCTGGTGCATGGCCCGCATCCGGCCTGCGCGCCGCTGCTGACCATCCAGAGCTTCTATCGCGCGATCAACGCGCTGGCGTTGCGGCGCGGGCACAATCCCGACGTGCCGCCGCACCTCAACAAGGTCACCGAAACGGTATGAGCGCTCCCGTCGCCCTGCTCGATGCGCGCGTCCTGACTGCGGAAGGCTTCGTCACCGGCCTGGCGGTGCTGATGCGGGACGGCAGGATCGCCGATCTGCTCGCCGAGGACGCCATTCCCGCCGATGCCATGCGGCGCGACCTGCGCGGCGCATGGCTGCTGCCGGGCTTCATCGACGCGCAGGTCAACGGCGGCGGCGGGGTGCTGTTCAACAACACGACCACGGTGGAGGCGATCCGCGCCATCGCGCAGGCCCATCGCCGTTTCGGCACCACCGGCCTGCTGCCCACGTTGATCAGCGACGATGCCGCCGTGATGGAATGCGCCATCGCCGCCACGCGCGAGGCCATCGCGCAGGCCGTGCCCGGCGTGCTGGGCATCCACTTGGAAGGCCCGTACATCGCCCCCGCGCGCAAGGGCACGCACGATGCCGGCAAGTTCCGCGTGCCGGACGCGGACGAAGTGCGCATGGCCACGTCGCTGGACAATGGCGTCACCCTGCTGACGCTGGCGCCCGAGCAGGTGCCGGCCGACACCATCCGCGCGATGGTGGAGCGCGGCGCGATCGTCGTCGCCGGCCACACGGCGGCGACCTACGAACAGGTCCGCGGCGGCATCGACGCCGGCATCACCGGCTTCACCCATCTCTACAACGCCATGTCGCCGTTGCAGGGGCGCGAACCGGGCGCGGTAGGCGCGGCGCTGGAGGACGACGGCTGCTGGTGCGGGGTGATCGTCGACGGCGTGCACGTGCATCCGGCCAGCCTGCGCGTGGCGCTGGCGGCCAAGCCACGGGGCAAGGTGTTCCTGGTGACCGACGCGATGCCGCCGGTGGGCGCGGACGATCCGAGCTACGAACTGTACGGCGAGACCATCACCGCCATCGACGGCGTGGTGCGCAATGCCGCCGGCGCCCTGGCCGGTTCCGCGCTGGACATGGCCACGGCCGTGCACAACAGCGTGCATCTGCTGGGCCTGCCGCTGGAGGAAGCCGCGCGGATGGCCTCGACGTATCCGGCGGAGTTCCTCGGCCTGGGTGCATCGCACGGCCGCATCGCGCCCGGCTACCGGGCCGACCTGGTGGCGCTGGACGAAGACCTGCGCGTGGTGGATACCTGGATCGGCGGTATCGGGATCCGGGATTAGGGATGGGTGATTCGATTGCCCATCCCTAATCCCCAATCCCGAATCCCTGCTCCTCGTCGCTTCGCCTCGGTCGACGCGCTGCGTGGCATCACCGTGGCGGCGATGCTGCTGGTCAACACGCCCGGCGACTGGTCGCATGTGTATGCGCCGCTGCTGCATGCGGAATGGCACGGCTGCACGCCGACCGACCTGGTGTTCCCGTTCTTCCTGTTTGTGGTCGGCGTGTCGATCGCGCTGGGCATCGTGCCGCGCGTGGAAGCTGGCGCATCCCGCACTGCTCTGGCGCGCGCCGTAGGGTGGCGCGCGGCCAAGATCGTCGCGCTGGGGCTCGCGTTGCACCTGCTGGCGTTCTGGTTGCTGGACAAGCCGTGGTTCCGGCCGTGGGGCGTGTTGCAGCGGATAGGAGTGTGCTTCGCGGTGGCCGGCATGGTCGCGATCCACGCGAAGCCACGCGTGCAGTGGGCCGCGATCGTCGCGTTGCTGCTGGGCTACTGGGCGCTGCTGGCGCCGGGCGGCTACGCGCCCTTCGCCAACCTGGCCAGCCGCCTCGATACCGCGTTGATCGGCCCGATGGTCTACCAGTGGGATGCGGCCAGCGGTCGCGGCCACGATCCCGAAGGCCTGCTCAGCACCTTGCCCGCCATCGCCACCACCTTGCTGGGCCTGCGTGCCGGCGCATGGCTGCGTGCCGGTGCGTTGAAGCCGCTGCTGGCCGGCGGCGTGTCGTGCATCGCGCTGGGCCTGTTGTGGGCGCAGTTGATGCCGATCAACAAGAACCTGTGGACGTCGTCGTACGCCTTGTTCACCAGTGGCTGCGCGATGCTGGCGCTGCTGCTGTGCCACGTCGCCATCGATCGCCGTGGCTGGCCGGCGCTGGGGCGGCGCTTCGGCGTCAATGCCATCGCCGCCTACGTGGGTTCGGCGGCGATGGTGGTGGTGCTGGCGGGTTTCGGCTGGATGGAGCCGGTCTACCGGCACGGCTTCGCAAACTGGATGACGCCGCGCTTCGGTCCCTATCCGCCGTCGTTGGCCTTCGCCGTGTCCTTCGTGCTGCTGTGGTGGGCCATCGTGGCGTGGATGGACCGGCGCGGCTGGTACCTGAAGGTCTGAGAACCTGCGCACGATTTCGAGAAGCGCGGCCGGTATTCGAGAAAAAGACCCGTCATTCCGGCGCAAGCCGGAACCCAGCGACTTTCATAGAGTCGACGCGAGCATTCCGAAGAGCAAAGACACTAGGTTCCGGCTTGACCAGCCATTCGGCTGTTGAAAGCCGCCGGAATGACGAACTCCTTTTTCGAGATCGTGAACAGGTTCTGAGGCGCCGCCATCGCGCGCAGGAAACCTCGTCACGCTTTTCTTCACCCCACGGGTGTACAACGGCGACAGCCGATTTCCCGGGGCCGTCGCCATGAAAGCACTGCTGCCTGCCGCCTGTTGCCTCCTGCTTGCCGCCTGCGAAAGCGCCACCCTCGACGAGGAAGGCGCGAAGATCGTCGTCGGTGGCGAAGCCCGCGAAGCCGAGGCGCCGCCTTCCTTCGTGGTCGCGCGAGGCGGTAAGCCCGCTGAGCCCGGTCCGATGGCGGCGGCAACGCCCCTCGCCGTCGCCGCGGCGGAAGGCCCGCGCGTGATGAGCGGCCCCCTGCCCGCGCGCGTGGTGCCCGATCCGCCCTTCACCAGCACGCCGGTCGCCACGTTCAACGAACCCTGGGCGATGACCTTCCTGCCCGATGGCCGCCTGCTGGTCACCGAGAAAGCCGGGAAGCTGCGGTTGGCGAACGTCGCCAACGGCCAGGTCGGCGAAGTGGTCGGCGTGCCGGCGGTGGCGTACGGCGGCCAGGGCGGATTCGGCGACGTGGTGCTGCACCCCCGTTTCAACGACAACCGGCTGGTCTACCTGAGCTATGCCGAAGCCGGCAGCGGCGGCACGCGCGGCGCGGCGGTGGCGCGCGCGCAACTGGTGCTGGATGCCGCCGGCAACGGCGGCAGCCTGTCCAACCTGCAGGTGATCTGGCGCCAGTTGCCGAAGGTGTCCGGTTCCAACCATTACGGCCACCGCATGGCGTTCGGCGCCGATGGCAAGCTGTGGATCACGTCCAGCGAGCGCGACCAGCAGACGCCGGCGCAGGACCTGCAGTCGGCGCTGGGCAAGATGATCCGGTTGAACGACGACGGTTCGGTGCCGCCGGACAATCCGTTCGCCGCGCAGGGCGGCATCGCGGCGCAGGTCTGGTCGCTGGGTCACCGCAACCTGCTGGGCATCGCCTTCGACGCGAACGGACGGCTGTGGACGCACGAGATGGGCCCGGCCGGCGGCGACGAACTGAACCTGATCGAGCGCGGCAGCAACTACGGCTGGCCCATTGTCTCCAACGGCAACCACTACGACGGCAGGCCGATCCCCGACCACGCCACGCGCCCGGAATTCAACGCGCCGGAAGCCTGGTGGACGCCGGTGATCGCCCCGGCGGGTTTCGTGATCTATTCCGGCGACCTGTTCCCCTGGTTCCGCGGAAGGGGATTCATCGGCGGGCTGGCTTCGCAGGCGTTGGTCCAGATCCGGTTCGACGGCACCCAGGCCAGCGAGGAGCGCCGCTACCCGATGGGGCGCCGCATCCGCGAAGTGGAGCAGGGACCGGACGGCGCGCTGTGGCTGCTGGAGGACGGCAGTGGTGGTCGCCTGCTGAAGCTGACGCCCAACCGCAGTTGAGATGCCGGCACAGCGCAGGTGGCGCGATCTGCGGTTCGGTCTTCGCAAGCATCTACCCTGGTCCATGAGATGACTGTCGCCGGACACGGCGACGCGCCGGCGTCCCCATTGGTCGAGGGGGTCTGTAGCGCGGCCGCCGCCGGCATGGCACCGACAACAACCCGGCCAACGATGTGTCTTGCCGGTTGCTGCGCAAAGAGGTAGCCGGGAAAGCGACTTCTCCCCGCATAGAGGCGTGACGCTGAAAGCGGCGGCTGCCCGCGGGAGATGTCCGAATTGTCGGGTTGAATGATCGAACGGGAGATTGAGCCGTATGTCCCGGTCCGGGACAAGTGCAGACGGTCGATCGGGACGCTCTCGAGCGGTGACTTCGTGTGAAATGGTGAAGCGACGCAATAAGTCGGGAACCGCCCTTTGCATGCATCCAATGCGGACATCGACTCCAGTCGGCGCCCCCTTCCTTGCGGTCAGGACCGGGGCCTCACTCACAATTCGGGTCACGTACACTTGGTGGTGATCGACAAGCCCCGGGTGACAAATGGACTCGACGCCGCCAGACAATCGCAGCCTGCTGCCGCTTCCTTACCACGGGCAAGTGGTCGCCTACCTCAAGCACCATGAGCCCGAGGTCTGGGCCTGGGCCAGCATCCAGCAAGCCAGGGCCGAGCACATCGAGGAAGTCCGAGCCCATCTCCTGCGCGACACCTACCGCCTGGACGTCGAAGCCCATCCCGAAGTCCACGCCTCCCTGGGAGTGGCGATGCAGCGCCTGGGCATGGATGCGCCGGTCACTCTGTACCAGTCCGGCGGCCAGGAGATGAACGCTTCGCTGATCTACGTTCCCGGCGAAATCCACATCGTTCTGCTCGGCCCGATGCTGGAGCGCCTGTCCGGCGAGGAACGCCTGGCCCTGTTCGGCCATGAGCTGGCCCACCACCTGCTGTGGTCCCGGGACGGCGGCGACTTCTACATCGCCGACCGCATCCTGAACGACACCTTGGCCTCGCCGCAGGCCGCCGACAGCCACCGCGAAACCTGTCGCCGCTATTCCCTACACACCGAACTGTTCGCCGACCGCGGCAGCGCCATCGCCGCTGGCACTCTGGCGCCCGCCGTGTCCACGCTGGTGAAGGCGCGTACCGGCATCGCCAATCCTGATCCGGCCGCGTACCTGCGCCAGGCGGCCGAAATCGATGCTCGCGAGACGCTCGCCAGCGGTGGCGTCAGCCATCCCGAGACTTTCGTCCGTGCGCGGGCGTTGGAACTGTGGTGGCAGCGAGCGGACGACCTGGAGGACTGGCTCGAAGCCAAGCTGCACGGGCCGTTGGCGTTGAACGGCCTGGACCTGCCGGGCCAGGTGCGGTTGCAGGCGATGACCCGCGGCTTCCTGGCGCATTACCTGGCCGATGTGTCCCTGCACAGCGAAGCGGTGTTGAACCAGGTGCGTGAGCTGTTTCCGGACTGGTCGCCCGGAGAGGCCGCCGTGCCGCCGGCCGCGTTCGGCAAGCAGCAGGCCGACGACAGCGTGCGCGGCTACCTCAACGCCCTGATGCTAGATCTGGCCCTGGTCGATCCCGATGTGCAGGAGGCGGGGCTGCTGCGTGCGGCGAACATCGCTCGCGACCTGGGCAGCTTCGAGGCGCTGCAGGTCAATCTCAAGCGCGACGCCCGCTTCGGCAGGCGCGAACTCGACAGGCTCAAGAAGCGCATGGGCACGATGACGGTGGAAGCATGAGCGGGTCCAACGAACTTCCGGCACAGCCGGGCACGCTACGTTTGCTGATCGATGTCCAGGCCGGCGCGGCGCTGGCCACCGACGACGTACTGGTGCTGGTGCTGCCCTTGTTCGAGCAGGTGGCGGCACTGCATGCCGAAGGCCGCGTGGCGGCACTGGACCCGGGCGCCATCATGCTGGGCGAGTCAGGCGCCTTGCGCCTCAGGCAGCCTGCCGGACAGGCGCCGGCCATGGACATCGATGCGGTGCATCGGGTGCAGCCGCATCCGGCATCGACGCTGAACATCGTCGGCGAGCTGCGACGCGCGCACCAGGCTGACGGCATCGAGCGCCTCAGCGATCTGGAAGTGCAGACCGACGCCAGCGCGCCGATCGAGCGGCCGGTCTATCTGCCCGGCTTCGGCAGCTGGGAAATCCAGATCGGCCACCACGACGAGATCACCGACATCTTCCGCCTGGGACTGGTGCTGGCGGCGTTGGCGTGCGGCCTGGATTTCGACGATGCGGACGACGTGCAGCAGTTCGCCGCGCACCGCCGCAATCTGTTCCAGCTCACCGAGCGGCTGAACCCCATCGTCGCGGCCGTGATCGTCGAGATGACCGCGGTCAACCGCCACGATCGCGCCACCGATCTGGCCGGCCTGGCCACGCGCCTCCGCACCTGGCGCGAACAGCCGGAAGCGCTGGACGTGGAGCGAGCCCTGGCCGGGGCCATCGGCGTGGCGCCGCGCCGCGCGGCGGTGCTGTCGCACCTGCGCGACCGGCTGTTCGACCTGTCGCGGCGCAATCGATTGCTGTACTTCCGGCCGACGGCAAGCAGCGTCAACCTCACCGTGTCCAGCGTGCCGCTGATACTGCAACTGGAGAGCATCCGCCCCGAGCACATCTGCACGTGGGGCGGACCGTTCGCCGCCGATCTGGTGGCTGGCCGCGCGGTCGACCTGCGGCGCTGCCTGCGCTTCGACGATCAGCCCTACCTGCCGGTCGCGCTCGACCGGCTCATCCAGGAAACGCGCCGCGACCGCGCCGAGTACGGCTTCAGCCACCTGCGGCTGGTGGCCGCCTTCCTGCGTTGGCACAACCTGAAGGAGTCGCCCGACGAGCGCATCACCACGCCGCTGCTGTGGCTGCCGGCGGAACTGGTGCGGCGCAAGGGCGTGCGCGACCAGTACGTGATCCAGTGCGAGGACGGCGAGGCCGAATTCAATCCGGTGCTGCGCCATTATCTGCGCCAGCTCTACGACATCCGGCTGCCGGAGACGGTGGACCTGCAGAAGACGTCCATCGCCGAGATCCATGCCGATCTGCTGGCGCAGATCAGGCGCACGGAGCCGTCGGTGGAACTGCGCCTGGTCGAGAAGGCGCAGATCAAGCTGGTGCGGCAGAAGGCGCTACAGCGCATGCAGCAGTTCCAGCGCCGTCGTGCACCGTCGCACATGGCGCGCGACGGTGCTTCGGCGCCGCCCGACTACAGCTACGAGCGCGGCGACTACCGCCCGCTGGGCAGGGCGCTGTTCGAGCGCTGGGTTCGCCCCAGCTTGTTGCCGCAGCGATTCGAGGCCGGCGCGGCGCCGGTGGCCGGGCCGCGCCACGCGCGCATGATGGCGGACCCGGTGGCGGAAGCGGACGAAAGGATCGGCTACGAACTGCAGGAGTCCGAAGGCCACCGCTACGCCTGGGATTTAGACCTGACCCACGTCAGCTTGGCCAACTTCAACTACAAGAAAATGTCGCTGGTCCGCGACTATGCGCAGCTGCTGGAGCAGCCGGCCGCCAACCCCGCTTTCGACCGCGTTTTCTCGATCGAGCCGCGCGAAGTGGAGACGGCGCCGCCGGTGCCGGTGCCCTTGCCGGAACAGTGGAACGTGATCGCGTCCGACGCCACCCAGAATGCGGCCGTCGGGCTGGCGCGCAGCCAGCGAAGCTTCATCATCCAGGGCCCGCCGGGCACCGGAAAGTCGCAGACCATCACCAACCTGATCGCCGACTACGCCGGCCGCGGCAAGCGCGTGCTGTTCGTCTGCGAAAAGCGCGCGGCGCTCGATGTGGTGTTCCATCGCCTCAAGCAGAGCGGCCTGGGCGAACTGTGCTGCCTGATCCACGACTCGCAGACCGACAAGAAGGCCTTCATCGCCGACCTGCGCGGCTGCTACGAACGCTGGATCGCGCAGCCGCACGGCAGCGACGAGCTCTCGGTGCGGCGCGACCATGTGCTTGCCGCACTGGACGGGCAGCGGCAACGGATCGAGCGTTTCGAGCAGGCGATGTCGAACGTGTCCGAGGCGCTGGGCACCAGCGTGCGCCTGCTGGTGCGCCGGCTGGCGGCGCTGCCGCCGCCGCCGGAACTGGGGCCGGCCGCGCGCGAGCGCCTGCCCACGTTGTCCGCCTGGGATCGGCACCGCGATCTCACCCAGCGCGTGCACCGCGGCCTGCGCGAACGTTTCGGCCTGCACAGCCTGGCGACGCATCCCTTCGCCCGGCTGTCGCCGCAGCTGGTGGGCGACGAGCACGCCTACGCCCGTGCCGAACGGCTGTTGGACGAGTGCGGGGCGTGGCTCGACCGGCTTGACCCGGTACTCGACGACGCCACGCGTCTGCTCGATCACGATCTGCTGCTGGACGACGCGCTGGCGATCGCCGCTGAAGCGCGGTGGCTGCTCGACCAGAGCCTCGCCGGGCATCTGGACCTGCTGGACGACGCTTCGCCGGCGGCGGTCGAGTTGCGGCGGATGCGCGACGATATGGACCAGCGCCTGGACACGCTGGCCCAGGCCGTCTCGGCGACCAGCCACTGGCGCGACAAGCTGAGCGCCGATGACACGCAGTCGGCGCTGGAGCTGATGCGGCGGCTGGAAGGTTCGGCGCTACGCTGGCTGCAGCCGCAGTGGTGGCGCCTGCGCGGCGAGTTGAAGCGGCGCTATGACTTCGGCCGCCATGCGGTACACCCGGGATATTCGAAGGTGCTGCTGGCATTGGCCGAGGAGCATGCCGCTGCCGCGGCCGTCGCCGAATCCGATCTGGCTGGCCGCAAGCGCTATGGGGTGCCGGATATGCAGGGTTTCCTGCGTGCGCTGTCCGAGCTGCGGCAGCGAACGGCGGCGCCAGGCGCCACTCGCGCATTGCTGGACCACCTGGGCCGATCCGCCGATGCGATCGCCGCGGCGCAAGGAGAGGCCGCCGCGGGCGAGCCGCTGGAAAAACTGGCCCGACGCATCCGCGACGATCTGAGCTTTTCCGGCACCGCCACGCTCGGCGATATCGCCGAACTGCTGCGCGATCTGCGCGAAGGCCTGGACGACTTGCCCGACCTGCTGCCGCTGCTGCGCGCCGTGCACGCCGCCGATCCCGCCTATGCCGCTGCGCTGCGCGAACTGCCCTATGCGCCGGAGCCGATGGAGGCGCTGGTGGCCGGCGAGGCGCTGAAGCGCCTGGAACGCGAAGCGCCGGAACTGGCCCGCTTCGACGGCGTCGCATTGGCGCGTTCGACCCGGGCCATCGCCGAAGGCCAGCAGCGCCTGCTGGAGATCAATGCGTGCGTGGTGGCTGCGACCCTGCACCGGTTGTTCACCGAGCATGTGCGGCAATCCTCGTTGTCGGCGACGCAGCTCGACGCCGTCGGCAAGGAATTCAAGAAGCTCTATTCGACCGGTCGTCGCGAACTGGAGCACGAGTTCGGAAAGAGCATGCGCTATCGTTCGATCCGCGACCTCGCCGGCGACGAAACCGGCCTGGTGATCAACGACCTCAAGCCGATCTGGCTGATGAGCCCGTTGTCGGTGTCGGACACGCTGCCGCTGTCGCCCGAGCTGTTCGACGTGGTGATCTTTGACGAGGCCAGCCAGATTCCCACCGAGGAGGCGGTTCCGGCGCTCAGCCGCGCGCGCCAGGTCGTGGTGGTGGGCGACGAGATGCAACTGCCGCCGACCAGCTTCTTCTCGGCCGGAGCCGACGGCGAGGACGAGATCGTCGTGGAAGAAGAGGGCGAGCGGATCGCCATCAACCTGGATTCCGACAGCCTGCTCAACCAGGCGGCGCGCAATCTGCCGGCCACCCTGCTGGCCTGGCACTACCGCAGCCGCCACGAATCGCTGATCAGCTTCTCCAACGCGGCGTTCTACGACGGGCGGCTGGTGACCATTCCCGACCGCAGGCGGGAACGGAGCGATGCGGATGCCGCCGCGCTGCGCTCGGATCAGGCCGACGCCGGCGTCGCCGGGGCGGGCGCGCTGCTGCGGCGCGCGGTCAGCTTCCACCACCTCGCCGACGGCGTGTACGCAGGCCGGCGCAATGCCGCTGAAGCGCGCTACATCGCGCAGATGGTCCGCGAGCTGTTGCGCCGCGAGACCGGACTGAGCATCGGGATCGTCGCCTTCTCCGAGGCGCAGCAGGACGAGATCGAAACGGCGCTGGCGGCGCTGGCGGGCGAGGATGCGGACTTCGCCCTGCGCCTGGAGCGCGAGTTCGTGCGCGAGGACGACGACCAGTTCAACGGCCTGTTCGTCAAGAACCTGGAGAACGTCCAAGGCGACGAGCGCGATGTGATCATCCTCAGCATTTGCTACGCGCCCGGACCGGATGGCCGCATGCTGATGAACTTCGGTCCGATCAACCAGCGCGGCGGCGAGAAGCGCCTGAACGTGATCTTCAGCCGCGCCCGCCATCGGATGGCGGTGGTCTCGACCATCCAGGCCGAGGCGATCACCAACATGCACAACGACGGCGCCGCCGCGCTGCGCGCGTTCCTGCAGTTCGCCCAGGCTAGCGCGCACGGCGATTTCGAGCGCACGCAGCACGTGCTGGGGACGCTGAATCCGGGCGCGCGCAACGTGTTCACGCGAGAAGCATCGTCCGATGCAATTCGCCAGGCCCTGGCCGACGCCCTGCGGCAACGCGGGCACGAAGTACACGAGCATGTCGGGCGCTCGCAGTTCCGCTGCGACTTGGCCATCGTCGATCCGGCGGGAGACGCTTACGCGCTGGCGGTGCTACTGGATGCGCCGGACGCGCCGGTGGCCGACACAGGCGAGCGCTACGTATTCCGTCCGGGCATCCTGCGCAGCTTCGGCTGGCGCGTGGTCGACGTGCCGGGCCAGGACTGGGTCCGCGATGCCGAGGCCGTGCTGGCGCGGATCGAGGCCGCGTTGAACGGCGGCGACGAACCCGATGGCGATGAGCCGGATGCGGAATGGGAAGCGGCGCGGGTCGATACGGCGCCTCGGCATCCCATCGCATCTGGCCCCGCGGCGGGTCCGGCGGAAGCCGCCGGCAGTGCCCCGGACCGGACCATCGTGGTGCGCCGGTTCCGTTTCGAACAGGGCACGTCGCGGAAATTCTGGCGGGTGGCGCTGGCCGGCGCCGAATTGACCGTGACCTTCGGACGCATCGGCAGCAGCGGCCAGTCCAACATCAAGGTGTTCGACACCGCGGACCGGGCCGAACGGGAAATGGAGAAGCTGGTGGCGGAAAAGCTGCGCAAGGGCTATTCGGAGGAATGATGCGCGCACCGGTTTCCGGTTGAGCGGCAAGGTAAGTCAAGGGCACCGCATCCGGTATTCCACGATGCGGCCGGCTGCACCATGGAGTTCACACCGCGCCGCCGCACGCGCCGAAACGAGAGGCCGGGGCGCCCAGCCAACGTCCAGTTCCTCGGGTTGGCTCCGGATCCCGGGCCATTGGTCTTGCACGTCCAGGGCTCTTGTCCATCCTGGACAGTAAGTCGCCCTCGTCGCGGGCTGCTTCCGACCGCCGGCGTTCACGTGCGGGAAGCCGGACCCCTCGCCTTGCCGATCGCCGCGATGCGCGCTTTTTTCAACGCTTCGCCGATCGTCGGTCCGGCTATATCCGGTCCGGCCACGTCGCGTGCGCTGACCGCCAGCGCGGCGTGGTGCAGGCGCACCAGCTCCGGTCCCTGCGGATAGTCGGCGTCGGCGCTGCCCAGGCGTCCGCGCTTGTCGGCCTCGCACACCAGGGCCAGCTGCGCGATGCGTTCCGGTTTGCGGAAGGCATCGCAACGGACCAGCAGTTCCAGCACGGTGGCGTCGCGCAGTTCGAACAGGCGATGCACGTTGAGGTGTTCGCGGCAGGCCATCACCGCCAGGTCGCGGTGTTCGGCCGGGACCTTCAGCCGTTCGCACAGCGCCAGTACCGGCTTG
This sequence comes from Pseudoxanthomonas putridarboris, assembly GCF_038321125.1. Lineage (NCBI taxonomy): Bacteria > Pseudomonadati > Pseudomonadota > Gammaproteobacteria > Lysobacterales > Lysobacteraceae > Pseudoxanthomonas > Pseudoxanthomonas putridarboris. The sequence continues at coordinate 559,700 of NZ_JBBWWT010000001.1, read as the reverse complement.
ACGCCGGCATGTTCGTGGCCGATGTGCCTGGGCAGCACGTCGGCGGGCGTCAACGCCTTGCCCAGGTCGTGCGCCAGCGCGGCGAAGCCGATGACGCTGTCGCCGGGCGCCAGCCGGGCGGCCATGTCGCTGACCATTTCCTGGTGCGCGCCGGTGTCCACCTCGGGGTGGTATTCCGCGCGCTGCGGCACGCCGTACAGCGCATCGACTTCGGGCAGCACCACCGCCAGCGCGCCGCAGGCGCGCAGCGTGGAAAGGAAGGCCGATGGTCGTGGCGACGCGAGCGCTTTGCGCAGTTCTTGCCAGACCCGCTCGGGCACCAACGCGTCCAGCTCGCCGCTGTCGCCGATCCGCTGCATCAGCGCGAGCGTCTCCGGCGCCACGGTGAAGCCCAGCGGCGCGAACCGTGCCATGAAGCGCGCCGCGCGCAGCACGCGCAACGGGTCCTCGACGAAGGCCGGGCCGACATGGCGCAGCACGCGCGCCTCGATGTCGGCCACGCCGCCATACGGGTCGACCAGGGCGCCCGGGCTTCCATCGTCCCGCACTTCCTGCGCGATGGCGTTGATGGTGAAGTCGCGGCGCTGCAGGTCCTCTTCCAGCGTCACCGACGGATCGGCATCGACGACGAAGCCGCGATAGCCGCGCCCGCTCTTGCGTTCGGTACGCGCCAGCGCGTGTTCCTCGCCAGTCCTGGGGTGCAGGAACACCGGGAAGTCGCGGCCCACCGCACGGAAGCCCTGCGCTTCCATTTCCGCCTGCGTGGCGCCGACCACCACCCAGTCGCGGTCGCCGGGCGGCAGGCCCAGCAACCGGTCGCGTACCGCGCCGCCCACGAGATAGGTCTTCATCCGCACATGATGCCGGATCGCCGCGCCGCTTGCTTCCTCCCCCGTCTCCTCACCGTTCCCTTCTTCCCTGTGGGAGCGACGTCAGTCGCGACAGGAACAACAAAGCAAACGCAGGCCACGGATCGCGCGAATCAACGCGGATGAAGCGTGTCCAAAAGCCTATCTGCGTTGATCCGCGCGATCCGTGGCGAATGGCTCTTTGCGTCTCCTGTCGCGACTGACGTCGCTCCCACAGAAGAGGGCTCGCGCGTCAACTCTTGGGCATCTGCGCGGTGGGGCAGGCGAAGTCCTTGCGCCTGGCCTGGGTGCGGCCCAGCATGCGGTCGGTGACCGGCAGGGCGTCGCCGTTGAGGCGCCAGTCGTAGATCACGCTGAAGGCCAGCACGCGGGCGACGTACTCGCGCGTTTCCTTGTAGCTGATGGTCTCGATCCAGAAGTCGGGATCGTGGCCGGGTCGCTGCGACTGCCAGCGCGCGGTCGGCGCCGGTCCGGCGTTGTAGGCGGCGATGGCCACGTAAGGCACGCCGTACTTGTCTTCCATCTCGCGCAGGTAGGCGGTGCCCAGCGCGATGTTGGTGTCCGAGTCGTACAGGCTGGCCGCGCCGCCCCAGGGCAGGCCCAGCCGCTTGGCGACCGCCGCGCCGGTGGTGGGCAGTACCTGCATCAGGCCCATCGCGTTGGCGCTGGAGCGCGCCTTCGGGTTGAAGACGCTTTCGGCGCGGATCTCGGCGGCGACCCAGGCCGGGTCGAGGCCATGGCGCGTGGCTTCGCGGCGGATGCTGTCGCCGTGGTGCAGCGGGAAGCGCAGTTCGTACAGGCGCTGCTCGTCGGGCAGCTTGCCCAGCGAGAACACCGCGCGGTCGAACCAGCCGTTGTCGCGCGCCACTTCCACCGCGATGCGGCGCTGAGTGTCGTCGAAGCGGGACAGCGCTTCGTTCCATTCGCTGGTGGCCCAGCCGGGGCGATCCAGTTGCCACAGTTCCATCGCGCGGACGATGGCCGGGTCGCGCGCGACCGCCTGCTTGGCGGCCACGCCGTCGTTGGGAATCCACGCGCACAGCGCATACGGCTGGTCGAGCTTGTCGGCGGCGAGGAAGCCGTGGAAGGTCGCGCTGCTGGCCGCTTCGCGGAACAGGCGCTGCGCGCCCGCGGCATCACCGGTCTTTTCCGCCAGCCGTGCCTCGAAGTACCGCCAGCGCGAGTCCTCGCGCTGCGCGGCCGGCATCTTGCGCAGCGCGGCCAGCGCCGCGTTCCAGTCGCCGCGCGACATCGCCTCGCGCACGCGCCACTCGTGCAGGCGCTCGTCGTAGGCCGATTCCGGCACCGCGTTCAAGCGGCGCGCGGAGTCCGGACCGTACGAGGCCACCGTCCACAATGCGATCTGGTACAGCACCTGGCCGCGTTCGGCTTCGCCCATGCCCAGCGCGTCGGCGTACCGGGGCAACTGGCGCTCGGCGCCGTCCGGGTCCTTGGCCGCCAGGCGCATCAGTCCATGGGCGGCCATGCGGCGGCTGCGCTCGGTCTTCGGCCAGTTCAGCGCGCGGGGATGGACGGCGTCGATGAAGGCCGCGTAGTCGTTGGCCAGCGCCGCTTCGTCGGCGGGCAGTCCGCGTGCGGCGCTGCGCATCACCGCGGACTGGCGTTCGGCCGCCGCCGCCTCGATGCGTTCCCAGCGCAATGCCGGCGTCAGCCCTCCGCGGCTGGCCAGGATGGCGAACACCGGATCGCATCCATCGGGCAGCGACTTGGCGCCTTGGCGCCAGATCTCCTGCGCCTGCGCGGTCCATTGCGCGTCCAGGCGGCCGGTGGCCTGGCGCGCGTTGAGTTCGGCGCATTGCAGGGCGGTGTTGTTGCTGCCCTTCCATGCCGACAGCAGGGCCGGCCAGTCCTGCCGCCGCGCCAGCGCGGCCAGCCACAGCGCACGGAAACTCTCCGCCACGGCCTGGCCTTCGTAACGCTTGAGGAAGGCCTGCGCCCGGGTGTTGGAAATCGCATCGGGATCGCGGCGCAGGGTGGCGAATTCCACCCAACCATGGAGCGGGTGGCCCGACAGGCCGGCGGATTGTGCCGCATCGAAGCGACCGGCTTCGGCGGCCTCCAGCGCGGCGCGGATCTGCGGGCGTTGCGCTTCGAGCGACTGGGCCTTCGCAAAGTCCGGGAGCAACAGGCCTGCCGTGGCGACGAGTACAACGAGTACGATGGCGAAGGAAGAGCGGATCATGCCGGGACTATACCGAAGCCGGCTGAACGACTCTGTAGACGAAGACGCGCAAGGAGATTGCATTTGGATGGCGTATGGGTGTTCCCGTTGCTCGGCATCGTCGCCGGCATCCTGGCGGGATTGTTGGGCATCGGCGGCGGCCTGGTACTGGTGGCGGCGCTGGCCTGGATACTGCCGCTGCACGGCATTCCCAAGGAAGCCGCGATGCACGCGGCATTGGCCAGTTCGCTGGCCAGCATCGTGTTGACGGCCACGTCGTCGGCCTATGCGCATCATCGCCGCGGCAGCGTGCTGTGGCCCACGGTGAAGTGGATGGTGCCGGGCCTGCTGCTGGGCGGCTGGCTGGGCAGCGGCCTGGCGGTATACCTCGACGACCAGGTGCTGCGCTGGATCGTGGCCGGTTATTGCTTCATCGCCGGAGCGCAGATGGCATTCGGCGGCAATGCGCATCCGGAGGGCCGCGGCGTGCCCGCCCCGCGCGGCCCGTGGATGAGCGTGGCGGGCACGGGCATCGGTGCGCTCTCGGCAGTGGTCGGCATCGGCGGCGGCAGCATGACCGTGCCGTTGCTGGTGTGGCGTGGCGTGCAGCCGGTGCGCGCGGTGGGCACGTCGAGCGCCGCTGGCGTCGCGATCGGGTTGGCGAGCGCATTGGGTTATGCCCTGCATGCACCCGCCGGCGCGCTGCCCGCGCACGCGGTGGGCTACATCTACCTGCCGGCGGCGATCGGCGTGGCGATCGCCTCGGTGCTGGCGGCGCCCTACGGCACGAGACTGGCGCACTACATCGGCGGTACCACGTTGAAGCGGGTGTTCGCGGTCTTCATGGTGGTGATGGGCATCGGCATCCTGATGAGCGGGTGACGATGGTCGGTCGGTTGGCGTCGCGCGGAGCGGGCCGCACCGCACTTCACTTCGATGACGGATGACGCGCGCGGCTCGCTTGGCGCATCGATTATCTAAATGCATTTACTTATTAAGGATGATGACGGCGGCGTGTAGAAACTCCGGGTATTCGTATTTACTTGCCGATAATCATCGTTACTTTCGCCGAAACGGTGACCTGCGTCCGTTGTCGGCCCTTTACGGATTCTTTACAACGAAAGCGAGGTCGCGCCGGGTGAGAAAGGCGCGGCCCATCCACCGTCTTTCGGAGAGAGAAGATGAAAGCGCGCCGCCACACACTGGCCACGGCCATAAAGATCGCAGTGCTTTGTGCATTACCCACGCTGGCGGTGGCGCAGGAGGCCACCACGCTGGATACCATCACGGTCACCGGCAGCCGCATCAAGCGCGCCGAAATGGAAGGCCGCGTGCCGGTGCAGACGATCTCCCGCGAGGACATCGAGCGCACCGGCCTGACTTCGATCGGCGAGATCGTGCAGGAGCTGACCGGGTCCGGCTCGGCGCTCAACACCAAGTTCAATTCCTCCGGCAACTTCGGCTTCTCGCCCAATGGCGACGGCGTGGGCGCCGGCTCGGCGCAGGTGGACCTGCGCCACCTCGGGCCGAAGCGGGTGCTGGTGCTGGTGGATGGCATGCGCTGGGTCAACGAATCCTCCGCGTCGGGCGTCGGCGCGGCGGTGGACCTCAACACGATCCCACTGGCGCTGGTGGACCGCATCGAGGTATTGGAGGACGGCGCGTCGTCGTTGTACGGCTCCGACGCGATCGCGGGCGTGGTCAACATCATCACGCGCCGCAACTTCGAGGGCGGGCAGGTCACGCTGAACTATGGCCAGTACGACAAGGGCGACGGCGAAATCACCGGCGCCGACTTCGCATGGGGGTTCAATACCGACCGCAGCAACCTGTTCCTCAGCCTGAGCTACACCAACCAGGACGAAGTGAGTTCGGCCGACCGCCGGATCTCGTCGATTCCGATCCAGGGCGGCAGCTCGCGCATACCGGGCGGCTTCTTCTCGTTCCGCGATCCGAACGGCGTCGTGTACGACCTGACGACCAATGCCGGGCTCAACAATCCCACCTACACGCCGAACCTGCCGGACTGCGACTCGGGCGTGCCGCGCACGGACGGTTTCCATTGCGTGGATTTCTCCACCGAGGCGTACAACTACGCGCCGTTCAACCTGCTGGTCACGCCTTCCGAACGCACCGGCGTGTTCGGCCAGTACCGGTTCTCGTTCAACGAACAACTCAACTTCTACGTCAAGGCGCTGTACAATCGCCGCGAATCGACCAACCAGGCGGCGGCGGAACCCATCGACCTGGGCCCCGGTGCCGGCACCGACTACACCGCCAACCTGCTGATTCCCGCCGACCATCCGTTCAATCCGTTCGGTTTCGCGCTGGATGGCGGCCCCGGCGGCAATCTCATCACCTTCCGGCGCCGTCCCAACGAGGGCGGGCCGCGCATCTTCGAGCAGAAAGTCGATACCCGGTACGTGGCCGCGGGGCTGGAGGGCTCGTTCGGCGGCGAGCGCCAGTTCTTCTGGGACGTCAACGCCGCATGGGGCAAGAACGAGGCCGACCAGACCAACCACGGCAGCTACAACGCGCGCAACATCGCCATCGCCCTGGGCGACCCGGCGGTCTGCGCCGCCACGCCGGGCTGCACGCCGCTGGACATCTTCGGCTTCGATACCATCACGCCCGACATGCTGGCCTACATCAGCCCGCTGTTCCGCGACCGCAGCGAACAGAAACTCACCCAGGTCACGGCCAATATCAGCGGCGGCCTGTTCCCGACCTGGGCGGGCGACGTGGAGTTCGCGGCCGGCTACGAGTACCGCAAGTACGAAGGCAGCTACAACCCCGATCCGCAGACCGTGGCGGGCGAGTACAACGGCGTGCCGTCGCTGCCCACCTCCGGCGAGTACGACGTCAACGAGGCCTATGTCGAGTTGAACGTGCCGCTGTACGCGCAGAAGGACGGTGCCGGGAAGATCGACCTGAGCCTGGCCGGCCGCTATTCGGACTACTCCACCTTCGGCGGCGAGTTCACGCCGAAGTACGGCCTGCGCTGGCAGGTGGCCGAGGACCTGTTGCTGCGCGCCACGTACGCCGAAGGCTTCCGCGCGCCGTCAATCGGCGAGCTGTACGGCTCGCAGAGCCGCTTCGATGCGTTGCTGGTCGATCCCTGCCTGGTGCCGGCCGGCGCGCCCGCCGGTTCCACGGCGCCCATCGCCTGCCCGGGCGTGCCGGTGGGCGCGCGCCAGAACGATCCGCAGATCCCGGTGCTGACCGGCGGCAATCCGGAGCTGCAGCCGGAGACCGCGCGCAGCTTCACCGCAGGCATGGTCTTCAGCCCGTCGTTCGCCGAAGGGGTGAGCTGGTCGGACAGGCTGGACATCGAGGTCACGTACTACCGGCACGATGTCGAAGGCGCCATCCAGGCCATCGACGCGCAGACCCAGCTGGACCTGTGCGCCACCACTCAGGACCCGCAGTACTGCGAAGGCATCACGCGCCTGGCATCGGGCGAGATCGACACCTTCGCCAACTTCCTGATCAACCTGGGTTCGATCAAGACCGACGGCTGGGACGTGGACGTGTTCTGGACCCTGCCGGAAACCTCCCTCGGCCGGTTCAAGCTGGGCTGGCAGAACACCTTCGTCACCCGCTACGAAGCGCGCGGCGCCGGCGGCCAGTTGCAGCCGCAGGGGCCGGGGATCGTGGTCAACGACACCGCGATCCCGGAGTGGACTTCCAACGCCACGCTGGACTGGAAGCGGGGCAACTGGAACGCGGCCTGGAGCATCCGCTACCTGTCGGAGATGGAAGAGGCCTGCCTGGCCGCCGATCCGGCGGAATTCTGCGACACGCCGACCAGCAACACCTTGGCCGCCACGACCTATCACGACGTGCAACTGGGCTACGACTTCGACTGGCTGAAAGGCCTGCAGCTCACTGCCGGCGTCAACAACCTGTTCGACGAGGATCCGCCGGTGTGCACGTCCTGCTCGCTCAACGGCTACGAAGCCTCGACCTACGACATCCCCGGCGGTCGTTTCTTCTACGTGCGGGCGAACCTGCGGTTCTGATTGCAGTGAGCGGCGGCGGGGAAGAAGCCGGCATTGGCCGGCTTCTTCTTTTCGCATGCTTGGGGCGGTGTCGGATGCTGGATCTGTCGGGGAGTGTGGTGTCGGTTTTCGACCCAAGCGGACCCCGGATGCAGGTGAGGTATTGGCGGATCAATCAGTGAGAAGAAACGTATGCGGCGTCGGGCTGTCCATGCGGTAGCGCGAAGCTCTCGCGCATGCGCCGCGCTTCCCTGGCGGGCGTCAGCCCGAAGAGGCGCTTGAATTCGCGACTGAACTGCGAAGCGCTTTCGAATCCCACCGCATGGCAGGCGGCCGCCGCCGTCATTCCTTCCCGAACCATGAGCAGGCGCGCCTGATGCAACCGCGTCGACTTGAGGTACTGCATGGGCGAGGTGCAGGTCACGGCCTTGAAGTGGCTATGGAACGAAGGCGTGCTCATGCCGGCCTCTTCCGCCAGCCGGGCCACGTCCAGCGCCTGTGCGTACGACGCGTGAATGCGTTGAAGCGCCTTGCCGATCTTCCCGAACCGGCCCCGCATGGCCAAGGCCGAGCGCAGGGTGGGGCCCTGCGGGCCCGTGAGGATGCGGTAGTACAGCTCGCGCAGAAGCTGGGGTCCAAGGATTGCGGCTTCCATGGGATCCGCAAGCCCCTGCAGCAGGCGCTGCACGGATAGATGTATGGCATCGTCCAGTGGACTGGACATCATGCTTTGCGGTTCTGCCTCGTTCTCCCTGCCGCCGTGGCGGTCGATCTCCAGCATGAGCTCGGCGGCCAGCGGGAAGTCCAGGTGCAGGTACAGCGCCAGAAGCGGCGCTTCGGCGGAGGCGTCGGTTTCCATGGTGAAAGGCACGGGCACCGAGACCGCCAGGTACTGATGCGCATCGTAAACGTAGGTGCGCTTGCCGAAATAGCCCCGTTTGCACCCCTGGCAGACGATCACGATGCCGGGATCGTAGAGCACCGGAGTGCGGGCCAACGGACGGTTCGACCGCAGCAGCCGGACGCTGGAGAGGGCGGTCAGGTTGTAACCCTCGTCCGGCGCCAGTGCGAGGACAAGCGGCGCCAGCGGCGCGGGATCGGCGGCCTGCAGACGAACGGGGGCAGTCGATGGACTCATAGGAATAGGCAACTTTGTGAGTTCTATGCGCCTTACCGGGGATAAGCGGCCTGCGTATTGTGCACCCCAACCAGTCTCCCGGAGCGTGTTATGGACCACTCGAAACTGATCCTCATCACCGGCGTCAGCAGCGGCTTCGGCCGGGCGCTGGCGCGGGAGGCGCTGGCGGCAGGGCACCGGGTCGTCGGCACGCTGCGCAATGCCGACGCTGCGGAAGCGTTCCAGGCGCTGGCCCCAGCACGGGCACATGCGCGCATCCTCGATGTCACCGACTTCGAGGCGATCGCTGCGGTGGTGGGCGAGATCGAGGCCACGCTCGGGTCGATCGACGTGTTGGTGAACAACGCCGGCTACGGCCACGAAGGCGTGATGGAGGAGTCGCCACTGACGGAGATGCGGCGGCAGTTCGACGTCAACGTGTTCGGCGCGGTGGCGATGATGAAGGCGGTGCTGCCCGGCATGCGTGCCCGCCGCTCCGGCCGGATCCTCAACATCACCTCGATGGGAGGGTTCATCACGATGCCGGGCATCGCCTATTACTGCGGCAGCAAGTTCGCGCTGGAGGGCATCAGCGAAGCGGTGGGCAAGGAAGTGCGCGGGCTGGGCATTCATGTGACCGCTGTGGCGCCGGGCTCCTTCCGTACCGACTGGGCAGGCCGCTCCATGCTGCGCACACCGCGTTCCATCAGCGACTACGACGCCCTGTTCGATCCCATTCGCCAGCGGCGGCAAGAGGTCAGCGGAAAGCAACCGGGGGATCCGGACAAGGCGGCAAGGGCCATGCTCCAGATCATCGAAAGTGACGCACCCCCCGCCCACCTGCTGTTGGGGAGCGACGCATTGACCTTGGTCCGCGAGAGGGCAGCCAGCCTTCAGGAAGAACTGGGGCGGTGGGAATCCCTTACCCGTTCAACCGATGGCGGAGAGGCCCTGGTTGTCGATGTGGCGTTGTCTGCTCAAGACAGCGGGACGCGCTATCACAGCGCTGGATGATCCATTGACTAACTACCTACCAGTAGGTAGGCTAGCGTCACCCTCTCTGACAGGAACGACTCCATGGGCATTTCTCCCCTTGGCTGGCTCCACACGCTGGGAAGCCTCCCGGCCATTCCCCTTGCTGCCTACATGCTGGTCAAGCATGGACGCGTTGTTCCCGGGACCCAGGCAGGGCGTGCCTACTTCTGGTTCATGTTGCTGGGTGTGCTGACGGTGTACCCGATCGCGCATCAGCCCATAAGTTCCATCATTGCCACCATCACGCTGGTGATGCTCCTCCTGGGATACGGAATAGCAAGGTGGCGAACGGCGAAGCGATTCTGGAAGTACGTCCAGACGATTTCACTGAGCATCAGCGTATTCCTGCTGATGGTCCCCACCGTGAGCGAAAGTCTGCGGAGGCTTCCTGTCGGCCATCCGCTCGTGACCGATCTGAAGGACCCGCTGCTGCTCGGGGCGCAGGGCGCACTGTTTCTGGCGCTGATAGTGGGTATCCCTTTGCAGATGCGTGCGCTATACAAGCAACAGGCCCTTCCAGGCAAGGTGGACGGTTGATGTCTTCATCGAGATCGGAGCCGCAGTCGCAGTACTCGCCGAAAGCGCAGGAGATCATTCAACGAACGAGTGAGCTGCTGGCATCGGGCGGATACAACAGCTTCAGCTACGCAGACATTGCCGAGTTGGTCGATGTAAGAAAGGCCAGCATCCACCATCACTTCCCCGCCAAGGCGGATTTGGTGAAGGCAACGGTCGCTCTCCATCGGGAAGCAACCCGGCGTGGCCTGCAGTCGCTTGATCAATCGACCCCCGATCCCTTGGCGCGGCTGGTTGCCTACTGCCGTTTCTGGGCGGAATGCATCCAGGAATCGAATCCTCCCATCTGCATTTGCGCACTCCTGGCGGCGGAACTGCCGGCTGTTCCAGTCGAAGTCGCAGACGAGGTCAAAGCGCATTTCAAGGACCTCCAGGCCTGGCTTACCTTGACCCTGGAGGAAGGAGCCTCACAGGGAAAAATGCAATTGACCGACACCCCGGCGGCCGAAGCCTCCATGTTCATGGCGTCGATACACGGCGCAATGCTTTCTGCCCGGGCAACCGGGAATGCGTTGCTCTTCTGGGAAATTGCGAAGCTGTCTACCGATCGCCTGAGAGTGGCATAGCGGCGTAGACGAGCCAAGCGTGCCCGCTGTCCGCTACCGATCACCAATCGGTGCAACGCTCGCTTCCGCCGCAAGAGGGATAACGGGGCGCGCCATCGCAGTATGTTCATGCTGATGGATCTATCTGGAGTCATTTGCCTTGGGCGTTGTCCGCGGCAACGGCAGCGGACAGTCGCGCTGCCGTCCCAGGAGTTACCTGTCGAGGAAGGCAACCAGTGCGGGGATCGTTTGCTCCGGTGCTTCTTCCATCAACCAGTGGCCGGAGCCCTTGATGATGACGCCTTCGACGCTCGTGTCTACGAGCCGGCCCTGGTCGATCAGGAACTGGCCACTCGCCATTTCGCCCGACAGCACCAGCATTGGCATCTGCAGCTTGGTCTGGGAAAAGCCGGCGAAGTCCTTGGCATCCTGCTCAAAATTTCGGAAGTACTCGAATCCTGCCCGCATGCCGCCGGGCTTGGCGTACTCGGCTGCGTAGAACTGACGGTCGACTTCCGGTATGGAGCGGGTACGGTCAACTGCGAAGTCGTTCCAGAAGTGTTCGAAGTAAGTGCGCTCGCGGCCATCGACCAACTTCAAGGGGGTGTCACCGTAGAAGTGGAAATGCCACAGGTCGCGCAGCAGCCAGACCTTTGTCCAGTCGCCGACCCCCGGCAGGAAGGCATCCATCAGCACGATACTCTCCACTTCGTCCGGGTACTGTGCCGCATAGGCGTAAGCGACCATCAGTCCAATGTCGTGGCCGACGATCTTGACCTTGCGATAGCCGAGCGATTTCACCAGCGCGTGTATGTCTTGGGCAAGAGTCTTCTTGTCGTAACCATCCTCAGGCTTGGAAGATTTGCCTGCACCGCGCAGGTCCGGCGCAATGACCACGTGGCGATCGGCCAGTTCGGGCATCAGCGGTCGCCACATGTGACTGGTTTGGGTGTAGCCATGGAGCAGGACGACCGGCGACGTTTTTCCCTGGCCAGCCTGCAGGTAGTGCAGGGTGACGCCGTTAACGGTGGCGGTATGGTCCTGGATCATCGGCGCGTCCGTAGCTTGGACGGGCGATTGCAGGGCCAGGGTCGCCAGCAGGGCGGTGGCCGCATGCTGGAAGGAACGCTGCAGGGTATTCATGACAATCTCCTCGGATGGGGTCGCTGGCCGACGAACACTCGTTGGCCGGAAGGCGCGGGGCGCGTCTAGAGTTGGCTCATGCCGCCGTCGGCGATGATCTCGGTGCCGACGATATAGGCCGATTCGGGCGACGAGAGATGCAGCACGGTGGCAGCGATCTCCTCGGGCGTGCCGAAGCGACCCAGCGGAATCTGGTTCTGGATCTGCGCGGCAGTGGCTTCAAGCGTGGCGGCATCCAGACCGAGCTTTCCGTAGATCGGCGTTGAAACCGGCCCCGGACTGAGCACGTTGACGCGAGCGCCGCGCGGCAGCAACTCGGCTGACAGCGTCCTGGCAAGCGAGATCACCGCCGCCTTGCTGGCCGCATACACGGAGGTGTTGGGCATGCCGATGCGTGCATTGATCGAGCCATTGATGACGATCGATGCGCCGGGGTTCAGTAGCGGCAGCAGGGCCTGGATCTGGAAATAGGCGCCCTTGATGTTGGTGTTGAAGATCTCGTCCCAGAACGCCTCGTCAACGTCAGCAAACGGTGCGAACTTTGCGACACCGGCATTGATGAAAATCCCATCGAGGCGCAGGTTGGCGGCTGTCAGTGTCTCTGCCAGCGCTTTTGCCGCCGCCGTATCGCTGGCGTCGTTCGCTACGGCGACGGCGTCGGAAGCCAACGCAGCCTTGGCCTGTTCGAGCGCTGCCGCGTCGCGGCCTGTAATGACCACGCGCGCGCCTTCTGCGGTGAATGCCTTGGCAGCGGCCAGGCCGATGCCGCTGCTGCCGCCGGTGATCAGGATGGTCTTGTTCGTGAAGCGGTTCATAAGGAAGTCCTTCGGTCCCAGCGCAATGCTGTGAGCACATACTGGTGCGGCATTGCCAGCTTTCCGTGCCACAATCGTGATGGACTCGTTCGAAGGTATCGAACATGTTGTCAGTGGACGAATTGGCCTTGTTGGAAGCCATCCGGGAAAGCGGAAGCCTGTCCCGGGCCGCCGCCCAGTTGGGGAAGGCCCCTTCCACCGTGTCGCATGCGGCGCGGCAGCTTGAGGCGCGTTTCGATGCCCTGTTGTTCGACCGCCGCCGTTACCGCCTGCAGCTCACGCCGGCCGGGCATTTGCTGGCGCAGGAAGCCGCCCGCCTGATGCTGGACGTGTCCCGGCTGACGCAACGGGTCAAGCAGGTAGCCGGTGGCTGGGAGGACCGCCTCTGGATCGTCACCGACGAGGTCCTCGAATTCGAAACACTGGTGCCGGTCATCCGCGCGTTCGACGGCCTGAAGTCCGGGGTAACGCTGCGCATTACCCATGAAGTCCTCACCGGTACGTGGGATGCGCTGCGCGATGGGCGCGCCGACTTGGTGGTGGGCGCGACCAACGAACCGCCGGTGATTCCCGGATTGCGCTGGTTCGAGCTCGGCGTGATGGACTGGGTGTTCGCGGTGTCGCCCCGTCACCCGTTGGCCAAAGTCCGCGAGCCGGTGGAGCGCGCGGCCGTCCTCCAGCATCGCGCCGTCGTGGTGGCCGATACGTCGCGCAGAGTGGACGTCCGCGGCTACGGCGTGCTGGGTGGGCAGCCCTCGTTGGCGGTGCCGAGCATGCGCGCCAAGATCCAGGCGCAGTGCGAAGGCCTGGGCGTGGGATGGTTGCCGCGCGACCGCGTGGCCGGGTTGCTCAAGCGCGGTGACCTTGTGGAGAAGAATATGGCGGACCCGCGCGAACCCAATCTGCTCTACGTCGCCTGGCGGGGAGGCCACCAGGGCCGTGCGTTGGAATGGTGGTTGGCGCAACTGCAGAACAAGCGATTGGCTTCTCGCTTGGTCAAAGGCATCGACGTCATCACGGCCAATACGCGACGTTAGAGCCAAATCAGCGAGACATTGGTCGCCCTTAACAAATCAGTTTCCGACTTTGAATCGAGCCGACCGCCGTAGCAGTTTGATGACCTATCGCACGGGCCAGAGATCGATGACCTGCCTCGCCAAGGCTTCAAGTGACTTTCTGGATGCTCCGGCTTTAGCCTGCACGGCCATGCCTTGCGAAACAGCCATGACGTAGGACGCCAAGACGGCAGCATTCGAGGAAGCGGGAAGATCGCCTTCCTTCTTGGCTCTCTCAAGGCGCTGTTGCAGCCCGGCTTGCGTGGATGTCCTTCGACGAACGAGCTCCCGCCGGATGGTTTCAGCATCCTCGGAACAGGCAAGGCCGCCATTGAGGCCCAGGCAGCCAGGATGCGCAGGATCCAGCGTATGCAGGCGCGCAGAGTCGCGCAGGATCCTTTCGACGACCTTCACCGACGTCGGTTCGTCCAGCGCATCGGTCATGAACCCCAGATACTTCGTGTCGTACAGGTCGAGCGCCTTGAGGAACATCGTTTCCTTGTTCCCGAAACTCGCGTAGAGCCCGGGACGAGCCACGCCTGTTGCCTTCGTCAGATCCTCTAGCGAGGTCCCCTCGTATCCCTTCTGCCAGAAGACGGACAGAGCGGCGCTAAGTGCCTCGCCTTCATCGAACTGTCTGTGTCGCCCCATGGCCGCCCCACAAGTCTTTTTTTAAGAACGATCAGTATAAAACAGTTGACCATCGACCGACAATAAGATACCGTTCGATATAGTATCGATCGGTATAGTACATGTTCAGAGGAACACATGGTGGTCGATGAACCCCACAGACATTCGAGCGAACGACCCCGGGATCAGTGGATAGCGGTCGGTTCGATCGCTGCTGGCACCTTCCTGCTCGTCACCGCCGAGTTCTTGCCCATCGGCCTGTTGTCCCGTTTGGCAACCGATCTTCAGATTTCGGAAGGGGCGGCTGGACTGGCGGTCACCGCGCCGGGATTCGTCGCTGCCTTTGCGGCCCCTGCGTTCGTTCTCTTGGCCGGGCGAGCCGACAGGAGGCTCATCGTCACCGTCCTCACCGCCGCCATCGTGATTTCGTGCTTGATATCGGCAACGGCCGAGAGCTTTCACTTCTTCCTGCTGGGACGCCTGATCCTTGGTCTCGCGGTTGGCGGCGTATGGACGTTTGCTGTTGCCGTTGGCCGACGACTCGTGTCGTCTGGATCGGGAGCAAGGGCGACCGCGATCATCTCCGCGGGCATCTCCGCTGGCACTGTTGCCGGAATGCCTGTCGGCGCGGTGCTGGGCGAGTGGATCGGCTGGCGCGCGACGTTTGCCGCGACGGCCGTGCTGGGTGTGCTCGTGGTCATCGCACAACTCTGCTTTCTTCCGCGCCTGGCGCCGGCCAGGGCGATCGGCGTCGGCGGGCTGCGCGCATTCGCCAGGATCCCGATGGCCCGGATCGGCTTGATCGCCAGCGGCCTCGTCGCGGCCGGCCACTTCATCGGCTACACGTTCCTCGAACCCTATCTGCGAGGCGCGTTGCGTCTTGAGCAGGCAGGTGTGGCCTTGGCGCTTGGTGGCTACGCGGTGGCCGGCATCGTCGGCTCGTTTCTCGGAGAGCAGCTTGCGGTGCAGAACATCCGGCGCGCGTTTGTTGTGGTATCGGCGTTGTTGGGAGTCTCTGTTCTTGCTGCCATCGCGGCAACTGGAACTGCTGTCGGCGCCATTGGCATGGTGATGGTCTGGGGGCTGGCGTTCGGCGCAGTACCGGTCTGCGTCCAGATCTGGATGTTCACCTCATCTCCGGATCTCTACGAAGCGGGATCGGCGCTGATGGTCAGTGCCTTCCAAATATCGCTCGCTGCCGGTGCCGCCATCGGTGGTGTGCTGGTCGATCACGCCGGCATTGCCGCCGCCTTCATTGCAAGCGCCGTCGTCACCTTCGGGGGGGCTGCGACGGCGCTCCTATCACGTCCGTCGTGGGCCACGACTCACGATGCAGATTCACCCCTGGGAAAACAGATATGAAGATTGGGATCATCGGCGCCCATATCGTCGGGATGCGGCTTGCCACGGAGTTCGAGCGCGCCGGTCACGACATTCTCATGACGAACAGCGGCGGGCTAGACAGCGTCAGGGAGAAGCTGGCGCGCCAAGGTGGCAAAGCGAAGATCACGCCGGCGACGATGTCCGAGGTTCTGGACTGCGAACTGGTGGTTCTGGCCGCGCCTTGGATCAAGCGCGAAGAAGTGTTGGATCCGGCTTATGACTGGAAGGGCCGCATCCTACTCGACGCGACGAACACGTATCTCAGCTATCCGCCCAACTACCGGGCCGATGATCTAAAGGGTGATTCGGGCAGCGAGATCATTGCGCGTCTCGCACCGTCTGCGCGGGTAGTCAAGGCATTCAACACGCTCGACTTCGGCGTCATGTTTTCGCCGCCGCCGGCAGGCGTTCAGCGAGTTCTGTTCGCGGCGGGCGACGATGAAGAGGCGCTCAAGACAGTCTGTGGACTGATCAAGGCGATTGGTTTTCGTCCGGTCGCGCTCGGCACCCTCGCCGCCGGTGGACGCCTCATGGAGTTGGAGGCCCCGCTGCACTTGCTTGAACTGTTCGCGCCGCTTGAACAGGAGGCATCGGCATGAGCGATTCTTCTGTGATCCTGCATGACGCTTCTGTTGGCGCGTTGCTGGGAGGCTTGCGAACCCTCCGTCATTTACTGGATAAGGCAGAGGAATGCGTGGCCGCCGGTGCGATCACCGAGGCGCGGCTGCTTGACGCGCGGTTGGCTGAAGATATGGATCCGTTCCGTCGGCAGATCCAGCATGCCAGTGATGCGGCCAAGGCCTGCGCCATGCGCCTTGCCGGTCGCAGTGTGCCCAGCCTGGATGACACAGAAAGTTCGTTGCACGAGCTGCGGGAACGTATCGGGAAAACCGAGGAAATCCTGCGCCAGGTAGTGCCTGCCGATCTTGTTGGCGGCGAAGCGCGGACGATCAAGGTCAATTTCAGGCGTCGCTGGGTGACTTTCGACGGGGCTTCATACCTGGTCGAGTTCGCGCTTCCCAACTTCTTCTTCCACGTGACCACCGCCTACGCAATCTTGCGCCACCTCGGTGCGAAGGTCGGGAAGCTGGACTATCTCATCGACGTCGCCCATCGCAGGCAACAACTGCTGCGCGAAGGGAGCACCAAGGACGCTCCGGTGGGTGTCGTCCGGCCACGCAAACGTTAAAGGAGCATCGCCATGGCAAACAACGCAGCAGCCCCCCTCAACGGCAAGACTGCGCTCGTCACCGGGGCCGCACGCGGCTTGGGTGTCGAAATCGCCAGACAGCTTGCGGCGCGAGGCGCGCATGTGATTGTCGGAGCGCGGGATGGCGTGAAGGCCGAAGCGGTCGCGTCCGATTTGCGCAGCCAAGGCCTGATGGCTTCTGCGCTCCAGCTCGACGTGACCAGCGACGACGACCGACGCGCGGCGTGCCTGGCGATCGACCAGTCGCATGGCCGGCTCGACATACTGGTCAACAACGCGGGCGTGTTGCTCGACAGTCCTGATGCGGGTATGCCGGCGACATGGCGCCCCAGCCAGACGCCAGTCAACGTGATGCGGGATACGTTCGAGGCCAACTTCTTCGCTCCATTGTTTCTGACGCAAGGCCTGCTCCCGTTGCTGAAACGGTCGGATGCGGGCCGGGTCGTGAATGTGTCGAGTATCAGGGGCTCCCTCACGCACCTATCGGATCCGAGTTCGCCCGTTTATCCGGGGCATGCGCTTGCCTATGACACCTCGAAAGCCGCTCTCAACGCCTTCACCGTACTGATTGCCGAGGAGTTGCGCGGTACGCCGATCAAGGTCAATACGATCCACCCGGGTTGGTTGCGCACAGCCATGGGCGGCAGCCAGGCGGACATGAGCGTCGAAGAGGGTGCGCGCACCGCCGTCCAGTACGCGAGTCTCGATGAGCAGGGGGCGACGGGCGGCTTCTTCTTTCTCGACGAGCGCCTGCCCTGGTGAGCGTCGCGTTCTTTTCCATTTCTACACAACGTTTCATCCATCGAGAACTTCATCATGAGTAAGACGCTCGCGGGCAAGGTTGCCCTCGTCACTGGAGGCTCGCGCGGCCTGGGAGCTGCAACCGCTCTCGCGCTGGCCGATCAAGGCGCCCACGTGGCAATCAGCTATGTGGCTTCAGCCGAAAAGGCCGCGGCCGTCGTAGAAGCGCTGAAGGCGAAGGGCGTGCGCGCTGTGGCGATCCAGGCCGATCAGGGCGATCCCGCCGCGTCCAAGCCGCTGGTTCAGAAGGTGGTCGCGGAACTCGGCAAGCTCGACATCCTGGTCAACAACGCCGCCATCGCGTTGCAGGGCAAGACCATCGATGACCCGGCCATCGACAACGCCGGCTTGGACCGTCAGTGGAGGGTCAACACCTTGGGGGTGGTCGCCAATATCCGCGCGGCTGTCGAAGTGTTACCGGAGGGCGGTCGCATCATCTCGGTCGGCTCGGGTCTTGGCACGCGCGTTGGCTTCCCTGGCGTCGCGGACTATGCGGCGAGCAAGGCCGCTGTCATTGGGTACACGCGCGGCGCGGCACGTGATCTTGGCCCGCGCAACATCACGGTGAACGTCGTCCAGGCGGGGGTGATGGATACGGACATGGCGGCGGACGCCGTCGGGTCGCTGGAGAGTCTTCCGCCGATCATCATGGAATCGCACGCGATTCAACGGCCTGCGGAACTCAAGGAAGTCGCGGCCGCGATTGTCTTTCTTGCCGGACCCGACGCGGCCTTCATCACCGGATCCGTGCTCGATGTAAATGGTGGATTCACTGCGTGAAGAGAAGCAGCGAAAAAAGCATGCCGCCGCCTTTTAGATATTGGGCATCACCGGCTTTGCGTGGACTCTGCCGAACGAGTGAACGTGTTCCAAACCGGATCGTTCGGCAGCACGTTTTTTTAACTTGAGGACTTATCCAAATGACTGACCTGTTCGATAGCTACACCCTCCGCGGACTGCCCCTGAAAAATCGTCTCGTCATGGCTCCAATGACACGATCACGCGCACCGCAACACATTGCGACGGAGCAAATGGCCTTGCACTACGCACAAAGGGCCACTGCTGGCTTGATCATCACTGAAGGGACTTCGATTTCCCGCGAAGGACAGGGCTACTTGTTCGTTCCCGGCATCTACACCCAAGAGCAGGTTCAAGGATGGAAGCTGACCACCGACTCCGTGCATAGTGTGGGCGGCAGGATCTTCGCGCAGTTGTGGCATGTGGGGCGGGTGTCCCATACGTCACTGCAGATCGATGGCCGTGCTCCGGTCAGTGCCTCGAACAAGGCCGCGCAGGGCGTCACGGCGTTCGCCTATACAGAGTCGGGCGAACCAGGTGAAGTGCCGGCTTCCACTCCTCGCGCGCTGACTACCGATGAGGTCGCCCGAGTGGTCGAGGATTTCGCCCAGGCCGCGGCCAACGCCCTGGAGGCCGGTTTCGATGGCGTGGAGATCCACGGCGCCAATGGCTATCTGATCGATCAGTTCCTGAACCCGCTGGTGAACGACCGCACAGATCGCTATGCGGCAAGTAACTTGGATGATCGCCTGCGATTCGTCTTTGAAGTGGTTGACGCAATCTGCGCCCGCGTTGGCGCGGAGCGAGTGGGTATCCGGATCTCACCCTACGGCCGGCTGTTCGATATGCCGGATTTTCCTGAAATCGACGAGACATACCTGGCACTCTGCGAAGGCATGAGCGAGCGTGGCATTGCCTATGTCCACGTGTCGGATCAGAACGGCTTCTTCCTGCTCGATGAAAGCGTTGCAGTACAGGAACAGGCATTTGTCAGGCTCCTGAGAAACTGCAAAGAAAAATTGGGTGCTACGGCGTTGATTCTGGCGGGAAATATGACGCTGGAACGCGCGCAGGATCTCGTTGATTCTGGATTGGTCGACCTCGCGGCCTTCGGCCAGCCTTTCATCGCCAATCCTGACTTGGTTGCGCGGCTGAAGAACGGTTGGCCGCTGACCACGCCAGATCGCAACACGTACTACGGTGGCACGGCGAAGGGATACGTGGACTATTCGCCTTACGTCCCGGCGTAACGGGACAGTATATTTTGCTTGCCCAGGAATAGAACCATTGGCGAGGAAGAGTCGCCATCGCGATGGGCTTCCTCGCTGAAGCCCGAACCGAGGCGCTTGCGGACCAAACGGAAGGAACAAATGGTGAGTGATAAAGGGCCAACGATAGGAAGTGCCATCCCGAGACAAAGCACTGATGTGGGCGGCGAAGATCGCCTCGTCCTGTCGTTGTGCCCAGGAGGTGCGCGAGATTATGTACGATCCTGAGTCCTGATCGCGTCTCGTCGGACTGGGCTGCGATCGGGGCGGTTCCTCGGCCGATTCCGCAATCCCCGGCTCAGCCTCCTCGCTGCTCGGAGAGCCTCGGTCGGTTCCCGTGCGCCAAGTGGACTCCTCGGTCCGCTATCGGCCGGAAGCCGCCCTCCATTATCCGATCCCGCAGACGCGCTTGAGGGTTTTACAGCGTCAGCGCAACGCGATCGCCGGCACGTCGATGTTCATCGCCAGCGCGAGGTGGTCGGAGTTGGCCGCGGGCATGGCGCGGGCGTCGGCGGTCGCCATGTCGGCGCTGACCAGAATGTGGTCGATGGCGCGCTGCGGCCGCCAGCTGGGGAACGTGGGGACGCTGAACTGCGGCGGACGCAGGCGCGTGTGCCTGTAGAGCACTTCCATTTCCGGCGTGTCGGGCACGCAGTTGAAGTCGCCCATCAGCACCGCGTGCGGGTGATCCGACAGCAGCTCCGCGATGAAGGACAGCTGCGAGCGGCGCGAGGTGGCGCCCAGCGACAGGTGCGCCACCGCCACGGTCAGACCTTCCCTGCCGTCGCCGAAACGGGCCAGCAGCACGCCGCGGCCGCTGATGCGGCCGGGCAGGGCGTGGTCCGTGACTTCCACCGGCTCCAGCTTGCTCAGCAGGCCGTTGGCGCTGCCGGCCACGCGCGCGACGTTGCGGTTCGGCTGGTGGGTCCAGTAGTCGAAGCCGGCGCGCTCGGCCAGGTAGTGCGTCTGGTTGGTGAAACCCGAGCGCAGGCTGCCCGGGTCGGCTTCCTGCAGGCCGACGATGTCGTGCTCGCCCGCCAGCTGCGCGATGACGTCCAGGCTGCCGCGCTTGTTGCCCGCCGGCAGGGCATGCGACCAGCTGCGCGTCACGTAGTCGCTGTAGCGGCGCGTGCTGGAACCGGCCTGGATGTTGGCGCTCAGCACACGCAACCGCCGCGTGGCGGGGGAGTCGATCATGGAAGTGGGGGCTTCCGCGGCGTTCAGCGCTGGGCGCGTTCCTGCGCGATCAGGTGGTCGGCGATGCGCAGCATGTCCGGATAGGTCCGGCCGCCAGTCACGCGGTACTTGCCGTTGATGACCAGGGTCGGCGTGCCTTCCACGCCGGAGCGCTGGGCGAACTGCATGCCGCGGCTGATCTTGGCATTTGTGCCGAAGCTGTTCACCAGGCTGGTGAACTCCTGCGCGCTGACGCCGTAGCCGGCATAGAACTTCGCCAGCGTGGCGGCATCGGCCGGCGGCTTGCCTTCGCCCGGCAGGGTGCGCTGCAGGTGGATGGCGCTGAACACGTCGTCGTGGGTACGGTCGATCAGGCCCTTGGCCTCGGCGGCGTAGAACGCCTTGGCGTAGGGCTCCCAGGTCGGGCCGAACACCACCGGGACATAGGTGACGCGCACGTCGGCCGGCTGCTTCTTCTTCCACGCGCTCATTTCCGGCGCGAAGCGGGCGCAGGCCGGGCAGACGTAGCCGAACACCTCCACGACTTCGATCTGGCCATTGAGCGGCGCGTACGGCTGGCCGTTCGGGATTTCCACATAGTCCACGCCCGGCACCGGCGCCGGGCCTTCCGGCGGCACGATGGGGTTGTCGCCGGCGGCGGTGGCGTCAGCCGGCGCAGCGGCATCGGCGTCCGTGGCCGGCGTGGCGGCATCCGGCGAAGCGTCGGCATCGGCAGGCTCGGCGGCGGGCGTGGCCGCGTCCTCGGTGATGTCCGGCGCGGTGGCGTCCGTCGCCGTCGCGGTCGTGTCGGCGGGCTTGGGTCCGCAGGCGGCCAGCACCGGCAGCAGCAGGGACAACATCAGGACGTGGCGGGATTTCATCGCTCGGGCTCCAACGAATCTGGGGGAAAGGGAGGCGGCACCGCCGACGGCGCCGGACATCACATTCTGCACGGCGCCGCGGACCGGTGCCATGACGGGATCATCACTTGCGGGCGCCGCGCTCGCGGGCGATCAGCTGGTCGGCGATGCGCAGCATGTCGTCGTAGCCACGGCCGCCGATCACGCGGTACTTGCCGTTGACGATGATGGCGGGCGTGCCGTCCACGCCGGTGGCCAGTACCCATTCGCGGGCCTTGCCCAGGCGCTCGTCCACGTCCGGGCCACGCAGGGCGGCGATGAACCTGTCCCGGTCCACGCCCTGGCTGGCGTAGAAACCGGCGATCTCGTCCGCCGAGGCGTTCTGGATGGGCAGGCTGCCCGTCCTGTGCAGGGCGTCGAACACCGCGCCGTGCGTCTTTTCCTGCACGCCCAGCAGTTGTGCCGCGTAGAAGGCGCGCGCGTAGGGAATCCAGTAGCCGCCGAACGCCGCCGGCACCGGGGTGAAGCGCACGTCGCTCGGCAGCTTCGTCTTCCACTGGGCGATGACAGGTTCCAGGTTCGCGCAGTGGATGCAGGTGTAGCCGAAGACTTCCACCACCTCCACCTTGCCGTCGAGCGGGGCGAACGGCTTGCCCTCCGGGATCACCAGGTAGTCCTGGCCTTCGACCGGGGCCGGGGCGGGCGTGGCGGCCAGCGCGGTGGCGGGAAGCAGGGCCAGCAGGGTGATCAGCAGCGGCAGCAGTCGCGAGGGCATCGAGCGGGTCTCCGTGGGCGTTTCCGGGACTGGAAAAAGAAACGCCGGCCATGGTGGGGCCGGCGCGATGAACAGGAGCTGTGAACCATGGCCGCGCGGAGGCGGCGGCAGTTCGGGGCCGCTTACTTGGAACCGCCGGCCTTGGCCGCGGCGACGTCGTCCGCGCGGTCGTGCAGGCCCTGCAGGTAGCTGGCCAGCGCCTGGATTTCCTGCTCGGTCAGCGGCGCGGCCACCTGCGCCATGATGTTGTGCAGGGACGGGTCCTTCAGCGTGGTGGTGCCGGCCTTGTATTCCTGCAGGCGGCGCACGGTGTAGTCCTGCATCTGGCCGCCGATGTGCGGATAGGCCGGGCCCGGGTTGCCGGCGCCGGTCGGGCCGTGGCACGCCATGCAGGCGGGGATGCCGCGCGAAGCGTCGCCGGCGCGGTAGATCTGCTGGCCCACTTCGTAAAACTTCATGTCCTTGTATGGGCCGTCGGCCACGACGCTGTCGTCGGCCAGGCCGGCGCCGGCCTTCTGGGTCGCGAAGTAGGCGCCCACGTCGCGCATGTCCTGCGCGCTGAGGGTCTGGGCGAACGGGGCCATCACCGCGGCCAGGCCGGTATTGCGCTCGCCGGAGGCGAACAGCGCCAGCTGGTGGGCCACGTAGCGCTCGCTCTGGCCGGCGATGCGCGGGTACTGCGGATCGGTCGGGTTGCCGTCGACGCCATGGCAGGCGGCGCAGGCCGCGGCCTTGGCCTGGCCGGCCTCGGCATCGCCCCAGGTGGTCTTGGCGAGGTCGATGTCCAACGGCGCGGTTTCCACCGGCGCATTGTCCGGCACCGGAACCACCGTGGTCTGGGCAAAGGCGACTGCGCCCACGGCCACGATGGCCAGTCCGGCAAGTCCCATAACGCGAGCGTGGCGCATGCTAAAGCTCCGAAAACCTTGACTGATGCGGTCCGTTGGATGACCGCGAAACCCGCGAATTATCGTCGCGAGGGGCCTGCGCGGTCAATTCAGCGGGCTTGCGCCATGCCCGCGGGGCCGGCCCGTGCCATGCTACCGCCATGTCGAACCCCCTGAATTCCGCCAGCTACCTGCTTTCCGCCCATACGCCGCGCCAGTTGCCGGACGACGGCGGGTTCGAGGTCGCCTTCGCCGGCCGTTCCAACGCCGGCAAGTCCAGCGCACTCAACGCGCTGGTCAACCACAACCGCCTGGCCCGGGTGTCCAAGACGCCCGGCCGCACCCAGCAGCTGGTGTTCTTCCAGGTGCAGCCCGACCGCTACCTGGTGGACCTGCCCGGCTACGGCTACGCCAAGGTGCCGCAGGACCTGCAGGCCCACTGGCAGGCCTTCATCGACCGCTACTTCCGTACCCGCGAGGCGTTGCGGGGGCTGGTGGTGGTGATGGACATCCGCCACCCGCTGAAGGACTACGACCGGCAGATGCTGGGCTACGCCGTGCAGCGCGGATTGCCGGCCCACGCGCTGCTGACCAAGGCCGACAAGCTGGGCCGCGGGCAACAGGGCAATGCGCTGCAGGCGGTGAAGAAGGAGCTGTTCTCCGCCTTCGGCGACACCGTTGGCGTGCAGACCTTCTCGGCCGAGTCCAAGCAGGGCGTGGAGGACGCGCGCAAGGTCGTGGCCGACTGGCTGGAATTGTAGGAGCGCCCCAAACTGTAGGAGCGCCCCATGGGCGCGAGTTTTTTCTGGTAGGCCAGCATTGCGCAAAAAAGCTCGCGCCCATAGGGCGCTCCTACCAGAGCGGGGGGCGGTCCGGCTATATCGCGACGTTGAACAGCCGGCCGACCAGCATGGCGGCGACCATCGCCAGCGCCCCCCAGAATCCGACCCGGATCGCGCCCCGCAGCATGGGGGCCCCGCCGGCGCGCGCGGCCAGTCCGCCGGACACCAGCAGGCCGAGCAGGGTGCTGGCGATGGTGACCGGCGCCACCTGGCCGGCCGGGGCCAGCAGGGTCGAGGCGATCGGCAGGGCCGCACCGGCGGTGAACGCGCCGGCCGACGCCAGCGCGGCCTGTACCGGGCGGGCGCGCAGCGTTTCGGTGATGCCGAGTTCGTCGCGCGCATGCGCGGCCAGCGCATCGTGTGCGGTGAGCTGCTCGGCCACCTGCTGCGCCAGCGTGGGTTCCAGTCCGCGCTTCACGTAGATGTTGGCCAGTTCGGCCAGTTCGCTGGCCGGGTCCTCGCGCAGTTCGTGCTTCTCGGTGGCGATGTCGGCGGCCTCGGTATCGGCCTGCGACTGCACGGACACGTATTCGCCGGCCGCCATCGACATGGCGCCGGCCACGACGCCGGCGATACCGGTCAGCAGGATGGTGGCGTGCGATGCGCCGCTGGCCGCGACACCCACCACGATGCCCGCCACCGAGACGATGCCGTCGTTGGCGCCGAGCACGGCCGCGCGCAGCCAGCCGACGCGGTCGCTGCGGTGCCGTTCGGGATGGCGGCTGAGAGAGCCTAAGGGGTGCCGTGTCATCGCAGGCAGGGTAGTCAAGCGTCGGCGGGCAGTCGAGTGCCGCCCGCTTCGAGCATCGGCAATCGCGGAACACAGAAGCGATGGTGCGGCAATGATGATGCGCACCCGGTCACGTTATAGTGCCGGCCTTGCGATGCGGGGCATTGCCCCGACATTGCGCTTTCCCCTTGCGCGAGCCCTGCCCTTGTCCAGTCCCAGCCACGTTGCCGACACGCTCATCACCGATCGCGCGCAGTTGGTGCAGTACATCGCCTCGGGCGAGAAGCCGGCGCAGGACTGGCGGATCGGCACGGAGCACGAGAAATTCGGCTTCCGCCTGGACGATCTGCGTCCGCCGCCGTTCGATGGCGAGCGCGGCATCGAGGCCCTGCTGAAAGGATTGACCCGTTTCGGCTGGGAGGCCATCGAGGAGAAGGGCCGCGTGATCGCGTTGTCCAAGGACGGCGCCTCGGTCACCCTGGAGCCGGCCGGCCAGTTGGAGCTTTCCGGCGCCGCGCTGGAGAACATCCACCAGACCTGCGTGGAAGTCGGCAGCCATCTGAAGGAAGTGAAGCAGGTGGCCGACGAACTGCGGCTCGGGTTCCTGGGCATGGGCTTCCAGCCCAAGTGGCGGCGCGACGAGATGCCGTGGATGCCCAAGGGCCGCTACCAGATCATGAAGTCGTACATGCCAAAGGTCGGGAAGTTGGGCCTGGACATGATGACGCGCACCTGCACGGTGCAGGTCAACCTGGACTACGCCACCGAAGCGGACATGGTGAAGAAGTTCCGCGTATCGCTGGCGTTGCAGCCCATCGCCACCGCGCTGTTCGCCGATTCGCCGTTCACCGAGGGCCAGCCCAACGGTTACCTGAGCTATCGCTCGCACATCTGGACCGACACCGATCCGGACCGCACCGGCATGCTCGACTTCGTGTTCGAGGACGGCTTCGGCTACGAGCGCTACGTCGATTACCTGCTCGACGTGCCGATGTACTTCAGCTACCGCGACGGCATCTACCACGACGCCAGCGGGCAGAGCTTCCGCGATTTCCTGCAGGGCGGGCTGCCGGTGCTGCCCGGCAAGCTGCCGACGCTGGCCGACTGGTCCGACCACATGACCACCGCCTTCCCGGAAGTGCGGATGAAGAAGTTCCTGGAGATGCGCGGCGCCGACGGCGGCCCCTGGAACCGCCTGTGCGCGCTGCCGGCGTTCTGGGTGGGGCTGCTGTACGACGACGCGGCGCTGGATGCCGCGTGGGACCTTGTGAGGGACTTCACGTTGGAAGAACGCCACGCCCTGCGCGACGGCGTGCCCAGGCACGCCCTGCGGCTGCCCTTCCGCGACGGCACCGTGCGCGACCTGGCGGCCGAAGCGGTGAAGATCGCCATCGGTGGCCTCAAGCGCCGCGCCCGCCTCAACGGCGACGGCATGGACGAGACCGGCTTCCTGGATGCGCTGGTCGAGATCGTCGAAGCCAACGAAACCCCCGCCGAGCGCAAGCTGGCCCTGTTCCATGGCGAGTGGAACGGCGACATCGACCGCGTGTTCCGCGAATTCGCGTATTGAGGGGTTCCATTTTCCGGGAACGGCATCGCGAGTGCCGTGCGCTGAAGAACCCGGCTCTTGTGGGAGCGACGCGAGTCGCGACAGGACCAAGGTAATGCCCCGTCGCGACTCGCGTCGCTCCCACGATCCGCTCCGGGATATATACTATACCCCAGTATTGGATAAAGGCCGGTCCGCCATGCCCCACACCGCCCATGAGAAGAAGCGCGTGCTGACGCGCGTGCGCCGCATCAAGGGGCAGGCCGAGGCGCTGGAGCGCGCGCTGGAGGCCGGTGCCGACTGCGGCGCGGTGCTGCAGCAGATCGCCGCCATCCGCGGCGCCGTCAACGGGCTGATGTCCGAAGTGATGGAAGCGCACATCCGCGAGGAGTTCGGCCAGCCGGCGCGCACCGATGCGCAGCGGCGGGCGCGGGTGAAGGAAATGGCCGGGCTGGTCCGTTCCTATCTCAAATAGTCCGTGTGGACGCTGCCGTCCACCCTTTCCCATTCGCATCACTGCAGGAGTACCGCCATGAAATCACGCGCCGCCGTCGCCTTCGCCGCGGGCGAACCTCTGAAGATCGTCGAGATCGACGTCGAGCCGCCGCGCAAGGGCGAGGTGCTGGTCAGGATCACCCACACCGGCGTCTGCCACACCGATGCCTTTACGCTGTCGGGCGACGATCCGGAGGGCCTGTTCCCGGCCGTGCTGGGGCACGAGGGTGCGGGCGTGGTGGTCGAAGTCGGCGAGGGCGTGACGAGCGTGAAGCCCGGCGACCACGTGATCCCGCTGTATACCGCAGAGTGCCGCGAGTGCGAGTTCTGCAAGTCCGGCAAGACCAACCTGTGCGTGGCGGTGCGCGCGACGCAGGGCAAGGGCGTGATGCCGGATGGCACCACGCGTTTCTCCTACGAAGGTCAGCCGATCCATCACTACATGGGCTGCTCGACCTTCAGCGAGTACACGGTTGTGGCGGAAGTGTCGCTGGCGAAGATCAATCCCGAGGCGAACCCGGAGCACGTCTGCCTGCTCGGTTGCGGCGTCACCACCGGCATCGGTGCCGTGCACAACACCGCCAAGGTGCAGCCGGGCGATTCGGTCGCGGTATTCGGCCTGGGCGGGATCGGCCTGGCGGTGATCCAGGGCGCGCGCCAGGCCAGGGCTGGTCGCATCATCGCCATCGACACCAACCCGGCCAAGTTCGAGATGGCGAAGCAATTCGGCGCAACCGATTGCGTCAATCCCAAGGACCACGACAAGCCGATCCAGCAGGTGATCGTGGAGATGACCGGCTGGGGCGTGGACCACTCGTTCGAGTGCATCGGCAACGTCAACGTCATGCGCGCCGCGCTGGAGTGCGCGCACCGCGGCTGGGGCCAGTCGGTGATCATCGGCGTGGCCGGCGCCGGGCAGGAAATCTCCACGCGGCCGTTCCAGTTGGTGACGGGCCGCAAGTGGATGGGCACCGCCTTCGGCGGCGTGAAGGGCCGCTCGCAGCTGCCGGGCATGGTCGAGGACGCGATGAAGGGCGAGATCGAACTGGCGCCGTTCGTGACCCACACCATGCCGCTGGACGAGATCAACGACGCCTTCGACCTGATGCACGAGGGCAAGTCGATCCGGTCGGTGGTGCATTACTGATCAATGATCTTCCCTTCTCCCGCTTGCGGGAGAAGGGGGCGCGAAGCGCCGGATGAGGGCGCTCCGGAGGCGCGGTAGCCCTGCTCGTCGTTGCCCTCACCCCAGCCCTCTCCCGCAAGCGGGAGAGGGGGCAGAATCAAAGGAGTGCTTCATGGAACGCATCGAACACCGCGCCTGCTTCGGCGGCTGGCAGGACGTGTACCGGCACGAGTCGGCAGTGCTGGGTTGCACGATGGACGTCGCCGTCTACCTGCCGCCGCAGGCGGAGAAGGAAAGGCTGCCGGTACTGTACTGGCTTTCCGGCCTGACCTGCACCGAGCAGAACTTCATCACCAAGGCCGGCGCGCAGCGCTACGCGGCCGAGCACGGCGTGGTCGTCGTCGCGCCGGACACCAGCCCGCGCGGCGACGGCGTGGCCGATGCGGACGGCTACGACCTGGGCAAGGGCGCGGGCTTCTACGTCAACGCCACGCAGGCGCCATGGTCGTCGCACTACCGCATGTACGACTACATCGAGTCGGAACTGCCGGCGCTGGTCGAAGCGAACTTCCCGGTCACGGATGCGCGCGCGATCAGCGGCCACTCGATGGGCGGGCATGGCGCGCTGGTCGTGGCATTGAAGAATCCAGGCCGCTACCGCAGCGTGTCGGCGTTCTCGCCGATCGTCGCGCCTTCGCAGGTGCCGTGGGGCGAGAAAGCGTTCACCGCGTATCTCGGCGACGATCGCGAGGCATGGAAACAATACGATGCCGTCGAACTGGTGAAGGGTGCGCAGGAAAAGCTGCCGCTGCTGATCGACCAGGGCGACGCCGACGAATTCCTGCACACGCAGTTGAAGCCGCAACTGCTGCGCGAGGCCTGCGAGGCCGCGGGTCATCCGCTGACCCTGCGCCTGCAGCCCGGCTACGACCACAGCTATTACTTCATCGCCAGCTTCATCGGCGAGCACATCGCGCACCATGCAAGGGCGTTGAAACCGTAGCGTGGTCCTGGCCATGACGCTCTTGGTTGTAGGAGCGGCCTGGGCCGCGATGCTTTTTGCCGGATGCGCAGGGAGAAAGGCATCGCGCCCAAGGGCGCTCCTACAGGGTCAATGCGAAATCGGTGAAGGCGAAGCGGCCGTCGCGCAGTTCGGTATCGCCCTTCGCCAGGTCCAGCGGTGCGTCGAACATCGGCCCGGCGCGGACGCAGGTGTGGAACTCGCCGTTCTCGCCGCACGGGTCCACGCGGGCGGGCAGTTCGTCGAGCAGCGCGGCATCGAAGCCGCGCCCGGCAAAACGGGCATCGAGTTGCTGCATGTCCACGCAGCAGACGTCGGCGCGCAGTCCGTCGCGGATCATTTCCCGCGCCAATGACGCCGTGTCCAGGCCGAACAACGGTGTGATCGCCCGCCAGCCGATGCGTGCGCAATTGGCTTCGCGCCAGGCGCGGATGTCTTCCAGGAACAGGTCGCCGAACGCGACCGTGCGCAGGTCCGGCCAGCGTGCCGCCGCTTCCGCAAGCGCGGATGCCATCGCCCGCTCATAGTCGTCGTTGCCGCAGTGTGCGGGAATCATCGCCTCGATCAGCGGCAGTTCCGCCGCCCGCGCCTGCGCGTGCAGCACCGTGCGGCGGATGCCCTGCATCGAAACGCGGTCGTACTCCCGCGTCACCGTGGTCAGCAGTCCCACCACCTCCACGTCATCGCGCTGCCTCAGCGCATGCAGCGTCCACGCGGCGTCCTTGCCGCCGCTCCACGACAGCAGCACGGGCATGCGATGGCTCATCAGGCGGCCGCGGGCAGGTCGCGCCGGGGCCGCGCTTCACGCAGCCGACACATCGCGCAACTCCCAGCCCTGGCCGGCCAGCAAACGCAGCCGGTGCTTCAGCACCTGGCCGGGGATCGACGAGGTGGCCACCAGCATGATGCGCAGGTCGTCCTGCTGCCCGGAGACGGTGGCGCCGGCGTCCACCACGCTCAGGCCGGGATCGACTTCGTCCGGTTCGTCCTGGCTGTCGCGCCAGCGGTCGAACAGGGTGCTGGTGCGCAGTGCGTTCTGCAGCTGGGCAGCGAACTCGTCGGCGCCATTGGCGTTGAAACTGAAAGCCGGATCCCCGCCGCGTGCGCGGCCGGGATCCGGCAGGCTGATGTAGTAACGGACCGCCATGGCACCCTCGGCTCTGTTCAGGCCGATAGATTATCCGGGGCGCGTTAGGCCGTCGT
Organism: Pseudoxanthomonas putridarboris; assembly: GCF_038321125.1. Classification (NCBI taxonomy): domain Bacteria; kingdom Pseudomonadati; phylum Pseudomonadota; class Gammaproteobacteria; order Lysobacterales; family Lysobacteraceae; genus Pseudoxanthomonas; species Pseudoxanthomonas putridarboris. The sequence continues at coordinate 529,608 of NZ_JBBWWT010000001.1, read as the reverse complement.
TATGCCGCCTTGAACGGTGCCGGGGGGCCGGCGAACGCGACCACCACCGCGCCCTTGCCCACGTTGACCATGCCGGTCAGGCTCATCACGCTTTCGAACACCTCGACCTTGTTGTTCTCGCAGATGTCGCGCAGGCGCTGGTAGCCGGGCAGCGCGCGCATCTCCGACAGTTCGCCGCCGTAACTCAGGCACAGGGTGGGCGTCATCAATCCGGCGATCACGCGGCCGCCGGCGAACTTGAACATCTGTTCCACCGCATTGTCGAAGCCCTTGATCTTGGCCACCGGCTCGGTGTTGCCGGCGTGACCGTACAGCACCGGCTTGATGTCCAGCGCACTGCCCAGCGCGGCGCTCAGCAGTCCCACGCTGCGGTCGCCCTTGGTGCGGGCGCGGGCGCGCAGGTAGTACAGGTCGCGCGGGATCATGTAGCCGTGCGTGTTGTTGGCCAGTTCCTCCAGGCGCACGCGGATCTGCTGCACGCTGGCGCCGGCCTCGCGCATGCGCACCGCTTCCACCGCGGTGACGCCCTGCGCCGCGAACAGGTTCTGCGTGTCGATCACCCGCAACGCGAACGGCGAATTGTGGCCGGCCGCCTGCCGCACCGGCTTGTAGTCGTTGAGGATGGCGAAACTGGCCTGCATCGCGTTCTCGTGGATCGGGCTGCGCGTCCTGGTGATGGTCATGCAGAAGACGTGGTCGTAGTCGATCACCAGCTGGCCCAGGAACAGGTCGCGGATCTGGTTGACGGTGAACGGCGTGGTCTCCGCCTCGTGGCCGCGTTCGGCCACGTGCGCGTGCAGGAAGCTCAGCGTGGCCTGCTCGTCGCGGTGGTCGGCCAGCACGGCCTCGCCGATCCGCACCGTGATCGGCAGGATGACGATGTTGTGTTGTTGCAGATATTCCAGCGGCAAATCGCACGCCGAATCGACGACTATTCCAATGCGCATCTCAGCCCCTCCCGGCATCCGTCGCACTTAATCGTGCAAAGCTAGCCGACAAAGGCGTCCGCCGTTGCCGTGGATGCTCAGGACTGTGCGGCAAATCACATTAGTGGAACTGACGCACACTGCTCGTGCGGTCTGTGTTGCGTTTTTGTTGCGCCATACATCATCCATTAAATGCGACACCGATCACATAAATTCATTCCGCAGGCTTGCCCGATGGCCCTGGCGGCCCGACACTCCGCCCGAACGCAAGGGGCAACATGAAACAGGGGTGGTGGTCGCTACTGCTGCTTCTGGCCCTGCTGCCGGCGGCGCAAGCGCACGAGGGGAACATTGCGCGGATCGACCGCATCCAGCCGATGACGCTGGAACAGCAGGCCGGACAGCGCGCCGGACTTTTCTCCGAACGCCGGTTCGATGCCGACGGCGGCGAGGTCGCGCGCGTGGTTGGCAACGGCGAGTGGCGCCTGCAACCGGTGGCCGGCATCGACGAGCCGCTGCTGGTCGTCTACCACCCGTACAGCGCGCGCGTGACCGTGCTGGACCGGCCCGGCGGCACGCCGCGCGTGCAGGACCTGTTCGCCCGGAACCTGGACCCGCAATACCTGCGGCGCGCGCTGGTGTTCCCGCTGTCAGGCGACGGACCGGTCTACGTGAGGGTGGAAGGCGCGCGCTACCCGCTGCATGTCGCGGTCGAGCCGCGCGCCGCGCACATCGCCGACGATCTCAACCACCTGCGTCGCCTGCTGCCCGCGCTGGGCGTGGTGCTGGGGGTCTCGCTGGCGGTGCTGCTGTTCTGGGCCATGCTGCGCGACCGCGTCTACCTGCTGTACGCCGCTACCATGCTGCTGCAGTTGCTGTACATGCTGTGCTCGTATGGCGAAGCCTATTCGCTGCCGTATCTGCGCGGCCTGGCGCGGTTCGGCGCGCCCGGCATCTGGGCCATCGGCACGCTGGCGAGCATCTCGCTGGTCTACCTGTGGCAGGACTACGCCGGCCTGCGCCGCGCCACGCCGCGGCCCAGCCAGTGGCTGCGGGCGGTCGGCGTCCATGCCAGCGTGCTGATGCTGCTCGTGCTGGCGCTGCCGTGGCCGGCGGACAAGACGTGGTATCCCGACCTCGCCAACGGCCTGTTCCTGCTCACCAATGTCCTGGCCATCGCGACGCTGGCGCTGGCGTGGTCGCGCGGACACCGGCACGCGGGCTACGTGCTGATCGCGTGGGTGCCGCTGGTGGTCTTCACCCTGTGGCGCGCCGTCCGCTTCAGCGGCGGCGAGCGCGTGGACTCCTGGCTGGACTACGGCCTGCCGCTGGTGCACGCTTTCAATGCGGTGGTGCTGGCGCTGGGCCTGGCCGACCGCATGCTGACCTTCCGCCGCGAGCGCGACAGCGCCAAGGAACACGCCGAGCGCGACGTGCTGACCGGCGTGCTGAACCGAGGCGGCATCGAGCACCGGCTGGACTGGGCGGTGATCGAGATGCAGCGCGAACGGATCCCGGTGTCGCTGCTGTTCATCGACCTGGACCACTTCAAGAAGATCAACGACCGCCACGGCCATGCGCTGGGCGATGCCTGCCTGCGCGCGGTGACGCGCGTGGTCAGCGAGGAATTCCAGTACGGCGACCAGCTGGGCCGGCTGGGCGGCGAGGAATTCGTGCTGGTGCTGGCCGGCGCCGACCAGGCCAGCGCCCTGCAGATCGCCGAACGCGTGCGCGCCCGCATCCAGCGCGGTTGCGCCGTGGTGGACGGCATCGTGGTGGACGTCACCGCCAGCATCGGCGTGGCGCAGGGCGTGCCGGGCGACAGCGTCGCATCGCTGATCGCGCGCGCGGACCAGGCCATGTACGTGGCCAAGCGCGCCGGCGGCAACCGGGTGATGCCGCATGGCGCGGCATCGCCCGGCATCGCGGAAAGAACGGAGGCGCCCGAAGGCGCCCCCGTGGACTGACGCGGACCGCGTGGCGGCTTACTTCGTGTACGCGCGCGGCAGGGCGCCGGCATCGCGCAGGTAGCGGTCGCGCAACTCGGTCTGGCGCGAGCGCATCGGCATCGCGCGTCCACCCAGCCACACCTGCTCGGCGGTGTTGGCCACGTCCAGCGGATCGCCGCTCCACAGCACCAGGTCGGCCAGCTTGCCCGGGGCGATGGTGCCCACGCGATCGGCCACGCCGAACGCTTCCGCCGGCACCCGGGTCAGGCCGGCCAGGCCGTCTTCCCACGGCAGGCCGTTGACCACCGCGTTGCCGGCCAACTGGCGGATCTTGCGCGCGTTGTGCGAGGAATCGCCGGCCTGGTGGAAGCCCACCGGCACGCCCGCCGCGCGCAGCCTGGCCGCGTTCTCCAGCGTGGTGCCGATCTGGTCGAAGTCGGACGGCAGGGCGGCCAGCGCATCCACGAACACCGGCACCCGGGCCTGCGCCAGTTGCGGCGCCAGCTTCCACGCTTCCGCGCCGCCGGCGATGGCGATGCGCACCTGCTCGCGCTGCGACCAGCGCAGCAACTGGCGGATGTCGGCGGCGCGGTTCACCGCCACCACGATGCGCCCGTTGCCCGCCAGGTAGCGCGCCAGCGTGGCCCGGCCGGCCGGCGTCAGCAGCGCGTGCGGCGAATCGGCCGGCACGCGGCCGCGCGCCTCGGCGACCATCTGGTCCAGCAACATCCACTGCGCCGCGCGCGAATTGCCGCTCAGGCCCAGCGCACCGCTGCCCAGCCGCACGAACAACGCCTTCGGCCCGATCGGGTCGGCGCTGCCGTCCAGTCGCACCACGCCGCCCTGGCCGGCGATGAAGGAGCCACCGGTGGTCGCGCCCAGCAGGGTGAAGCCGATGCCTTCCACGCGTGCCACCGGGACCAGCACCGAGGCGGGGTTGTAGGCCAGCGTCACGTCGAACTCCGGCCGCATCGGCTGGTTCGCCAGCGTCACCGCGGCATCGTCGGTGGACGACTCGCCGGACACTTCCTCGATGCCGATCTCGGTGATGCCGCCGAACAGCGCCGGCGTCAGCGCCTTGCCTTCCGCATCCACCACGCTGGCGCCCGCGGGAGCGGCCAGGCCGTTGCCCACCGACTGGATCACGCCGTTGCGCACCAGCACGTCGGCATTCCGCAGCGTGCCCTGCGCGCCGGCCGTGTGCACGGTGGCGTTGCGGATGAGGACGTCCTGTGCGAGCGCGGTGGAAGCAACCAGCATGCAAGCAATCAGTGCCGCCGCCTTGGCCGTCATCCCGGCGAACGCCGGGACCCAGTGCCTTTGCTGTGAATGCGTGGATGGCGGAACGGAAGTCGCTGGGTCCCGGCGTTCGCTGGGATGACGGGAAAGGTCGCGGACGCGGCTCATGGCATCGCCTCCTGTCCCAGCATGAAGTCCGAGACCGGTTGCCGGCCGCGGTCATTGCGGTCGTAGATGCGCGCGCCGTCGATGTAGACCTGCTCGGCCTTGGCGTACACGCTGAAGGGATTCTGGTTCCAGACCACCACGTCGGCCATCTTGCCGGCCTCCAGCGTGCCGGTTTCCCCGGCGATGCCCAGCGCCTTGGCGGCGTTGCCGGTCAGCCAGCGGATCGCGCGCTCGGGCGGGATCTCGGCCATGCCGGCGCGACGCGCGTTGGCCATCACCTTGGCCGCTTCCTGGTTGAGCCGCTGGATGCCTTCGCTCGAATCCGAATGCACGATGGCGCAGCTGTTGGCCGGGCGGTCCACCAGCGCGATGTTCTCCTGGATGCCGTCGAAGGCCTCCATCTTGAAGCCCCACCAGTCCGCCCACAGCGCGCCGCAGACGTTCTCCTGCGCCAGCCGGTCGGCCAGCTTGTACGCTTCCACGCCGTGGTGGAACGCGGCCACCTTGAAGCCGAACTCCTTGGCCAGGTCCAGCATCGTCGCCATCTCGTCGGCGCGGTAGCAGTGGATGTGCACCAGGATCTCGCCGTTGATCGCGCCGGCCAACGTGTCCAGCTTCAGGTCGCGCTTGCCGCCGCTGTCGCCGGAGCTGTCCGCCTTGTCGTCGCCGGACGCGCGTTCCCACCAGCGCTTCTTCTTCGGCTGCTGCGGCTTGGGCGCGTTCTTCTTCAGGTACTCGCTGGCGTCGATGAAGGCCGCGCGGTAGCCGGCCACGTTACCCATGCGGGTGGCCGGGCCGGCCTTGCCGCCGTAGACGCGCTTGGGATTCTCGCCGCAGGCCATCTTCAGGCCCCACGGCGCGCCCGGGAACTTCATGCCCTGGTAGCTGGTGGACGGCACGTTCTTCAGCGTCACCCCGCGCCCGCCGACCAGGTTGGCCGAGCCGGGCAGGATCTGCAGCGAGGTGATGCCGCCGGCCAGCGCGGCATGGAAGCCGGGATCCTGCGCCCAGACCGAATGCTCCGCCCACACGTTCGCCGTCACCGGCGCGGTCATCTCGTTGCCGTCGCTGTGCGCCTTCACCCCCGGGCTGGGGTACACGCCCAGGTGAGAGTGCACGTCGATCAGGCCGGGTGTGACCCACTTGCCGGTGGCGTCCACGCGGGCGGCGTCGGCCGGCGCGGACAGGCCGACGCCCACCGCGGCGATCTTGCCGTCGGCCAGCAGCACGTCGGCGCCGTCCAGGCGCTCGCCGGCGCCGGTCAGCACGGTGGCGTTGGTCAGCAGCACCGGGCCGGCGGCGATGGCGCGGTAGGTGCTGGGGTACGGGTCCTGGGTGAAGCGGGAGGTGGGCGTGGCGGCGCTGGCAGCGTCGCCCAGCAAGGCCAGGACAAGCCCGGCCAGCAAGGTCGTTCGCATGGTGTTTCCCCTGGGAGAGGAGGAAAACCTAACCGCAGGCGGCGCCGATGCCAAGTGCGGGACGTGCCCGCGTGCCAGAATTGCGACCAAAGAAGAAGACCAGAGAGAGCGCAATGAAAGACAAGACCGAGATCGTCGACAACTGGCTGCCGCGCTATACCGGCGTGCCGCTGGACCAGTTCGGCGAACACATCCTGCTGACCAACTTCGGCGGCTACCTCAACGTGTTCTCGCAGTTGACCGGTGCGCCCATCGTCGGCCTGGACCGTCCCATGGCCAGCGCCACCGCCGACGGCATCACCATGATCAACTTCGGCATGGGCAGCCCCAATGCCGCCACCATGATGGATCTGCTGTCGGCCATCATGCCCAAGGCGGTGCTGTTCCTGGGCAAGTGCGGCGGGCTGAAGCGCAAGAACCAGCTGGGCGATCTGGTGCTGCCCATCGCGGCCGTGCGCGGCGAGGGCACCAGCAACGACTACCTGCTGCCGGAAGTGCCGGCGCTGCCGGCCTTCGCGCTGCAGCGCGCCGTGTCCACCATGATCCGCGACCTGGGCCACGACTACTGGACCGGCACCGTCTACACGACCAACCGCCGCGTGTGGGAACACGACGTGGCATTCAAGGAATATCTGCGCAAGCTGCGCTGCATGGCCATCGACATGGAGACCGCGACGGTGTTCGCCGCCGGCTTCGCCAACCGCATCCCCAGCGGCGCCCTGCTGCTGGTCAGCGACCAGCCGATGATCCCCGAAGGCATCAAGACCGAGGCCTCCGACGCCAAGGTCAGCTCGCAATTCGTCGAGAATCACATCACCATCGGCATCGAAGCGCTGAAACTCATCCGCCGCAACGGCAAGTCGGTGCGGCATCTGCGGTTCGACGAGTAGTCCGCAACCGGTCGCGACTTGTAGGAGCGCCGCTTGGGCGCGATGCTTCTCCCCAACATCATGAGCAAGAGCATCGCGCCCAAGGGGCGCTCCTACAGGTGGAAGAGCATATGGATACGAGTCGCGATGTCATCGATTTCTGGCGCAACGCCGGTTACGAGAAGTGGTTCGCCAACGACGATGCGTTCGACGCGGATTTCGATCAGCGTTTCCGCGGGCTGCATTTCCGCGCGGCGCGGCGTGAGCTGGAGGGCTGGATGGGCGATGCCGAGGGCGCGCTGGCGCTGGTGTTGCTGCTGGACCAGTTCCCGCGCAACTGCTTCCGCCAGAGCGCGCATTCCTACGCCACCGACGGACTGGCGCGGCACTACGCGGACCGCGCCGTCGCGGCGGGGTTCGACACGCAGGTGGATGCGGCGCTGAAGATCTTCTTCTACATGCCGTTCGAGCATTCCGAATCGCTGCAGGACCAGCAGCGTTCCCTGGACCTGTTCCACGCGCACGGCGACGAGAACTATCTGAAGTATGCGCAACTGCACTACGACCTGATCGCGCGCTTCGGCCGCTTCCCGCACCGCAACGAGGCGATGGGCCGCGAAACGACGCAGGAAGAGCGCGACTACCTGGCGGGCGGTGGGTTCTCGGGATAGGCAAGGGGCGCCGCGTCGCCCGCGGGATGCGCTTCTGATCCTGAACGGAAAGCATCGCGCCCATGGGGCGCTCCTACAAAGGCAAGGCAATCCTGTGTAGGAGCGCCCCATGGGCGCGATGCTTTTTTGCACAGGGCGCAAAAAGAAAGCGGGCCGAAGCCCGCTTTCCGTCGTCTTGCGCGTGCCGCGCGGGGCTCAGTACTTGCCCAGCGTGCCGTCCACCTCGTCGGCCCAGGCATTGATGCCGCCGGCGACGTTGAACACATTCGTGAAGCCGAGCGTACGGAACTCTTCCGCCGCCTGCTGGCTGCGGCCGCCGCTGCGGCACAGGAAGGCGATGGCGGTGTCCTTGGGCAGCGCTTCCAGCTCGGCGCGGCCGTTGCCGTCGAAGGTCCTGAAGGGGACCTCGACCGCCGCGATGGCGCGCTCGTCGGCGGGGCGCACGTCCACCAGCAGTACTTCGCTGGCGCGCGCCTTGGCATCGGCTTCCGCCGGCGACAGCGCCTGTACCGACTTGGGCGCGTTCGGGTTGTCGATGGCCAGGCCCTTGCCGCGGATGTCGTCCACCCAGTCTATGGTGATGCCGTCGGCGCGACGCGCGCTGGCCAGGTCGAACTGCACGCGCACGCCGCTGGATTCGGCGGCGATGGCATTGGCGTCGAACTGCGCCAGCTGGAAGTTGGGCTGGAACTGCGCGTTGATCGACAACGCCAGCGCGGCGCCCTGGCCGGCGTCGGCCACGGCGTTGCGCAGCATCTCGGCGGCGGCAGGGGTGATGGTGATCGCCGGCGGAGTGCGGTCGGGCGCTTCCAGGCCCAGCAGCGAGGCCAGTTCGCCGGAGTTGGTCATCTGCTCGATGATGTCGCTGCCGCCGACCAGTTCGCCGTCGATGTACAGCTGTGGGATGGTCGGCCAGTCGCCGTAGACCTTGATGCCTTCGCGGATTTCCTGGTCGGCCAGCACGTTGACGTGGGCGTAGTCCACGCCCAGCGCGCCCAGTGCGCCGACCGCCTTGGCGGAGAAGCCGCACTGCGGCATGTTCGGCTGGCCCTTCATGAACAGCACCACGCGGTTGGACTGCAGGAGGGATTCGATGCGCGAGCGCAGGGCGGGATCGAGGGACATGAACGGGTACCGTGGAGTGAGAAGGGCATTTTACGCCCCGTGGCATCATGGGGCATGACCACGGCAAGAACACTGCATCGCCCGCCGCGCCGTCCTGGCTTGATATTGGGCCTGCTGGCGCTGTCGCAAGTGGGCGTGGCATGGCTGTGGTGGCGGTTGGGCTGGCAGGTGGGCCTGCCGGCGATGATGGCCACGCATCTCATCGTGGTCTGGGCCACGCTGCATCCGCGCGCCACGCTGTTCTGCCCGGCGCTGTCGCGGCTGCCCACGCCGGAGCGCGTGGTGTGGCTGACCATCGACGACGGCCCCTCGGCCGACACGCCGGCGTTGCTGGATCTGCTGGATCGCTTCGGCGCCAGGGCGACGTTCTTCCTGGTCGGCGACCGCGCGCTGGCGCAGCCGGCGCTGGTGCAGGCCATCCGCGACCGCGGCCACGGCATCGGCAACCACAGCGCCAGCCATCCGGACCTGCGCTTCTGGCGACTGGGCCCGGGCGCGCTGGAAGCCGAGATCGGCCGCAGCCAGTCCATCCTGACCGCCATCACCGGGCAGACGCCGCGCTGGTTCCGCAGCGTGGTGGGCATGACCAATCCGTTCGTGGGGCTGTCGCTGAAGCGGCATGCGCTGGCGCGGGTGGCATGGAGCGCGCGCGGCTTCGACGGCGTGGACTGCGAACCGGCGCAGGTGCTGGCGCGGATCACCCGCGACCTCCGGCCCGGCGCCATCGTGCTGCTGCATGAAGGCGCGGCGCATGGCTACAACGTGGCGATCCTGGAGCAACTGCTGGCGTGGCTGGACGCGCAGGGCTACCGCACGGTGTTGCCGGAGCCGCCGTAGGGTGCGCCTTGGCGCGCCGCTACGATCCGCGGATACGTAATGACAGCCTGCCTGTTCGCCGTCCGGACGCGCTGCGGCGCGTTCGTTATGGTGCAGGCGGAATGGCTATCGGGGCGCGGGGCGCACCCTACGCGAGCAGCCGGTGCGCCACCGGGAACGCCAGGCGCGTCCACTCCGCATACATCGCCGCGGACGGATGCAGGCCGTCGTCGGCCAGCATCGCCGATTCGGCGCCGCGTGCACGGCTGACTGCCGTGATGTCGACGAAGGCCACGCCGCGCTGCGCGCAGACTTCGCGCGCGGCGGCGTTGTAGGCATCCAGGTGGCGCGCGATCTGCGCCGCGTCGCGGCCGGACTGCGCGGCGAACGGGGTGACGCCCCAGTCGGGGATCGACAGCACCAGCACGCGGTCGGCGCGGTTGCGCGCGAAGCCGATCGCGCGCCACAGCAGCGCGGCGAACTGCACGCGGTATTCGTCCACCGTGCGGCCGCGATACTGGTTGTTGACGCCGATCAGCAGGCTGACGAAATCGTGTTCGCCCAGCGGCTCGGCGGCGCCGATCGCGGCATCCAGTTCGTCGGTGGTCCAGCCGGTGGCGGCGATGATGCGCGGATCGGCGATGGCGATCCCTTCGCGCCGCAGCGCCCGCGCCAGTTGCACCGGCCAGCGCCCGGCTTCGTCCACGGCCTCGCCGATGGTGTAGGAATCGCCCAGCGCCAGGTAGCGCAGTTCGGGCTGCAGGGCGGTGGTGTGGGGAATGGTCGTCGTGGTCATGGACGCATGATGCGCCGAACGGGGTGGCAGGTGGTGGGAGCGCCGTCCCGGCGCGAGCCTTTCACGGTGTCGAGAGCTCGCGGCCGGAGGCCGCTCCCACAGGGCGAATCACGCAGCCGCAGGCCGCGACTTGCCCTTGATGGGCACCACCTTGGTCGCCGCTTCGGCGCGGCGGACCAGCGCGCGATCGATGCGGACGAAGACTTCGCGCATGGTCGCCGCTTCCGGCAGCAGGGTGACGCGGAAGTGATTGCGATACGGCACGTTGAAGCTGGAGCCGGGCACGACCAGCACGCCTTCGGTTTCCATCAGCTCCAGCGCGAACGCATGGTCGTCGAACGCTTTCGCGGCATCGCCGACCACGGCCGGGAAGGCGTACAGCGCGCCGGCGGGGTCGACCAGGTCCAGGTGTTCGCTGGCCCGGCAGGCCTCGATCACCGCGCGGCGGGTCTCGTACAGGCGGCCGCCGGGCGTGCACAGCGCGGTGATCGTGTCCGGGCCGTCCACCGCCGCTTCGATGGCGTACTGGCCCGGTACGTTGGCGCACAGGCGCAGCGCGCTCAGCAGGTCCATCGCGTGCAGGAACTCGCTCACCACCTCGCCATGGCCGGACAGCACGGACCAGCCCACGCGCCAGCCGCAGGCGCGGTGCACCTTGCTCAGGCCGCTGAAGGTGAGGCACGGCACCTCGCCGGCCAGCGGCGCGACCGGCTCGAACACGGCCCCGTCGTAGAGCACCTGGTCGTAGATCTCGTCGACCATCAGCAGCAGCCGGTGCTTGGCGGCGATGGCGACGATGCGCTCCAGCAGTTCGCGCGGGTAGGTGGCGCCGGTGGGATTGTTCGGGTTGATCAGCACGATGGCGCGCGTGCGGGAGGAGACCAGTTGCTCGATCTCGCCGGGATCGGGCAGGAAGTCGTTCTCCGGATCGCAGCGGTAGTACACCGGGCGGCCGTCGTTGAGGATGGTGGCGGCCGACCACAGCGGGTAGTCGGGCGAAGGCACCAGCACTTCGTCGCCGGGATTGAGCAGCGCGCGCAGCGACAGGTCGATCAGTTCGGACACACCGTTGCCGACGAACACGCGGTCCGGATGCGCATCGGGCGTGTCGCGGCGGGCGTACGCGGCGGCGATGGCTTCGCGCGCGGCGGGCAGGCCCTGCTGGTGCGTGTAGGGATCGGTGTGGTCGATGTCGCCGATGATCGCCTTCTGCAAGTGCGGCGGCGCGCGGAAACCGAACGCGCCCGGATTGCCGATGTTGAGCTTGATCAGCTTGCGGCCCTGCGCCTCCAGTTCGCTCGCTCGCCGCGCCAGTTCTCCGCGGATTTCGTAGCGGACTTCGGACAGGCGTTCGCGCGTGGCGAGCGGTTTGACGGGCGGCGTGGACATGGCGATAAGCGCTGGGGCTGGCGGAAGAGGCAAACAGGGGCCAAGCTTAACGGAAATTTAGCCGTCCCGGCCCGCCCGCTTCAGCCCCCGTCTAGAATCCGTCCCCATGCCCGAAACCCCCTCCCGGAACGTGTCCGACATCACCCTGCTGCGGGCCATCGGCTGGCCCTACGAAGGGGAACCGGGGGATACGGCCTGGCAGGCGGCGATGGCGGCGCACCCGCAGGCCCGCCCCGCGCGGGTGATCGAGCAGCACCGCTCCGGTTACGTGGTGGCCGACGCCCCCGGCGTCGCGGTCAAGGCCGAATCGCTGCCGGAGTGGCAGCGCCCGCGGTTTCCCGCGCACGAACGCCCCGCGGTCGGCGACTGGCTGCTGCTGGAGGGCGGCGCATCGAAGCGGCAGCGCATCGTCGCCGTGCTGCCGCGCCATACCGAGATCAAGCGCGGCGCCGCCGGCGAGCATTACCACCAGCAGGTGATCGCGGCGAACATCGACACCGTGTTCATCGTCTGCGGGTTGGATGCCGACTTCAATCCGCGCCGCATCGAACGCTACCTGCTGCTGGTCGGCGGCGGTGGCGTGCAACCCGTGGTGGTGCTGACCAAGGCCGACAGGACCGACTACGCCGGCGACGCGGTCGAGGTATTGGCCGACATCGCCGCGCAGGGCGTGCCGGTGTTCACCGTCAACGCCAAGGATCCGGCCAGCGTGGCGCAGCTGTCGCCGTGGCTGCTGCCGGGGCGGACGGTGGTGCTGGTGGGCTCGTCCGGCGCGGGCAAGTCCACGCTGACCAACACCCTGCTGGGCGACGAACGGATGAAGACCGGCGAAGTGCGCGAAAGCGATTCGCGCGGCCGCCACACCACCACCTTCCGCGCGCTGATCCCGCTGCCGTCCGGCGCCTGCATGATCGACACGCCCGGCATGCGCGAACTGAAGCCCACCGGCGAGGAGGACCTGGCCGAGGGCGGCTTCGCCGACATCGAGGCATGGGCGGCGAAGTGCAGGTTCCGCGATTGCTCGCACCAGCGCGAACCGGGCTGCGCGGTGCGCGCGGCGATCGAGTGCGGGGAATTGGACGAAGGCCGCTTCCTCAACTACCTGAAGCTGCGCGACGAGGTCGCCGCCGCCGCCGGCAAGCTGGCCGGCCGGCTGGCCGACAAGGCCAACACGCGCGTGCCGGGCAAGGCGTCGAACAAGCGGCCGGACGACAAGTACGGGAAGCATTGAGTTGCCTTTCCCTTCTCCCTGCGGGAGAAGGTGGCGCGCAGCGCCGGATGAGGGTACGGCGAATCATGGAGGTCTGTACCCTCTCCTCTTTTCCGTACCCTCACCCCAACCCCTCTCCCGGTGGGAGAGGGGCTCGCCGCAAGATGCATGACACAGCCGGCAGGACGACGCCATGACCCAGCATCAGCCCGACATCACCCACCACGCCGCGCTGGATGCGCGCATGGTCAAGGCCGTGCGTGGGATCAAGCTGCTGAGCCTTGCCAGTTGGCCGGCCGAGGCGCAGGCGCCGTTCCTCGATGGCATCGCGCGCGGGCGGCCGCAATTGCCGGCGATCGACTACCCCAGGCTGGATTTCGGCGAGGCGCGCCGCGAGCTGGCCGCCATCGCCGCCGCCGCCGATCCGTCGCACCCCCTGGGCGTCTACCTGCGCGAATCGGCGCGGAGCTGGGACGTCGCCGCGCAGTTGCTGGAATCGCTGGGCACGCCAACGGTGACCACGCATTCCATCGCGCTGTTCGGCACGCCCGAGGAATGCCTGCCCGGCGATGGACCGACCACGCGCGATGCGGCGCGGCACTTCATCGCCATCGCCAACGACCTGGACCGCGAACTCCTGGCGCCCGAAGAACAGGTTCCGGTATCCGCCACCGCGTTGCAGCTGCAATTGCAGGCGGACCTGGATGATTTCTTCGATGCCCGCGTCATCACCGTGGAACTGGACCCCACGCTGATCGCCAAGGCCGCCGCCGGCGCCACCCGCATCCGCCTGCGGCACGGCGCCGCGTTCAGCGACTACGACCGCAGGCAGTTGCTGCAGCACGAGGCGCTGGTGCATTCGCTGACCGCGCTCAACGGCCGCGAGCAGGTCCATCTGCCCAGCCTGTCGCTGGCGTCGCCGCGCGTCACCGAAACCCAGGAAGGGCTGGCTACCTTCGCCGAGCAGATCACCGGCAGCATCGACATCGAGCGGATGAAGCGCATCAGCCTGCGCATCGAGGCGGTGGCGATGGCGCTGGGCGGCGCCGACTTCATCGAGGTGTTCCGCTACTTCATGGGGGCGGGCCAGAATCCGGCCGAAAGCTTCTCTTCCGCGCAGCGCGTGTTCCGCGGCGTCCCCACGTCCGGCGGCGCGGCGTTCACCAAGGACACCGTGTACCTGCGCGGGCTGATCGGCGTGCATACCTTCTTCCGCCAGTCGTTGCAGCAGGACCGGTTGCGGCTGTGCCGGCGCCTGTTCGCCGGCAAGATGACGCTGCAGGACGTGGCGAACTTCGAGCCGTTGTTCGAGTCCGGCGTGCTGGCCGCCCCGCGCTGGCTGCCGCGGTGGGTCAGCCGCGCCAACGGGCTGGCCGGGACGCTGGCGTTCTCGCTGTTCGCCAACCGCATCCGCATCGACCGGCTGTAACAGCGGTTAACCGGAAAGTGCTAGGCGAAATCCCTCCGCGCCGGTGGCACACTGGCGGCATGACTTCCACCACGATCCTGGTGGCCGACGATCACCCGCTGTTCCGCAATGCGGTCGTGCATGCCTTGCGCGAAGCGCTGCCGGAGGCGTGCGTGGTCGAGGCGGCCAGCGCGACCGGCCTGAACCAGGCGCTGGAGGCGCGGCCGGACACCGACCTGATCCTGCTGGACCTGACCATGCCCGGTGCCCACGGCTTCTCGGCGTTGCTGCACGTGCGCGGCGAGCACCCGGAAGTGCCGGTGGTGGTGATCTCGTCCAACGAGCACCCGCGCGTGATCCGGCGCGCGCAACAGTTCGGCGCGGCCGGCTTCATCCCCAAGTCCTCGCCGGCCGAATCGATCGGCGAGGCGGTGGCGGCGGTGCTGGAAGGAGGCGCGTGGTTTCCGCCGCTGACCGTGGAGCGCTCGGAAGCCGACGCCACGCTGGCGGCGAAGCTGGCGCAGCTGACGCCGCAGCAGTTCCGCGTGCTGCTGTGCCTGGCCGACGGCCTGCTCAACAAGCAGATCGCGCACGAGCTGGCGCTGGCCGAGAACACGGTGAAGGTGCACGTCACGGCCATCCTGAAGAAACTGGAATGCCACAGCCGCACGCAGGCGGCGGTGCTGGTGAAGTCGCTGGAACCGGAAGGGACCCTCTAGGCGTCATCCCGACCGGCGCAACAGCAGCTGCGTCATCAACGCGCGCAGCGCCGGCGGCTTCACCGGCTTGGACAGGAAGCCCCAGCCGTTCCGGTGCGCCTGCGCGCGCAGGGCTTCGTCGCGTTCGGCGGTGACCAGGATCAGCGGCGGCGCCTGCCCCCAGCGTTCGCACAGCCGCGGGTACAGTTCCAGGCCGTCGATCTCTCCCATGCGCACGTCGAGCAGCAGCAGGTCGGGAGAGGCGCCGGACGTGGCGCTTCGCAGGGCGGTCTCCGGACCGGCCGCCAGATCGACCGCGCATTCCCATCGCTGCAGCAGCGCGCGGGTGGCTTCGCAGACGCGCGGGTCGTCGTCCACGCACCAGATCCGGCGTCCACGCAGCGGCGAATCGTCGTGGGGCTCGGCCGGCGGCATGGGCTCTTCGGTCAGTCCGGCGCGGCTGCCCCACGGCACCACCACCGAGAACACGCTGCCCCGGCCCAGTTGCGAGCGCAGGCCGATGCGATGGCCCAGCAGGCGGCCGATGCGTTCGACGATGGCCAGCCCCAGGCCGGCGCCGCGGTCGTGGGTCACGCCGTCGTTGAGGCGGCGGAATTCCTCGAAGATGTCCGCCTGCAGGCTTTCGGGGATGCCGGGCCCCTGGTCGTGCACTTCGATGCGCACGCCGTCCGCGCCGCGCCGGCAACCCAGCAGGATGCGTCCCTGCGGCGTGTAGCGGATCGCATTGGATAGGAAGTTCTGCAGGATGCGCCGCAGCAACGCCTCGTCGCTGCGCACCACGGCGCGCGTCGGCACGCGTTCCAGCGCCAGCCCGCGTCCCTCGGCGACGATGCCGAAGTCGCGGGCCAGCGCTTCCAGCAGCGGATCCAGCGCGAAGTCGCGCACGCGCGTGGGCAGGGCGCCCGATTCCAGCCGCGAGATGTCCAGCAGGCTGTTGAGGATGGCGTCCTGCGCGGCCAGCGCATTGTCCACGTGGTCGGAGATGCGCCGCGATTCGTCGTCGGCCAGCCGGCCGCGCAACGCCGAGACGAACATGCGCGCCGCGTTGAGCGGTTGCAGCAGGTCGTGCACGGCCGCGGCGACGAAGCGGGTCTTGTAGCGGTTGGCGCTTTCCGCTTCCTGCTTGGCGACGGCCAGCGCGCGGGTCCGCTCCTCGACACGGTGCTCCAGCGCGTCGGCCAGCGAGCGCAGTTCGCGCGCGGCGTTCTTGTAGCTGGTGATGTCGGCGTAGCTGGTGACGAAACCGCCGTCGGGCAGCGGATTGCCGCGGATCTCCAGCACCGTGCCGTCGTCCTTCTCGCTTTCGCGCATGTGCGGCTTGCCGCTGCGCAGGTGGTTGAGGCGGCGCTCGATCGCCTCCTCGACCGGCCCCGGGCCCAGCAGGCCGCGGTTGGCGTTGTGGCGGAAAAGATCCTGCACCGGCGTGCCCACCCGCAGCAGTTCGGGCGGGAAGCGGAAAAGCTCCACGTAGCGCGAGTTCCAGGCGACCAGCCTCAGCCCGGCATCGATGATGACCACGCCCTGGGGAAGATGCTCCAGGCTGCGGCTCAGCCCCGCGTCGGCCTGGCGCGCGGCTTCGACGATGCCGTCCTGGGCGGTGCGCAGTTCCTGTGCATGCTGCTGCAGCACGGTTTCCAGCTCTTCGCGGCTGCGTTGCCGCAGGGACGCCAGTCGGCGGCGCTGCTGCACAAACAGCGCCAGGAACGACAGCGCCAGCCATCCGCCGCCGGCCGCCAGCGCCGCACCGCGGCCGGCGGCCGCGACGGCGGCGTCATCGTGCAGCAGGTGCAGTTGCCAGCCTTCTTCCGGCAGCAAGGCGGACTGCCACAGCACCGGCTTGGGCAGCGCGGGGACTTCGACGCGTACCTTGCGCGCGCCACCGTCGGAGGCCCGCACCACCTGCATGCGCAGCGGCGAGAGCTGCTGCTGCGCGTACTGGCGGGTGGCGGCCAGTTCGCGGCGGTCGTCCGCGCTCAGCGGCGCCAGCGTGCGGTAGCGCCATTCCGCCTGGCTGGCCAGGAAGATGACGCCGTGCGCGTCGCTGACCAGCACCACGTCGGGCGTCCGCAGCCATTCCTTCTCCAGCGCATCCAGTTCGATCTTGATGACCACCACGCCGGTCGCGACGCCGGCATCGTCCCTGATCGCCTGCGACAGGAAATAGCCCGGTGCGCCCGTGGTCAGGCCGATCCCGTAGAACTGGCCCTGCCCATCGCGTAGTGCCTGCTGCACGTAGGGGCGGAAGCTGTAGTCCTCGCCCACGTTGCTGGTGGGCTGGCGCCAGTTGCTGGCGGCCAGCGCCACACCGTGGCGGTCGATCAGGGTCAGCGTGGACGAACGGGTCACGCTGTTGGCGCTTTCCAGGCGCTCGTTCAGCGCATCGCGCCGCGCCGCGTCGATCGGCGCGGCGACCGCATCGCGCAGTTCCGGGTCCAGCGCCAGCACCTGCGGCAGGGTGCGGTAGCGGTCGATGCGCTGTTGCAGGGCCTGCGAATGGAGATCGAGCTGGCGCTGCAACTGCACCGTTTCCTCGCGCAGCGCGCGGCGCTCGACCAGGTGGTAGGCGCCCCACATGGCCAGCACGGCGCCGCCGCCGGTCAGCAGCAGGATCAGCAGCGCGGGACGGTAGCGGCGGAAGCGGAACATCGGGCGCCAGTCTAATTGCGTCGCCCGCCGCGTGCCGTGGCTAGTACCAATAGGTTATCGGTGCCAGAGCGCGACGGGAGTACAACATGCCGGCCGTCGAAAGCGACGCCCCCGCCATCGCCGTCCCCCCGGAGTTCTCCATGCACCTGGCCGATCCCCATGCCCCCGCCGCACCGCCGGAACGCCTGCCGCTCTACCGGCAGCTGTACTTCCAGGTCGTGGTGGCGATCGTGCTGGGTGCGCTGCTGGGGCATTTCGAGCCGGCGTTCGCCGAATCGCTGAAGCCGCTGGGCGATGCCTTCATCAAGCTGGTGAAGATGATCATCGCCCCGGTGATCTTCCTGACCATCGTCACCGGCATCGCCGGCATGACCCATTTGCGCTCGGTGGGCCGCGTGTTCGCCAAGGCGATGGCCTACTTCATGTTCTTCTCCACGCTGGCGCTGGTCATCGGCATGGTGGTCGCGCACGTGGTGCAGCCCGGCGCCGGCATGAACATCAATCCGGCGGACCTGGACCAGTCCGCCGTGCAGGGCTACGTGCAGAAGTCGCACGAGCTGAGCCTGGTCGGCTTCGCGATGGACATCATCCCGAAGACGCTGGTCAGTCCCTTCGTCGGCGACAACATCCTGCAGGTGCTCTTCATCTCCGTGCTGTTCGGCCTGTCGCTGGCGCTGGTGGGCGAGAAGGGGCGGCCGGTGCTGAACCTGCTGGAATCGCTGACCGCGCCGGTGTTCAAGCTGGTGCACATCCTGATGCGCGCGGCGCCGATCGGCGCGTTCGGCGCCATCGCCTTCACCATCGGCAAGTACGGCGTGGGCATGCTGGTCAACCTGGCCTGGCTGGTCGGTTCGTTCTACCTGACCTCGCTGCTGTTCGTGATCGTGATCCTCGGCGCGGTGTCGTGGTGGTGCGGGTTCTCGATCTTCCGCCTGATCCGCTACCTGAAGGCCGAACTGCTGCTGGTGCTGGGCACGTCCTCGTCCGAATCCGCGCTGCCGTCGCTGATGGAGAAGATGGAGCGCGCCGGCGCGTCGAAGTCGGTGGTCGGCCTGGTGGTGCCCACCGGCTACTCGTTCAACCTCGACGGCACCAACATCTACATGACGCTGGCCGCGCTGTTCATCGCCCAGGCCACCAACACCGAACTGAGCCTGGGCCACCAGATCATGCTGCTGCTGGTGGCGATGCTGAGTTCCAAGGGCGCCGCCGGCGTGACCGGCGCCGGCTTCATCACCCTGGCGGCCACGCTGGCGGTGGTGCCGGAAGTACCGGTCGCGGGCATGGCGCTGATCCTGGGCGTCGACCGCTTCATGAGCGAGTGCCGCTCGCTGACCAATTTCACCGGCAACGCGGTGGCCACCCTGGTCGTCGCGCGCTGGGAAGGCGCGCTGGACCGGCAGGCGCTGGCCCGCGCCCTGAACGAGCCGCCACGCCCGATCGCGGCGGCGCCGGATCCGGCGGCCGGGCCGGGCGATCCCACCCGGCTTACCGCCGACTGACCACGTCGAAGCACGATTCTCTGAGGGGAGGAACCGAAGATGCACACGACCCAACGCGCTACCTTGAGGGGCGGCGCCACCATCGCCCTGTTGACGGCCGCGATCCAGGCGTCCCTGGCGCAGACGCCTGCGCCAGTGGACCCGGCGCCGCAGCTGGAAACGCCGACGGCGCAGGCCCAGCCGGCGACGCCCGAAGACGCGGAGGCGACCAATCTCGACAAGGTCGTGGTGGTCGGCTCGCACATCCGCGGCGCGCCCACCACCGACGCGCTGCCGGTGGTGGTGTTCGACGCGGAGCAGATCGATGCTTCCGGCGCCACTTCGGGCGACGAACTGATGCGCAGCATCCCGCAGATGGGCGACGTGCTGTTCGATGCCTCAAACAATCCGCAGACCAGCAACGCGGCGCGCGGCGACGTCAATTCGGTCAACCTGCGTTCGCTGGGCGTCGGCAACACGCTGGTCCTGCTCAACGGGCGGCGCCTGGTGCAACACCCGACCAGCCAGGGCACGTCCGACACCGGCACGGTGCCGGTGCAGAGCTTCAATTCCAACGCCATCCCGGTCTCCGGCCTCGACCGGCTGGAGATCCTGCTGGACGGCGCCGCCGCCATCTACGGCGCCGACGCGGTGGCCGGCGTGGTCAACACCGTCCTGCAGAGCGATTTCGAGGGCGTCACCGTGAGCACGCGCTACGGCGGGGCCGAAGGGACCAGCATGCGCGAGTTCGAGGCCAACGTGTTCGCAGGCAAGAACTACGACCGCGGCAACGTGTCGTTGTTCCTGAACTACACGGACCGTTCGGAGCTGAAGGCGGCCGACCAGGACTTCACCGTTTCGGACGACCTGCGCCCGCTGTTCGCCGGCTATCCCGATTTCGCCGACGTGGCGTCCCTCGATGGCCGCTCCTCGCACACGCCATGGGCACGGCTGAGCGTCGGGCCGCACGCCGTCATCCGTTCCGACGGCGTGGCCGTGACCAATACCGCGGGCGCATTCCGCATCCAGCCATCGAGCTTCGGATGCGGCGTCACGATCGGCGAGGACCTGTGCCTGTCCAGCGGCAACCACAACTTCAACACCACCAACCGCGAGATGCGCTACGACACGCGGTACGGGACCACGGTGCGTCCCTCGGTCGAGCGGGTGAACATGTACCTGACCGGCCACTACGAGCTGTCGTCCGGCGTCGAAGCCTTCGGCGAGGTCGGTTTCTACCGTGCGGT
The DNA here is from genome assembly GCF_038321125.1 of Pseudoxanthomonas putridarboris. Classification (NCBI taxonomy): domain Bacteria; kingdom Pseudomonadati; phylum Pseudomonadota; class Gammaproteobacteria; order Lysobacterales; family Lysobacteraceae; genus Pseudoxanthomonas; species Pseudoxanthomonas putridarboris. The sequence continues at coordinate 509,531 of NZ_JBBWWT010000001.1, read as the reverse complement.
CAGCGAAGCGACGCAGCCGCCGGTGGTCAACCTCAACAGCATCTGGATTCCCGCGAGCAATTACTGGAATCCGTTCGGCCCGACAACGTTCGCGGACGGCACCGCCAATCCCAACCGCCTGCCCGGCCTGACCAACGTGCCCGACGAGGGCCTGCCGGTGCAGATGACCAACTACCGCTATGTCGACACGGGCTTCCAGCGCGTGCGGGTGGAGAACTACCAGGCACGCTTCCTGGCCGGGTTGCGCGGCCAATGGCGCGGCTTCGACTGGGAGACGGCCCTCACCTATTCCGAGGCGGAGGCGGAGGATCGCTCCCCCAACGTCAACATGACCGCCCTGCAGCAGCAACTGGCCCTGTCCACGCCCGACGCCTACAACCCGTTCAGCGGCGGCTGCGTCGGCACGCCGACCCACAGCGACTGTTCGCCCAGCTCGCAGGCGGCGATCGACGGCATCGTCTTCGATCTGGTCCGCGAGTCGCGCACCACGCTGACCATGGCCGATTTCAGGATGAGCCGCTCCGACCTGTTCGCCCTGCCCGCGGGCGGGGTGGGCATCGCGTTCGGCGCCGAGGCGCGCCGCGAGACCCAGCGCGACGACCGCGACGCCAACCTGGACGGCACCTATACCTTCACCGACCTGGTCAGCGGCGAGACCAACCTCAGCAACGTCGCCGCGGTCAGTCCCAACCCGGATACCCGCGGCTCGCGCAACGTGGGGTCGGCCTACCTGGAGTTCGCGGTGCCGCTGGTGTCGCCCGAGATGGACGTGCCGCTGGTGCACAGCCTCAACGTCCAGCTGGCGGGGCGCTACGAGCACTATTCCGACTTCGGTTCGGTGGCCAAGCCCAAGATCGCGCTGGCCTGGGACCTGGCGGAGGGTGTGCGCCTGCGCGGCTCCTATTCCGAGGGCTTCCGCGCGCCCAACCTGGAGCAGACCCACGCCACCGAGTACGCGCGCCTGGCCAGCGGCATGGACCACATCCGCTGCGAGGCGGACCTGCGCGCCGGGCGCATCGCCTCGATGAGCGCCTGCGGCCAGAACACCGCCGGCGTGTCGCTGCTGGTGGCCGGCAACCCGGACCTGGAGCCGGAGGAAAGCACCAACACGTCCTACGGCCTGGTGCTGCAACCGGCCTTCATCCCCAGCCGGTTCGGCCAGTTCACCTTCACGGTGGACCGCTGGCGGATCAAGCAGGAGCAGATCGTCGGCCTGCTGGGCGCGCAGACCGCGCTCACCGTGGATTACCTGGACCGCGTGCAAGGCGGCGCGAATCCGCTGGTGAACCGCGCCGATCCGACCCAGGAAGACATCGATTTCTTCGCCGGCACCGGCATCGACCCGGTGGGCCGGGTGATCTCGATCAACGACCGCTTCATCAACCTGCAACCGCAGACCGCGGGCGGCCTGGACATCGGCATGAACTGGTCGCTGCGCCGCACCCGCCTGGGCAGCTTCAGCGTCAGCGTCAACGCCACCAAGCTGCTGGAGTTCACCCGCGATCCGGGCGACATCGTGAACGCGCTGTACGCCGCGCGCGAAGCGGGCACGATCGATCCGCTCACCCCGCTGCCCGATCCCAGCCAGCTGATCGGCCAGAACGGGCGCCCGGAATGGCGCGCGAGCGCGTCGCTCACCTGGAACAAGGGCCCGTGGCGCGCCGGCTACTCGGCGCAGTACATGAGCTCGTTCGAGCAGCCGCAACTGCTGGGCCTGTCGGGCGACCCCTGGGTGGTGGACGACCGGCTGATCTCCAACCTGTACGGCCAGTACCGGTTCCCCGACGGTACCGCGTTCCGCCTGGGCGTGCGCGACCTGACCGACGAGGGTCCCGCGCTGGCCGACGGCGGCTACCGCGGATCGCTGCACAATCCGTGGGGCCGGTATTGGTATGTGAACCTCAGCAAGTCGTTCTGATTCGGGTTGCTGGTTGTCGGTTCCTGGTTGTTGGAAGAAGAAGCAGAGGAGCCCCCGGTTCTCCGGGAACCAACAACCAGCAACCAGCAACCAACCCCGGGAGGCTGAAAAACAAAGATGTCCGCTTTCATTCGCAGCATGCGCGGATCCGCCCTCGTCGCCATGGCGGCGCTGTTCGCCGCCCCGGCGATGGCGGAGGCGCCGGTGGCGTTCGAACGCACGGCCTGTCCGGCGTCGGTCGCGGCGGTCGCCGATTGCCATTCCGGCCGCGACGACAACGGTGCCTGGCTGCTGGTCGCGATCCCGCACGAGTGGAACCACCGGCTGATCGTCCATGCCCACGGCGGGCCGCGGCTGGGCGCGCCGCGGGCCGGCGACTCCGACGAGGACCTGGACCGCTTCTCGGTGATGGTGCGCGAAGGCTACGCATGGATCGGTTCCACCTACCGCCGCGGTGGCTATGGCGTGCGCATGGCGGCCGAGGACGCGGACAACAGCCGCCGCATCTTCTGGGCGGCGTGGGGGCGGCCGGAACGCACGCTGCTCCATGGCCAGTCGTGGGGCGGCAACGTGGCGGCCAAGGCGGCCGAACTGTACGCGCTCGATGGCGAAGGTCGCGCCAACTACGACGCGGTGCTGACGACCAACGGCCTGCTGTTCGGAGGAACGCGCGGCTACGGGTTCCGGGCGGATCTCCGGGCGGTCTACCAGTACTACTGCCGCAACCATCCCGCAGCGGGCGAGGTCCAGTATCCGGTCTGGCAGGGCCTGCCCGCCGGCGCCCGCATGGGCCGCGACGAACTGCGCCGGCGCGTCGACGCCTGTACCGGCGTGGACCTGGCGCCCGCCAAGCGCACGCGGGAACAGGCTGCGCGGCTGCGCGACATCCTGGCGGTGACCGGCGTCGCCGAACGGCAGCTCATCAGCCACCTGGCCTGGGGCACGTTCCACTTCCAGGACCTGGTGCACCTGCGCCTGGGCGGGCGCAATCCCTTCGACAACACGCGGACGGTCTACCGCGGTTCGCGCGACGACGATGCGTTGAACGCCGGCGTCGAGCGTTTCGCGGCGGACCCGGACGCGTTGGCGCGGCTGGCCTACGACGCGGATCTTTCAGGCCTGATCGTGCTGCCCACGCTGACGGTCCATGCCCGGCACGATCCGGTGGTGTCGTTCGAGGCCGAGGCGGTCTATGCCGCGACGGTGCAGGCGGCCGGCCGCGGCCATCTGCTGGCGCAGCTCGCGACGGACGAAGACGAACACAGCCGATTGCGCGACGCGACCTATCTGGGCGCGCTCGACGCGCTGGAGGCGTGGCTGGATACCGGCGTCCGGCCGGATGGCTCCAGGATCCAGGCCGCCTGCCTGGCGCGGGTTCGGGATCCCGCCGACTGCCGCTTCACCCCGCCATGAACGATGGAGTGCCGTCATGTGCTTCGCACCCGAGGCGAGGAGGCGAGCCGAACGACGGGTCGCGACGGAGGCTTGGCGCATTTCGTGTCAGGTCGTAGCACCTTCGTCGTCCCGGCGCATGCCGGGACCTAGCGACTTTCTGCCGTCCGGGGTCCAAGGCACCGGGTCCCGGCCTGCGCCGGGACGACGGTGGACCGTCGATTCCGGGCAAGCATTCGATACGAAAATGCTCCAGCCGGAAGATCCACGGTGACACCGACGGTTGCCGGGGATCCGCTTCCGGCAGCGCGGCGCGCGGCCTCGCACGGATCTTCTGCATGACGCAGCGCGGCATCGCGCCGGGCACGGCCGCGGAGGGGAACGGTTAGAATCCGTGCTCCCCCGCCTTTTTCTTCACAGGCACCAAGTCCGCAATGACGAACGACGATTTCAAGCAGGCCGCCCTCGAGTACCACCGCGTATCGCCGCCCGGCAAGATCAAGGTCTCGCCGACCAAGCCGATGCTGACCCAGCGCGACCTGGCGCTGGCGTATTCGCCGGGGGTGGCGTTCGCGTGCGAGGCGATCGTGGACGACCCCAACGTCGCCAGCGAGATGACCGCGCGCGGCAACCTGGTGGCGGTGGTCACCAACGGCACCGCGGTGCTGGGCCTGGGCAACATCGGCGCGCTGGCCGGCAAGCCGGTGATGGAAGGCAAGGGCGTGCTGTTCCAGAAGTTCGCCGGCATCGACGTGTTCGACATCGAGATCGACGAGCACGACCCGGACAAGCTGGTGGACATCATCGCCAGCCTGGAGCCGACCTTCGGCGGCATCAACCTGGAGGACATCAAGGCGCCGGAGTGCTTCATCGTCGAGCGCAAGCTGCGCGAGCGGATGAAGATCCCGGTCTTCCACGACGACCAGCACGGCACCGCGATCATCGTCGGCGCGGCGGTGGTCAACGCGCTGGAAGTGGTGGGCAAGCGGATCGAGGACGTGAAGCTGGCCACCACCGGCGCCGGCGCGGCCGGCATCGCCTGCCTGGACATGCTGGTGGCGCTGGGGCTGAAGCCGGAGAACATCATCGCCTTCGATCGCGATGGCGTGATCTACACCGGTCGGCCGAACCTGGACCCGGACAAGGCGCGCTACGCCCGCGACACCGGCAAGCGCACGCTGGCCGAGATCGTCGATGGCGCCGACATCTTCCTGGGCCTGTCCGCCGCCGGCATCCTCAAGCCGGAGATGGTCGCCACGATGGCCGACCAGCCGATCATCCTGGCGCTGGCCAACCCCAACCCGGAAATCTCGCCGGCCGACGCCAAGCGCGTCCGCCCGGACTGCATCATCGCCACCGGCCGTTCGGACTATCCGAACCAGGTCAACAACGCGCTGTGCTTCCCCTACATCTTCCGCGGCGCGCTGGACGTGGGCGCCACGGTGATCAACGAGGCGATGAAGACCGCCTGCGTGAAGGCCATCGCCGCGCTGGCGCGGCGCGAGGCCTCCGACCTGGGCGCCGCCTACGGCGACGAGATCCCCTGCTTCGGCGCCGAGTACCTGATCCCGCGCCCGTTCGACCCGCGCCTGCTGGTGGAACTGGCCACGGCGGTGGCGCAGGCGGCGATGGACTCCGGGGTGGCGCTGCGCCCGATCGAGGACATGCGCGCCTACCGCGAGAAGCTGGGGCAGTTCGTCTACCGCACCAGCCTGATGATGAAGCCGGTGTACGACCGCGCGCGCTCGGACAGGAAGCGCGTGGTGTACGCCGAGGGCGAGGAGGAGACCGTGCTGCGCGCCGTGCAGACGGTGGTCGACGAGGGCCTGGCCTTCCCGATCCTGATCGGCCGCCCGGACGTGATCGACGCGCGCATCCAGCGGCTGGGCCTGCGCCTGCGCGCCGGCGTGGACTTCGAGCTGACCAACCAGGACGACGACCCGCGCTTCAACGACTACTGGCAGCACTACCACGCGCTGACGTCGCGCCGCGGGGTGACCCCGGCGGCGGCGAAGAACCTGATGCGTTCGCGGCCCACGCTGATCGCTGCGGTGATGGTGGCGCGCGGCGAGGCCGACGCGCTGGTCAGCGGCATCGTCGGCCGCTTCCACAAGAAGCTGGGCTACGTGCGCAGCGTGATCCCGCTGGACCCGGGCGTGCAGTCGACCTCGGCGATGACCGGGGTGATCAACCAGCAGGGTGCGTGGTTCTTCCTGGACACCCACGTGCAGGAGGACCCGACCGCCGAGCAGATCGCCGAGGCCACGCTGCAGGCGGCCTACCGGCTGAGGCTGTTCGGCATCGAGCCGCGCATCGCGCTGCTGTCGCACTCCAACTTCGGCAGCCACGAGACGCGCGGTTCCACCAAGATGCGCCAGGTGCGCGAGCTGCTGCTCAAGCGCCGGCCGGACCTGAACGTGGACGGCGAGATGCAGGGCGACACGGCGTGGGACGAAGCGCTGCGCAACCGGCTCATGCCGGGCAGCACGCTGACGGGCCGGGCCAACCTGTTCGTCATGCCCAACCTGGACGCGGCCAACATCACCTACAACATGGTGCGGGTGGTGACCGACGGGGTGGCCATCGGCCCGATCCTGATGGGCATCTCCAAGCCGGTGCACATCCTGACCACCAGCGCCACCCCGCGCCGCGTGGTCAACATGACCGCCATCGCCGCCGTCGATGCGCAAATCCGCGCGCAACTCGAGGCCGAGAAAGCCGGCCTCGATTGAGGCTGGCGAGGCCCATGTAGGAGCGGCCCATGGCCGCGATGCTCTACCGCCATGGCCGACATGGTAGTGATCGCGCCCATGGGGCGCTCCTACGGACAATTCCGGGCCGGCGCATGTCTGGCTACCCGTGCTGCGCGACCAATATGACCGCCATCATCGCGGTCGATGCGCAGATCGGTCGCTCGCCGGAAGCGGAGAAGGCCAGCCTCGATTGAAGCGGCCGCACAACCACCTTGGTGGGAGCGACGTGAGTCGCGACCGGCAGCCACTCCAGCGCATGCGTTGCATCGGCCGGTCACGGTCGCGACTCACGTCGCTCCCACCAGGGCCGCGATTTGGTCAGGGTTGGTCGTCGCCTTCCAGGATGCGCCGTTGCAGCGCGTCCAGGTAGGCGTCGGCGTCGGCGGAGGACTCGAAGATCTCGTCCATCGGCACCGCCTGCACGATGTCGATGACCTTCCGGATCTGTTCCTGCGGGTGCACGATCAGCAGCCGGCCGTCGTGCGGCGCCAGCGCCTTGCGCGCCTTCAGGATGCTGCGCACGCCGGCGCTGCTGATGTAGTCCAGGTGCGCCAGGTCCAGCACCAGCGCATGCGGCCGCGCGGCCAGCATCGGCGCCAGGCGTTCGTCCAGCAGCGCGTGGCTGAGCGTGTCCAGGCGACCGCCGAGCAGCACGTACTGGTTGCCGTTGACCGGCGGGTAGACCTCAATCTCCAGAGTCATCGGGCATCTCGAGGAAGCGGATGTGCCGGGTGGGGGCGCCCGGAAGGCAGGGGACGGGACCACGGGATCGTAAGGCAACGACGCGGCGGGCGATGTGACCCTGCCCGCAGGCCGCGGCTGGTCAATCGTCGTCTTCGCTGGCCTCCAGCACCTTGCGCTGCATCGCGTCCAGGTAGGCGTCCGCCTCGGCGGTGGAGGTGAAGATCTCGTTCAACGGCACCGCCTTCACCATGTCCAGCACCTTCTGGATCTGCGGCTGCGGGTTGACCAGCAACACCTTGCCGCTATGCGGCGCCAGCGTCTTGCGGGCCTTGAAGATCGAGCGGATGCCGGCGCTGCTGATGTACTCCAGGCCCGACAGGTCCAGCACCAGCGAATGCAGCTGGCGCGTCAGCAGCGGCGCCAGCGCTTCGTCCAGGTCTTCATAGGTATGCGTGTCCAGCCGGCCGCTGACGGCGACGCGCTGGCTGCCCTTGCCCGGCGGTTGGATGTGGATGTCCAGGCTCATGCTTCGCTCTCCGTGGAAGGGATACGCAGGGTGACGCGTAGGACGTTGTAGTTGCCGATGCGTTGGTAGTGCGTTTCCTCGGCCAGTTGCCTGACCAGGTGCACGCCCAGTCCGCCGGTGGGGCGGTCCATGATGTCGGCCTCCACGTCGGGCGCCGGCAGGGACAGCGGATTGAACGGAGCGCCGCTCTCGCGGAATTCCAGGGTCAACAGATTAGCGCGGATGCCGATGTCCACGCACAGTTCGTGTTCCTCGGCGCCGACCTGGGCCAGGTCGCCGTGTTCGATGGCGTTGCTGGCCAGCTCTTCGACGATCAGCCTGACGTCGCAACGCAACGCGCGGCTGACGCCGTTGTTCTCCAGGACGGCCTCGAGGGACGCGTTCAGATCGTCCACGCGGGCGTGCTCACGGGGAATGAACAGTCGCATCTGCATGCGGTGTCTCCTGATGTGGCGGAGCTTCGGGGGAAGCGGAGGCGCTGTCCAGCCGGCGGCGGATGGCCAGCACCGTGATGTCGTCCGATTGCGGGGCGGGATGGGTAAATGCGTGAACCTGGGCGATCAGCTGCTCGCACTGTTCGCGCGCGCCGCAGCCGCTGCGCAACGCTTCCCGCAGGCGGTCCAGGCCGAAGGGCCGGTCGTCCGGGTCGAACGCCTCGGTGACGCCGTCGGTATAGGCCAGCAGCGTGGCGCCGGCCGGCAGTTGCCCGGTCCACACGGCAAAGCCCTGGCTGACCTCGAAGCCCAGCGGCGGCCCGGGTTCGACCGGCAGCACTTCGTGCCGGCCGTCGGCGTGCAGCAGCAGCGGCGCGTCGTGGCCGGCGCTGGCCAGCGTGCACGCGCCGCTGCGCACGTCCACGCGCCCGCACAGCACGGTGGCGAACATGCAGGTCTCGTTGCCTTCCACCAGCCGGCGCGAGGCTTCCGCCAGCACGCGGTCGGGGCCGCGATGGCTGCTGGCCGCGACTTCCAGCACGGTGACCGTGCGCGCCATGAACAGCGCCGCCGGCACGCCCTTGTCCGAAACGTCGCCGATGGCGAACCACAGCTCGTCGGCGCTGGTCTCGATGAAACAGTAGAAATCGCCGCCGACGGCCTTGGCCGGTTCCAGCCGCGCGTAGGCTTCCAGGTGGGCGTTCTCCCGGTCGATCACCCGGCCCGGCGGCAGCATCGCCTGCTGGATGTCGCGCGCGATCGACAGTTCGCTCTCCAGTTTCTGCCGCGCGGCGGTCATGTCCTCGATCTCGCGCAATTGCTGCTGGATGGAACCGCGCGCGTGCTCCAGCGTGCGCGCCATCTGCCCCACTTCGTCGTGCCGTGCGCGGAACGGCACCGGCGTGTCGTAGTCGCCCTGCGCCAGTTGCGTGGCCGATGCCGACAGGCCTTCCACCGGCAGGCTGATGTATTTCGCCAGCTTGCGCACCACCAGCATGCACAGCAGCGCCAGCAGTGCGCCCGCCGCGGCGAGCAGCCACAGCGCATGGTTGAGGCGGGCGACGATGAGGTCGTAGGACTGCGCCACCAGCAGGTTCCAGCCGCTGTCGCCGACCGGCACGACCACCGTATAGCGCTTCTCGCCGGTCACCGCATCCACGTGCACATGCTGCAAGGGTTGGCGCAGGCGCACGGCCTCCGCGGCACGGCGCAGGTCTCGCCGCCCCGAACGCTGGATATAGTCGTCCAGGGTTTCCAGCCGCTCGACGCCGACTTCCGGGTTGAGCGCCAGCGTGCCGGCAGGCGCCACCAGCGATACCCGCCAGCCGGGCAGCCCCGACAACGATTCCACCATCGCGATCAGGTTTTCCAGCGGCAGGTCCAGGCTGACCATGCCGCGCGTATGCGCGCGCCGCCCGGGTTCGCGCAGCGGCATGTTGTAGGTGACCATCCAGGTATCGCCGGCGGTCCGGTGGAGGTAGGGCTCGGACCACCAGCCGGCGGGCGAGGCCACGGTGCGCTGGTACCAGCCCTGGTCGCGGAACGGGTAGGCGTCGGCGATGAAGTCGCGGTCGCGTCCGTCGGCGGCGACGTAGCGCGCGAACGGCGCATCCTCGCGCGTGCGCGGCTCCAGGATCAGCAGGCCGCCGGCGCAACCCGGCGTGGCCTTCACCATCGCCCGCATCGTGGTGGTCAGTTCGTCCGGCGACAGCCGCGCGTTGGCGACGAGGTCGGAGATGCCGTGCGTGGTGATGGTGACCACGCGCATGGCGTTGTCCAGCCGCTCGGCCGCCTCCTGGGCGGTGGCGTGGGTGTTGCGGCGCGCATCCTCGGTGATCAACCTGCGCGCGAACCATGCGGTGCCCAGCACCAGCAGCAGCAACAGCGCCACGTTGACCAGGCCGGCCCACAGGGCGATGCGCGTGCGCAGGCTGCGGCGCCAGTGCACGGCACCGTTAGCGTCCTGCGGCACCTCGTCGCGCGGCCCTGCTGCCGGCATGCCAATCCCTCGATCCGCCCCCGCCGCCGATCATAAGCGCAGTGCGATGTTGCAGAGCATCAAAGGTCTCATTTTGGTGTGGTGATTGTCCCGGGACAGGCATGCAGTGTCCGTTCCATACGCCTGCGTAGCCAATCCTGGAGCGGGTGCGTGCGCTACACTTCAGGGCTCTACAAGAACGATGGCGCCGTGCCCCACGCGCGGCGGAACAGGAGTGGGAATGAACTGGTTGAACGAGATGTTGCAGAGCGATCCGGACCCGCAGGAAACCCGCGAATGGATCGATTCCATGCAGGCGGTGATCGAGAAGAACGGCGCGCTGCGTGCACACCAGTTGCTGGAAGGCATGGTGGAAGTGACCCGCCGCGCCGGCGCCTACCTGCCGTTCTCGCCCACCACCGAATACGTCAACACCATCGCACCGCAGAACGAGGCCAAGAGCCCCGGCGACGCCGCGCTGGAATGGCGCATCCGTTCCATCATCCGCTGGAACGCCATGGCCACCGTGGTGCGCAGCAACCGCAAGCCCGGCGACCTGGGCGGCCACATCGCCAGCTTCGCCTCCGGCGCCACCCTCTACGACGTGGGCTTCAACCATTTCTGGCGCGCGCCCAGCGACAACCACCCGGGCGACCTGCTGTTCATCCAGGGTCACAGCTCGCCGGGCATCTATGCGCGCTCGTTCCTGGAGGGCCGCATCAGCGAGGCGCAGCTGGACAGCTTCCGCATGGAAGTGGACGGCCAGGGCATTTCCTCCTACCCGCATCCGTGGCTGATGCCCGACTACTGGCAGACGCCGACCGTGTCGATGGGCCTGGGCCCGCTGGCGGCGATCTACCAGGCGCAGTTCATGAAGTACCTGGAGCATCGTGGCCTGATCGCGCCGAGCGACCGCAAGGTGTGGTGCTTCATCGGCGACGGCGAGAGCGACGAGCCGGAAACCCTCGGCGCCATCGCGCTGGCCGGCCGCGAGGGCCTGGACAACCTGATCTTCGTGGTCAACTGCAACCTGCAGCGCCTGGACGGCCCGGTGCGCGGCAACGGCAAGATCATCCAGGAACTGGAAGGCGTGTTCCGCGGCGGCGGCTGGAACGTCATCAAGCTGCTGTGGGGCAGCTACTGGGATCCGCTCCTCGCGCGCGATACCGACGGCGTGCTGAAGAAGCTGATGATGGAAACCGTGGACGGCGAGTACCAGAACTGCAAGGCGTTCGGCGGCAAGTACACGCGCGACAACTTCTTCGGCAAGTACCCGGAGACCGCGGCGATGGTCGCCAGCCTGTCCGACGACGACATCTGGCGCCTCAACCGCGGCGGCCACGATCCGCACAAGGTCTATGCGGCCTACCACGAGGCGGTGAACACCAAGGGCATGCCCACGGTGATCCTGGCCAAGACGGTGAAGGGCTACGGCATGGGTTCGGCGGGCGAGTCGCTCAACCCGACCCACCAGACCAAGAAGCTGGACGACGACGCCATCCGCAGCTTCCGCGACCGCTTCAACATCCCGGTCACCGACAAGCAGCTGGAAGAGTCGGCGCAGGTGCCGTTCTACCACCCGGGCGAGGACTCGCCGGAAGTGCAGTACCTGAAGGAGCGCCGTGCCGCGCTGGGCGGCTACCTGCCGCAGCGCCGGCGCAAGTCCACCAAGTCGTTCTCCGCGCCCGGCCTGGACAAGTTCGAGCGCCTGCTGAAGGACAGCGGCGAGCGTACCTACAGCACCACCATGGCCTTCGTGCAGAGCCTCAACATCGCCCTGCGCGACAAGGAACTGGGCCCGCGCATCGTGCCCATCGTGGCCGACGAGGCGCGTACCTTCGGCATGGAGGGCATGTTCCGCCAGATCGGCATCTACGCGCCGTTCGGCCAGAAGTACAAGCCGGTCGACGCCGACCAGCTGATGTACTACCGCGAGGACCAGTCCGGCCAGGTGCTGCAGCAGGGCATCAGCGAACCGGGCGCGATCGCCTCGTGGATGGCCGCCGGCACCAGCTACTCGGTCAGCGACGTGCCGATGCTGCCGTTCTACATCTACTACTCGATGTTCGGCTTCCAGCGCGTGGGCGACATCGCCTGGCAGGCAGCGGACATGCGTACCCGCGGCTTCCTGCTGGGCGGCACCGCCGGCCGCACCACGCTGAACGGCGAGGGCCTGCAGCACGAGGACGGCCACAGCCACCTGCTGGCCGGCGCCATCCCCAACTGCCGCAGCTACGACCCGACCTTCGGCTACGAGGTCACCGTCGTCCTGCAGCACGGCATCAAGCGGATGGTGGAAGAGCAGATCGACGAGTACTACTACATCACCCTGATGAACGAGAACTACGCGCACCCGGAAATGCCGGCCGGCGCGGAGGACGGCATCATCAAGGGCATGTACCTGCTCAAGGACGCCGGCAAGCCCAAGAAGGGCGAGCTGCGCGTGCAACTGCTGGGCAGCGGCACCATCCTGCGCGAGGCTATCGCCGCGGCGGAGCTGCTGGACAAGGATTTCGGCGTCACCGCCGACATCTGGTCCTGCCCCAGCTTCAACGAACTGCGCCGCGACGGTTTCGACGCCGAGCGCTGGAACCGCCTCAACCCGGAAGCCAAGGCGCCGCGCAAGGCGTTCGTCACCGGGAACCTGGAAGGCCGCAGCGGCCCGGCCATCGCCGCCACCGACTACGTGCGCGCCTACGCCGACCAGATCCGCGCGTTCGTGCCGACCAGCTACACGGTGCTGGGCACGGACGGCTTCGGCCGCAGCGACACCCGCGCCAACCTGCGCCGCTTCTTCGAGGTGGACCGCTACTACATCGCCCACGCCGCCATCGCCGCCCTGGCGAAGGAAGGCAAGATGACCGCCAAGGACGTGGCCCGCGCGATCAAGCAGTACAAGATCGACGTGGAGAAGGCGAATCCGGTGGGGGTTTGAGCCGAAACATCCCCTCTTCCGCAAGCGGAGAGGGGAAGGTGACGAAAAGCGGCCATTGGCCGCTTTTTTGTTGCCCGATCAGTTGACAGGTAGTGAACCACGGTTCACAGTTCGTGCAGGATCGCAGGTCAAGGATGACGGCAACATGATCGAAGTCCGGAAGACGCGGATATTCGAGGACTGGTTTGTTTCGCTGCGCGACAGGCAAGCGAGGATGCGCATACAGGCACAGGTCGATCGGCTCGCATTCGGCAATCCGGGCCAGCATCGGGTGCTGGCCGGCGGCGTATGCGAGATGAAAATCGATTGTGGCCCCGGCTATCGCGTTTATTACACCAGGCACGGCGACGCATGGGTGCTGCTGCTGTGCGGCGGCGACAAGAAATCGCAACGCGTGGATATCAAGGCGGCTTTGGCGTTGGCGGGCGAGTTGGAGAACTGACATGGCATTGAAAACCACACCCTGGGATTCGGCGGATTACCTGAAGACCGAGGCGGATATCACCGCCTATCTGGACGCGTGCTTCGAAGAGGCCGGGGACGATCCGGCTTTCCTGATGCATGCGCTGGGCGTCGCGGCGCGCGCGCGCAACATGAGCCAACTGGCGCGCGATACCGGACTGACGCGCGAAGGCCTGTACAAGGCGCTGTCCAGCAATGGCAACCCCAGCTTCGGCACGGTGCTGAAGGTGGCCGATGCGATGGGCTACCGGTTTGCCCTGGTCAGCAAGAAAGCCAAGACGGCTGGCAGAGCGGGCAAGCGAACGGTCGCACGGAAAGTGCCGGATGGTTCGGTCGAGAGAATCGCGGTGCAGACGAAAGATCGATGAGCATTTCGGTTGAGCCGAACGAAGGAGTGCGGGATGACTGGCAAGGGGATGGCGCGCGCGATCAAGCAGTACAGGATTGATGTGGAGAAGACGAGTCCGGTGAGGGTTTGATGCTTTCTTTCCCCCTCTTCCGCTTGCGGGAGAGGATGCTCCGAAGGTGAGTGAGGGGAAAGCGAAAGGCGGCCATTGGCCGCCTTTTGTGCGTTGGTCTTTGACGGCTTCGTTCGCGCCTCTTAGATCTGAGGAATGCCTAACGCTTGCAGATAACGGAAGGTGCCATCGTAGTAGTGTGCGCTTCTTGTTGGGTCCTCGTTGCTTCCCTCTGGAATGACGATGACCATGCCTTGCCGGGCCCGTGTAAGCAGTACGCGGTAGGCATTCTTGAGATAAGCCTGACGCTCTTGCTTGTTGATCCGGTTCCAGCGAGTGCCCTTGAACTCGTGATGTGACCACGAGTCGCCGGCATGTCGCAGGTCGCCGTCCCAGACCACGCAAGCCCAATCTAGCTCCAGTCCTTGAACCTGGAACTCGGTGGCCACATCTTCAAGATAGTAGGACGAGCGCACATCGTCCTTGCCATCGAGGAACCAGCGCACCGGGTCGGTCTTGACCCGAACATCGATGGCGTGTGGCTTCAGGCGCTGCGCCTGCGATGACACCACGATGCCGAAGCGTTCACTGCCACGCGCCTGATTGCGCAGCCATTGCTTAGCGCGAGAGAGGTCCCGTGTGATACGGATGGGGTAGCGCGCTTGCATCCTGGCAAACGTCGTTCGTGCTGCATCGATCTCAAGATCGAGCACCTCCCGGACAAACCTACTGAGCGACTCAGCCCGGAACGAGCGCATGGATGTGGCGAGATGTAGGGTCGGATTGGGGTGCGTGTCGGGGCGAGCAAGCACCTGCTCCAGCACATCGCGGCTGCCGTATTCGGATTCATTGAGCTGCGGTGGCAGATGCACGTCCCACGCGGTGAAGCGCGTCAGCACTGCTTCCAGCCACTCCCGGATACCGGCTTCGCCAGTATTGATTTCCTGCCCGCCCCCCACTAGGCAGATGACGACGGCCCAATTCTGATGGCGGTCGAGGCACGAAATCAGGAACGCGGGCTCGGACTGATCAAAGTTCGGCAGCCCCCTCTTGCGTGCCATGAAGGATGCTGTCTGTTCCAGCGTCCACGCACGCTGTGCTTCGTCGAATAGCACCACGTGCTCGAGTGGCGCGGCGGGATCTTTCAGGCAGTCGTCCCGGAAGTGGTGTACGTTCTGGATGAACGCTTCGACTTCCTGTCGTGCTTCGCCCTTGCGCAATCGCGTACCAGAAGCTGCGGCGCGTTCCACGCTATCCCGTGCCAGCGCTTCCCGCAGCACGGAGACCAGTGGGCCATTGCCCGACAGGAACACGCTGTACGTGGCATCATCCTGATCCATGTGCCGGGTCGCCACGTCCAGCCCCACCAGCGTTTTGCCGGCCCCGGGGACTCCCGTAACAAAGCAGATGGCCTTTCGTCCCTGGGTCCGGGCCTGCTCAATGATCTTGTCGATTGCACGCGAAGTGACGGCTAGATTCTGGGCGCCAGCATCGCTGCGCGAAATGCTCTCGACCGAATGGCCGGCGTAGAGCGCGCGGGCGGCCTCCACAATCGAGGGTGTGGGCAGGTAGCGGCCTTGTTCCCATACTTGTGTGTCTATCTCGGGTGCTTCGAAGAAGGACAGACATTGAGTGATGGCGGAAGACAGGTCGTCGCTGCTGGCGCGGATTGGTCGCACGAGGCCATCGTCATGCAAGGTCCCTTGGACGTCGATGGTCTGCCGCGAGGCCTCCGTTGCCACTAGCAAGGGCGCGATGCACAGCCTGTGGCTGGCGTCGTGGAAGTTCTTTAGGTCGAGCGCGTAGTCCCAGACCTGGTCCAGGGCTGACACAGTGAACTGCCGCTCACCGACTTTGAACTCGATGACGAATAGAACATGTCCAGCAATGAGGATCACATCAATGCGTCGCCCCAGTCGGGGAATGGTGTACTCGAAGTAGATTTTTGCTGAGTTCGTGAGATGGGTGGATAGTTTCAGCGCCTTGAGTAAGCTGATCTGTTGTCGCCACGCATTCGTCTGGTTGAGCTCGATGGGGGCACCCGCGCACCGAACTAGCTCGCCAAGGATCTGATCCGGGCGGGCATCAATGAATTGGCGAAAGTCGTCGCTGTACGACCAGCGACGTAGTGGGGAAGGCAAGATCGGTGGGCTAGGCTGTCCCATGGGAGTTTGGTTAGATTAGCTTATCGAAGGGTATCAGCTTTGCGGCTTAATTACGGTCCCCCTGAAGCGTTTGCAGCGAAAGTCGCATGCAGTAAGACTCCCTGAAGGTACGCTGGAATGAAGTTGCTCTTTGGAGGAGTTTTATGCGTCGAGCATGTGAGTTTTCGGTGTTCGAATACATGTATCGCGACGCCGGCAACTGGAAGACGTACGGAT
The DNA here is from genome assembly GCF_038321125.1 of Pseudoxanthomonas putridarboris. NCBI lineage: Bacteria > Pseudomonadati > Pseudomonadota > Gammaproteobacteria > Lysobacterales > Lysobacteraceae > Pseudoxanthomonas > Pseudoxanthomonas putridarboris. Next base: position 493,610 of record NZ_JBBWWT010000001.1, on the reverse strand, counting down.
CTATCCTGTTGATCGGTTTCGATGAATCTGCTGGAACAAAGTTGCGCGCCTTCTTGGAGAATGGTGACATTTTTGTTGCCGAGCAAGTATCAGTGCCGGCACTTTGTGAGCGCCACTGGATGGAATGCGGCGACGGGCCGAATGATTTAGACCACGCGTTCCATGAGTTCATTTGTATACGTCCTGCTGATGAGGAAGAGCTGAAATCTCTATCGCCTGAAGCTGACCTGGCTACTTTCATCGAGCGATTTCGCGAGGCAGCTGGCAGCTGGAATGTGCTTCTGTCTCCAAATAGTAGTCTTTGACCCAGTCTGGCGCGCTTTCGGAGGGTGGCAATGGCTTATCGCGCCGGCTGATTAGTTTAGATGACGGATATTCTGGTCCGGGAACGCCCGGCGTATTTATGAGTTGAGTTGCTAGAATCCCTAACGCTGGCAGGCGTCGCATCCGCCATCGCGGCGGGGCATCCCTCCACTGGAGTTCCTGCATGTCACGACCCCTCGCGCCGCCGGGCGCCTGTTCGCCGTCGCGGCCTTTCTGGAAGGATTCACCTGACCGGTCTGCTGATCGGCATGTTCCTCAAGTACGGGCCGGTGGCCAACGAACTGGGCGTGAAGATCTTCGGCCCACTGCATGGGGCCGCCTTCCTGTTGTCCTACGTGGTAGTCACCGCGCTCTCCGCGTTGCGCCTGCGCTGGCCGTGGTGGGCCACGATGCTCGTGGTGTTGGCGGCTGTGCCGCCGTTGGTGACCGTGCCGTTGGAGATATGGTTCCGGCGCATCGGCTTGCTTGGCAGCCGGTAGGATGGGTTGTGCGCAACGATACCCATCCTACGAAGCCGGCTTCAACCCAACCTGCGCTGCGGCTTGGTTGGGACTTCTGCGACTACCGCGCCCGCAACGCCATCCGCGCACCCAGCGCACACGGCACACCCACCAACAACATATGCGCGGCGATGTTGGCCCACAGCACCCAGCCCCAAGGTGCTGACTGGTTGGAGGGCGCGGCCGACAGCGGCACCACCACGTGGATCATGACCACGTACAGCACGATGCCGTAGAGCGCACCGTAAAGCACCGGCCGGCGCGCCAGCGTGGGCAGGCGCCGTGCCGCCAGGTAGTAGGCGTAGGCCATCGCGATGGTGATGGCGAAGTGCGATACGGCGCCAAGCAATGCCGTGGCCCAGCCGCCGGCCACGGCCGCGTCGTTGCCCAGCCAGCCCGATGCCACGGCCTGGAAGATGCGTTTCGGCGTGACGCCCAGCGTGCCCCACAGGGTGCAGACCCACACCATGTCCAGGGCGCCGGCGATGAGGCCACCAAGCACCACGGCGCGGTGGGGTGAAGCGGACGCATGGGACGCCATGAATCGGGCTGCCGTCATCGAAGGGTTCCCGCAGGTTGCGATGAGCGGGATTACACAGGCGTCAACGGCCCTTGGCGAGCACCGTTTCCCGTCCTTCGCAGGGAGCCAATTCACGCGAGTGGCGGATCATGGCGTCTCCGGCTTCGGGCAACGCGGCACTCCCGCCCCCACCACGCAGTGCACGCAGCATTTCTGTTCCTCCGCGGGCACGATTTCAGGCGTGGGCGGCAACGCGCCGGGCAGTTTCGCCAGCTCGTCCGCGGGCTTGAGTTTCAGCAACGCGGCCCAGTCCTGGCGGTTGAAGCTGCACGCAGCCTCGTTGTCGGGCGCGCACAGCGAGCCGTCGCCCACGCGCAGCGGCAGGCCCCAGAACTCGCCGTTGCGGTTCAGCGGCAGCATCCGCATGGTCACGCCCTGCTGCACGTTGCCGCCGATCAGGTAGGCGATGCTGTCGTTGTCCGGGTTGACGGCCACCACGATGTCGCAGTGCATGTCCAGGATGTCGTGGCCGCGGGCGGCGGCGAGCAGGCCTTCGTGCGCATAAACGCGGTTGGCATGGCGCACGTAGCAGAGCAGGTCGCCGACGGCGAGCTTCGCCTTGGCGATGTCCAGCACGTCGTAGGCATGCGTCGCCGGTTGCAGGTAGGCATCGCGCACGTAGCTGTAATGCCGGCTGGAACCGCGGAAGCCCGGCAGCGCCGCCTGCCGCATCACCCACGAGATGAACGCCGCCGACCAGGGCGTGTCGACGACGAAGGCGCGGCATGCCGTCGCGGATGGGCCCGCCAGCGCGCCGTACTGGCAATCCGACGCGCCGCTGCGGTGTCCCATGCCGCCCAGCAGGCCGCTGTCGCGCCAGTAGCGCGCCACGCGCTGCCAGGCGGATTCCTGCCCGTCCGACAACGGACTGGATTCCGCCTCCATCGTGGTCATGCTGGCCAAGCGGCCGTTGCGATCGATGAAGGGGCGGAACCACGCTGCGTGCTCGCGGCACGCGATGGCGGCGATGCGCGTGGCGGGGTCGGGCGAAGCGGTCTGCGTGCGCAGCAAGGGGCACGCATCGCCCGCCCACGTCGACGCGGAGGCCAACAGCAGCAAAGGGACCAGTCTCCATGTACGCATTGGCGCTCCCGCATGGCACTTCATTCCCCCGCCCCATGATGCCGCAAAACCGGTGGCGCGCACGACCGCAGGGTCGCATCCGCGGTGAGGCCGCTCTTGACCTCAATCGCGCTTGAGGTCGCACAGTGGCCGCCTGTCATTCCAGGAGCCCGCCATGACCGCCTCCCTTGCCGAAGCCGCGCTCTACCTGCATCGCCTGGGCTATGACCAGGCACCGCCGCCCACGCTGGCCACCTTGCGCGAACTGCAGCAGCGCCACACTGCGGTTTTCCCCTTCGAAACACTCTCCACCCTGCTTCGCCTTCCCGTGCCGATGGACTTGCCGGCGGTGCAGCACAAGCTGCTGCATGCCGGGCGTGGCGGCTACTGCTATGAACTCAACCGCGTCTTCCTGGCGCTGTTGCAGGAACTGGGATTCGATGCGCGCGGGCTGACCGGCCGCGTGGTGATGGGCGGGCCGGAGGACGCACTCACCGCACGTACCCATCTGCTGGTGCTGGTGGTCCTCGACGGTGTGCGTTATATCGCCGACGTCGGCTTCGGCGGCATGGTGCCGACCGCGCCGTTGCGGCTGGATACCGAGGATGAACAATCCACCCCGCACGAGCCGTACCGCATCACACACCGCGATGGCCGGTACAGCTTGCGCGCCTTCGTCGCCGGCGAATGGCGGGCGATGTACGTGTTCGACCTGCAACCGCAGGCCGAGATCGACTACATCGTCGGCAATTGGTACGTCAGCACGCATCCGGACTCGCCGTTCCTGGGCCAGCTGCGCGCGGCGCGCACCGGGCCGGGATGGCGCAGGACCCTCTACAACGGCAGCTTCGCCATCCATCGCATCGGCCAGGCCAGCGAGCGGCGCGCCCTGCCCGATGCCGCCGCCGTGATCGCGGTGCTGCGGGACGAATTCGGCATCCGCGTGCCGGCCCATCCCGGCCTGCATGCCGCCATCGAGGCGCGACTGGAAGCGGAGACGCCGGTCACGACGTAACCCCTGTGACGTTGCCGCCCGGCAAGGATGCGTGCGTTATCCGGAATGAAGGCGCCGGATGCGGCAGGCGGGCGGACCGACAGGGGGCGGCATCGCCACCCGCATCCGGCGGGAACATGAAGTACACATTCGAAGCCTGCTCCGGTTGTCCTTGCCGCCAGTGCGGCGAACCCTTCAGCCGGCGCCAGCGCGAAGCATGCGCACGGAGCGCCCGGCGCGGCGTCACTCCTCCCGCCGCAGCGTCGCCAGCCGCAGGAAGGCTTCGTGCTGGTAGCGGCTCATGCGCAGCTGCTGGCCGGTGTCCAGGGTGACGACGTGGTGACCGTTGAACCACGGGTGGATGGCGGTGACCCGGCGCACGTTGATGATGGCCGAGCGGTGCACGCGGGCGAAGTGGCGCGGGTCCAGCCGTGCGGCCAGCGCGGCCATCGTCTCGCGCAGCTCGTGCGCGCGGTCGGCCAGGTGGACCAGCACCGTGTTGCGGCTGGCCTTGATCCAGACGATGTCGTCCACGTCGATGAAGACCACGTGTTCGTCCACGCGTACCGGCAGGCGCTGCAGGTAGTCGTCGCGCTGCCGCAGCGAGTCCAGCGCCTGCATGATGCGCGCGGTGGTGTCGGCGTCCGCGCCGCGCGCGGCGGCCAGGCGTTGCTTGGCCCGCCGCAGCGTCTCGGCGAAGCGCTCACGGCTGAAGGGCTTGACCAGATAGTCCACCGCGTTCGCTTCGAACGCGCGCACCGCGTACTGCTCGTAGGCGGTGACGAAGATCGTCGCCGGCATCCGCTGCGCCCCGATCGTCGCCAGCACGTCCAGGCCGGTGATCGCCGGCATCTGGATGTCCAGGAACACCAGGTCCGGCGAGTGGCCGCGGATCGCTTCCACCGCCGACACGCCATCGCCGCACTCGCCGATCACTTCAACGTCCGGGTCGTCGCCCAGCAGCCGCACGATGGCGTGCCGCGCGATCGGCTCGTCGTCCACGACCAGCGCGGTCAGGCTCATGCGGGCACGTGCTCCGGCAGGTCGTCGTCGGCTTCGATTTCGCGGTAGGGCAGGCGGATGCGGCAGGCCACGCCCCGCGGGACCATCACGTCCAGGCGAAGGTCGGCGGCCTCGCCGTAGAGTTCCTTCAGCCGCAGCCGCGTGTTCGACAGGCCGATGCCGTGGCCGGAAGGGCTGCGTTCCGCGTCCAGCGCGCTGTTGCGGTTGCGCACGTCGATGCACAGCGTATCGTCCTCGCGTCGGCAGTCCACCTCGATGCAGTCTTCGCCGACGTGCCGGCCGATGCCGTGGCGGATCGCGTTCTCCACGATCGGTTGCAGCACCAGGCTGGGCACGGCGGCCTCCATCGCCTCGGGCGCGACGTAGATCTGCGTGCTCAGCCGGTCCTTGAAGCGCCGCCGCTGGATGCCCAGGTACAGGTCCAGCAGCTCGAGCTCGCGGCGCAGGCTGATCTCCTGCCCGTCGTAGTCCTCCAGGAAGGCGCGCAGCAGTTCGCTCAGGCGCAGCAGCATGTCCTCGGCCGACAGCGTGTCCTCGTCCAGCAGGGTGACGATGGCGTGCAGCGTGTTGAACAGGAAGTGCGGCTGCAACTGCGTCTTCAGTACCTGCAGGCGCGACTGCGCCAGCTCCGTCGCCAGCCGGCTGGCTTCCAGTTCGCGGCGCGCCTTCTCGGCCTGGAAATACAGCAGGTGCTGCACGGCCAGCAACGCCCAGTAGGTCAACAGGCCGATGGCCACGTACTTGCTGATGAACTGCCACAACTGCTGGCCGAAGGTGCTGGGCTCGAAGATGGCGGAGACCATCGCGCCGATCACGATCGCCAGCAGCGTCATGCCCAGGCTGGCCATCACGTGCCGGCCCAGCGCACGCAGCCGCAGCGGGAACTGGATCGGATGGCGTTCGCCGAGCCGGAACACCAGCGGCGCCAGGGCGGCCCAGGTCAGCCACTGGATCGCCGACCAGCGCAGGTAATCCGCGGGCGACCATACGTGCGCGTTGACCGCATCGTTCATGCAGCCCTGCATGGCGAACAGCACCACCACCACCGACCACAGGCCGAGGTAGCGGGACAGGCGGATCTCCATGCTGCCGAGGCGGATCTTCATCGTGGGCGCACCCATCGGGGACGGAGGCATCGTAGGCGGCGGGCCGCGCGACGGGAAGCGCCGCGTCGCGTCACTACGATTCGCCACGGCGCCACGACGATTCGTCCCGCATCCGTTGCCGGGCGCGCCGCGCGCGGGCGTGATGCCGGCACCGCCCGCGCCGCGATCCGCGCCGCACGGCGGAATCCCACCCTTGCGGAGATGCCTGCCATGCGCCCGTCCAGCGTCCTTTCCCTCGCCGTTGCCCTTCCGTTGCTGCTCGCCGCCCTGCCGCCCGCGCATGCGCAGGCCCCGATGCGGTACCTGCACCTGGTCAATCGCGCCCACGACCGCCTGGTCTCGGTGGCAGTGGCCGCGCCCGGCAGCCAGGACTTCCGTCCGCTGCCCCTGGGCGAACCGCTGCCCGGGGGTGGTGGTTCCGCGACGGTCGAGATCGCCGGCGATGCGTGCCGCTACGACGTGCGTTTCGTGTTCCGCAACGGCCGGGGAATGCTTTATCCGGACGTGGACGTGTGCCGCCACGACCGGCTGACCGTGCGCCCGTTGCCGCGCCGCGACCGTACGGATGCCGAACGCGCGCTGGTGGACGCCGCCGACCCGTCCTGAACGCAGCCGGCCGGATGCGTCGCTGCGTTATCGTGGCGGCCACCTGTTGCCGGGAGCCGCCATGGTCGCGAAGAAGACCCTTTCCACCGCACCCGACGTGGCCGCGTTGCTCGCCGATGCTGCGCTGCCGCACCGGTCCATCGTGCTGGCGCTGCGCGAGGCGATCCTGGCCACCGACGCCGCGATCGGCGAAGCGGTGAAATGGAACGCGCCCAGCTTCCACGTCGGCGGCGCGCACTTCGCCACCATGCACCTGCGTGGCACCCGGTTGCAGCTGGTCCTGCACCTTGGCGCCAGGAAACGCGCCATGCCGAAACCGGCCATCGACGACCCGCAGGGCCTGCTCGACTGGCGTGGCGAAGACCGCGCCCTGCTCGCGTTCGCCAGCGCCGACGACGTGATCGCCACGCGCGATGCCTGGCAGCCCGTGCTGCGGCAATGGATGGCGTACGTCTGAGCGTGGATCGCTTCGTCTGCGCGTCGTAGCCGCAACATCAAGACAGCGCTGTTCGCAGGGTTCTTCTCCTTCTCCCCGCAAGTGGAGAGAAGAAGAAAGCGTGATCCCTGGCCGGCCGACCACGACGATGGGCACACGTCGCGTGCGGGGGGAACGGGGATACTGCGCGTGGATGCCTGACCCCGGGAGCACCGATGAAATCTTGCGTATCCGTCTTCGTCCTGGCCATGACGCTGCTGGCGCCGGCGGTACGGGCGCAGGACGCCTGCCCCGATCGTTCCAGCTACGAACCCGCGCGCGAGATCATCGCCGACCTGGGCCGCATCGCGTCGCCCAACGGCGTGCAGGAAGCGTACGCCGCGCGCATCGGCGGCATCGACCAGTGGATCAACGTGCGCGGGCAGGATCGCGACAACCCGATGGTGCTGTTCGTGCACGGCGGCCCGGCCTCGCCGATCACGCCCACGCTGTGGCAGTTCCAGCGACCGCTCGAGGAATACTTCACCCTCGTCAACTACGACCAGCGCGGCTCCGGCAGGACCTTCGCCATCAACCCGCAGGAGGCCGTGGCCGACACGCTCCGCATCGAGCGCTACGTGGACGACGCCATCGAGATCGCCGAACATCTGCGCGCGCGATACGGCAAGCGCAAGCTGGTCCTGATGAGCCACAGCTGGGGCACGGTGGTCGGCATGCACGCAGCGCTGAAGCGGCCGGACCTGTTCCATGCCTACGTCGGCATCGGCCAGGTCGTCAACGTGCGCACCAACGAACGCGTGAGCTTCGACTACGGCCTGGCGCGGGCACGCGCGGAAGGCAACGCCGAAGCGGTGCGCGAGATGGAATCCATCGCGCCGTATCCCGGCGACCGGCCGATCACCCGCGAGCGCATCATCATCGCGCGCAAGTGGCCGCAGTTCTACGGCGGCCTGACCGCGTACCGCGACGAGTCGAAGTACTTCTACCGGGGCCCGCGCCTGTCGCCGGACTACACTGATGCCGACCGCTGCGCGATCGACGCCGGCAACGTGTTCTCGCTGGGGCGGTTGCTGGACGAATTCCTGCAGGTGGATTTCACCGGCGTGAAGCGTTTCCCGATCCCGGTGGTGATGTTCATGGGCCGCCACGACTACACCACGCCGTCGGAGCCCACGGAACAGTGGCTGCGGCAGGTGGATGCGCCGTACAAGCGCGGCGTGTGGTTCGAGCACTCCGCCCACATGATGCCATGGGAGGAACCCGGCAAGACCCTGGCCAGCCTGCTGGAGACCGTGCGGCCGCTGGCGGTCGAGGGCGATGCCGCCGCGCATTGATCGCGGCGCATCGATGTCCCGGCCGGGAATCCGGTTTGTCGGAATCCTGGGTGGTCTCGGCGTACGGGATGCGTTGCGCCGCGATGTACGCAACCGCGCGGGCAACGCCGACCGGTTCGCCGCATTGGAACAAGCGGGCCGCGTCCGACGCCATCCTCGCGGCTTGATCACGATCAACGCACCGTCACGACGCGAGGCGTACGGTGGGTCCTCCCCCACGAACAAGAGGACTTCCCATGGACAAGACGATGAAGGCTGCGGTGGTCCGCGCGTTCGGCCAGCCGCTGGCGATCGAGGAAGTGCCGGTGCCGCGCCCCGCCGCGGGCGACCTGCTGGTGAAGATCGAGGCCTGCGGCGTCTGCCACACCGACCTGCATGCGGTCGAGGGCGACTGGCCGGTGAAACCGAACCCGCCGTTCATCCCGGGCCATGAGGGTGTCGGCCACGTGGTCGCGGTCGGCGCCGGCGTCACCCACGTGAAGGAAGGCGACCGCGTCGGCATCCCGTGGCTGTATTCGGCCTGCGGCTATTGCGAGCACTGCCTGGGCGGCTGGGAGACGCTGTGCGAGCAGCAACAGAACGCCGGCTACTCGGTCAACGGCGGCTTCGCCGAATACGCGCTGGCCAACGCGGGCTATGTCGGCCATCTGCCGAAGAACATCGGCTTCATCGAGATAGCGCCCGTGCTGTGCGCCGGCGTGACCGTCTACAAGGGCCTGAAGGTCACCGACACCAAGCCCGGCAACTGGGTGGTGATCTCCGGCATCGGCGGGCTGGGCCACATGGCGGTGCAGTACGCCAGGGCGATGGGCCTGAACGTGGCGGCGGTGGACGTGGACGACGCCAAGCTGGACCTCGCCACGCGCCTGGGCGCGACGGTCACCGTCAACGCGAAGACCACCGATCCGGTGGCCTACCTGAAGAAGGAGATCGGCGGCGCCCACGGCGCGCTGGTCACCGCGGTATCGCCGAAGGCCTTCGAACAGGCCATCGGCATGGTCCGCCGCGGCGGCACCGTTTCGCTCAACGGCTTGCCGCCGGGCCAGTTCCCGCTGGACATCTTCGGCATGGTGCTCAACGGCGTGACCGTGCGCGGCTCGATCGTCGGCACCCGCCTGGACCTGCAGGAGTCGCTGGAATTCGCCGAGATGGGCAAGGTCAAGGCGACGGTGGCCACCGAGAAGCTGGAGAACATCAACGACGTGTTCGCGCGCATGCACAAGGGCCAGATCGAAGGCCGCATCGTGCTGGACATGGCGGCCTGACGCGGGCCGCGCTCGCGTTCGAGGCGGGCCTCAGCGACGAGATGGCGCCGAGATCGGTGTCGAGGACCCGTGACGCTTGCGGCTCCGGCATGGCCGTGCCGGCCTTGCAGCCGGATGACGAAGCGGGAATGCCGCATCGCCTGGCCGCAAGCAAACGGGTCGCGCCTGGCATAAAGTGAGTCCCCAAGGATTCGGAGCCGTGGCATGCGCAACCTGGATTTCAGTTCCTGGCAGACATTGCTTTCGACGCTGCTCGGGCTGGCCGTGATCACGCTGATCGGCGTCGGCATCCGCCTGATCGTCATGCAGACGATGCAACAGCGGCGCGAGCGCGAGAACCGGCAGATCAACGAGCGCCTTCGCACGCTGATCGCGGCGTACAAGACGCTGGGCGGTTCCTTCACCGGCAGCCTCGCGGTCGATCCCACCCACCTGCGCGACCTGCGCCGCCGCGGCGCGGCCAGTGCCGGGACCGGCGGCGAGGATGCGACGGAAGCGGATCATGCCGTGGCGGACCTGTCCACGCAGGGCGACCCGGCCGGCTCGGATCGTGCGCGGCGGATACGCGATGCGGTCGAGGCCGCCCTGTCCGACATCATCCTGCTCGGCACCGACGAGCAGGTCCGGCTCGCCGCGCAGGCGGCGACCGAACTGGCGGCCGGACGCCCCGTCCATACCGCCGAACTGGTCGTGTCGCTGCGCGACTTCATCCGCGACGTGCTGGACCTGGCGCCCGTGCCGGAGCAGTTGCCCATCCCCAGGCAGGGTCCGGCGCGGCCGTCGGGCTCCGGCGGCAAGGGCGGCGGAGCGAAGGACGATGCGAAGCAGGGTGGTGGCCGGGGCGGTGGCGGCGCGGGCGGCGGGATGGGGGGCGGCATGGGCGCCGGCGGAGGCCAGGCGATGGACGACGAGCGCGATTCCCATCGCTGATCGTCTCGATCTCGCACGGCCCGCGACGGGCCGGCGGCGCGCCTATTCCGTGCCGTAGCCGAAGAAGATGTCGTAGCGCTGGATGCGCCCCACCTTCGAGAAGGCCCGCTGCACGTCGGCGCGCGCCATCAACGTGCGCCAACGTTCGCGGGTGGACGCATAGGCGGGCAGGGGATCCGCTTCGCGGTACTGTTGCAGCCATGCCAGCATCTCGCCGCGGGTGCGGGGCGCGGCGAGCGCATCGGCGAGCGCCTTGGCGGCGGCATCCAGCCGGTCGCTTTCCACCAGCGCTTCGATCCAGATGGCGGCGGAGTCCGCACGGTGCTTGCGCAGGTACGCCAGCGCCCGCTTCGCCGCCGCGCGGTCGCCGGTCTGCACCGCCGCGCACAGTTCGACGTGGACCTTCACCATCCGCCCGTAGCCGCTCAGGTCCTCTGCCGGCGCGATGGCGGCCTTCGCTTCCGCGGGACGGCCCAGCTGGCACAGGAACTGCCCCAGGTTCAGCGCCTGGCTGACGTTGGGCATGCCCTGCTCGCTCATGCGGCTGGCGGCCAGCAGGTCGGCATGCGCCTCATCGATGCGGCCCAGCCGGCGCAATGCGATGGCGCGGTTGTTGAGCAGCCAGGCGTGCTGGTCCATGTCCTGGAAGGCGGGTGTGTCCCGCGGCGCCTCCCGGATGATGGCAAGCGCCTGGTCGGTCGATCGCAGGGCTTCTTCGTGCAGGCCCAGCATCAGCAGGGCGAGGCCCAGTTCCGTGCGCGCTTCCAAGAGGTTGGTGCGTTCGCTTGCCAGGACGCGCAGGTCATCGACGCGGCGCCGGGCGGCGGCCTCGACATCGAAAGCCGGAGCGTGCGGATCGACCAGCCCATCGAAACGGCGGTCCGCGCGCAGCTTCACCAGCGCCGCCGGTTCGACGACGCGGGCGATGGCGGCGCGCGCGGCGTCCCGCTCGCCGCGCTCGACGCGCAGCCGGGCCAGTTCGTACCACAGGCCGCTCAGTCCCAGCCCACGGTTGTCCCAGCCACTGTCGAACAGGGACTGCAGCAGCTCCGGGCGCGCGGGCGCGTCGTCGTCCATGCCATGGACGATGCGCAGCACCGAGGGCGTATCCACATGCTCCAGCAGGGACGGCCAGCCGTGCACGAAGCGTTGCAGGTGGCGCGCGGCGGCGGCATGGTCGCCGCGCTGCGCCTCCAGGTTGGCCAGGAAGTACCAGTCGTCCGGATTGTCCGAGCCGTTCGCGGTGGCGCGCAGCAGCAGGCGGCGCGCGCGCGGATAGTCGTCGACGCGGATGGCCATCCAGCCGGCCCGCGAGAGGATGTCGCGCTGCTCGCCGGCCGGCAGGCCGCCGAACTCGGCGTGCGCGATCACGTCGGTCAACGCGCGGTCGGCGTCGGCTTCGTCGTCGTTCTCGCCCAGGGCCATCGCGGCGTGGCGTTGCCGCTGGAAGGCGAGCGATCCGCCGGTCTTCTGCTTGCCATGCGCGCGCGGCGCGTCCTTCGAGAAAGGGCTGGCCGGCGTGGGCTGCGCATGCCGCGCGTCGTGCACGGCGGGCAGGGAGACATCCTCCTCCGCTTGCACGGGCACGGCGCCCAGCACCGCGCACAATGCGATCAATCCCTTGAGGCAGCCTTGCATCCGTCATTCCCCCGCGTGCGATGCGGCGACAGTAAGGCCGGAGCCGCACCATCGGCAAGGTGCGGGTGCGCGTCTACGCAGGGCACCCTTGTGGGAGCGACGCGAGTCGCGACGTTGCTCTCCCGATTGCGGTCGATTCGCGCCGGCATGTCGGCGCGGCTCGCACGGACTCCTATGGTGGGGAGGGAATCGCTCGGTCCTTGCCGTCGCGACTCACGTCGCTCCCACAGGGCGCAAGAACGGTCAGCGCACCGCGACCAGCCGGCGTGGCGGTACGGGGCGCTGGAACATCACGCGCTCGGGGCGGTGCAGGGCGAAGCCCTGGCCGTAGTCCACGCCCAGCGAACGCAGGGCGTCGGACAGGTGCTGGCTGCTGACCCATTCGGCGACCACCTTGAGGCCGCGCTGGTGGCCGATCTGGGCGATGGCGCTGACGATGGTGCGGCTCATCGGGTCGCTTTCCAGGTCGCGGATGAAGCTGCCGTCGATCTTGATCAGGTCCACCGGCAGGTTCTTCAGGTAACCGAAGGAGGACATGCCGGCGCCGAAATCGTCCAGCGCGATCAGGCAGCCGGCGCGGCGCAGGCGTTCGATCACGTGCACCACCTTCAGCAGGTTGCGCACGGCCACCGTTTCGGTGATCTCGAAGCACAGCTTGTGCGCCGGCACCGCGTACTCGGCGATGCGGGCGAGGATGAAATCGGCCAGGCCGTCGTCCTCGATGCTGGCGCCGGACAGGTTGATCGCGCAGGTGCCCAGCTTCCGGCCCGTCTCGTGCAGATGCGAGAAATGCGCCAGCGCGGTGCGGATCACCCAGCGGTCGATCGCCGGCATCAGGCCGTAGCGTTCGGCGGCCGGCAGGAACGCGCCCGGCAGCACGATGCCGCCGTCCTCGTCGCGCAGGCGCAGCAGCAGTTCGATGCTGGGCGCGTCGCCGCCGCCGTCCAGCGGCACGATCTGCTGGTAGTCCAGCAGCAGGCGGTCCTGCTCCATCGCCCAGCGCAGGCGGCTGGCCCATTCCATTTCGCCCCGCCGGCGCGTGGTCTCGTTGTCCTCGCGGTACACGTGCACGCGGTTGCGTCCGTTCTCCTTGGCCAGGTAGCAGGCGGTGTCGGCCCAGGCCAGCAGATCCCTCAGCGTGGCCTCGTTCTGGTCCACCACCACCACGCCGATGCTGGCGCTGACGGTGTAGGTGCGGTCCTGCCAGACGAACATCAGGCTCTCGATGGTCTCGCGCAGGCGCTCGGCCAACGCGCGCGCGCCGTCGGCGTCCACGTGGAAGGCCATCAGGCCGAATTCGTCGCCGCCCAGCCGCGCCAGCACGTCGCCGCCGCGCAGCTGCTGGCGCATCGCCAGCGCGAGCTGGGCGAGCAACTGGTCGCCGGCCATGTGGCCGGAGACGTCGTTGATCAGCTTGAACTGGTCCAGGTCGATGTAGAGCAGCGCGCAGGGATCGTTGCCGGGACGCGCCTTGCGCTCGGCCAGCGCCTGTTCGAGTCGGCGCTCGAACTCGCGGCGGTTGCACAGCTCGGTCAGTGCATCGTGCGTGGCCTGGTGGCTGAGGCGTTCGGTGAGTTCGCGCTGTTCCGAGATGTCGGTGGCCACCATCAGCAGGTGCGCATCGCCGTCCATGTCGACCCGCGCGATCGAGGCATTGGCCCAGAACGCGTCGCCGACGGGGCTTAGCAGCACGGCTTCCAGGTTGCCCCAGTCGTTGCCGACCGTGGCGGCGTCGCCGGCGCGGTGCCGCAGCAGCGGATCGGAAAACAGCGCGGCCAGCGGCAGGCCGGTGGGATCGCCCAGGCGCAGGCGCGCGGCCTGGTTGGCGTAGACGATGCGCCCGTCGCGCGTGCCGGCCAGCAGCACCAGCGCGGGCAGCAGCTCGTTGAGCGTGCGGAAGCGCATCTCGCTTTCGCGGAAGCGGTCGCTCATCTGCCGGCCCAGCGCCGTCGCGCGACGGCGGGTGGTCGTCAGCGACCAGGCCAACGCCGACAGCAACAGGCTGATGGTGACGCCGCCGGCGACGACCGCTTCCAGCCGGCCCATGTCCAGCGGCGCGGGCCGCGGCTGCATGTCGATGCGCCACTGGCGCCCGCCGAAGGCCAGCACGCGCGTCTGCACGGGCATGCCGGCGGCGATGGCAGTGCCGGAGTCGTAGAACGGTTCGGCCGTGCCGCTGCCGGTGTCGTACAGGCGCACGCGGAAGCCGTCCAGCACGGCGCCTTCCAGCGCGGTTTCCACCATCGGCTGGATGCGCATGCCGATGGCCAGCGCACCGATCTCGCGCGCGCGCCGCTGGTTGGGCGTGGCGGGCGTGGGGCCGTTGGAATAGACCGGAAGGCGCAGGGTGACGCCCAGCGGATTCTGCCCGTGCGGCGCGCCCTGGCGCAGCGTGAACGGGGCCGAGACCACCACGGTATCGGTGTCGCGCGCCTGCAGCAGCGCCGCCAGGTTGGCCTTCTGCGACACCGTGTCGAAACCCAGCAGCGTGGCATTGGGTTCGTACGGCGTGACGAACCGGTAACGATAGGAAACATGGTCCGCCAGCGGCTGTCCGGCGGGTTCGCGCCGGGCGAAGGCGACCGACGTGTAGGCGCCCTCCGGCAGCGGGCTGCGCAGGTTGGCGTGGTACTGGGCGAACTTGGCCTGGTCCATCGTGTCGCTGGACAGGAACACCGTCTGCATCGCCCGCAACGTCGAGGCGGCCTGCTCCAGTGGCACGCGCAGGCGAGCGGCGCCGGCGTCGGCCCGCGCGTGCCGCATGCGTTCGGCATGCGCGTGCAGGTCGCGCCATTCGCGGTGCGCCACCCATCCGGTCAGCAGCAGGCCGCCCAGCAGCACGGCCGCCGCCCACGCCATGGGCGGCAGGCCCCGTCGTCGGGTCGGGTCGTCGGCACGCGCCATGCGCGTATCCGACGGCGGGGTCGGGGTTGTTGCTTCCACCTGCTCTGCCTGGTGTCCTGGGTACGGGGGATGCCGGGCCGCCCGTTCCGGGCCGGGCCGGCCTTGTGACGATGCACGGTGCGTGCCGGGTCCGCGTCCATTGGCGCGAAGGCCGTTGCCGAGGCGCGCGACCGTCCCGGCCGTATGGCCGTATGGGTCACTATCGGCCTGGCGGTGGCGTTCTTGACGGCTTGCGGTACGGCCTGCGCGTCCGCCTGTGGCGGGTCATGCCAGTGGCAGGACCTGTTCGCGGACCGGGGCCGCATGCCGGGTGGGCAGGGTGGTTGCCGCCGGCGGACGTTCGCGCTCCAGCGCGCGCAGCGCCTTGTGCAGCAGCTCCAGGTCCTGCAGAGCGCCCAACTGGTCGACGAGCTGCGTGATGTGCTTGGCCGATCCGGGCAATGCTTGGGTGCCGTGCGGGAGGGCGCGCAGGCGGAGTTTCTTCATCGCGTTCAGCTGCATGCGCAGGCGCCGCGATTTGCGTCGCCAGTCGTGCAGGTCGTCGGCCTGGCCGCTGGCCAGGGCGGCATGCTGCGCGCGCTGCTGGCGCCGCGCGGATTTCTCCAATGCCCGGCGCAGGTCGGCGGCGTGCACGTTTTGCCAGGGCAATTGGCCCAGGCGCTCCGCATGGCGGTGGGCCTGCGTCTGCCGACGGGCGAAGCCGGGGTCTTTCTCCAGGGTGGACGCCAGCAGGCGCGCCTGACGCTGCGCGAGCGCGTCGACGATCAGCCGCCAGTTGGCGGCGTCTTCCGAGTCCTGGCTTTCGCGTGCGATCGATGCGGCGGTTTCCTGCACGACCTGGCCATCGCGCAGCGCCGACAATCCCTTGGCGATGCCGCGCAGCTGGCGGTCCAGCGCGCGCGCGGGCTCGCCCAGCGGGTCGCGCGCCAGCGCCAGCACGGAGCGCAGCCGGCGCACGGCCTTGCGGGCTTCGTGCACCCCGCGCGGATCCGAGGGCGCGCGCGCCAGCGATGCGGTCAGGACGGCGGCATCCTCGGCGACCAGGGCGGCCATCTGTTCGCCGGTGGCGGGGGAAGCGGCACGACGACTCATCGGAGGGTTCCGGAGCGCGGGCTGCCAGTCTAATGCCCGGGCGAGGGCGCCGCGTGGGCAACCCGGGCTTAACGCCCGCCGTTCGTCGGCTGGCCGGCGCTTGGCGCGGGCGACGTTAAAAGGTATAAATGATTTATACAATTATTGGCCGCCATGATGTCCAAGCCCCGCAAGCGCCCTGCCGATGCCGACGTCGCTGTGGGCAAGGCCGACAAGCCGCAGAAGCCCGTGCGCGACAGTTTCACCATGCCGGCCGCGGATTTCGCGCTGGTGTCGGTGCTGAAGGCGCGCGCGCTGGAAGCACGCCGGCCGGCCAAGAAGAGTGAGTTGCTGCGCGCCGGCCTGCATGCGTTGCATGGCCTGTCGCCGGCGGCGCTGGCCAAGGCGCTGGAGGCATTGGCGCCGGTCAAGGCCGGGCGCCCGAAGAAGAAGTGAACGCACGCCCGGCGTGCGTTGCCGGTACGGGTGTGCCGGCGCCTGCAATCCCGTCGTTGCCGTTCGCGGGCCGCCATGGCGGCCCGCGGTTCCTCCCCAGTCGATTACGTTTCGTTTTCCGATGAACGTTCCCGCTTTCCTCCGCCGCCGACGCTGGGCGGTCCTGTTGTCCGTCCTGCTGCTGGCGCCGGTGCTGGCGGTGTCCCCGCGCGTGCCGGCGTCCCCGACGGGCGCATGGCAGGCGCACGCCGACTACGAAGTGCGCGACCTCGACTGGCAGGATGCCGAGCGCGGCCGCGCGGTACCGGTGAAGCTGTTCTGGCCGAAGGCGGCGCGGGACGGCCAGGTACCGCTGGTGGTGTTCTCGCATGGCATCGGCAGCTCGCGCGACGGCTATACCTACCTGGGCCATTACTGGGCGCGGCACGGCATCGCCAGCATCCACTTGCAGCACGTGGGCAGCGACCGCGCGCTGTGGCAGGGCAACCCGCTGCAACTGGTCGCGCGGTTCCAGCGCGCCGCCGGCGAATCGGAGGCGGTCGCCCGCGTGGGCGATCAGCGCTTCGCGCTGGACCGGCTGCTGGCCGGCGAATGGGGCGCGCACATCGACCGCGCGCGCATCGTGGCGGCCGGGCATTCGTACGGGGCCAACACCACGCTGATGTCGGCCGGCGCGCGGGTGATGCGTCACGGCAAGGCGATCTGGCTGCGCGATCCGCGCGTCACCGCCGCCATCGTGATCTCCGCGCCGCCGTTCTACGGCGACGACGACTTCCGTCCGATCCTGGGCGGAGTGACCATCCCCACCCTGCACGTCACCACGGCCGACGACATCATCCGCATCCCGGGCTTCGGTTCCGGCGTGGAGGACCGGCTGAAGGTGTACGAGGCCACCGGCGGCGCGCAAAAGGTGCTGGCCATTTACAAGCACGGCACCCACAACGTGTTCACCGACCACCGCTATTTCGATTCGCAGGATGTCAGCACGCAGGTGAAGCAGGCGACCGAGGAACTGTCGCTCGCCTTCATCGACGATGCGTACGGCGCCGACCGCAAGGAAATGAACGACTGGACCGCGCGCCACCGCGACCTGCTGGCGCGCTACGTGGCGCAGTGATTCAGGCGTCCGACCACACGGCCAGTTCGTAGCCGTCCGGGTCGGCGAACTGGAAGCGCCGTCCGCCGGGGAACGGGAAGATCGGCTTCGTGATCCTGCCGCCGGCGGTCTCCACCTTCGCCAGGCTGTCCTCCAGCGTGGTGGAATACAGCACCACCAGCGCGCCGCCCGGTTGCGGCGTGCCATGCGCGAAGCCGCCGGCGAGCCGGCCATCGCGGAACTCGCAGTAGTCCGGGCCGTAGTCCTGGAACGTCCAGCCGAAGGAGCCGCCATAGAACGCCTTGGATGCGGCGATGGAGGCGACGGTGAATTCGATGTAGTCGATGCGGTGGTGGCGCTCG
This sequence comes from Pseudoxanthomonas putridarboris, assembly GCF_038321125.1. Lineage (NCBI taxonomy): Bacteria > Pseudomonadati > Pseudomonadota > Gammaproteobacteria > Lysobacterales > Lysobacteraceae > Pseudoxanthomonas > Pseudoxanthomonas putridarboris. The sequence continues at coordinate 475,923 of NZ_JBBWWT010000001.1, read as the reverse complement.
GCGTTGCTCATGGCGGGCATCCGTGGAAGAGGCGGGCAGTCTGCGACACCACGGTCGCGCTGTCTTGGCGAAATCGGACAGTCAGTCCGCGACCCGCGCCACCAGTTGCGTCGGCGTCAGTCCGGTGAGTTGGCGCGTGTCGCCCGCCAGTTGGGCGGCATCGTAATAGCCGGCGTCCAGCGCGGCCTCCAGCAGGGTGGCGCGGTGGTGGCGCGCCTGCAGGAAGCGCTGCAGCCGCAGGATGCGGGCCAGCAGTTTCGGCCCGTACCCGAACGCTTCGTCGCACCGGCGAAGCAGTGTGCGCTCGGTGATGCCGAGCTCGCCGGCGAGCTGCGCGATCGAGGCAGGGTGTGCCCGCGACAGCTGCGCATGCACGGCCTGCATCGCATCGCCGCGATGTCCTTCGCCCAGTATCCGGTCGGCGAGCCAGGCCATCGCGTCGCCGGGTTCGCGATCCGCCATCCGGTCGGCGAGCCGCGCGAGGTGCCGGACGCCGAGATCGCGCAGCTCGACGCGCTGGTCGGCGAGGGCATGCAGCGGCACGCCCAGCCAGCGTGCGGCCGCGGTCGGCGCGAACCGCAGTCCCTGAAGTCGGCTGCCCGGAGCGAGGTGGGCGTACTGTGCGCGCCGATCAGGCCCGGCGATGCTCAACCGCGCGCCATCCCACAACAGGTCGACGCAGGCATCCGGCAGCACGAGGGCCGGTGCTGCCCGCGGTCCCTGCACGTACTGCCAATGGCAGCGCAAGGCCTGGCCTGGCGCATAGTCGTGTTGTCGGTAACGGCCGCTCATGGACGCATCGCGCTAGCGTTCGGAATGCCCGCTCTCATCGTAATCCCGCCGCTCGAACAGGTGCGGCTGGATCAGTTCGATGAAGTCGCGCGCCTGCGGCGACAGGTACTTACCCTTGCGCACCACCACGCCGTAGCTGCGCGCGGGGAACCACTGCGCCAGCGAGCGGGCCGTCAGCCGGTCGCGGTCGGCGTCGGTCAGGCAGATCGAGGTGATGATGGAGATGCCCATGCCCATCGCCACGTACTGCTTGATGACCTCCCAGCCGCCGACTTCCAGCGCCACCGTGTAGGGCACGCGGTTCTGCTGGAACACCAGGTCCACCAGCCGGTAGGTGATCAGCCGCTTGGGCGGCAGGATCAGGCCGTAGGGCGACAGGTCCTCCAGGCGCAGGTCGGGCTTCTTCGCCAGCGGGTGGTTCGGTGGGGTGATCAGCAGCGGCTCGAAGCGGTACACCGGCGCGTAGCTCAGGTCCGCCGGCACGTCGAGCACCGAGCCGATGGCCAGGTCCACCGCGTCCGAGCGCAGCAGGTCGGTGCCGTCGGCGGTGACGGCGTTGTGCAGGGTCAGCCGCACCTCCGGGTGCTGGCGGCGGAAGTTCTCCACGATCTTCGGCAACAGGTACAGGATGGTCGAGCTGTTGGCGGCGATGTTGAGTTCGCCCGAGTCCAGCCCGCTGACCTTGTCGCGGAACAGCGCGTCCAGGCCGTCGACGCCTTCCACCAGCGGCTGCGCCAGTTCGTAGAGCAACTGGCCCTCGCGGCTGGGTGCAAGCCGGCGTCCGCTGCGTTCGAACAAGGTGACCCCCAGCTCCCGTTCCAGCGCCTGCAACTGCAGGGTGATGGCCGGCTGGCTGACGAACAGCGCCTCGGCCGCCCGCGACACCGACCCCAGCCGTACCGTCTGGCAGAACGCCCGCAGGGGCTTGAGCCGGTCGGATTTGTAGGGAAATCGCGGGGTTGGGACGACTGGGTCCGCCATTGTTCCAATAGATATAAGTTCAGCTTATTTAATGCATTGACAAAACTGCTTTGTCAAATAGTTGGTTGCAGCGCAGCGTACGACTCCAGCAAGACGCAAGGAGCCGACCATGCACGCCACCGCTTTCGCCCCGCCACCGCGCGATATCGCCGCGGACCGCCCGACCCCCGGCATCGCCCTGACCGCCAACGTGGCCGGCCAGGAAGGCCTGCTTCCCCCGGCGGCGCTGGCCCTGCTGGTCTCCCTGCACCGTGCGATCGAACCCGAGCGCCAGGCCCGGCTGGCGGCCCGCCGCCAGCGCCAGGCCTTCTTCGACGCCGGCGGCCTGCCGGACTTCCGCGACGACACGCGGTCGATACGGGAAAGCGACTGGACGGTGGCGCCGCTGCCGGCCGCGTTGCAGGACCGCCGCGTGGAGATCACCGGCCCGGTCGACCCGAAGATGGTCATCAACGCGCTGAATTCCGGCGCCAAGGTGTTCATGGCCGATTTCGAGGATTCCACGTCGCCGACCTGGCACAACCTGCTGACCGGCCAGCGCGCGCTGATCGGTGCGGTGAAGGGCGACCTGACGTTCACCGCGCCCGCCACCGACGGCGTGCCCGGCAAGCGCTACGCGCTGAAGCCGCGCGACGAGCAGGCCGTGCTGCTGGTGCGCCCGCGCGGCTGGCACCTGGACGAGAAGCACGTGCGCGTGGACGGTGCGCCGATGGCCGGCGGGCTGTTCGACATCGCCGTGTTCGCCTTCCACAACGCCCGCGCGCTGATGGCGCAGGACCGCGGCCCGTACTTCTACCTGCCCAAATTGCAGAGCATGGAAGAGGCCGCGCTGTGGGAGACCGCGCTGTCGCACATCGAGGCCACGCTGGGCCTGCCGCACGGGCAGATGAAGGTCACCGTGCTGATCGAGACGCTGCCGGCGGTGTTCGAGATGCACGAGATCCTGCACGCGCTGCGCGACCGCATCGTCGGCCTGAACTGCGGGCGCTGGGATTACATCTTCTCCTACCTGAAGACCTTCCGCCGCCATGCCGACAAGGTCCTGCCCGAGCGTAGCCAGGTGACGATGACGCAGCCGTTCCTGAAGGCGTATTCGGAACTGCTGATCCAGACCTGCCACCGCCGCGGCGCGCATGCGATGGGCGGCATGGCCGCGCAGATCCCGATCGGCCACGACGAAGCCGCCAACGAGCAGGCGATGGCCCGCGTGCGCGCCGACAAGCTGCGCGAAGTCACCGCCGGCCACGACGGCACCTGGGTGGCGCACCCGGCGCTGATTCCCATCGCCCGCGCGATCTTCGACGAGCACATGCCGCAGCCGCACCAGCACCACGTGCTGCGCGAGGACGTGCTGGTGACCCGCGACGACCTGATCAGGCCCTCGTTCGGCACCATCACCCGCGCCGGTTTCGAGGGCAACGTGGAGGTGTGCGTGCGCTACCTGGCCGCCTGGCTGGACGGCAACGGTTGCGTGCCGATCCACTGGCTGATGGAGGACGCGGCGACCGCCGAGATCTCGCGCACGCAGATCTGGCAGTGGCTGCACACGCACGACCTGCACCTGGCCGACGGCACGCTGATCGACGACGCGCTGTTGCAGCGCACGCTGGCCGCGCTGCCGGCCAGGCTCGGCGACCACGGCAAGCTGCCGGGCGGCGCGCGCATCGCCGAGGCCATCGCGCTGCTGGACGAACTGAGCCGCGCCGACGAACTGGCCGAGTTCCTCACCCTGCCGGCCTACGAACGCATCGATTGAACCCTTCCATCTTGTAGGAGCGCCCTCGGGCGCGATGCTTTCCTGTCCGTACCTGCTGCATCAAGAGCATCGCGGCCGAGGCCGCTCCTACAAAGCCCCTGCTGTCCACAACACGGAACCACCACCATGACCAAGCTGCCGACCGCCGAACAGATCCAGAACGACTGGGACACCAACCCGCGCTGGAAGGGCATCACCCGCAACTACACTGCCGCCGACGTGGTGCGCCTGCGCGGCACCGTCCCGGTGGAGCATTCCGTCGCCAGGATCGGCGCGGAGAAGTTGTGGAACTACCTGCAGACCGAGGACTTCGTCAACGCGCTGGGCGCGCTGACCGGCAACCAGGCCATGCAGCAGGTCAAGGCCGGGCTGAAGGCGATCTACCTGTCCGGCTGGCAGGTCGCCGCCGACGCCAACCTGGCCGGCCAGATGTACCCGGACCAGTCGCTGTACCCGGCCGATTCGGTGCCGGCGGTGGTCAAGCGCATCAACAACACGCTGCTGCGCGCCGACCAGTTGAGCCATGCCGAGGGCGACGACAGCATCGACTTCCTGCAGCCGATCGTGGCCGATGCCGAGGCCGGCTTCGGCGGCGTGCTGAACGCGTTCGAGCTGATGAAGGCGATGATCGAGGCCGGCGCGGCCGGCGTGCATTTCGAGGATCAGCTGGCCAGCGTGAAGAAGTGCGGCCACATGGGCGGCAAGGTGCTGGTGCCCACCCGCGAGGCGGTGGAGAAGTTGAACGCCGCGCGGCTGGCCGCCGACGTCTCCGGCGTGCCCACGCTGCTGGTGGCGCGTACCGACGCCGAGGCCGCCGACCTGCTGACCAGCGACATCGACGACAACGACAGGCCATTCATCGTCGGCGAGCGCACGGTGGAGGGTTTCTACAAGACGAAGAACGGCCTGGACCAGGCGATCAGCCGCGGCCTGGCCTACGCGCCCTACGCCGACCTGGTGTGGTGCGAGACCGGCAAGCCGGACCTGGAGTTCGCGCGCAAGTTCGCCGAGGCCATCCATGCCAGGTTCCCCGGCAAGCTGCTGGCCTACAACTGCTCGCCCAGCTTCAACTGGAAGAAGAACCTGGACGACGCCACCATCGCCAAGTTCCAGAAGGAAATCGCCGGCTACGGCTACAAGTTCCAGTTCATCACCCTGGCCGGCTTCCACGCACTGAACTACTCGATGTTCAACCTGGCGCACGGCTATGCGCGCCGCCAGATGAGCGCCTTCGTCGAGTTGCAGGAAGCCGAGTTCGCCGCCGCCGACCGCGGCTTCACCGCGGTCAAGCACCAGCGCGAGGTCGGCACCGGCTACTTCGACGCGGTGACCCAGGCCATCCAGCAGGGCCAGTCCTCGACCACCGCGCTGAAGGGCTCGACCGAGGAAGAACAGTTCCAGGCGGAAAAGGCGGCCTGAACCCGCGGCATGCCAAAAGCAGGAAGGGCCGGCATTGCCGGCCCTTTCCGCTTCCGCCGCGCGCGCGACTTGGACGCAACGGTGTCCTGCCGCATGCGGCTCCATTCCGCCTATGGCTTGCGCGGAAGACCATCGCCCGGGTCCACCGCGGCCCAGGGCACATGCTCGTCCCAGTACACGTGCACCTGCGGCATGCGATCCACGGGCGTGGTGAAGTGCGCCATCGCGACATGCAGTTCGCCTGGCCAGCGCGTGCCGCGGAACAGCATCATGCAGCCGCAATGGCGACAGAAGCCGCGCTCGCCTTCGGCCGATGATGCGTACCATTGGAGGTTGCCGCCGGCATCGTGGACGCGGCATCGCGCTTCCTCCATCCCGACCCAGGTGACGAACGCCGCGCCATGGGCACGCCGGCACAGGGTGCAGTGGCAGTGCGCCGCCCACAGGCTGGGCAGGTCGGCCTCGAGCGAAACACGGCCGCACAGGCATTGGGCGCGCGCGGTCCGGGGGAATTGTTCCATCATGTCCGATGTCTCGTTTCGGTAACCGCCGTGGGGAGACGGACAGGCTGCCCGTCTCCCCGAAGGCATCCGGCGATTACGATTACTTGCGCACGTCCTGGGTGTGGTCCTTCAGCGCCGCCTCCAGCCCGGGAACGCCGTCCGCACCGGTCGGCACGCTGATGCTGGAACCGGCGAAGTCGCCGCCGATCGGTTCGGCGCGTCCGCCGAGGCATTGCGCCAGGAAGCCTTCGGTCACCGCGTTGAACGCCTTGCTGTTCTCCGGGCGGGCGAAGCCGTGGCCCTCGTCGGGAAACAGCACGTAGGTCACCGGGATGTTCTTCGCGGTCATCGCCTTGACGATCTGGTCGCTCTCGTCCTGTTTCACGCGCGGGTCGTTGGCGCCCTGGCCGATCAGCAGCGGCTTCTTGATCTGGTCGGCGCGCGTCAGTGGGGAGCGTTCCGCCAGCCACTGCTTGCCTTCCCCGGTGCGCGGGTCGCCCATGCGCTTGGCCAACTGCTCGAAGAAGCTGGCCCAGTAGGGCGGCACGGTGCTGAGCAAGGTATTGAGATTGGACGGGCCGACGATGTCCACGCCGCACTTGAAGGTATCCGGCGTGAAGGTCAGCCCGACCAGCGTGGCATAGCCGCCGTAACTGCCGCCCATGATGGCGACCTGGTCGGGCGTGGTGACGCCCGCGCCGACCGCCCATTGCACCGCATCCAGCAGGTCGTCGTGCATCTTCGCCGCCCATTCGCCGTTGCCGGCGTTGGTGAAGTCCTTGCCGAAGCCGGTCGAGCCGCGGTAGTTCACCGCCAGCGAGGCATAGCCGCGGTTGGCCAGCCATTGTGCATAGCCGTTGTAGCCGTAGCTGTCGCGCGCCCACGGACCACCGTGCACGAACAGCACCAGTGGCGTCGGCGCATCGGCCTTGCCGTCTTTGTCGGCATCCGCGCTCCTGGGCAAGGTCAGGTAGCTGACCAGGGTCAGCCCGTCGCGGGACTTGATTTCCTGCGGCCACTGCGGCACCAGCGGCTTGCCGTCCAGCTGCGGGCGCGCCGAGAACAGCCGGGTCAGCTGGCCGCCATCGCGGTCGTAGCGGTAATAGACCAGGGGCGACTCGGCGGCCGAGTACGCCACGATCCAGGTCTTGTCGTCGTAGGTGCGGCTGTTGACGCCGATGTTGCCGGGGCCCAGCGTCTTCAGCTTCTTCAGGTCGGCGTCGATGCCGGCGTCGATGGGGTTCCATTCCTCGCGCAGGTAGTCGACCGAGACCGCCTGCACCTGGCCGGTCGCCGGATGGGTCAGGGTGCCGTCGATGTCGGCGCGCGCATCCTCGAACACCAGCGTCCTGTTGCCGCTGGCCACGTCGATGGCGTACAGCGCCGCCGTGTTGCGGTTGCGCGAGTCGGTGAAGTAGAGCGTCTTGCCGTCGGTGGTCAGCCCGCTGGGCTGCGTGCTCGCCACGTCCTCGAACGGGATGTCGTCGTATTTCTTCCAGCCGCCCTGGCCGTCGGGTTCCAGCACGTCCAGGCCGCCATCGGGACGCGCGCGGGTGGCGTAGCGCACCCGGTAGTCGGCGTCGGCCAGGTAGCCGCCGATCTGCTGGGTGTTCTTCTCCACCAGCGTGCGCTGGCCGTTGGCCAGATCGACACGGTACAGATCGTGCCATTGGGAATCGCGGTCGTTCATGCCCACCAGGATGGCGCCCGGCTGCTTGGCGCTGACGCCGGACACCTGCGCACGGGTCTTGGGAAAAGGCGTGAGATCGGTGGCCTTGTCGGTCGCCAGATCGACGGCGTACAGGTGGAAATCCTCGTCGCCGCCGGTGTCGCGCAGGTACAGCAGGGTGCCGGGGCGGTAGGACCAGAAATAACTGCGGATGCCGCGCGCCTTGTCCCGGGTGATGGCGCGCGCCTTGTCCAGATCGTTCGCCGGCGCCACCCAGAGATTCATCACCCCGTCCACCGGCGCGATCCAGCTGAGGTATCGGCCGTCGGGGCTGATCTGCACGTTGGCGCGCACGGGATTGCCGAACAGGGCTTCGCGCGGGATCAGTTCCGTATCCGCGATGCGGTCCGCCGCGCTGGGCGACGCGGAGGCGGCCAGGCAGGTGGAGATGGACAGGGACAACAGCAGGCCGGTGGCGGACAGTACGGTATTTCGCATGGCGAACTCCTTGGCGGTGGACGGAAAGGATGGTGGCTGTGCGGACGGGACGACCGCATCGAATCGCGTGTGACCGCCGAGTAGACCATACCCTCCATTCGGGGATCGTTGCCCTGCGATTCGTGGCCTCAGGGAGCGATCTTGCCGCCGCGATCCGCGCTGCGGTAGCCCAGCGCCTCGGTGAGATGCGCGGTGGCGATGCCGTCGCTGCCGGCCAGGTCGGCGATGGTGCGAGCCACGCGCAGGATGCGGTGCATGCTGCGGGCGGAGAGCTGCAGGCGTTCGATGGCGCGTTCCAGCAGCGCCTGGTCGCGTGGCTGCAGGCGGCAGTGCGCCATCGTTTCGGATTGGCCGATCTGCGCGTTGGGTTTGCCGGTGCGGGCAAGCTGACGTGCGCGCGCCCTTACCACGCGCGCCTGCACGGTGGCGCTGCACTCGCCTTCGGCCGCGTCTGGGCGCAGTTCGTGCGGCGGCAGTCGCGGCACTTCCACGTGCAGGTCGATGCGGTCCATCAACGGGCCGGAGATACGGCCGCGATAGCGACGGATCAGGTCGGGATTGCAACGGCAACGTCCGCTGGGGTCGCCGGCCCAGCCACAGGGGCACGGATTCATTGCGGCCACCAGTTGGAAGCGCGCGGGGAACTCCGCGCTGCGCGCCGCGCGCGAGACGGTGACGGTGCCGGATTCCAGCGGCTCGCGCAGCACTTCCAGCGCGCGCCGGTCCCACTCGGGAAGTTCGTCGAGGAAAAGCACGCCGTGGTGCGCAAGCGAAACTTCCCCGGGCCGGGGCTGCGCGCCACCGCCGACCAAGGCCACCGCGCTGGCGGTGTGGTGCGGAGCCCGGTAGGGGCGCTGTCGCCATCGGGCCGGGTCCAGTCCCCGCCCGCTCACGGAGGCGATCGCGGCGCTTTCCAGCGCTTCGGCCTCGCTGGCTTCTGGCAACAGGCCGGGCAGGCGGGAAGCGAGCAGCGTCTTGCCACAACCCGGGGGACCGATGAAAAGAAGATGGTGGTTGCCCGCCGCCGCGACTTCCAGCGCACGCCGCGCGTGCGCCTGTCCGCGCACGTCCGACAGGTCGGGGATCGTGCTGGGCTGGGGTGGCGGCGCGAGCGCGGCCGGCAGTTCCTTGCGGCCTTCCAGCGCGGCGCAGACTTCCAGCAGCGTGCGTGCGGTGAAGGCTTCGCCCTGCCGTGCCAGCGCGGCTTCGGCGCCGCTGCCGGTGGGTACGATCAGCTTGCGTCCCGCCGCGGCCACGGCCAGCGCGGCAGGCAGCACGCCGTCCACGGTGCGCAGTTCACCGGTCAGGCCCAGTTCGCCGAGGAATTCGTAGTCGGCCAGCGTCTCGCGCCGGATCTGCCCGCTCGCCGCCAGGATGCCCAGTGCGATCGGCAGGTCGAAGCGGCCGCCGTCCTTGGGCAGGTCGGCGGGCGCCAGGTTCACGGTGATCCGGCGGGCGGGAAACTCGAACTGCGCGCAGAGGATCGCGGCGCGCACGCGGTCGCGCGATTCGCGCACCGCCGCTTCGGGCAGGCCGACGATGTGGGTCTGCGGCAAGCCGCCGGACAGGTGCACTTCCACCCGCACCGGCGGCGCGGACACGCCCGCCCGTGCCCGGCTGTGCACCAGGGCAAGACTCATGGCGGGACTCAGGACTGGGCGGGCTTGTCGGCCAGCTGCGCTTCCAGCGTGGCGACCGTGCGTTCCAGGGCTTCCAGCTTCTCGCGGGTGCGCAGCAGCACCGCCTGCTGCACGTCGAATTCCTCGCGGGTCACCAAGTCCAGCCGCGACAGGCCGGCCTGCAGCGCGGACTTGAAGGTCTGCTGCAGTTCTTCCTGCGATTCGCGCAGGCCGGGCGGCACCAGTTGGCTGAGGCGGCGGGCGAGGTCGTCGATGTGGTTGAGGTCGATCATGTCAGTTCTCCGGCAGTGCCCCGAGCTTGCCGTCGCGGCCATGCGGCCGCCATCGGCGTTCGCTGCGCGGTGCTGTCGGAAAAATCCGAGCGGCGGGGCGTCCATTGAACCGCGAGTGGGCGCCGCGCCGCAACCGCGCGGCCGGCAACCGCGTTATCCTGCGTGCAGCATCGACGGGAGGAACCTGCATGAAAATGGTCATGGCCATCATCAAGCCGTTCAAGCTGGACGACGTGCGCGAGGCGCTGGCCGAAGCCGGCATCGCCGGCATCACGGTCACGGAAGTCAAGGGTTTCGGCCGCCAGAAGGGCCACACCGAACTGTACCGCGGCGCGGAATACGTGGTCGATTTCCTGCCCAAGGTGAAGCTGGAAGTGGCGGTCACCAACGACCAGGCCGAGCGCGTGGTGGAAGCCATCGTCAAGGCCGCCGGCACCGGCAAGATCGGCGACGGCAAGGTCTTCGTCTACGACCTTGGGCGGGTGGTGCGCATCCGCACGGGCGAACTGGATGCGGACGCGCTGTGAAGACCCCTCAGAGCCTGCGCTTGAACAACAAATATGCGGCCAGCAGAAAGAGGACGATTGCCGCTGAGAAGCGGAGCCATGGTGAGTCTCCAGCTCCCCAAGCTTGAGTGCCGGCATAAAGATTCCAGCAAGCAGCCACTATAAAAACTACAGCTACTATCCGATTCAACATGTTGGATCCTTAGATGCGCCCTTGGTTCGGAGATCAAGGGCGCGTTTCGATTACTGCGGCTTGGTGCCGTAGTTTGCGGAGGGGCCGCAATCGCGATACCAACTGCTCCAGCTCAAGGCTGCACCTGCAAGCGCGGCAGCGCCAGCCAGCCCTCCTGTTCCAAGCGTAATGGCAATCGCGCCTGCGGTGACCACGTAGTTAAGCGCGCCCTCCGCAACACATTGCCCGCTCATTCCTCCGACATCGCCACCGCTGCATGCATTGACTTCCTCAAATGTCATGGCCCGCATTGTTTTTCGTCTCCTTGTTTAATGCAATTGTCGCTGGAATACTCCAGCATCAACGATGATTGAATGCATCTAAAAGCGTTGCAAGACATGGCGCGAATATGTCTAGTATGGCTAGACAAGGGGCCTACTTGGCTACGATTTATTGTGAGATAAGCATGCTTGGTTTAGGAACGAGACTGAGAATTGCGCGCATGAGTGCTGGCATGACGATTCGTGAGCTTGCGAGCGCACTGGGCGTTTGCCACAGCACTTTGGGGCACTGGGAAACGGGCAGACACGAACCAGCTTATCGCATGCTCCATCGGATAGCAGTGATGACGGGCGCCGATGCCCTATGGGTATTTACCGGGGTCGGGAATGCCCCCGTGAAAACAGGAAAGCGACGGGTTCAGCAGGAGGGCGTGATAATTCTCGATCCGGATTCGCTGAGCAAGGTGGATGGTGGTTATCGTGTGCAGCCAAACTTGCTTGGCGGTTACCCTTCTGCATGGGAGGGAGTAGGAAGCGCCAGAATTTTCTGGCATTTTTGAAAGATGGGTGCCGCAATGCGCGACATCTCAAGGCACAGCATCTCACTCGCCCAACGCCGCCACGAACAGCGATGCCACCAGCATGCCCTTGTGCAGGCGCACGCTGTGGTACTGCGCATCGAATGGGTTGTTGGCCGCGTCGTCCCGGCAGAATACGAAGCCGCCCTGCTTTCCATCAGTATATTTGCTCGCCATTGTCACGCTCCACCCGCCGGCCGGATGGCACGGCTGCGGGAATGGAAAATGGAACGGTCATGGCGTGGTACCTGCGACGCCACGGTATCCGGCACGGCATTCCCTTGTGGGAGGACTTCCGGGGCTGACGTCGGTCGCACGGGCGGCGATTCCCCGACCAGTGCCCGGCTTGTGTCACATCGCTGTCATGCGGGTTCCCGAGCATGGGATGCCACATGATGGAATGACCGCATGCCTCGCCGCGACGACATGGCCGAATACACCCGGCTGCTCCAGGCCGAGATCCTCGACGATCTGGACGAAGAGCTGGAGATGGAGCTGGACGACCGCCGGCTGGACCCCGATGACGGGGACGGAGTCGAAGGTTCGCAATTGCCGCGCAGCCGGTATTTCCGCGAGCTGCTGCGGCTGCAGGCCGAACTGGTCAGGCTGCAGGACTGGGTGGTCCACCGCAAACTGAAGGTGGTGGTGCTGTTCGAGGGGCGCGACGCGGCCGGCAAGGGCGGTGCGATCAAGCGCATCACCCAGCGGCTCAACCCGCGCATCTGCCGCGTGGCCGCGCTGCCGGCGCCCAGCGAGCGCGAGCGGACGCAGTGGTACTTCCAGCGTTACGTGCCGCATCTGCCGGCCGGCGGCGAGATCGTGCTGTTCGACCGCAGCTGGTACAACCGCGCCGGCGTGGAGCGGGTGATGGGGTTCTGCACGGCCGAGGAGTTGGAGGAGTTCTTCCGCAGCGTGCCCGAGTTCGAGAAGATGCTGGTGCGCTCGGGCATCATCCTGATCAAGTACTGGTTCTCCATCGCCGACGACCAGCAGCACAGCCGTTTCCAGATGCGCATCCACGATCCGCTCAAGCAGTGGAAGCTTTCGCCGATGGACCTGGAATCGCGCCGGCGATGGGAGGCCTACACCAAGGCGAAGGAAGAGATGCTGGAACGCACCCACATCCCCGAGGCGCCGTGGTGGGTGGTGGACGGCAACGACAAGAAGCGCGCCCGGCTGAACTGCATCCACCACCTGCTGTGCCAGGTGCCTTACGAGGAGGTGGATCACGAGAGCATCACGCTGCCGGCGCGCGAGCACCATCCCGACTATCTCCGGCACCCGGTGCCGGCCGACATGTACGTCCCGGAAGTGTACTGACCGCCCGGCACGCGGTCCCGCAAGGAAAAGCCCCGCATCGCGGGGCTTTTCCGTACATGCCGGGGGCGGCAGGTCCTATTCGCCCAGCGCCTTGGCCACGAACGGCGGCGCGACCAGCACGCCCGTGTGCAGGTGCGCGCTGTAGTAGAGCGTATCGAAGCCCTTGCCGGCCGCGTCCTGCTGGCGGAAGGCGAAGTCGGCACCGCCCTGCTTGCTGGCGATCGTCACGCTCCACCAGCCGGTCGGGTAGCACGGCTGCGGGAACGGCAGCGTCTTGAACGACTGGAAGCCGGCCTTGCCCATCTCCGCGCGCATTTCCTTGATCAGGTCCAGCAGCGCCAGCGGCGATTCGGACTGCTGCACCAGCAGGCCGTCGTCCTTCAGTGCGCGGAAGCAGCTTTCGTAGAAGGCCTTGTTGAACAGGCCCTCGGCCGGGCCGACCGGATCGGTGGAATCGACGATCACGATGTCCACGCTGCCGGCCGGGCAGTTGGCCATGTAGGCCACGCCGTCGTCGAACAGCAGCTCGGCGCGCGGGTCGCCATTGGATTCGCACAGCTCGGGGAAGTATTTCTCCGACATACGGGTGACCTGCTCGTCGATGTCGCACTGGGTGGCGCTCTCCACGCCCGGGTGCTTCAGCACCTCGCGCAGGGTGCCGCAATCGCCGCCGCCGATAATCACCACGCGCCTGGGCGCGGCGTGGGTGAACAGCGCCGGATGGCTGATCATCTCGTGGTAGAAGAAATTGTCGCGGGTGGTCAGCATCACCGCGCCGTCGATGATCATCAACTTGCCCCAGTCGGTGGTGTCGTAGATCTCGATCTTCTGGAACGGCGACTGCACCTCGTCCAGCTTGCCGGCGATGCGGTAGCCGATGGCCGAGCCGGTGGGCTGGAAGTGTTCGATGTACCAGTTGTCGTTGGCGGTCATGGCATGAATCCTCGGGTGAAAGAGATCGGCTCCTTCCCCCGCCGGCGGGGGAAGGTTGGGATGGGAGCGAACGGATCACGCAGCCTCGCGCGCTGCGTCTTGCAGGTGCGACGGGCTTCGGTCCGCCCCCTCCCCAGCCCTCCCCCGCAAGCAGGGGAGGGGGTGGATCGCGGGCGCGCATTGTAACGGACCCCCATGACCGCAGCCTGTAGAATGCGCGTCCGCGCCGCGGCGGACTCTCCACCACGGTAATGAAGAACGCGTCGCCACGCGCCAGCACAGCGAATAGCCATGACCTCCAGCCCTACCTGGTCACCCGACCAAGCCCGCAAGACCTACTCCGTGCCGCACTGGGCGGAGGGGTATTTCGACGTGGACGCCGCCGGCCGCATCGTCGTCTCGCCCAAGGGCACGGACGGCCCGGCGATCCCGCTGCCGGACGTGGTCGACGCCGCCCGGGCGCAGGGTGCCAAGCTGCCGTTGCTGGTGCGCTTCCCGGACATATTGGGCGACCGGCTGGGCAAGCTGCAGGCCGCGTTCGCGCAGGCGCAGGCCGACTGGGATTACGCCGGCGGCTACACCGCCGTGTACCCGATCAAGGTCAACCAGCACCGCGGCGTGGCCGGCACCCTGGCCTCGCATGCCGGCGAGGGCTTCGGCCTGGAAGCCGGCAGCAAGCCGGAGCTGATGGCGGTGCTGGCGCTGTCGCGGCCCGGCGGCCTGATCGTCTGCAACGGCTACAAGGACCGCGAGTACATCCGGCTGGCGTTGATCGGCCGCAAGCTGGGCTTGCAGACCTTCATCGTCATCGAAAAACCCTCCGAGCTGCCGCTGGTGATCGAGGAAGCGCGCAAGCTGGGCGTCAGGCCCGGCCTGGGCGTGCGCATGCGCCTTGCCACGCTGGGCGCCGGCAAGTGGCAGAACAGCGGCGGCGACAAGGCCAAGTTCGGCCTGTCTCCGCGCCAGGTGCTGGACCTGTGGAAGCAGCTGCGCGAAGCCGGCCTGCAGGACACGCTGAGCCTGCTGCACTTCCACATGGGCTCGCAGATATCCAACGTGCGCGACATCGCCAACGGCATGCGCGAGGCGACCCGTTACTTCGTCGAGCTGTCGAAGCTGGGCGCGACCATCAGCCACGTCGACGTCGGCGGTGGCCTGGGCATCGATTACGAAGGCACCCGCTCGCGCAGCTATTGCTCGATCAACTACGGCATCGCCCAGTACGCCAGCAACATCGTGCAGCCGCTGGCCGAAGCCTGCGAGCAGAACGGCCTCACGCCGCCGCGCATCGTCACCGAATGCGGCCGCGCGATGACCGCGCACCACGCGGTGCTGGTGGTCAACGTGGCGGAAGTGGAGCAGGCGCCGGAAGGGCGCGTGCCGCCCGCGCACGACGACGAGCCGGCGGTGATCCGTCACCTGCGCGAGATCCACGCCGAACTCGACACGCGCCCGGCGGTAGAGCTGTTCCACGAAGCGCAGCACCACCACAGCGAAGGCCTGTCGCTGTACGCGCTGGGCCAGATCGACCTGGTGCACCGTGCGCGCATCGACGACCTGTTCTACGCCATCGCGCATGCCGTGCGCGGCCGCCTGAGCAGCGACGAGCGCAGCCATCGCGACCTGCTGGACGAATTGAACGAACGGCTGGTGGACAAGTACTTCGTCAACTTCAGCGTGTTCGAGTCGATCCCCGACGTGTGGGCCATCGACCAGGTGTTCCCGATCGTGCCGATCGAACGCCTGGACGAAGCGCCGGACCGCCGCGGCGTGATCGCCGACATGACCTGCGATTCGGACGGCATGGTGGAAACCTACGTGGAGAACGAGGGGCTGGATTCCTCGCTGCCGCTGCATGCGCTGAAGCCGGGCGAAAGCTACCGGTTGGGCATCTTCCTGGTCGGCGCCTACCAGGAAATCCTGGGCGACATCCACAACCTGTTCGGCGACACCGACGCGGTGGAGGTCAGCGCCGACGCCGGTACCGGCTACCTGCTCACCCAGCAGCGCCGCGGCGACACCACCGACGTGATGCTGGATTACGTGGGTTACAAACTGGACGACCTGCGTGCGGTGTACCGTCAGCGCGTTGCGGAGGCGCAGCTACCGGCGGAGGAGTCGAAAACGCTGGCGGATGCGCTCGAAGCGGGCCTGACCGGCTATACCTATTTGTCCGACGAACCGTTGGGCTGAGGCCACGCAAGCCGTCATCCCGGCGAAAGCCGGGACCCAGTGCCTTTGCTTTCGCATACGACTCGGCTGTCCAGCATGCGTCCCGGAAGGCGCTGGGTCCCGGCTTTCGCCGAGATGATGGCGTCGTTGTCGGGACAGGAGTTCGGGCGAATTACGTGCGCGCCACCTGGAATCCCGCGAACGACTGCGTCACCGGCATGATCTCCAGCCGGTTGATGTTGAGGTGCGGCGGCAGCGTGGCCACGTAGAAGATCGTCTCGGCGATGTCCTCGGCGGTCATCGGGTGGGCGCCGGTGTAGAGCTTGTCCGATGCGTCCCGGTCGCCATGCGTGCGCACCAGGGTGAATTCGGTTTCGGCCATGCCCGGTTCGATCGCCGTCACCCGCACGCCGGTGCCGTGCAGGTCGCTGCGCAGGCCGAGGGAGAACTGGCTGACGAAGGCCTTGCTGCCGCCGTAGGCATTGCCGCCCGGATACGGGTACACGCCGGCCACCGAGCTGATGTTGATGATCGCGCCCTTGCGTTCCACCAACTGCGGCAGCAGCCGATGGGTCAGCGTGACCAGCGCGGTGATGTTGGTGTCGATCATCGTGCGCCAGTCCGACAGCAGCGCGTTCTGCGCCGGCGCGGTGCCCTGCGCCAGGCCGGCGTTGTTGACCAGCAGGTCGATGTCGCGGAAGCCTGCCGGCAGGGCGGCCAGCGCCGCGTCCATCGCCGCCTCGTCGCGGATGTCGAACGCGGCCGCGTGCACGTTGTCGGCCCCCAGTTCGTCCACCAGCGCCTGCAGGCGGTCGGCGCGGCGGCCGGTGGCGACGACGCGCCAGCCGGCGGCGGCGAAGCGGCGGACCGCGGCGGCGCCGAATCCGGACGTGGCGCCGGTGATGAGCGCGGTACGGGTCATGGTGCGTGCCTCATCGGGTTCGGGCGGCTGCCTCCCCAGCGTGCGCCCGCCAGCGCGCCCGCTGCGGCGGCGGCGATCGTCAGCAGGATGCTCGCGAGGTTGAGGGAAACCAGCTTGCCCAGCCCCGGCGAAGGCGCATCCAGGGCGTTCGGCACGGCGCCCGCCAGCACGGCGAGCGTCGCCAGCCAGATGACCAGGGCGAGCGCCGCCGCCCAGGGGACGAAGCGCGTGCCGGCGATCAGGCCGCCCGCCGCCATGCCTGCCGCCACGAACAGGTAGTTCAGCGGGCTGAGATAGCCCAGGCGTGTATTGAGGGGCTCCAGCCAGGCGATCGGCAGCACGCGGCTACCCGCCCAGGAGAGGACGAGCACCAGGGCCATCGCCGCGGTGGCGCCCAGGACCGCCCGTTTCCAGTACTCGACCGGCAGTTTCATTGCGCCTTGATGGCCATCGCCGGCAGTCCGCTGTTGGCCAGTTTCTGCTTGGCTTCGGCCAGTTCGCTGGCGGTGCCGTACGGGCCCATGCGGACGCGGTAGACGGTCTTGCCGCCGATCTGCGCGGATTCGACGCGGGCGCTGAGGCCCAGCAGGGCGATCCTGGCCTTTGTGGCCTCGGCGTCGCCGGAGGCGCCGAACGCGCCCGCCTGCAGGATGTAGCGTGCGCCGCTGTCGGCGCTGGCCACGGCGGTGGCGGTAGCGGTGGAGGCGGGCTGGGCCGGTGGCGGCGGGGTGCTTGTAGCGACGGCGGGCGGTCGCGTGGGCGTGGCGGCCGGCGTTTCCACGATGGGGGCCGGTTGCGTGGAAACGGTGTCCGGCAACGGCGTCGGCGCGGCCACCGGCGACTGGCCGGCCAGTGCCGCCCGCGCCCTGCGGGCCTCTTCCTCGCGTGCGCTGGCAGCCAGTTCGGCGTCGGACATCCGCACTTCCTTGCCGGGCAGCAGGGTGTAGAAGTCGTACTGGGTTTCCTTCGGCGCGTTGTCTCCCGTCGGCGCCGTCACGGCGGGCGATTCCGTGGTTTGCGTTTCCGGCACCACGGCGTCGACGTCGGCGCTGTCGACCGGCGCGGGTTGTGCGTCCGGGTTGGGCTGCGGGCGGAAGAAACCGTCGCCGTCCTTCTTGCCCAGGCCGGGCAGGACGAAATAGATCGCCAGGCCGATCAACAGGCCCAGGATCAGCCATACCCATGCGGGCGTGGCCTGGTTGGAATTGCGGGTGGCCTGACTCTTGCCGCGCCTTGCTGCCATCTACTGCGTCTCCACTTACATCTTTTCAGGGGCGCTGACGCCCAACAGGTCCAGGCCGTTCGCCAGTGCCTGGCGCACCGCCAGCGCCAGCGCCAGCCGCGCATCGCGCAGGGCGGCGTCCTCCACCAGCACCGGCGTGCCGGCGTACCACGTGTGGAAAGCATAGGCCAAGTCGCGCAGGTATTGCGCGATGGTGTGCGGTTCCAGCGATTCGCCGGCGGCTTCCACCACTTCCGGGTAGCGCGACAGTTCGACCATCAGCGACAGCGAGGTGTCGTCGTCCAGCAGCGCCAGATGGTTCAGCGCATGGCCCTGGTCGTACGTGTAGCCCTTTTCGGCGGCCTGGCGCAGCAGGCTGCACACGCGGGCGTGCGCGTACTGCACGTAGAACACCGGGTTGTCGTTGCTCTGCTGGCGCGCCAGGTCGATGTCGAATGTGAGTTGGGAATCGGGCTTGCGCGCGATCAGGAACCAGCGCGTCGCGTCGCGGCCGGCTTCCTCGATCAGGTCGCGCAGGGTGAAGTAGCTGCCGGCGCGCTTGGAGAGCTTCACTTCCTCGCCGCCGCGCATCACCGTGACCATCTGGTGCAGCACGTACTCGGGATAGCCGGGGGGGATGCCTTCGTTCAGCGCCTGCAGGCCGGCCTTCACGCGCGCCAGCGAGCCGTGGTGGTCGGCGCCCAGTTCGGTGATCGCGCGCTGGTAGCCGCGCTGCCACTTGCTGAGGTGGTAGGCGACGTCCGGCACGAAGTAGGTGTAGCTGCCGTCGGACTTGCGCATCACGCGGTCCTTGTCGTCGCCGAAATCGGTGCTGCGCAGCCACAGCGCGCCGCCTTCCTCGTAGGTGTGGCCGGAGGCGACCAGCTTGCGCACGGTCTCCTCCACCTTCTGGCCGGTATACAGCGAGCTTTCCAGGAAGTAGGTGTCGAACGACACGCCGAACGCTTCCAGGTCCAGGTTCTGCTCGCGGCGCAGGTAGGCCACGGCGAAGCGGCGGATCGCGTCCAGGTTCTGTGGGTCCTTCTCGCCGGTGACCGAATGGCCTTCCACGTCGACCGTTTCGCCGTCGAGGTAGGCCTGCGCCACGTCGGCGATGTAGTCGCCGCGGTAACCGTCTTCCGGCCAGCCTTCGCTGTCCGGCGCCTTGCCCAGCGCGCGGGCCTGGGTGGACTTGGCCAGGTTGTCGATCTGCACGCCGGCGTCGTTGTAGTAGAACTCGCGCCGGGTGTTCCAGCCGTTGGCTTCCAGCACCCGGGCGATGCAGTCGCCGATGGCGCCGGCGCGGCCGTGGCCGACATGCAGCGGGCCGGTCGGGTTGGCGGACACGTATTCCACGCCGACCGTCCTGCCGGCGCCGGTGGCATTGCGGCCATATGCCGCGCCCTGCGACAGCGCCGTGGCCACTTCGCGCTGGTAGGCGGCGGGCGTGAGGTGGAAGTTGATGAAGCCCGGGCCGGCGATCTCGACCCTGGCCACGTCATCGCTGGCCGGCAGTGCGGCGACCAGGGCGGTGGCGATGGCGCGCGGATTGCTGCGCGCGGCCTTGGCCAACTGCATGGCGGCGTTGGTGGCGAAGTCGCCGTGCTCGCGCGTCTTGGGGCGTTCGACCACGAAGTCCGGCGTGGCGGTATCGGCCGGCAGCGTGCCGGCGGTGCGCAGGGCGTCGATGCCCCGGGTGATCAGGGCGCGGAGGGAGGCTTTCACGGAGTGGCTGGAGATGGCATCAGGCCGGCCATTCTAGCTTCTCGCAGGTTTTTCCGTGTTCTTGCGAAGGGGTTGCTGGTTTCTGGTTGCGGGTTCCGGGAAGTTGCGGTGGTTCTCGTCCAGACCGCTATGTCAGCCCCACTCCATCAGCCTGCCATCCAGCAACCAGGAACCAGAAACCCCCATCCACTTCACACCCACCCCCGCGCCGCCATCGACTGCGGGCTGCCGTCGCCGATGACGAAATGGTCCAGCAGCCGTATGTCCACCAGCGCCAGGGCCTGTTTCAGCTTCACGGTCACGGCGCGGTCGGCGGTGGAAGGCTCGGCACAGCCGGAGGGGTGGTTGTGGCCCACGATCAGCGCGGCGGCGTTGTGCGCCAGGGCGCGGCGGGCCACTTCGCGCGGATACACCTCAGCGCTGTCCACCGAGCCCTGGAACAGCTCCTCGAAGGCCAGCGCGCGGTGCCGTGTATCCAGGAACAGCGCCGCGAACACCTCGTGCGGCCGGCCGCGCAGGCGCTGGGCGAAGTAGCGGCCCGCGGCCTGCGGGTCGCTGATGGCGTCGCCGCGCTCCAGCGCCGAATGCAGCAGGCGCGTGCCCAGTTCCAGCGCGCCGGCCAAGGCGCTGGCGCGGGCGGGCCCCAGCCCGGGCAACGTGGTCAGTTCGGATGCCGGGCGTTCCAGCAGGGCGCGCAGCGAGCCGTGGGTGGCCAGCAGCTCGCGCGCGGTGGCGACGGCATCGCGGCCGCGCAGGCCGGAGCCGAGGAAGACCGCCAGCAGTTCGGCGTCGCTGAGGCTGCCGGGCCCGCGGTCGAGCAGTTTTTCGCGGGGACGTTCGTGGTGGGGCCAGTCGCGGATGTGCATGGCGGCAGTCTCGACCCGCGCCGGCGTGCGGGCCATCGGGCTTCACGGGGCGTTCGGGTAAGCTAATCGCCTGTACGGACGTAGGAAAGGGCCGACGTGAGTGGATCGAACAAGGCGCTGGGCCTGGCAGGACGTCGTCTCCTGCTGTGCGTGGGGGGCGGGATCGCCGCCTACAAATCGCTGGAGCTGGTGCGCAGGCTGAAGGACGCCGGCGCCGAGGTGCAGGTCGCGATGACCGCCGGCGCGCAGCAGTTCGTCACCCCGCTGAGCTTCCAGGCCCTGTCCGGCCAGCCCACTCGCACCAGCCTGTGGGACGGCGCCGCCGAGCAGGCGATGGGCCATATCGAACTGGCCCGCTGGGCCGAGCGCATCGTCATCGCCCCGGCCACCGCCGACCTGCTGGCGCGCCTCGCTCACGGTCTGGCCGACGATCTGGTGACCACGCTGTGCCTGGCCACCACGGCGCCGTTGAGCGTGGCGCCGGCCATGAACCACCGCATGTGGCAGCACCCGGCCACGCAGGCCAATCTGGCCACGCTCCGCGCGCGCGGCGTGCAGGTGGTGGGGCCGAACGACGGCCCGCTGGCCGAAGGCGAATCCGGGCCCGGCCGGCTGGCCGAGCCGGACGAGATCGTCGCGGCGCTGGCGGAGGCCATGGGTGCGCCGGCCGGCATCAGCGCGGAACTGGGCGGCCTGAAGATCGTCGTCAGCGCCGGTCCCACCTACGAAGACCTGGACCCGGTGCGCTACCTGGGCAACCGCAGCAGCGGC
The DNA here is from genome assembly GCF_038321125.1 of Pseudoxanthomonas putridarboris. Classification (NCBI taxonomy): domain Bacteria; kingdom Pseudomonadati; phylum Pseudomonadota; class Gammaproteobacteria; order Lysobacterales; family Lysobacteraceae; genus Pseudoxanthomonas; species Pseudoxanthomonas putridarboris. The sequence goes on along the minus strand of NZ_JBBWWT010000001.1, from coordinate 454,925 downwards.
AAGATGGGCTTCGCGGTGGCCGCCAGCGCGGCGCGGCGCGGCGCGCAGGTCACCCTGGTCGCCGGTCCGGTCGGCCTGCCCACGCCGCCGGGGGTGACCCGCGTGGACGTCCGCTCGGCCGCGCAGATGCATGACGCGGTGTTCGCCGCCCTGCCGGCGGACATCTACATCGGCGCCGCCGCCGTGGCCGACTACACGCCGCGCGAACCGGCCGCCGACAAGATCAAGAAGTCCAGCGAATCGCTGGCGCTGGACTTGGTGCGCACGCCCGACATCCTGGCCGAGGTGGCGGCGCAGACGCAGGCGCTGAAGCTGGTGGTGGGATTCGCCGCCGAAACCAACAACGTGGCCGAATACGCGCGCAAGAAACTGATCGCCAAGCGCCTGGACATGATCGTCGCCAACCGCGTCGGCATCGCCGATGGCGGCTTCGAGAGCGACCAGAACGCGATGACCGCGTACTGGAAGGACGGCGAGCGCGCCTTCGCTTCCGCGCCGAAGACGCAACTGGCCGAAGAACTGATCGACCTGATCGTGGAGCGCCTGGACGCATGACCCCTGCCCCGCACGCCGTGGAAGTGAAGCTGCTCGACCCGCGCTTCGGCGACGAATGGCCGCTGCCGGCCTACGCCACCGAAGCCAGCGCCGGCATGGACCTGCGCGCCGCCATCGAGGCCCCGCTGGTGCTGCAGCCCGGCGACACCGCGCTGGTGCCCAGCGGCATCGCCCTGCACTTGGGCGATCCGCAACTGTGCGCGGTGGTGCTGCCGCGTTCCGGCCTGGGGCACCGCCACGGCATCGTGCTGGGCAACGGCACCGGCCTGATCGACGCCGACTACCAGGGTCCGCTGTTGATCAGCGTGTGGAACCGGGGCCACGAGACCTTCACCATCCAGCCCGGCGACCGCATCGCCCAGGTCATGGTGCTGCCGATAGTGCGCGTGACCCTGCAGGTGGTGGATACTTTCGCCGACAGCGCACGGGGGACGGGTGGCTTTGGCCACACCGGCGTGCGGTGACAGGGGACAACCTATGAACACGACGAACGAGAGCCGTACACGGATTCCCGTGGGCGACCTGCGCCGCGCGCTGCCGCTGGCGACCGTGCTGCTGGCCCTGCTGGCCGGCCTGATGGCATGGAGCGGCGTGCGCCAGTGGCGCGATGCCCGCCTGGGCGAAGACGTGGAGCGCGCACGCGATGCCGCCGCTGCGGCCGTGCTGTCGACCTACGACGCGCAGACCCGGCAACTGGCCAGCCGGTTGGCGTCGGAACCGGTCAAGGCCGCCTTGGCCGCCGGCGACACCGCCGCCGCCGTGGCCGCGCTGCGCGAGGGGTGGGCCGGCGTGGAGCACGCGGAGATCCTCGAAGGCAGCCTCGATGCCGCCTACCAGGACCCGGCCGCCTACGGTTTCGCCAAGCTGGCGCTGCTGGAAGCCGCCATGCAGGGCGATGCCGTCGCCGCGCGCGTGATCAAGGACGGCGAGGCCACCGCCTTCGGCCTGGCCGCCGCCGTGCCGCAGGGCGTGGTCTATGTGCGCCTGCCTCTGTCGCAGTTGACCCAGGGCTTCGATGCGGTCGCGATTTCAGGCGGTGGCTACCTGGCGCTGCGCCAGGGCGGCTTCAGCGTGCGCGAGCGCGGCAATGCCGGGCTGCGGGACGGCGCCGAGGTGATGGCCCATGCCGTCGGCAGGACCGGCCTGCGCGTGGCCGCCGCCGTGCCCGACAGCGAATCCGGCCCGCTGGGCCTGGAGGCGATCCCGGCGCTGGTGGCCGCCGTGGTGCTGGCGGCGTTGGCGGTGCTGGCGTTGCTGGTCATGCGCGGCGGGGTGCGCCTGCCGACGTTCGGGAAGAAAGCGGCGGTCGTGGAAGAGGCGGACGAACCCACCCTCGGCGAAGCCCTGCTGCGCGAGCCGCCGCCGCCGCCCAGCAGCCGCGCCGCGACGGCGCCGAAGGACACCTACACCCAGGCCGAACCCAAGGCGGTGGAAGTGGACCCGGGCATCTTCCGCGCCTACGACATCCGCGGCATCGTCGGCCAGACCCTGAGCGTGGACGTGGCCGAACTGATCGGCCTGGCCATCGGTTCGGTGATGCGCGAGGAAGACCTTGCCGACATCGTCGTCGGCCGCGACGGCCGCCTGTCCGGCCCGGACCTGGTCGGCGGACTGATCGAAGGCCTGCGCAAGGCCGGCCGCAACGTCATCGACATCGGCCTGGCGCCCACGCCCGTGGCCTACTTCGGCGCCTATCACCTGCGCACCGGCAGTTGCGTGGCGGTGACCGGCAGCCACAACCCGCCGGACTACAACGGCTTCAAGATCGTCGTCGGCGGGCAGACCCTGTCCGGCGACGCCATCACCGACCTGTACGAGCGCATCCGCGACAACCGCCTGCACGTGGCCAACGTGCGCGGCGACCTGCAGCAGCGCGACGTCTCGGGCGACTACATCCAGCGCATCGCCGACGACGTGCAGCTGGACCGTCCGCTGAAGGTCGTGGTGGACGCCGGCAACGGCGTGGCGGGCGACATCGCCCCGCAACTGCTGGAAACCATCGGCGCGGAAGTGATCCCGCTGTACTGCGACGTGGACGGTACTTTCCCCAACCACCATCCCGATCCCAGCGAGCCGCACAACCTGGAGGACCTGATCCAGACCGTGAAGCGGTTCGACGCGGACATTGGCCTGGCCTTCGACGGCGACGGCGACCGCCTGGGCGTGGTGACCAAGGAAGGCGCGATCATCTTCCCCGACCGCCTGCTCATGCTGTTCGCCGCCGACGTGCTGGAACGCAACCCCGGCGCGCTGATCATCTACGACGTCAAATGCACCGGAAAGATGCAAGGTTGGGTGCTGCGCCACGGCGGCACGCCGATGATGTGGAAGACCGGCCATTCGCTGATCAAGGCCAAGATGCGCGAGACCGGCGCCGAGCTGGCCGGCGAGATGAGCGGCCACTTCTTCTTCCAGGAACGCTGGTACGGCTTCGACGACGGCCTGTACTCCGCCGCGCGCCTGCTGGAGATCCTGGCCAACCGCGCCGAAACCCCGTCCGAGGTGCTGGCCGAACTGCCCGACGGCGTGTCCACGCCGGAGATCAAGGTGGCGGTGGACGAAGGCACGCCGCACGCCATCGTCGAGCGCTTCGTCGAGGGCGCCAGTTTCGAGGGTGCCCGCCTGTCCACCATCGACGGCCTGCGCGCCGACTGGGACGACGGCTGGGGACTGGTGCGCGCGTCCAACACCACGCCGATCCTGGTGCTGCGCTTCGAGGCCGACAACAACCAGGCGCTGGAACGCATCAAGACCGAATTCCGCACCCGCCTGCAGGCGCTGGCGCCGGAATTGACCATGACCTTCTGAGAACCTGTTCACGCTCTCGAAAAAGTGAGTTCGTCATTCCGGCGCAAGCCGGAACCCAGCGACTTTCATTGAGTCGACGCGAGCATTCCGAAGAGCTAAAGACACTGGGTCCCGGCTTGCGCCGGAATGACGGGCCTTTTTTCTCGAATACCGGCCGCGCTGCTCGAGCCGGCCGCGCCGCTCGAGATCGTGAACAGGTTCCGAGGCCCGGCGGGCGACAGATGCAACGGCACGATCAGGCCGCGCCCAGGCGTGTCCCGATCCAGTCGACGAACGACGATGCCGGCACGGGCAATGCGCCGAAGCGGCGGGCGACCAGCCAATAGGCGCCGTGCGGCATCGGCGCAGCATCGAACAGGTGGACCAGGCGGCCTGCCTCGATTTCCTCGGCCGCGAAAAGCGCATCCATCAGCGCCACGCCCTGTCCTCGCAACACGGCCTGCAGCACCAGGCCCCCGTCGGCGAAGATGGGGCCGCGATTGGCGGCGACGGACACGCCTGTCCGGCTTAGCCAGGCGCGCCACAGGTCGCGGTTTTCCTCATGCAGCAGGGTGAAGTCGGCCAGGTCGCGCGGTTGCCGCAAGGGGGCGGCCTGCTCCAGCAACGACGGTGCGGCCACCGGAAGGATCTCCACGTCGGCCAGGTGCCGGCTCTCGCTTCTCGGCCAATGCGTGGCGGTGGCGCTGTAGCGGATCGCCAATGCGGGTCGGCCGCCGCGGAAGTCCGTGAGCCGCGGATCGGAATCCAGTTCCACGTCGATGGCGGGATGGACGCGCTGGAATTCCGCCAGGTTCGGCGCCAGCCAGCAGGCCGCGAACGACGGTTCGCAGCTGATGGTGATCGTCGAACCCGCCTTCATGCCATCCAGGCCATCGAGGGCATCGCCCATTTCGTCGAAGCAGCGTGTCAGTACGCCGAGCAGTTGGCGTCCGTCGTCCGTAAGCCGCACGCCACGGTGCATGCGGACGAACAGCGGACGCTGCAGCCGCTGTTCCAGTTCATTGACCTGGCGGCTGACCGCCGCCTGCGAAATGCACAGTTCCTCCGCGGCCCGGGTGAAGCTTTGCAGGCGTCCGGCGACCTCGAAGCTGCGCAAGGCGGTCAGGGGGATGCGTCCGCGTCTCATGCACAACCTCAGGTTATGGCAGGGCGACGATAAACTCGTTTGAGCGCGGGCCGCAAGTCGCCTGCAATGGCCGGCAAACAGGGAGTGCGGCCATGTGGAACAAGGTGTACGAAGTGCTGGTGGACGTGTTGCGGACCCTCACCTGTCAGTCGCTGTCGGCAGGGTGGGACAGGGAACGCACGGAAACGGCCGCCCGGAGGCGGTACCGGCGATGAGCCTTCGGCGGATGCGGACGTGATCCGGGGGCGGGGAGGCTATGGCTGCCGCGGCGGGGCCTGGCTTGCCGACGGCGCCGTGCCCGTCATCGTGCGGTACCGCTGCAGGATGTCGGCGATCTCCACGTCCAGCTCCGCGCGCTGGGTCTCGAAGCTCTGTTGCAGGCGGCGGGTGCGGACCAGTTCGGCGTGGCGCTGGCGGATGTTGGCGGCCATTTCCGGCGCGACCGGGCGGCCGGCCAGTTCGCGGTCGCCGGCGGTCTGCAGCAGACTGACCAGGCCCTCGCGCAGGCTGACCACGTTGTAACGCGCGGTGCGCACGTTGTTGTCGACGATGGTGGTGCGCTCGGTGAACACCCGGCGCAAGTCGTCCTCGCTGCGATACGACAGCAGCATGGCCGCGTCGGTGCGGCGGCGGGTTTCCTCGGCGGCCTTGTCCATCATGCGCTGCTGCGCCTCGACGGCGGCCTGGGCGCGTTCCTCGTCGGTCAGGGCGCGGCCGATTTCGCCGGTGCGCAGGCCGCTGGCGGCGCTGATTTCCTCGCGCGCGGCGTTGACGGCTTCGGGCGGCAATGCGTCGCTGCAGACGCGTCGGCCGTTCTCTTCCCAGCAGAACAGCTTCTTGGGCGCCTTCTGCGCGATGGCGGCGGGCGCCAGCGCAAGCAAGGCGCCGGCCAGAAGGAGTGTCGAACGGATCGTCATGGCAGCCCCCTGCTGCAATCAACCCTGGAGCGCGCTGCCGTAGCGGGCCCGGTAGGCCAGCAGGTCGTCGCGATGCTGCACAAGGTCGGCGCTTTCGCCTGCAAAAGCAAGCAGGTCGTGCAGGCTGGCCACGGCGACGACCGGCACGCCGGTTTCCTCGGCCACGGCCTGGGCGGCGGAACGGCGTGGAGTGTCGGTATCGTCGCCGGCGTCGCCCAGCACCTCCTGCCGGTCCAGCGCCACGACGATGCCGGCGGGGGTGCCGCCGCCGGCACGGATCAAACCCAACGCTTCGCGGATGGCGGTGCCGGCGGTGATCACGTCGTCCACGATCAGCACGCGGCGGTCCTCCAGCGGCGCGCCGATCAGCAGCCCGCCCTCGCCGTGGTCCTTGGCTTCCTTGCGGTTGAAGGCCACCGGCAGGTCGCGGCCGCGGCGGGCGAACTCGCAGCCCAGCGCGGTGGCCAACGGGATGCCCTTGTAGGCCGGGCCGAACAGCAGGTCGAACGACACGCCGGATTCTTCGACCGCATCGGCGTAGCACGCGGCCAGGTCGGCCAGCTTGGCGCCGCTGTCGAAGCGGCCGGCGTTGAAGAAGTACGGGCTCAACCGCCCCGATTTCAGCGTGAATTGTCCGAAGCGCAGGGCCTGGGCGTGCAGGGCGAGCTGGAGGAAGCGGGAGCGATGGCTGGACATGGGAGAAGCCGGGATTGGGGATTCGGGAATGGGGATTGGCAAGAAGCATAGCCTGTCTTGGCGCATGCCTTTCCGGCGCATGCGGTACGCTTTGCGAATCCCGATTCCCGAATCCCGGCTTCCCATGCGCATCATCAGCTTCAATGCCAACGGCATCCGCTCGGCCGCCAACAAGGGTTTCTTCGACTGGCTCCGGGCCCAGCAGGCCGACGTGGTCTGCGTGCAGGAAACCAAGTCGCAGGAAAACCAGTTGACCGACGCCGCCTTCCGTCCCGATGGCCACCACTGTTTCTATCGCGACGCCACCACCAAGAAAGGCTACAGCGGCGTGGCGATCTACGCACGGCGCGAGCCGGACGAGGTGCGCACGGCGTTGGGCTGGCCCGAGTTCGATGAGGAAGGGCGCTACATCGAGGCGCGCTTCGGCGACCTGAGCGTGGTGTCGTTCTACATTCCGTCGGGTTCGTCCGGCGACGAGCGGCAGGGCTTCAAGTTCAAGGTGATGGACTGGCTGGCGCCGATCCTGGACGAGTGGCGCCGCAGCGGCCGCCACTACGTGCTGTGCGGCGACTGGAACATCGTGCGCAGCCGGCTGGACATCAGGAACTGGACCAGCAACCAGAAGAATTCCGGCTGCCTGCCGCCCGAACGCGACTGGCTGAACGGTCTGTGCGTGGACGATGGCGGCTGGGTGGACGCGTACCGCGTGCTGAACCCCGAGGGCCAGGACTACACCTGGTGGAGCAATCGCGGCGCGGCGCGCGCCAACAACGTGGGGTGGCGCATCGACTACCAGTTCGTCACGCCGTCGCTGCGCGATCGCCTGAAGGCGTGCTCGATCTATCGCGAACAGCGCTTCTCCGACCATGCGCCGTTCACGGTGGACTACGCTTGATGAGCCAGTCCGCCGACGCGGCGCCCGCCCGCCGCCGCAAGCCCTGGCAGGAAGTGCTGTTGAACCTGCGCCAGCCCAAGGTGCTGGTGATGCTGCTGCTGGGCTTCAGCTCGGGCATGCCGATCTACCTGGTGGGCAATACGCTGGGCTTCTGGATGCGCGAGAACGGCATCGAGCTGTCCATGATCGGTTTCCTGTCGTGGGTGGGCCTGGCGTACTCGCTGAAGTTCCTGTGGGCGCCGCTGGTGGACAAGCTGGACGCGCCGCTGGTGGGGCGCTGGCTGGGCCGTCGCCGTGGCTGGATGCTGTGGTCGCAGGTGGTCGCGGCGGCGGCGCTGGTCGGCATGGCGCTGGTGGAACCGCGCGAAGGCCAGCTGCTGCTGGCCGGCTTCACCCTGGACCAGTTGCTGGTGTTCGGCGCGCTGGCGCTGGTGGTGGCGTTCGCCTCGGCCACGCAGGACATCGTGGTCGATGCCTGGCGCATCGAGATCGCCGACAGCAACGAGCAGCAGGGTCTGCTGACCTCCACCGCGGCGCTGGGTTACCGCGGCGCGCTGCTGGTCACCGATGCGCTGATCCTGATCTTCGCCGCCGGCATCGGCTGGTCGATGTCCTACCACCTGATGGGTGCGCTGATGGCGGTGGGCGTGCTGGCCACGTTCATGGCGCGCGAGCCCGAGGCCACGCGGCTGGCGGCGGCGACGGACCCGAAGCTGTTCACGCCGCGCGGGCTGTTCGACGCGCTGATCGGGCCGTTCGTGGCGTTCTTCCGCGAGCACGGCCAGTGGGCGCTGCTGATGCTGCTGGCGATCAGCCTGTACCGCCTGCCGGATTTCGTGCTGGGGCCGATGGCCAACCCGTTCTATGCGGATCTGGGCATCGCCAAGGAGACCGTCGGCGCGGTGCGCGGTTCGTTCGGCCTGGTGGCCACCATCGCCGGCATCGCCGCCGCGGGGTTGTGCGCGGTGCGCTTCGGCTTCATTCCCACCTTGCTGGCGGGCGCGGTGCTGGGGCCGGGCTCGAACCTGGCCTTCGCCTACCTGGCGCTGCACGGCGCCGACGCGGGCGTGTTCACCGCCACGATGGTCATCGACAATTTCTGCAGCGGTTTCGCCGGCGTGGCGCTGATCGGCTACATGTCCAGCCTGACCAGCATCGGCTACACCGCCACCCAGTACGCCCTGCTCAGTTCGTTCTATGCGCTGCTGGGCAAGGTATTGAAGGGACTGTCCGGCGTCAGCGTGGAATATCTCGCGCAGGGACGCACGCTGCTGGAAGGCTACAGCCTGTTCTTCACCGGCACCGCGCTGCTGGGCGTGCCGGTGCTGTTGCTCTGCCTGCTGCTGATCTGGCACGACCGGAAGCGGATGGGCACCACCGCCGCGACATGAGCGCGGGCACGGGCGGTGGCTTGCCGAATCATCGACGGGCGCGTATCTAGTGGGCGCGGGGCGCGGCGACGCCTCGCCGGACCACAGGGGAATCCATGACCGACATCGTGCTGAAGGACATCGACCCGATCCTGGCCGATCGCATCCGCCGGGTGTCGCAGGCGCGCGGATGGAACATCCACGACACCATCCTGAACCTGCTGGAGCAGGGCCTGTTCACCTGCGAGGCGGAAGTGAGCGGCGGCTTCAACGACGCCGAGGTCAACGTGCTTTCCGACGCGATCAACGCACTGAAGGACGTGCCCGCCGGCAAGGGGTTCTGAGGCCGCTCACGCCGGATACACCGCGCCCAGCACGCGCGGCCCGCGCGCGCCGGTGACCGCCGGCAGGTTGCCCGGCCGCCCGGCCAGCGTCTCGCGGGCCAGCCACGCGAAGCCCATCGCCTCCACGTAGTCCGGGTCCAGCCCGTGCGCCGCGGTCGATTCCACCACCGCCTGCGGCAGGTGCGCGGCCAATCGCGCCATCAGTACCGCGTTGTGCACGCCGCCCCCGCAGACCAGCACGCGTCGTGTGGTCGGCTGGGTCATCGCCAACGCGTCGGCCACGGTGCGCGCGGTCAGTTCCAGCAAGGTGGCCTGCACGTCGGCGGGCGCCGGCGGCGTGTCGCCCAGCCGTGCCTGCAGCCAATCCAGGTGGAACTGCTCGCGGCCGGTGCTCTTGGGCGGCGGCAGCGCAAACCACGGCTCGGCCAGCAGGCGCGCCAGCAGCGCGGCGTCCGCTTGGCCGCTGGCCGCGAACGCGCCCGATGCATCGAAAGCCCGGCCGGTATGGCGTTCGCACCAGCCATCCATCAATGCATTCGCCGGACCCGTGTCGAAGCCGCGCACCGCCCGCTCCGGACTCGATCCGGGCTCGCTGGCGGCGGGCAGCAGGGTGAAGTTGCCGATGCCGCCCAGGTTGAGCACGGCGCGGTCCTCATGCGGAGAACCCAGCAAGGCGGCGTGGAAGGCCGGCATCAGTGGCGCGCCATGGCCGCCGGCGGCGACATCGCGGCGGCGGAAGTCGGCCACCGTGTCGATGCCGCTGCGTTCGGCGATGACGTTGCCATCGCCCAGTTGCCAAGTGAACGGCGGATCGGCATGCGGACGATGGCGGATGGTCTGCCCGTGCGAGCCGATCGCACGCACGCGGCCGCGCGGCACGCCGGATTCCTCCAGCAGCGCCAGCACGGCATCGGCGAACGCCTGCGCGACGCGCGCATCCAGCGAGCCGAGTTGGTCCAGCGACACGTTGTCCACCCCTTGGCCCAGGGCGATCAAGGGCACGCGCAGCGTGTCGTGCCATGCATAGGTCCTGCCGCGCACCAGTTCGCACCGCAGCGACTCCCCGGAGCCTTCGAAGCGCACCAGGGCGGCGTCGATGCCATCGGCGCTGGTGCCCGAAATCAGGCCCAGGTAAAGCTCGGGAGCGGCGGCATCGGTGGAATGGGGCATGCGGATCCGGCGGGCAAAGAAAAAGGCGGGACAGTGTCCCGCCTTTTGCGATTCATCGCCATGCGGCAGCAGGGATCAGCCCTTGCCGCTGCCCTTCCTGCCGGCGGCGGCAGGCTTGGCCGCCGCGGTGACCTTGGCGTTCTCCGGCTCAGCCGGGCCGACATCGGCGTAGATGATGTCTTCCACCGTGCGGATGCGCGCCAGCGCATTGGCGGTATAGGTGCGGAACGAGGCCAACTGGGCGCCGGACAGCGGTTCGGGCGGCGGCATCGTCACCGACAGCGGATTGCGGTGCACGCCGTTGATGCGGAATTCGTAATGCAGGTGCGGGCCGGTGGACAGGCCGGTGGTGCCGACGTAGCCGATCACCGTGCCCTGCGCCACGCGCTGGCCGGGCTTGATGTTGCCCAGCCGCGACATGTGCCCGTACAGCGTGGTGTGGCCCTTGCCGTGGTCCAGGATCACGGTGCGGCCGTAGCCGCCCTGCCAGCCGGCGAACTGCACCCGGCCGTCGCCGGCGGCCATGATCGGCGTGCCGGTGGAGGCGGCGTAGTCCACGCCCTTGTGCATGCGCATCGTGCCCAGCACCGGGTGGCGGCGCGCGCCGAACTTGGAGCTCATGCGCGCGTACTGGATCGGCATGCGGATGAAGCTTTTCTTCAGCGGCCGGCCGTCGGCGGTGAAGTACTCCGGCTTGCCGCCCGGGCGGGTGAAGCGGAAGCCCGACCGCAGCTTGCCGTTCACGGTGAAGGTGGCCGCCTGCACCGGGCCGGTGCTGATCAGCTCGCCCTCGCGCCAGGTCTGTTCGACCACCACGCTGAAGCGGTCTTCCGGCCCCAGGTCGGAATTGAAGTCGATGTCGTACTTGAAGATCTCGTCGGTCAGCGAGTTGATGTTCGCCGCCGTCAGGCCGGCCTTGCGCGCCGAGCGGTTGAGCGAACGCCCCACCTTGCCGCTGAGCACCACGGTGCGGGTGGTGGTCTCGCGGGCGATCACGCGTTCGGTGATCTTGTCCGGGCCGATCGTCAGTTCCACCCGGTGGCCGGGGTCGCGGTCGTAGCGCAACGTGCGCAGGCCGCCGGTGGCGGGCAGGTCGAAGGCGATCTCGGCGCCCGGCTTCAGCCGCGTCAGCGCCTGCTTGGCGTCGGCGTTCTCCAGCAGGCGGTACAGGGTGGCGGCCGGAATGCCCAGTTCCTCGAAGATCGCGCCCATCGTCTGGCCCGGCTTCACCCGCACGATCTGCCAGCTGTCGGCATCGGCGTCGGCCTGGCGCGCTTCGGACAATTCCGGGAGATCCAGCGCGAAGGTGGCGTGCGGCGTGGAAACCGGGGCCTGGATCGCATTGGAGAAGCCCGGCACGATGGTCGCCATCAGTACGCCGATGGTGGTGAACAGGCTGGCTTGGATCCAGTGGCGGCGCGTCCAGCGGCCGGCCGGCAGCGCGTGCTTCACACGCTCGTGCAGCGCGGTATCGCGAAGCACCCCAAGGCGTTCCCGGAACTGTTGCTTGCGGCCGTTGCCGCCCCCATGAGATTGCATCAAGGTTGCATCCCGGGCCCAAGAACAAGGCCCCAATCGGCGTACCATAGTCACACGAAGACTTCGCGTCAAACCATTGAGCCGATTGACTTTTTTGATCCGCATCACGATTCGTCCTGCTTTAACATAAGCTTCACCTAACTGACTTCGCCTTCACGCGCGCCACACCCACCGGAATCCATGCCTTGTCCCCTGCAGATGCCCTTGCCCTGATCGGCCGCGGAGCCGACGAAATCCTCAAGACCGAAGAGCTGGAAGCCCGCCTCAAGCTGGGCCGCCCGCTGCGGATCAAGGCCGGCTTCGACCCCACCGCCCCGGACCTGCACATCGGCCACACCGTCCTGCTGAACAAGATGCGGCAGTTCCAGGACCTCGGGCACCAGGTGATCTTCCTGATCGGCGACTTCACCGGGATGATCGGCGACCCCACCGGCAAGAACGTCACCCGCAAGCCGCTGACCCGCGATGACGTGTTGGCCAACGCCCAGACCTACGCCGACCAGGTGTTCAAGGTGCTGGACAAGGCGCGCACCGAGGTCCGCTTCAATTCCGAATGGTTCGGCCAGATGACGGCGGCCGACATGATCAAGCTGGCGGCCCAGCACACCGTGGCGCGCATGCTGGAGCGCGACGACTTCGCCAAGCGCTACGCCGCGCAGCAGTCGATCGCCATCCACGAATTCCTCTACCCGCTGGTGCAGGGCTACGACTCGGTCGCGCTGAAGGCCGACGTCGAACTGGGCGGCACCGACCAGAAGTTCAACCTGTTGATGGGCCGCGGCCTGCAGGAGCACTTCGGCCAGCCGCCGCAGATCGTGCTGACCATGCCGCTGCTGGAAGGGCTGGACGGCGTGCAGAAGATGTCCAAGTCGCTGGGCAACTACATCGGCATCAACGAACCGGCCATCGACATCGTCACCAAGACCATGAAGATCGGCGACGACCTGATGTGGCGCTGGATCGAACTGCTCAGCTTCGAGATCGGCGTGGCCGAAGCCGCCGCGCTCAAGCAGGCCGTGGCCACAGGCGAATTGAACCCCCGCGACGTCAAGCTGCGCTTGGCGCAGGAACTGGCCGCGCGCTTCCACGGAGCGGCCGAGGCCGAAAAGGCCGTCGCCGGCTGGCATGCCGTCGTCCGCGGCGAAGGCGATACATCCCTGCTCGAGCTGAAGGATGTCGCGGTCCCGGCCGAGGGCCTGCGCATCGGCGCCCTGCTGACCGCCGCCGGCATCACGCCCAGCAACTCGGAAGCCAGCCGCAAGCTGAAGGAACGGGCCGTGAAGATCGACGGCGCCGTGGTGGAGGACCCCAATACGGCCCTGGCGCCCGGTTTCGAGGGTGTCCTGCAGGTAGGCAAGCGCAACTTCGCCCGGGTCCGGCTGGTCGCGCAGTAAGGCCTGGCAAGGCATCCGCCGGGGCCGGCCGAGGGGGCTCCGGACGGGGTGGCTGGCAGCGTGAAATTTTTCGCGGGCGGCCTTCCCAAACGGGGTGGAACCCGTCATACTTTCCCTCCCCCGTCGCCAGGGGCTTTGCCGGAAGGCAACGGCCACGAACGAAGGGAAACGAATCGCCAACAGCCTCCCAAACAGGGTGTTGACGAAACGCAAAAACCCGCCATAATGTGCGGCTCACCTCGACGGAAACGTTGGGGTCACGAAGGAAGGCGCTGAGGCCGACTTCGCAGCTCTTTGACAGTGTGCGCAGGTGACTTGTGTGGGCGCCTGCAGGAAGGACAAGCTGTCCATCTTGCAGACGTTCGATTCATGAGCATCTTGTCAATTGTAGAAATGCAAGCGATACGTAAAGCTTGTGATCAAGCGATCTGCATTCAAAGCTTTTGCCTTCGGGCATGTAGTTTTAAGTGAAGAGTTTGATCCTGGCTCAGAGTGAACGCTGGCGGTAGGCCTAACACATGCAAGTCGAACGGCAGCACAGGAGAGCTTGCTCTCTGGGTGGCGAGTGGCGGACGGGTGAGGAATACATCGGAATCTACCTTTTCGTGGGGGATAACGTAGGGAAACTTACGCTAATACCGCATACGACCTACGGGTGAAAGTGGGGGACCTTCGGGCCTCACGCGGATAGATGAGCCGATGTCGGATTAGCTAGTTGGCGGGGTAAAGGCCCACCAAGGCGACGATCCGTAGCTGGTCTGAGAGGATGATCAGCCACACTGGAACTGAGACACGGTCCAGACTCCTACGGGAGGCAGCAGTGGGGAATATTGGACAATGGGCGCAAGCCTGATCCAGCCATACCGCGTGGGTGAAGAAGGCCTTCGGGTTGTAAAGCCCTTTTGTTGGGAAAGAAATCCCATCGATTAATACTCGATGGGGATGACGGTACCCAAAGAATAAGCACCGGCTAACTTCGTGCCAGCAGCCGCGGTAATACGAAGGGTGCAAGCGTTACTCGGAATTACTGGGCGTAAAGCGTGCGTAGGTGGTGGTTTAAGTCCGTTGTGAAAGCCCTGGGCTCAACCTGGGAATTGCAGTGGATACTGGATCACTAGAGTGTGGTAGAGGGATGCGGAATTTCCGGTGTAGCAGTGAAATGCGTAGAGATCGGAAGGAACATCTGTGGCGAAGGCGGCATCCTGGGCCAACACTGACACTGAGGCACGAAAGCGTGGGGAGCAAACAGGATTAGATACCCTGGTAGTCCACGCCCTAAACGATGCGAACTGGATGTTGGGTTCAACTTGGAACCCAGTATCGAAGCTAACGCGTTAAGTTCGCCGCCTGGGGAGTACGGTCGCAAGACTGAAACTCAAAGGAATTGACGGGGGCCCGCACAAGCGGTGGAGTATGTGGTTTAATTCGATGCAACGCGAAGAACCTTACCTGGTCTTGACATCCACGGAACTTTCCAGAGATGGATTGGTGCCTTCGGGAACCGTGAGACAGGTGCTGCATGGCTGTCGTCAGCTCGTGTCGTGAGATGTTGGGTTAAGTCCCGCAACGAGCGCAACCCTTGTCCTTAGTTGCCAGCACGTAATGGTGGGAACTCTAAGGAGACCGCCGGTGACAAACCGGAGGAAGGTGGGGATGACGTCAAGTCATCATGGCCCTTACGACCAGGGCTACACACGTACTACAATGGTGGGGACAGAGGGCTGCAAACCCGCGAGGGTGAGCCAATCCCAGAAACCCCATCTCAGTCCGGATTGGAGTCTGCAACTCGACTCCATGAAGTCGGAATCGCTAGTAATCGCAGATCAGCATTGCTGCGGTGAATACGTTCCCGGGCCTTGTACACACCGCCCGTCACACCATGGGAGTTTGTTGCACCAGAAGCAGGTAGCTTAACCTTCGGGAGGGCGCTTGCCACGGTGTGGCCGATGACTGGGGTGAAGTCGTAACAAGGTAGCCGTATCGGAAGGTGCGGCTGGATCACCTCCTTTTGAGCACGACAAGCGCTTCTTGTCAGGCGCCCACACAAGACACCTGCATTTTTCAGAGTAATCCCGTACGCGGGTCCCTCCGCAAGAGCCCGCACATCGCTGTGCGGACTTTCCAGGGGAAAGCCTTACGGGGCCATAGCTCAGCTGGGAGAGCACCTGCTTTGCAAGCAGGGGGTCGTCGGTTCGATCCCGACTGGCTCCACCACTGAGGACGACTTTTGGGTCTGTAGCTCAGGTGGTTAGAGCGCACCCCTGATAAGGGTGAGGTCGGTGGTTCGAGTCCTCCCAGACCCACCAAACCAGGTCAGCCATGGCACTCTCTGGAAATTGCACCGCACACTAAAAGATTTGAAACGGGTTGGCGCTGAAGCCGGCCTCGTGTTCTTTAACAACTTGTGACGTAGCGAGCGTTTTAGATTTTCATCTAGACGTGTCGTTGAGGCTAAGGCGGGGACTTCGAGTCCCTAGTAAATTGAGTCGTATGTTCGCGTCGGTGGCTTTGTACCCCACCGGCACGGCGTGTAGCTCCGAGGCGACTTGGGGTTATATGGTCAAGCGAATAAGCGCACACGGTGGATGCCTTGGCGGTCAGAGGCGATGAAGGACGTGGCAGCCTGCGAAAAGTGCGGGGGAGCTGGCAACAAGCATTGATCCCGCAATGTCCGAATGGGGAAACCCACTGCTTCGGCAGTATCCTGCAGTGAATACATAGCTGCTGGAAGCGAACCCGGTGAACTGAAATATCTAAGTAACCGGAGGAAAAGAAATCAACCGAGATTCCCTGAGTAGTGACGAGCGAACGGGGACCAGCCCTTAAGCTGGATTGGTTTTAGAAGAACAGTCTGGAAAGACTGGCCATAGACGGTGACAGCCCGGTATTCGAAAGGACCTTTTCAGTGAAGACGAGTAAGGCGGGGCACGAGAAACCCTGTCTGAACATGGGGGGACCATCCTCCAAGGCTAAATACTCCTGACCGACCGATAGTGAACCAGTACCGTGAGGGAAAGGCGAAAAGAACCCCGGAGAGGGGAGTGAAATAGACCCTGAAACCGTGTGCGTACAAGCAGTAGGAGCCCGCAAGGGTGACTGCGTACCTTTTGTATAATGGGTCAGCGACTTACTGTTCGTGGCAAGCTTAACCGTATAGGGGAGGCGAAGGGAAACCGAGTCTGATAAGGGCGCATAGTCGCGGGCAGTAGACCCGAAACCGGGTGATCTAGTCATGCCCAGGGTGAAGGTGCCGTAACAGGTACTGGAGGCCCGAACCCACTCCCGTTGCAAAGGTAGGGGATGAGGTGTGATTAGGAGTGAAAAGCTAATCGAACCCGGAGATAGCTGGTTCTCCTCGAAAGCTATTTAGGTAGCGCCTCGTATGAATCTTCTTGGGGGTAGAGCACTGTTATGGCTAGCGGGACATCGCGTCTTAGCAAACCATGGCAAACTCCGAATACCAAGACAGACTGTACGGGAGACACACGGCGGGTGCTAACGTCCGTCGTGAAAAGGGAAACAACCCAGACCCACAGCTAAGGTCCCAAATTCATCGCTAAGTGGAAAACGATGTGGAAAGGCACAGACAGCCAGGAGGTTGGCTTAGAAGCAGCCACCCTTTAAAGAAAGCGTAATAGCTCACTGGTCGAGTCGGTCTGCGCGGAAGATTTAACGGGGCTAAGCGATGAACCGAAGCTTGGGGTGCACACTTTGTGTGCGCGGTAGAGGAGCGTTCCGTAAGCCGTTGAAGGTGACTTGAGAAGGTTGCTGGAGGTATCGGAAGTGCGAATGCTGACATGAGTAACGATAATGCGGGTGAAAAGCCCGCACGCCGAAAGCCCAAGGTTTCCTTGCGCAACGTTAATCGACGCAGGGTTAGTCGGTCCCTAAGGCGAGGGCGAAAGCCGTAGTCGATGGGAAGCAGGTTAATATTCCTGCACCTCGCGTGAGTGCGATGGAGGGACGGAGAAGGTTAGGTGTACCGGGCGTTGGTTGTCCCGGGGAAAGGCGGTAGGTTTGGATCTTTGGCAAATCCGGGATCCTTTAAGACCGAGCACCGAGACGAGCCCTTTTGGGCGAAGTCACCGATACCACGCTTCCAGGAAAAGCTCCTAAGCTTCAGCTCACGCAGACCGTACCGTAAACCGACACAGGTGGGTAGGATGAGAATTCTCAGGCGCTTGAGAGAACTCGGGTGAAGGAACTAGGCAACATGGCACCGTAACTTCGGGAGAAGGTGCGCCCTTGATGGTGGCTACATGCGTAGCTGAGCTGTCGAGGGCCGCAGAAACCAGGCCGCTGCGACTGTTTATCAAAAACACAGCACTCTGCAAACACGAAAGTGGACGTATAGGGTGTGACGCCTGCCCGGTGCTGGAAGGTTAATTGATGGGGTCAGCCGCAAGGCGAAGCTCTTGATCGAAGCCCCAGTAAACGGCGGCCGTAACTATAACGGTCCTAAGGTAGCGAAATTCCTTGTCGGGTAAGTTCCGACCTGCACGAATGGCGTAACGACAGCGGCGCTGTCTCCACCCGAGACTCAGTGAAATTGAAATCGCTGTGAAGATGCAGCGTTCCCGTGGCAAGACGGAAAGACCCCGTGAACCTTTA